>NZ_JBIVHW010000005.1:0-429046 GCF_044749405.1 Pseudomonas sp. NPDC089422
CTTCAAACACTTGACTCGCTGCGATCACTCGCTAGCGGGAGGCGAATAATACAGCGTTTAAAACCGCTGTCAACCTTCATCTCAACCGCTATCGACCTTTCGATCGAAGCGCCTCCAACCTCACCCTAACTACCTAACTCATTGAATTTCAAGGAGTTTGTCGTTCCGATGTCGCTGGAAGTGGGGCGCATTATAAGGGGATTCGAAAGCGCGTCAACCTTTAATTTCAAGAAACTGAAACATTCGGTGAAAAGCCCATTGCTATAAAAGGAACCTTGCACCTCGCACCGCCAATTGCGCACTATATTGCACAACCCCGCACACCTCCCAAGGATAGCCGCGCAGAAATGAACACCCAGCCCCGCAGCCTGGCCGCCACTCTCTTCCCGATCGGCCTGCTGCTCATTGCCATGGCTTCGATCCAGTCCGGCGCCTCATTGGCCAAAAGCATGTTCCCCATCATCGGCGCTCAGGGCACCACCACCCTGCGCCTGATCTTCGCCAGCATCATCATGCTACTGATCCTGCGACCGTGGCGGGTGCGCATGACCGCCAGCACCCTGCGCAACGTCGTCATCTACGGCATGTCTCTGGGCGGCATGAATTTCCTCTTCTATATGTCCCTGCAGACCACACCGCTGGGCATCGCCGTCGCCCTGGAGTTCACCGGCCCGCTGGCCGTGGCGCTGTTCGCTTCACGCCGTGCACTGGACTTCGTGTGGATTGCTCTGGCAGTCGCCGGCCTGTTGCTGCTGTTACCGGTCGGGCACGGTGGCCAGCCGCTTGATCTGCTGGGCGCAGCCTATGCGCTTGGCGCAGGTGTGTGCTGGGCACTGTACATTCTCTTCGGCCAGCGCGCCGGTGCCGAGCACGGCATCCAGAGCGCCGCTCTCGGAGTGGTGGTCGCAGCCTTGTTCGTCGCGCCCATCGGCATCGTGCATGCCGGCAGTGCATTGCTCACCCCCGCCGTCATCCCGCTGGCACTGGGCGTCGCCGTGCTTTCGACCGCCCTGCCCTATAGCCTGGAAATGGTCGCCCTGACCCGCATGCCAGCCCGCACTTTCGGCACGCTGATGAGCATCGAACCGGCAATTGGCGCACTGTCAGGCCTGCTGTTCCTCGGCGAAGTACTGAGCACTACCCAGTGGCTGGCAATTCTTGCCATCATCGCAGCCTCGGTCGGCGCCACATTGTCCATGCGCCGCGAGGCCAATCCTGCACTCGCCGCAGACTGATTTGAGAAATATTGTCATTTGAGACGAGATTAATCATTGTCCCCAATCGCCTCGCTGATTAAGCTGTCACAAAATCATAATCTTTACGCTATCTACTTGTGCGGACACGGAAGCCGAGGAACATTCAGGACGAACCGATGCGATAACGACGGGGCCAGACAGCTGATCAGCCCTGCATTTAAGGACAGGAATGAAACGTATTTTGCTCATCCTGGCCGTCTTGGCCATTGCCGGATGCGCCGCAACGGCCAAGACTGAGGTCAAAAAGGGGAAAAAGGGCCTGCATATCAATTGCTCAGGGCTGTCCTCCTCGTGGGACAAGTGCTACAGCAAGGCAGCCAGTTCCTGCAGCTCGCGCGGTTACAAGGTAATCGCCCGCTCCGGAGACACCGACGAGGAGCCCGGGGATTACCTGTTCGGCATCAACCCCGCCGGCTACACCAGCCGGAGCATGATCGTCATCTGCAAATAGGAAAGGGCAGCCCACGGGCTGCCCTTCTTTCATCTACGCAACGCCAACGCGATCACAGCAGCGCTGTACGCGCCTCCAGCCAAGCCAGTGCGGCCCCTTGCAGCAATGGCGCTAGTCGTTCACGCACCGTTGCGTGATAGCGATTGAGCCATTCCTTCTCATCCCTGGTCAGTCGATCCGCAAGCAAGCAGCGCGTATCGATAGGGCACAGCGTCAAGGTCTCGAAACACAGGAACTCACCGAACGCACTCTTGCCCGCTTCGCGGTTCGCCACCAGGTTCTCGATACGTACGCCCCAGGCGCCTGGCCGGTAGGTACCTGGCTCGATCGAGCTGATCATGCCCACCTGCATTGCCGTCTGTGGCGTGGTTGCCGCCTGATAGGCAATCACCTGCGGCCCCTCGTGCACGTTCATGAAGTAGCCAACGCCATGCCCGGTACCATGGCCGTAGTCGACCTGGTCTGCCCAGATCGGCGCCCGTGCGATGGCATCGAGCAACGGTGACAGGATGCCGCGCGGGAAGCTGGCACGCGACAAGGCGATCATGCCCTTGAGAACGCGCGTACAGTCCTGCTTCTGCTCCAGGCTCGGCGTGCCCACCGGAACCATCCGCGTGATATCGGTGGTGCCGCCCAGATACTGCCCTCCGGAATCGATCAACAGCAGGCCATCACCTTCGATGACTGCATGGGACGCTTCGGTAGCGCGGTAATGCGGCATTGCGCCGTTGCCATTGAACGCCGCAATGGTCGAAAAGCTCAGCGAGACGAAGCCCGGCCTGCGGGCACGCGCAGCACTCAACTGCTCATCGACCGTCAATTCGGTGATGGTCTCCCGGCCCTGGTTCTCCTCAAACCAGGCGAAGAATTCGCACAAGGCCGCGCCATCCTGCTCCATCGCCTGACGTATGTGCACCAGCTCCTCTTCACCCTTGCGGGATTTGCTCAGCGTGGTCGGGTTCAGCCCTTCGACCAGTTGAACCTTGGCATCGAGGTGCTTCAGCAAACCACAGGTCACACGAGCCGGGTCGACCAGCAGCCGGCTATCCGCCGCCAGCTCCGCCAAAGCCTGCTGAACTGCGGTGTAATCGCGCACTTCGATGCCGTCGGCCGCCAGTACATGGCACAAGTGCTGATCAAGCTTTCCGGCACCGACAAACAGGATCGCCTGGTCCTTGCCGATCAGTGCAAAGGCAACGAAAACCGGGTTATAGGACACATCGCTACCGCGCAGGTTGAACAGCCAGGCAATGTCGTCCAGGGTCGCGATGAAGTGCCAATCGGCCCCCTTGTCCTCCAACGTGGCCCGCAGCTGGCCAAGCTTTTCGGCCCGGCTGACCGTGGCGTGGGGCGGCAGGTGCTGATAGATCGGGTTGCCAGGCAACGCCGGGCGGCCCTCCCATACCTCGGCGAGCACGTCGCGATCGGTTACCAGACGCGCCTCGCGGGCCTGGAGCCGCTCTTCGAGCTGGCGCGCCGAGGCCAGCGCCATGACCGCCCCATCCACGGCCACGGTGCCTTTCAGCGGAACATTGTCACCCAGCCATTCCAGCGCTCCCGGCTTGCCTGGCAACAGCTTCATCAAGCCGATACCGCTACCGGCCAGCTCCTTCTCGGCCTGCTCCCAGTAGCGGCTGTCGACCCACACACCGGCAAAGTTCGCGGTGACCACCAGCGTGCCTACCGAACCATCGAAACCCGACAGCCACCGACGCCCCTGCCAGTAGCCCGGCAGGTACTCGGAAAGGTGCGGGTCGGCCGACGGCACCAGCAAGGCATCGAGCCCCTCACGGGCCATGACTGCGCGCACGCGCGCCAGGCGCTCCGGCACACTTTGCTGAATCGTGGTCTGAACGTTCATGCGCACTCCTGCGGACACATCGTGGTTATTCCAGGTTGAGAATAATGGAACAGCTGCCACGGTGCCGCAATCGTGGCGACCGACTCACGGCATGCTATGCCCATCCCGCCACCTGCAAACAAGACGTTTCCTACAACCGGGCCGGGACCATCAGTCACTTCCAGCTGAACTTACCGCTGTCATGGGCTTCACAAACTGTACATTCATTGCACAGAGGCAGATGCCCATGCCCAGTGCCAGCGATCGGAAGACTGCCGTGGTATTGCTCGACACCCGCGAGCACACCCCGGAACATGAACATGCCGTGCACTTGAAACTGGCTGACCGCCTGGCCCGGCTGCTGGGTTGTCAGGCGGTACTGCCCGAAGCGCCAGCCAAGGAGGACCCACACTACTATTACTTGCCGACCGAAACCCTGGTCGGCCTTGAGCGTTATGCCGCCATGGGCATTCGCAGCGAGCAGGACCTGTTCGGTGGGCTGGTCAGCTACCCCTACATGGCCACCAAGGCCATTTCCCACCCACTGCCGGCCGAGGCCGAATTCCCACCAGGCTGGACCGATGCCTTCGTCCGCCAGGCCAGTGACGCCCTGCTCTGCGGTTACACCGTATTCAGCAAGGTCGATGCCCGGCGCGCCGCCCTGCTGCTGCTGCGTGATGGCCCCTTGCGGATCAAGCCGGTGCTGGCCTGCGCCGGCCGCGGCCAGCAAGTCATCGCCCATGCCGATGAACTGGAACCGCTGCTGGCCAACATCGATGACGGGGACCTGGCCCTGTGGGGCCTGGTGCTGGAAGAAGACCTGGGCAATGTCGAGACCTTCAGCGTCGGCCAAGTCCGCGTCGCTGGCATGACCTGTAGCTATCACGGCACCCAGCAGCTGACGCGAGACCACCAGGGCAGCGAAGTCTATGGCGGCTCCGAGCTCGTCATCGTCCGTGGCGACTACCAGGCCCTGCTGCAACTTCCCCTGGAAGATCACCAACGCCTTTCGATCAACCAGGCCATGGCCTACGAACAAGCCGCCGAGCAGCACTTCCCGGGCTTCATCGCATCGCGGCGCAACTACGACATCGCCCGCGGCACCACGGCCCAAGGCCATCTGCGCAGCGGAGTACTCGAACAATCCTGGCGTCTCGGGGGAGCCAGCAGCGCAGAGCTCCTGGCACTGCAAGCATTCGCCGACGACCCGGCACTGCAGCAAGTATGCGCCTCCACCCATGAAGTTTTCGGCACCCCCGACTTGCCCACTGACGCCACGCTCTTCTATCAAGGAAACGACAGTGAACTCGGACAACTCAGCAAATACGCGCGGATTCGCCAGCATGAGCATTCAGAGTGAAACCGTGCAACTGCAGGTCGAGGATGACAACATCGTCGGCACCCTGGTCAGCCCTGGCAGCAAGATGCCCGGCATTCTTTTCGTTCACGGCTGGGGCGGTAGCCAGCAGCGTGACCTGGCGCGCGCCCGGCACATCACCGGGCTGGGCTGCGTGTGCATGACCTTCGACCTGCGCGGCCACGAGAAAACCGAAAGCCAGCGCCTGACCGTCACCCGTGAGCAGAACCTCAATGACCTGCTGGCGGCCTACGACCGGCTGATCAGCCACCCGGCGGTGGACAGCAACGCCATCGCCATCATCGGCAGCAGCTACGGGGGCTACCTGGCTACCCTGCTGACCTTGCAACGGCCGGTGAAGTGGCTGGCCTTGCGCGTGCCAGCGATGTATTGGGACGACGAATGGAACATGCCCAAGCAAGCCCTTGACCGTCAGCGCCTGAACGATTACCGGTTGCGCCTGCTCGGCCCTTCCGACAACCGCGCACTGGCCGCCTGTGCCGAGTTTGCCGGCGATGTGTTGCTGGTCGAATCGGAGCAGGATGACTATGTGCCACACGCCACACTGATGAGCTACCGCTCGGCATTCTTCAGCGCTCATTCGCTGACCCATCGAATGGTCGATGGCGCCGATCACGCGCTATCCAGCGAGGAAAGCCAGAAGGCCTACAGCGCTATCCTGGCCGCCTGGATCAGCGAAATGGTGGTCGGCGCACGCCTGGACCGCTACCCACACTACGCCCCCTGGTATGCCTGAGGGTCACCGACCTGGCAGTGCAGTCCACCCTCAGCCCCACGTACCAGGCTGCGCAGCGTCTGGTACGCGGCAAAGTTGACACCACGTGCCTGATGGCGGCTGAGCAGGTCGAAGAATGGCTCTTCGGCAAAACATTCCGCAGCTTCCACCCAAGCCAGGCGCGACTGCCATTGCAGGTACTGCAAGACCCGGCTGCCATCGTCGCTGGCCTGGATGCTGACACTCTGCAAACCTTGGCAACGCACAGCCAACTCCTCACTGCGCGTGACCAAGGCCTCTGCCAGCGCAGCCTGGCGCGAAGCGGGTACTTCATATTCAATCATCTGGGTAAACCACAGGGAATGCGGGCTGGCCGTCATGGCGAGTCTCCTTGCTGCGAACGCTTGCTTCGGAATGGACAGCAGGGTAAAACCTCCAGTTAACTTAAGGTCAAGCGTTTTTTCCCATGCCCAATAAAGCACCTGCAGCCACGGAAAAGCTGCTCAGTGTCGGTCAGCTGGCTGCTCGCAGCGGCGTGGCAGTGACCGCGCTGCATTTCTATGAAACCAAGGGCCTGATCCAGAGCACCCGCAATGCGGGTAATCAGAGGCGTTATCCGAGGGCAATGCTGCGCCGGGTCGCGGTGATCAAGATGGCCCAGCGCCTGGGCATTCCGCTGGCCGAGATTGCCTGCGCCCTGGCCGCCCTGCCCAACGACCACACCCCGACCGCCGAAGACTGGCAGCGTCTCTCCGCGCGCTGGCGCGAGGACCTGAACCACCGAATCGACGAGATGGTCAGGCTGCGCGACCAACTCGACGGCTGCATCGGTTGCGGCTGCATGTCGCTGAAGGAATGCCCGCTGCGCAACCGCCAGGATCACCTGGCCGATGAGGGGCCAGGGCCGCACCTACCCTGAGCAGGGCAAGGTGAAGCGCTGCCGGTACTCGCTGGGTGTCAGGCCGGTGATGCGTTGAAACACCTTGCGAAACGCCCCCGGGTCCTGATACCCGACTCCCCAGGCAATCTGCTCGACCGTGCGCCGGGTGAACTCCAGCATCCGGCAGGCGCGCCCCACCCTTACCTGCTGGCAATACTCGGTGGGCTTCAGGCCGGTGGCCGCACGAAAGCGCCTGAGGAATGTACGCGCCTCCAGCCCGGCGCAGGTTGCCATGCCGGCGAGGTCGGCATCTTGCGCACCGGCGGCCTGCAACCAGTGCTGAACCCTCAGCACCGCCTCGTCACCGTGATCCAGGCGCGGATTGAACAGCGCCCCCGGCAAAGGCCTGGTAACCGGCTCGACGGACATGTAGCGCGCCGTCTCCCAGGCCACCGAGGCGCCAAGATAGCGCTCCAGCAGGCGCAGCCCCAGTTCGGTCCAGGCCATCAACCCGGCAGAGGTCATGATGTCACCGTCATCCAGCAGCGGCTGGTTGGCCTCCACATGGACCTTGGGGTAACGCTCGGCAAGAGATTGCGCGTAATTCCAGTGGGTACTGGCTGCGCGGCCATCGAGCAGGCCACTGGCGGCGATGAAGAACACGCCGATGCACACCGACGCCAGCACCGTGCCCTGGCCATGCCACTGGCACAAGGGCTGCCGGTGCCGTTCGAGCAGGTCTGGTGGCGGGGTCGACTCCAGGCTCGGTGGAATGATCAACACGCGCAGCGGCTGGCTCGGTGCGCCCAGGCTATCCTCGATGAACTGCAACTGACCCGCCTCATCGACCTGCCAGTGGCTGACCCGGATCTGCGGCAACCCGGCAGCGCCCAGCTCGGCAGCCACGCGATTGGCCACGCTGAACAGATCGCTCAGACCATGCAACGCCGCGCGCTGCGCGCCCGGATAGTGCAGCAGACCGATTTCCAGGCTGCCGGGGCTGTCAGTTTTTGCCGTCATTGTGTCGATCGCGCCAATCCTCAAGTCGATGCCCACAGCCTATAACTATCGTCATCCAACGACTACTGCCACAGGAGGCAGCATGAGCAAGCAGGCGCTGATCATCATCGACATCCAGAACGACTACTTCCCCGGCGGCAAATGGACCCTCGACGGTGCCGACAAGGCGGCGGACAACGCCGCACGCCTGCTCGCTGCGGCACGCAACAAGGGAGACCTGGTGGTTCACGTCAGGCATGAGTTCGAGAGCGCCGATGCCCCCTTCTTCGCGCCCGGCTCACCGGGCGCAGCCATCCACGCCAAGGTGGCCCCTGCGGCGGGCGAACCCGTAGTGCTCAAGCACAAGGTCAACGCGTTCCTCGGTACCAACCTGAAGCAGACGCTGGACCAGCATCAGATCAAGGCCGTGACCATCGTCGGCAGCATGAGCCACATGTGCATCGATGCCGCTTCTCGCGCCGCCGCCGACTTCGGCTTCGACGTCACCGTGGCACACGATGCCTGCGCCACCTTGCCGCTGGAGTTCGATGGCAAGCAGGTACCGGCCGCCCATGTGCACGACTCGGCCATGGCCGCACTGGCGTTTGCCTATGCCAAGGTGGTGAAGACCGACGCGTTGCTCAAGGGCTGACCGGCAAGCTGGTCAGATCACCACGTTACGCACGAAGCGCACGGGCACTGCTCCGTCATTGCGGTAGGCATAGCGGCAGTTGCTGGGGAACACATGGAACTGCCCGACCTGCAGGCAGTGCTCGGCGCCTTCGATGATCAGCGTCAATTGGCCTTCGGCCACGTAGATCTGCTCACTCCAGCCCTCGGCATCGGCTTCACTGGTGTAGCACTCGCCAGGGGCGAGCGTCCATTCCCAGATTTCCACTTCGCGCCGGGCCGTGCTGCTGGCCAACAGCACGGCCTTGCTTTGCGGGTGCTCGCCGGTCCAGGCAAGCTCGTCGATACGGCTGGGGTCGCGCTGATCCGGGGCCTGGATAAGGGTGCTGAACGCCACCCCGAGGGCTTCGGCAATCAGGTCGAGGGTGGTCAGGCTGACATTCTTCTCGCCCGCCTCGATCGCCACCAGCATCCGCCGGCTGACCCCGGAACGTTCGGCCAGGGCGCTCTGGCTCATCCCGGCCGCGTTGCGCAGGCTGCGGACATTAAGGCTGACATGCTGCAGCACCGATGCACGGTGCGCGGAATCTTTGTGCACTATATTGCTCACTTGTAAGAATTGCGCAGTATACTGCCCACTTTGCGGCGATTGTGCGCCGCCCCCTCCGAGTGCGCAAGACCATGAGCCAACCGACCAGCAGCCCACAGACCGCGGTATCTTTTCGCCTGAGCAAGGCGGAAATGGTGCTGGTGTTCATCACCATGCTGTGGGGCGGTACCTTCCTGCTGGTACACAACGTCATGACCGTGAGCGGCCCGATGTTCTTCGTCGGCCTGCGCTTCGCCGCAGCGGCGCTGTTCGTCGGCCT
Source organism: Pseudomonas sp. NPDC089422 (assembly GCF_044749405.1). Classification (NCBI taxonomy): domain Bacteria; kingdom Pseudomonadati; phylum Pseudomonadota; class Gammaproteobacteria; order Pseudomonadales; family Pseudomonadaceae; genus Pseudomonas; species Pseudomonas sp. NPDC089422. The sequence goes on from NZ_JBIVHW010000005.1 coordinate 9,019, forward strand.
GGCCTCGGCGCGTGCATTGTCCGGCCTGACCTTCACCGAACTGAAGGCCGGCGTGCTGATTGGCGTGTCCATCATGCTGGGCTACGGCCTGCAGACCATGGGCCTGCAAACCATCAGCAGCAGTCAGTCGGCATTCATCACCGCACTCTATGTCCCGTTCGTGCCATTGCTGCAGTGGCTGGTGCTGGGCCGCCGCCCAGGGCTGATGCCGAGCATCGGCATCTGCCTGGCGTTCGTCGGGCTCATGCTGCTGGCCGGCCCCGAAGGCGGTGCGTTGCATTTCAGCGAGGGTGAAGTGGTGACCCTGGTGAGCGCCGTGGCCATCGCCGCCGAGATTATCCTGATCAGTCGCTTCGCCGGCCAGGTCGATGTGCGCCGGGTTACCGTGGTGCAGTTGGCGACCGCTTCGCTGCTGGCGTTCCTGATGATCGTGCCGACCCAGGAGCGCCTCCCCGACTTTTCCTGGTTGCTGTTACTCAGCGCGCTGGGCCTGGGTGCCATGAGCGCGGTGATCCAGGTAGCGATGAACTGGGCACAGAAGTCGGTTCCACCCACCCGCGCCACGCTGATCTACGCGGGCGAGCCGGTATGGGCCGGCATCGTCGGGCGCATTGCCGGCGAACGCCTGCCAAGCATCGCGTTGATCGGCGGGTTGCTGATCGTCATCGCCGTGGTGGTCAGCGAGCTGAAGATCCGGCGCAACCGTGAAGCCAGCGAAACCCTCGAAGTACCCTCCCCCCGCGAAACTGAAGTCGGGCTGTAAAGCGCCCGGCAGCGTCTATGCTCTGTAAAAAACTGTTATAAAAAAACAGCTTGTCACAGCGCTTTTGTAGGATTCTGCGACAGCTTGCGTGTTGGTGATCAACGTCCCGGCACGTATGATCCTTGCAAACCTTTCCAGAATAGAACGCTATGTCATTGATAGTGCTACTGCTTCTGCCGTTCGTGGGCAGTTGCCTGGCAGCTGCGCTGCCACACAACGCACGTAACGCCGAGTCCGTCCTTGCCGGGCTCGTGGCCCTGGTCGGCACCGTCCAGGTAGCACTGCTGTATCCTCAGATTGCCGATGGCGGCGTGATCCGCGAAGAACTGCTGTGGCTGCCCAGCCTGGGCCTGAACCTGGTCCTGCGCATGGACGGTTTCGCCTGGCTGTTCTCGTTGCTGGTACTGGGCATCGGCACCCTGGTCTCGCTGTATGCCCGCTACTACATGTCGCCGCAGGACCCGGTGCCACGCTTCTTTGCCTTCTTCCTGGCATTCATGGGCGCCATGCTCGGCCTGGTGATCTCCGGCAACCTGATCCAGCTGGTGTTCTTCTGGGAACTGACCAGCCTGTTCTCGTTCCTGCTGATCGGTTACTGGCATCACCGTGCCGACGCCCGCCGCGGTGCCTACATGGCCTTGATGGTCACGGGGGCCGGTGGCCTATGCCTGCTGGTTGGGGCCCTGCTGCTCGGCCATGTGGTCGGCAGCTACGACCTGGACAAGGTCCTGGCTGCCGGCGAAACCATCCGCCAGCACGCACTGTATCCGGTGCTGCTGCCACTTATCCTGATCGGCGCACTGAGCAAGAGTGCGCAATTCCCCTTCCAGTTCTGGCTGCCCCATGCCATGGCAGCACCCACTCCAGTTTCCGCCTACCTGCACTCGGCGACCATGGTCAAGGCCGGTGTGTTCCTGCTGGCGCGCCTGTGGCCAGTGCTGTCGGGCAGTGAAGAGTGGTTCTGGATCGTGAGTGGCGCGGGTGCCATCACCCTGTTGCTGGGCGCCTTCGCCGCGATGTTCCAGAACGACCTCAAGGGCCTGCTGGCCTATTCGACCATCAGCCACCTGGGCCTGATCACCCTGCTGCTGGGCCTCAACAGCCCGCTGGCAGCGGTCGCCGCGGTATTCCACATTCTCAACCACGCCACCTTCAAGGCTTCGCTGTTCATGGCCGCCGGCATCATCGACCATGAAAGCGGCACCCGAGACATCCGCCGCCTGAGCGGTCTGATCCGCCTGGTGCCCTACACCGCGACCCTGGCCATGGTGGCCAGTGCTTCGATGGCCGGCGTGCCGTTGATGAACGGTTTCCTTTCGAAGGAAATGTTCTTTGCCGAAACCGTGTTCATCAGTTCAACCGCCTGGGTCGAAGCGACCCTGCCGGTGATCGCCACCCTCGCCGGTACCTTCAGCGTCGCCTACGCCCTGCGCTTCACCGTCGACGTGTTCTTCGGGCCGACGGCAGAAGACCTGCCGCACACACCACACGAACCGCCCCGCTGGATGCGTGCACCAGTGGAACTGCTGGTACTCACCTGCCTGGTAGTCGGTATCTTCCCGGCCCAGTCGGTCGGCCCGCTGCTCGCCGCCGCCGCCCTGCCGGTAGTGGGTGGCACGCTGCCGGAATACAGCCTGGCCATCTGGCACGGCTGGAACGCCCCGCTGATCATGAGCCTGGTGGCCATGAGCGGCGGTATCGTCCTCTACCTGCTGTTGCGCAACCAGCTTCGCCTTGGGCGCTTTCCTTATCCGCCGCTGATCGAGCGTTTCAATGGCAAGCGCCTGTTCGAACACGGTCAGGTCCGGCTGATGCTGCTGGCGCGACGCATCGAGCGATTGCTGACCAGCCGCCGCCTGCAATCGCAATTGTTCATGCTGGTGCTGGCAGCCTTTCTCGCCGGCCTCACGCCGATGCTGTACAGCGGCCTGAGCTGGGGCGACCGGCCGAAGATCCCGGGCTCCGGCGTGTTCGTCGCGTTGTGGCTGATCGCTATCGCCTGCGCCATCGGTGCGGCCTACCAGGCCAAGTACCACCGCCTGGCGGCGCTGATCATGGTCGGCGTGTGCGGCCTGATGACCTGCATCACCTTCGTCTGGTTCTCTGCCCCGGACCTGGCCCTCACCCAACTGGTGGTCGAGGTGGTCACCACAGTACTGATCCTGCTCGGCCTGCGCTGGCTGCCACGGCGTATCGAAGGTGTGTCGCCGCTGCCCGGCAGCCTCGAGCGTGCCCGTGCCCGACGCCTGCGCGACCTGCTGCTGGCGGTACTGGTCGGCGGCGGCATGGCGGCGCTGTCGTACGCCATGCTGACCCGGCCAACGCCCAACGATATCTCGTCGTTCTACCTCAGCCGCGCCCTGCCGCAAGGCGGCGGCACCAACGTGGTCAACGTGATGCTGGTGGACTTCCGCGGTTTCGATACCCTCGGCGAAATCACCGTGCTGGTGGCCGTGGCGCTCACCGTGTTCGCCCTGCTGCGGCGCTTCCGCCCGCCGAAGGAGAGCATGCAGTTGCCGGCCCAGCAGCGCCAACTGGCACCCGACGTGGTCACCGACCTGATCAACCCGCGGCATGCCACCGACACCGCACTTGGCTTCATGATGGTGCCGGCAGTACTGGTGCGCCTGCTGCTGCCAATCGCCCTGCTGGTGTCGATGTACCTGTTCATGCGCGGCCATAACCAGCCAGGCGGCGGTTTCGTTGCCGGCCTGGTGATGTCGGTGGCATTCATCCTCCAGTACATGGTGGCCGGCACCCAGTGGGTCGAGGCACAGATGAGCCTGCGACCGCTGCGCTGGATGGGCACCGGGCTGCTCTGCGCGACCTTGACCGGGGTCGGCGCCATGCTGCTCGGCTACCCGTTCCTCACCACCCATACCGCCCACCTGCACCTGCCGCTGCTCGGCGACGTGCACGTGGCCAGCGCGCTGTTCTTCGACATCGGCGTGTTCACCGTGGTGGTCGGCTCGACGCTGCTGATCCTCACCGCCCTGGCGCACCAGTCGGTGCGCGCCTACCGCCCAGGCAGCCCGTCGAAATCCAGCCAAGCAGGAGCCGCCTGATGGAAGAAGTCATTGCAGTCGCCATCGGTGTGCTGGCCGCCTCGGGGGTGTGGTTGATCCTGCGCCCGCGCACCTACCAGGTGATCATGGGCCTGTGCCTGCTGTCGTATGGGGTCAACCTGTTCATCTTCAGCATGGGCAGCCTGTTCATCGGCAAGGAGCCGATCATCAAGGACGGCGTGACCCAGGACCTGCTGCACTACACCGACCCGCTGCCACAGGCGCTGGTGCTCACCGCCATTGTCATCAGCTTTGCCATGACCGCGCTGTTCCTGGTGGTGCTGCTGGCATCGCGTGGCCTGACCGGTACCGACCATGTGGACGGCCGGGAGCGTGACGAATGAGTGGCATGAGTCAACTGATCGTCGCCCCCATCCTGCTGCCGTTGCTGACGGCGGCAGTGATGCTGTTGCTGGGCGAGAAGCATCGCCAGATCAAGGCGCGCCTGAATCTGCTGTCAACCTTTGCCGGGCTGGCCATTGCAGTCAGCCTGCTGCTGTGGGTGCGTACCCAAGGGCAGGCAGAATCGATCGGCGTCTACCTGCCCGGCAACTGGCCCGCGCCGTTTGGCATCGTGCTGGTGCTGGATCATCTTGCAGCCCTGCTGCTGACCCTGACCGGCGTGATCGGCATCAGCGCCCTGCTGTTCGCTCGCGCCCGCTGGGATGGTGCCGGCGCCAGCTTCCATGCGTTGTTCCAGATCCAGCTGATGGGCCTGTATGGCGCTTTCCTCACCGCTGACCTGTTCAACCTGTTCGTGTTCTTCGAGGTATTGCTGGCCGCCTCCTACGGCTTGCTGCTGCATGGCTCGGGCCGTGCGCGGGTGCGTGCCGGGCTGCATTACATCGCCATCAACCTGTTTGCCTCATCGCTGTTCCTGGTTGGCGCGGCGATGCTGTATGGCGTGACCGGCACCCTCAACATGGCCGACCTGGCCCTGAAGGTGCCACTGGTGCCGGAAGCCGATCGTGGCCTGCTGCATGCGGGCGCGGCGATCCTGGCCATCGCTTTCCTGGCCAAGGCCGGCATCTGGCCGCTGAATTTCTGGCTGGTGCCCGCCTACGCCTCGGCCAGTGCGCCCGTCGCCGCGCTGTTCGCCATCATGACCAAGGTCGGCCTGTATGCCGTACTGCGCCTGTGGACCTTGCTGTTCTCCGGGCAGGCCGGTGCTTCGGCGCATTTCGGCGGGCAATGGCTGATCTACGGAGGCCTGGTCACCCTGGCCGTGGCGGCAGTGTCGATACTGGCCGCGCAGCGCCTGGAGCGCATGGCCGCACTGAGCATCCTGGTTTCTGCCGGCACCTTGCTTGGCGCGGTCGGTTTCGCCCAACCGGCGCTCACTGGCGCAGCGCTGTTCTACCTGGTCAACTCGACCCTGGCACTGTGCGCGCTGTTCCTGCTGGCCGAACTGATCGAGCGCTCGCGCTCGGCCAACGAAGCGCCGCTGGATGACGAGGAAGACGCCATGCCTTCACCGCTCGAGTCGCTGCACCCTCCCAAGGGCATCAACCTCGACGACGAGCAGAAGGTGGTCATCGGCCAGATCATTCCCTGGACCATGGCGTTCCTCGGCCTGAGCTTCATCGCCTGCGCCCTGCTGATCATCGGCATGCCACCGCTATCCGGGTTCGTCAGCAAGCTCAACCTGATCAGCGCGCTGTTCAATCCACAGGGGCTGGGCATGCCAGCCGAACACCCCCTGTCGGCGGCGGGCTGGGTGCTGGTGGCCTTGCTCATTCTCTCCGGCATGGCCTCGCTGATTGCCTTTGGCCGGGTCGGCATCCAGCGTTTCTGGAAGCCCGAAGAGCGCCCCTCGCCGCTGCTGCGACGCTACGAGTGCCTGCCGATCGTGATTCTGCTTGGCCTGTGCATCATTCTCAGCTTCAGGGCAGAACCGCTGCTGCGCTACACCCAGGACACCGCTGCCAGCCTGCAGGCACCAGACACCTATATCGAAGCCGTGATGGCTGCCCGCCCTGTCCCCGGCCCGACCACACTCGACGTACAGGTGCAGCCATGAGCCGACTGTTCCCCGCGCCGCTGCTGTCCGCTGCACTGTTCGTGCTCTGGCTGCTGTTGAACCTGTCGGTCAGCCCCGGCAACCTGTTGCTGGCCGCAGCACTTGGCGTGCTGGCCCCGCTGCTGATGGCACCGTTGCGCCCGCAACACGCGCATGTACGTAAACCCTGGGTGGTGGCAAGACTGATTGGCCAGGTCGGCATTGATGTCATCCGTTCCAATCTGTCGGTAGCCATCGGCGTACTGCGTGCCGGGCAACACCCGCCACGCTCGGCCTTCGTGCACATCCCGCTGGACCTGCGCGACGCCCACGGCCTCGCGGCACTGTCGATGATCACCACGGTGGTGCCCGGCACCGTGTGGTCGGAGCTGGCCCTGGACCGCAGCGTACTCCTGCTGCATGTGTTCGAACTGGATGACGAAGCGGCCTTCATCGAGCACTTCAAGCTCACCTACGAACGCCCGTTGATGGAGATCTTCGAATGACAGGCCTGCTCGCCAATTCAGTCCTCGCCAGCCTGTTCATCTTCGCCCTGGCCATGGGCCTGGCGTTGATCCGACTGTTTCGTGGCCCTTCCGCCCAGGACCGGGTGCTGGCGCTGGACTACCTGTACATCCTGGGCATGCTGACGATGCTGGTGCTGGGGATCCGCTATGCCAGTGACACCTACTTCGAGGGTGCCCTGCTGATTGCCTTGTTCGGCTTTGTCGGCTCGTTCGCCCTGGCCAAGTTCCTGTTGCGTGGTGAGGTGATCGAATGACCGAAACCCTTGAACTGCCGTTCTGGCTGGAGCTGGTCACTGCCACCCTGCTGCTGATCGGCAGCCTCTTCGCGCTGATCGGCGCCATTGGTCTGCTGAGGCTGAAAGACTACTTCCAGCGCATGCACCCGCCAGCACTGGCATCGACCATCGGCGCCTGGTGCGTGGCGCTGGCATCGATCATCTACTTTTCCTGGCTCAAGGATGGCCCGGTGCTGCACGCCTGGCTGATTCCGATCCTGCTGTCGATCACGGTGCCGGTCACCACCCTGCTGCTGGCCAGGGCGGCGCTGTTCCGCAAGCGCATGTCGAAAGAAGCCGTACCTGAAGAAGTGAGCAGCGGCCGCGATCGCGGCAACTGAAACGGCTGGGCTCAGCCTTGGTCAAGGCGCTGCAGTTCACGCCGCACCATGGCGGCATAGGGAGGCGGGCTCAGCTGATAGAGCTGGGCTGCCACCCAATTCAACCAGCTCGAACCCATTGCCTCACGTTGCGCCAGCAGGCGCTGGGCCGCGGCCATGGCTTGCGCCTGGTGCTGCCGATGAAACGCGGCACGCGTACCGGGCGCTTCGTCATGCTCGCTCATTCACTGGCCTTGAAGGTGGTCAGCTCACCCTTGCGCCACTTGGCGACCTTGCCAGTCACCGCCTTGAGCAATTTGCCCAGGCCTTCCTGAACCTGCTGCTGGGCGGCGAACACCAGCATCACACCCTGCCCTTCGCGGAACACGATGCCCTCGCCTTCAGGAACGGAAACAAATGCGTAGTCGCCCACACCGTAGACATTCAGCTTGATTTCGCGAAAGCGCATTTCCAGCTTGCCGCCTTCTCGGCTGGGCAAGACGGCGGCGCGAAAATGATCGCCGACCTTCAGTTCCAGGCGCTGTTTGTCATCGACCACCAGGGCGCTTTCGGTGTCGATCTCGGCCATGTACAGGCCTTCGGGGCTCTGCTCGGTGACATAGATGAAGCGACCCTGAAACAGCTTGGCCAACTTGCCGCGCAAATCGCCCAGGGCAAACAAGGCGTGGGTATCCAGTGTACTGACTGCCAATGAAGTAATCCTCAAACCGGTGACATCCGCCCTCACTCGGAGTCGGTGAGACGCGGCCATTTCAATTCGATAGGCGAAAAGAATAATAAATTGATGCACGAAACGTCTGTGCCTGCTGACGATACAGCACGCAGGAAACTTTACTCTGGCTTGCCAGATCTGGCCTCAAAACAGGCTTTCGGCATATTCCCTATCAGGGAAGCGTAATGTCTGACAACAAACCCGCCAGAAAAGATGCGATAGATAACTGCAGGCCCCTCGGCAGAACGGGCTCAGGCATCCATCAGCGCATTACCTGGGAATGAATATGCACGAAAACACTGAAATCCGTCGAGAGGTAAAGAACATTTCTTACCTCGCATGCGTCAGCAACAAACCTCGTTACATCGTCATACCCGCAGGTATCGACTTCTTTCACGTGACCGAAAGCGCCACTGGCAGGGTCAAGGGCTTTCGCCGACGGCACCACGACGCCTGCGCACTGGCCCGCAGCCTGGAAGCCTGAAACTGATCAGGCGGCGTGGCCATCTTGCATAAGCTGCAACCAGGCAGCCTGGCATTCCATGGCCTCACCACGAGTGGCGAACGCAGTGCCACGGCGCTCGCCGTTGACCAGAACCACCCAACAAACCCTTTTGCCCAATGCCTGCAGGCTCGCTGGCACACCTGAACCGATCATCACCGCTACATCGACCCGGCAGTTCATCATTCCCTCCGGCACTTAGATAGCACCCTAACGATAAGGTCATGATACGCCCAGTGACTGCCGTGTAACAGCGCATCCTGGTACAGCAGTGTTACGCCTTGAGCAACAAATAGCGCGAGGCCTTTCCCGCAAGAAACGCAAAAAGCCCCAGGGATCGCTCCATGGGGCTTGGCGCACTACGTCCGGTCAGACCTGACGCTGGTGGCGGTCGAGCTGCTCGTGGCGCTCCTGGGCTTCGATGCAGTACTTGGTGGTCGGGCTGATCAGCAAACGCTTCAGGCCAATCGGCTCACCACTGTCATCGCACCAGCCGAAGCTCTCGTCGGAGATACGGTCCAGGGCCATTTCCAGCTGCGGCAGCAAGCGCTGGTCGCGGTCGATGGCATTCACCAGCCAGCTGCGCTCTTCCTCGACCGAGGCCACGTCGGCAGGGTCCGACGGGGTGTCCAGGCCTTCGATGGTGGCGCGGCTCAGCTCGATGCGTTCATGGGTTTCGACTTTCATCGCCTGCAGCAGGCCAGCAAAGAAAGCCAGCTGGTCAGCGTTCATGTAGTCATCGGCCGACATGGCCAGCAACTGTTCCTTGGTCATCGATTTCTCTATGAAAAAATGTGCATTTGGGCGATTCAGGTGCCGCCGACGCCTTGGCATCGACAGCGGAATTCTTCAAGCGCCAACCGGCACTCTTTTACAGGGGGCGGCAGTCTAAGGCGCCACGCCGCCTTGAGCAACAGCAATCGGGTGCGAATTTGCTTCTGCTACATAGAATCCGCTGGTCGGTGCCTGGGAGGTCGGGTTAGGGCTGCCAGGTGTTCGCCACAATAATTGCAGCGTCTATCAGATCGAGCGCCGCCCGCGCGGCGCATCGCAGGCAAGCCTGCTCCTACATCTGTTTCGGGCCAGTGAGTTCTGAGCCATTGGCGCGCGGCCCCTTGGCGCATGACTCGATATCGTGTCGTACAAACAAGGGGCCGCGCGCAAATGGCACAGGCATGACTGGCCCGAAACAGATGTAGGAGCAGGCTTGCCTGCGATGCGCCGCGCGGGCGGCGCTCGATCTCAATGGCGGCGAACCCCTCAAGGCATGCACCCGGGCCCGGCGCCAGGATCAACGATCCTTGAATTGGGCTTCGCGCTTGGCAATGAAAGCCGCCATGCCCTCTTTCTGGTCTTCGGTGGCGAACGCGGCGTGGAACACCCGGCGCTCGAAGCGCACACCTTCGCTGAGGGTCACCTCGAACGCACGGTTGACGCTTTCCTTGACCATCATGCTCACCGGGATCGACTTGCTGGCGATGGTGGTGGCGACCTTCAGCGCTTCTTCCAGCAGTTCTGCCTGCGGCACGATGCGCGCCACCAGGCCGGCACGTTCGGCTTCCTCGGCCCCCATCAAGCGGCCGGTCAGGCACAGTTCCATGGCCTTGGCCTTGCCCACCGCACGGGTCAGGCGCTGGGTGCCACCCATGCCCGGCAGCACGCCGAGGTTGATTTCCGGCTGGCCGAACTTGGCATTGTCGGCAGCGAGGATGAAGTCGCACATCATCGCCAGTTCACAGCCACCGCCCAGGGCGAAACCGGAGACTGCGGCGATGATCGGCTTGCGTCGGTTGGCAATACGATCGGAATCGCTGAACAAGTCTTCAACGTAGATCTGTGGGTATTGCAGCTCGGCCATTTCCTTGATGTCGGCACCGGCGGCAAACGCCTTGGCAGAGCCGGTGAGCACCACGCAGCCGATGTTCGGGTCACGCTCGAGCTGGTCCAGGGCCTGGTTGATCTCGCCGACGATCTGCGCATTCAGCGCGTTCAGCGCCTGCGGGCGATTGAGGGTGATCAGGCCGACCTTGCCGTGGATGTCCAACAGGATGGTTTCGAATGCCATGCAGTCTGCTCCTTCAAAGATTGCGCGCAATGACCATGCGCTGAATGTCGCTGGTGCCTTCGTAGATCTGGCAGACCCGAACGTCGCGGTAGATCCGCTCCAGCGGGAAGTCGCTCAGATAGCCATAACCGCCCAAGGTCTGCAAGGCATCCGAGCAGACCTTTTCAGCCATTTCCGAGGCAAACAGCTTGGCCATCGAAGCTTCCACCAGTGCCGGACGCCCGGCATCACGCAGCGCGGCCGCATGCAGCACCATCTGCCGGGCAACGGCAATCTTCGTGGCCATGTCAGCCAGGCGGAAGGCCACGGCCTGGTGTTCGATCAGTGGCTTGCCGAAGCTCTGCCGCTCGTTGGCGTAGTCGCGGGCCACTTCGAAGGCCGCGCGGGCCATGCCCACCGCCTGCGAGGCAATGCCGATGCGGCCACCTTCGAGGTTGGCCAGGGCGATCTTGTAGCCCTCGCCTTCCGCGCCCAGGCGGTTGGCCACCGGCACACGCACATTGTCGAAGACAATCTGGCAGGTATCCGAGGCATGCTGGCCCAGCTTGTCCTCGACCCTCGCCACCTGGTAGCCCGGGGAGTCGGTGGGCACGATGAACGCGCTGATGCCACGCTTGCCTGCATCCGGATCGGTCACGGCAAAGACGATCACCACGCCGGCATTCTGCCCGGACGTGATGAACTGCTTGCTGCCGTTGAGTACATAGTGGTCACCCTCCAGCCTTGCACGGGCCTTGAGGCTGCTGGCGTCGGAACCGGCCTGCGGCTCGGTCAGGGCGAAGGCACCCAGCATCGAACCCATGGCCAACGGGGTCAGGAACTGCGCCTTCTGCTGCTCGTTGCCGAACCGCAGGATTGGTACGCAACCCACCGAGTTGTGCACGCTCATGATGGTCGAACAGGCACCGTCACCGGCAGCGATCTCCTCCAGCGCCATGGCGTAGGCCACGTAGCCGGTGTCACTACCGCCCCACTGCTCCGGCACCAGCATGCCGAACAGGCCAAGCTCGGCCATTTCCTCGATGGCCTCCTTCGGGAAGCGATGCGCCTTGTCCCATTGCTCGGCAAACGGCTTGAGGCGCTCCTGGGCAAAGGCGCGTACCGCGTCGGCGATCTGTTGTTGCTCGTCAGTTACCAGCATGGTTCACCTCAATACAGGCATTCGACCGCCATAGCCGTGGCCTCGCCACCGCCGATGCAGATGGCAGCCACGCCGCGACGCAGGTTGTTCTGGCGCAGGGCCGACAGCAGGGTCACCAGGATACGTGCGCCCGAGGCGCCGATCGGGTGGCCCAGGGCGCAGGCGCCACCGTGGATATTGACCTTGTCGTGCGGCAGGTCGAGGTGCTTCATCGCCGCCAGGGTGACCACGGCAAACGCTTCGTTGATCTCGAACAGGTCGACTTCGCCCAGGCTCCAGCCGGTTCGTTTCAGCAGTTTGTCGATGGCACCGATCGGCGCAGTGGGGAACAGCGCCGGGGTGTCGGCGAACGCGGCGTGGCCGTGGATCACCGCCAGCGGCTTGAGGCTACGCTTGTCGGCTTCGGAGCGGCGCATCAGCACCAGCGCCGCAGCACCGTCGGAGATCGAACTGGAGTTGGCGGCGGTCACCGTGCCCCCGTCGCGGAAGGCCGGCTTGAGCAGCGGGATCTTGTCCAGGCGCGCCTTGGGCGGTTGCTCGTCGTCCTTGACGACGCGCTTCTCCTTGCCCTCGGCGACCTCTACCGGCACGATCTCGGCGGCAAAGCGGCCGCTCTTGATAGCGTCCTGGGCGCGGGTCAGCGAGGCGATGGCGAACTGGTCCTGGGCTTCGCGGCTGAAGGCATTGGCCTGGGCGCAGTCTTCGGCAAAGGTGCCCATCAGGCGGCCTTTGTCGTAGGCATCTTCCAGGCCGTCCATGAACATGTGGTCGATGATCCTGCCGTGGCCCATGCGGTAGCCGCCACGGGCCTTGTCCAGCAGGTACGGTGCGTTGGTCATGCTTTCCATGCCGCCGGCCACCACCACATCGGCGGTACCGGCCAGCAGCAGGTCATGGGCCATGATCGCCGCCTGCATGCCCGAGCCACACATCTTGTTCAGGGTGGTGCAGGTGGTGTGCTTGTCCAGCCCGGCACCGAGCGCCGCCTGACGGGCGGGGGCCTGGCCCTGGCCGGCAGGCAGCACGCAGCCGAACAGCACCTGTTCGACGCTGGCGGCATCGATGCCGGCGCGCTCCACGGCACCGCGGATGGCGGCGCTGCCCAACTGTGGCGCGGTCAGGCTCTTGAGGTCGCCCTGCAGGCCGCCCATGGGCGTGCGCACGGCACTGACGATAACGATCGGGTCATTGGCGAGGGTCATGTGCGTTCTCCTTACTTGGCAGCCATGCGCAGCGCGCCGTCGAGGCGGATCACCTCGCCGTTTAGCATGCTGTTCTCGATGATGTGGCGGGCCAGCGCGGCATATTCCTGAGGGCGGCCCAGGCGCGGCGGGAACGGCACGCCAGCCGCCAGCGAGGAACGTACCTCGTCGCTCATGCCGGCCATCATCGGTGTTTCGAAGATGCCCGGAGCGATGGTCATCACGCGGATGCCGAAGCGCGCCAGCTCGCGGGCAGTCGGCAGGGTCAGGCTGGCGATGGCGCCTTTGGAGGCAGCATAGGCGGCCTGGCCGATCTGGCCATCATAGGCGGCGATTGAGGCAGTGTTGATGATCACCCCGCGCTCGCCGTTGTCATCTGCCTGGCCTTCGGCCATGGCCGCTGCGGCCAGGCGCAGCATGTTGAAGCTGCCGATCAGGTTGACGTTGATGACCTTGGTGAAGCTGGCCAGACCGTGTGGGCCTTGCTTGCCCAACACCTTTTCGGCACCGACGATGCCGGCGCAGTTGATCAGCCCGTGAAGGCTGCCGAAGGCGCTCACAGCCGCATCGACCGCCGCCTGGGCGGCCTGCTCGTCGCTGATGTCGGCCACCGCAAAGCGGGCATTGTCACCCAGCTCGCGGGCCTTGGCCTCGACGGCCTGGGCATTGAGGTCGACCAGCATGACCTTTGCGCCAGCCTCTGCCAGCATCTGCGCGGTGGCTGCGCCCAGCCCGGACGCGGCGCCGCTGACGATGAAGTGTTTGTTGGCTATCTGCATGATCTCGTTCCTTTTCAGGCGCTGGCAGGGGTGGCCTGTTGCGCTTGTTGTTTGGCGACTTCCTGGTTACGCAGGATGAAGCGTTGCAGCTTGCCGCTCGGGGTCTTGGGCAGCTCGCTGACGAATTCGATTTCCCTGGGGTATGCGTGAGCGTAAAGCCGCTGACGCACGTGCTGGCGCAGGGCGTCTTCCAGCTCGGTACTGGCCTGGTAACCGCTGGCCAGCACCACGAACGCCTTGATCAGCTCGGTACGCTCGGGGTCCGGCTTGCCGATCACCGCCGCCTCGATCACCGAAGGGTGCTCGATCAGCGCACTTTCCACGTCGAACGGGCCGACGCGGTAGCCGGAGGTGGTGATGACGTCGTCACTGCGGCCGACGAAGCTGATGCTGCCGTCCTGGTTAAGCTCGACGGTGTCACCGCTGAGGTAGTAGTGGCCGACAAAGGCCTTGGTTGGCAGGCCGTGATAGCCACCGAACCAGCACAGTGGTGACTGCTCGCGGTCCACGGCAAGAATGCCTGGCTGACCGGCCGGCAGTTCGTTGCCCTGCTCGTCCAGCACCACGATGCGGTGCCCCGGGATGGCAAAGCCGGCCGAACCCAGATGCACCGGGTGCGCCAGGCCATGGTGGTTGCACAAGACCATGCCCAGCTCGGTCTGGCCATAGTGGTCGTGGATGGTCACGCCCAGCTCGTCGGCGAACCAGCGGATCACTTCCGGGTTCAGTGGCTCGCCAGCGCTGCTGACCACCCGCAGACGGCCGTTGATCGGGGCCGAGAAGTCATTGCCGGCAGCAATCAGCAACCGATACGCCGTAGGCGAACCGGCCAGGTTGGTAATGCCCAGCTTGGCGATCACCCGGGCGCAGCTGTCGACACTGAACGGGCCATCGTAGAAGGTGGTGGCATGGCCAAGCGACAGCGGGCCGGTAACGGCGTAATACAAGCCATAGGCCCAGCCTGGGTCGGCCAGGTTCCAGAAGTTGTCTTCGGGGCGCAGGTCGATGGCATCGCGCATGTAGCCCTGGAAGGCGACGATGGCGCGCAGCGGCACTTCGAGCGGTTTGGCCGGGCCAGTGGTACCCGAGGTGAACATGAGCAGGAACGGGTCGTTGCCCGAACGCATCACCGGCTCGCAAACGTCTGCTGCACTGTCCAGGCATTGCTGGAAGTCCAGTTCGCCGTCGCGGGCATTGACCGTAATGATCGCCGGGCAAGCGTGCACATCATCCAGCTTGGCGCGGTTGTGGCTATCGGTGACCACGACACGGGCGTGCGACTGTTCCAGTCGATGCTCGATCGCCTTGGGGCCGAACGCGGTGAACAGTGGCTGGTACACCGCCCCGAGGCGCCAGGTGGCAAGGATGGTGATCAGCAGTTCAGGCGTACGCGGCATCAGGCCGGCAACCCGGTCTCCGGGCTCTACGCCCTGCGCCTTGAGGACATTGGCAAAACGGGCGGCTTGCGCCTGAAGGTGATCGAAGCTGTACCGCACGCCATTGCCATCGCGGTCCTCGTAGATCAGCGCCAGCTTGCCGTCGCCAGCATGGCGGTCACAGCATTCGACACAGGCATTGAGGGCAGTGAGGTCGCCATGCAACGCCGCAGCAGCGGCCTGGGCATGGTCGAACGCACGAGCTGCCTCGGCGTAATCGCGCATCGTCGGACTCCTGGTTTCTTGTTTTTGGAGTTGAACCATCGGTCCGACGATGTTCGCGCCGCTTGGCTAACGCGGCAATGGCCAAAGCTGTCAATCTGGATGACCGGTTTGGCCGCCGCTACTCAACCTTCGCCGCGCTCGCCAGCGCGCAAGTAGGACTGGGTGAGGCCGCTGACCAGACGCTCGACATCGTCGACCTCCTGCTGTCGCAGGTGGCTGAGCCGCTCATCGTACTGTTCTGCAGACAAGCCGGGCCGCTCGGCCTGCAACTGGATCGAGCGCTGGTTGTAGTGCGTGCTGATCGCTTCGAACATCAGAACGTGTTGTTGACGCAAGTAGCGGCGCCAGAACTCTCGCTGGCTCAGGCTATCGGTGAGGGCTTCCAGCGTTTGCGCTTGCTCAACCCGCCGGAATGCCTCCTCGGCCTGCGTCGCTGTCAGCTCGGCGGCGTCGGGATAGCGCATGGCATAAGGCTGGAAGGGCAAATTCAAGCGACTGCGAAGCTGCACCTTGTAGGCCAACCCGAGTGCCAACTGATCGAAATGCTCACCGGCGACCTGGCGCTGCCGACAATCCCGATAGGCGACCCCTTCGAGCTGCTCCAGGCGGAAAAGCTGGCGGCCGAGTTCCAGCAGCACGCTTCTGTTTTCAGGGTTCAAGGCTTCGCTTTCGGCCCGGGCCTGCCTTACCAGAACCTGAAGTGCGCTGAAGCGGCTGGCCACGGCATCCAGGCAAGACAGCGGCTGGCTGGCTCGCTCCAGAACCCGCCCGCAGAGCACCGGATCTGCATCGAGCGCCTCCAGCAACGTCCACACACCTTCGGTCAGCGCAGTTCGCCCTTCCCCCGCCTGCTCGTAGTCCGCAGTGAACGTCAGGCGGGCCACAAGCCTGAACAGTCCCGCACTCCCGGCTTGATCCAGCAGACGCTGCCACAATGCCTCGCGCCCTGCCTGTACTGCGGAATCCGCATGCGCCACCCAGAGCGTGCGGGCCCGTGTCAAATCCACCGGCCCGGAAACCTCAGGCAGGTGCCCATGCTCTTCAATGACATCAAGCGCGTACAACCTCTGCAGTTGCATGACCGACAGCGGATTGCGTTGCACCAGCATTGCACGGCGGAATGCATAGGGCATTTGCTGGATCTCGAACGGCACTGTGCGGATATTGTTGTCACGTAGATCAGCACGCTCGAGCAGGCCGCAAAGCTCCAGGCGCTCAGGCCACCCCCCCAGCCGACAATGGCGCAGGTTGAGAATAGTCAGCTGGGAAAGGTGGTGGAATCGCAGGTCCAGTCCTTCCAGCCGGTTGTAACTCAAGTCAAGATGGACCAGGTTGGGCAGGCTTTGAAGTATTTCGACTGCCTGTGCGTCGAGCCGGATCTGATTGTGTGCCAGGCGCAGCACCCGGACTTGCGGGAGATGTGCGATGCCCGTTGGCATGCGCAGCAATTGGTTGCTGCTGAAGTTCAGGTCCGTCACGGCGGTGAACGGACGCAGGAAGTCAGTCGGAACATCGCTGACCTGCGAATCGCTCACGCTCAGCATGGTGATGCGATGAAAGTCGATCTGCGGCGGTAGCTGCGGTAGCGTGCGCAGATGACTACCCCTGAGCGACAAGCGTTGCCCCTGTGCTTGCCCCGTACTTGCCGGAACGATTTCACCCTGCAGCCGCCATGCCCGCAGGATGCTGTCTGCCGTCAACCGGCGCGCGCTCTGGCGACCTTCCTGCAGCTCGGCGCCGACCCAGCGGTTCAGGTGTTGCACGAGCTGATCATGATCGTCCTGTAACTCCACCAGGCGCTCAAGTACCGGGCGCCCGCCTTGCTGCAGGCGTGCCAGTTCATCCTCGATCGCTTGCTCATTCAGACCGGGATAAAGGGCGCGCAGCTGATCGCGAATGATCGCCTGTTCATCCTTGGGGCCAACGGAAGGATGACCACTGAGCGGGTAGCCTACGCGTCCATCATCCAGGCGACGCCCCGGGTTGAACCAGGGGCGTTGCTCCGGCCTGCGCAGCATGCGATTGATGCCCCAATGCGAAGCGGGTAATAGCGCCAGCAGCTGCTCGCGCAACTGCCCAGTTGAGACGATGGCGGCCTGCTGCTCGGGTGAAAGCGCTGCATAGATTGCCTCGAAGATGCAACCAGGGTCAGCTGGCTTGAACACTTGCTGCTCGCCTAGCCCGCTGTAAATTTGAAAGCGGCCGTTACCGCGCACCAGCACCCTGTCCTCCTCACCTTGCCCGCCATTGCCGACAAGCTTGATCGAGCGCCCATCCACCGTGCCTTCGCGCAAATCGATGCTGACCCCTTCAAGCTCCAGGCCATCCAGCAAGGCAAGCACCAGCTCCCCCGTATCATCGCAGTAGCCAGTACTCAGGTAGAGGCCGGCCAGCGCCCGGTTCAGCCGTGCCAGGCGCAACAGCGAATGCGCATTGTCAGCACACGAAACTGGCAAGCGGCCCTCGACCTTAACCATGTCGCGCTCAAGTTCAGTGGCCTGGCTTAGCACTTCGCTTACGTACGACGAAGGCAGGCCCGGAAAGTCCCGTGCGACCAACACGCTGAGTGGGTCTTGTGGAAACGGTTGTTGCGTCAGGTAAGCGAACAACTGCGGTCGCAATTCAACCTCATGCGCCAAAACCCGTTCCAAGCCATTACCGACCCCCGCGCGGCTCTCACTCCAGTCCAGCAGTTCGCTGTCGGTTGGCATCAACGCCCGCAGGCGAATTCGCCTGAAGAACGTTTCAATTCGCGCATGTGCCTGGAAAGCACGCAGGGCGTACCGGAGGTTGACCGGGGCTGGCCGGTTCTCCACCAGAACGCCGCGTAATTCGTCCTCATCGACGCCTGCCACCTGCAGGATGCGCTTCACCTGTAACCGGTCGACTGGCGGATGCTGCGGCCAAAGCGCATCGAGCATGCGTGCTGGCTCCTCCCATGCCAGCGGTTGCTCGCGCATCAGACGCCATCCGCGCTCGCCGTTATGCTGCACAACCGGTCCATAGCTGCCATCACCCGCAACGTGCCGTAAGCGATAAGGGCCGCCGGGGACGGGCTGATGCACTTCCTGGTAACGCCCGTCGACATGGATCCAGCGACGTTCACCGGTGCCATAACGCCCGTCTTCGAGCAAATCGATATCGCCTGGGGATGACCGATAGTGCTCGGTGTCAAAGCACCACAACCGACCGCGGCCCTTCCCCAGGCTTATCGGTTCAAGGCTAGCGACAAAGGCGCTATGCAGGTAACTGACACCCGCCGCAGTGGCCGCAGTGGCGGCCAAGGTTTCGGCAACCCCGAGCAGATGCCCCAGCGCTTCGTGCTGACGGCCCCTCGACCAATCTCTTACCCCCTCGAATACTTCCGAGCACGTCTGAGCGACCAACTGACCCAGCAACAGCCCCCCCACCACTGGAATGAAGAACCCTGCCAAGTTCACCAGGTCCAGGCCTGCAGCTGCCCATTTCGCGTGCCTGGTTCGCACTGCCGCGCTATCGGCATCGGCGCTGGTTACCAGCAACACCCGCGCGTCATCCTTGACCCGCTGAATTTGCAGGGCAGCCAGTTGCGAGAAGATATTATCGGGCTGTTTGCGAGCTTCGAACTCCACGTCAGGCCGAGCATCCTTGAGGCGTGTGTCCAGCAGCGTGACAAAATCTGCACGGTGCTCGAGGCTGATCAACTGCGTGAAGTACTGACGGTAATCGGCCTTTTGCAGCAGGTTCGCCAAGGCACTGTCAAGGGACACTCGATTGTCGAAATGTCGCAGCGCTTGCTGTGGGTCACTGGGAAGGTAGAGCACGATGCCCCTGTCAGCACCCGCACTGTCGCGCAATGGAATCAGCAAGCCATCGGCCACCGGCTGCCCCAGTGCTGCCAGGAGACTGGGGTCACCTGTCAGTCCCTCCTGCCGATGGGCCTGTCCATCATCTGCGATCTCACGCAAGGCAATTTGCACATCGGCACTGATCTGCCCTTTCAACGCGGCCAACTCGATCGCAAGCTTGAGCCCTGAACGTTTATCCTCGACCAGTATTGCCTGCGTTCTGGGATTAAAGATCTGCTCCAGTTTCTCCTGATAACGCGTGCCGATATCCAGCTCGCGGCATTTCTTGATAAATGCATCGAGCGGCCCATTCAAGGGTTGATCGCGCCCCGGCAACACCAGCCCGGTACCGTCGTAGTAAGTGGTACCTGCAGCGAAGTTGCGCATGAGCCGCAACAACCCGTTCTCACGTTTCTGGCTATATTCGTAAGTCTGCTGCAAGGAGCCTGGCAAGTGGCCGAAGCGTGGCGCCACCAGTAGCCATTCAAGCTGGTCGAACGACTGGCCGTCGGGCAAAGGCTTATCGAGCAGTGCCGCCAGGTGCTGCTCGGCGAACTGAGGAATTGGCAGTAGCTCAAGCGTGAGGCCACGCAACCGCGCTTGGCTGGCGTGATGTGCGTCGAGGCTGGTCCGCAGGGTGTTGATCTGCCCTCTTGAGGCGCGCTTGAGCCAGTCAGGCAATTTGCCCTCGATGAATTGATCGATCTTGGTCACAGGGTTCGACATGATTGGCTCCTTCGCACTCGGATGAAGCCAATCATGTTGTCCAATGCTCAGATCAGGATGCAGGAGGAAGCGGTTCGTTGCTACCCGACGCCCGGGAACTGCCTGGCAAGGGCATGTTCAGTTCATCCTGGGTGAGCTTCAAGGCAAGTGCATCCAAAGCTTGCTCTCGTTCATCCCGAAGCTTTTCGCAACGTTGCGCATAGGTGCCACTGCCGAGCGCTTCCTTCTCATCGTCCAGCGCATCCATCTTGCTGTCGAAGCGTTCGGCGATCTGCGCAAAGGCCTCGGGATATCTGGTGCGAAGGTAGGATGTCCAGAAGTCGCGCTGGCTGATGTAGCGGATCCGCTCAGTGCCCGTTTCGGCCGCCAGAACTGCTCGGTATGCCCGTTCAAGATGATCTGGCGTGACATCGGCAATACGTTGGAACTCCATGGTCCGCGGTTGCCCCAAAAGGTTCAGGCGCTCCGCCAGGCCCATCCTGTAAGCCAGGCTGACCTCGATCTCATCCACGCGACGCCCCTCGGCAAGTCGGCCCTGAAAATCACTGCGGGCGAACGACTCCACCTGATCAAGACGGAACATGCGTTGAGCCAACAGCAAGCGGGCATCCCTCGTCGCCAGCGGTTCGCCCCCGAACGTCACCTGTAGCACCCGCATGCGCACTTCCAGCTGGCTGAAGCAGTGCGCCACACTGTCGACGCAGGTACGCGGGTCAGCCGCTCGTTCGAACAACTCCGTCCTTATGCGCGTATCTTCATGTGCGAGCTGGATCATGGCCCAGGCCCTTCGTGAAAGGTCGTCGCGTGCCAGACGAAAATCAGACGTGCCAGTCAACTCTGCCAACAACTCGATGAATTGAGCGCTGCCTGTTTCCCCCTGCAGGGCATCCCACTGCTCAGCCCTGGACACCTGCTCGGATGCGGCCAATGTTTCAAGCCAGGCGCTCCTGGCGCCGAGGATGAAAGCCGCTTCCGCCTGCGAGCTGTCCCCGATCGGTAGCAGATCCGCAGGTGCCGGCGTGGGTGCATACAACCGCTCACGGTCCTCCACCGACAGCGGGTTACGCTCCAAACGGACCACTTGCCGCAGGGCCAACGGGGCATCGATCAATGCCTGAGGCAAGCTGGAAATCTGGTTATCGCGCAAATCGGCATACTCCAGCAGACCACACCACTCAAGGCCGCTCGGCACACCCACCAACCCAGCTCGATGCAAATGGAGTTCGCGTAAGCGGGACAATTGGTTGAAGCGCAGGCTGACCGGGCCCAACCTGTTCAGATTGAGGTTCAGCGTACGCAGGCGGCCCAGAGCGGCCAGCGCATTCACCTGCCCCTCGCTCATGCGAATCTGATTGCCGGCCAGGCGCAGATGGCGCAGCGCAGTCAACCAATGAAGATCATCCGGGATCGCACTCAAGGCATTGTTGCTCAGATCAAGACGTCGTAGTTCCGGAAAGTGCCTCAGGAACGCGGCTGGCAGAGCCTCCAGTCGCATCCCCACGAGGGCCATGTCGGTGATGTGACCGAAGTCCGTACCGACAGGAATCGGAGGCAGGCTGCGTGCCGGTATGCCCAGCACGCTGATCCGTAAGCCAGCAGGCTCGCCGTTACGGTAGATAGCCTCTTCACCCTCCAGCCGCCAGGCCCGCAGGAATACATCGGCAACTGCGCTCCTGTGTCCCCGTTCAGGGGCGCTGACTGCGTTTCTCCAGTGCTGCAGGCTTTCATCAAGCTCGCGATACTCCTGCTCCTGGCGCAGCAGAATGGCATAGGCCGACCCTGACTGCTCGAGCAGCAATTGCAGGAATCGTTCGACTGCTGCCTCATCGAACGACGGGTACAAACCGCGAATCCGTTGCCGCAGAATCCGCCCCTCAGTCTCCGTCGAGGCACCTCGGCCGCTGAGCGGATAACCCACGCGGCCATCGCGCAGTCGGTGCAAGGAAGATCCGACAGGCCTGGCTTCGCGCCAGCCAAGCAGGCTGATCAACGCCTGGCGATCCCGTGGCAACGCTCGCTGCATGGCCGAACGGATGCGCTCTGCAGCGTCTTCGCCGGCCCACCCTCGACGTTGCATGAATGCAGGTGGCAGACAGGCAGCCAGCACTTCGAACACCCCCTGTGGCTCCGCGACTTCGATCTCGCTGGCACGCCCCGCCTCATCGAAGAGTGCGAAGCCGCCGCTGGTCCTGACCATGACCGTGGGCGGCTGCGCACCGCCCGTTTCGGGGAACAGCCGCTCCAACACCGGTCCGCTACTGGAGCGCTCCCGCAACACCAGGTTCATCTCGCCGGGCAGCAAGCCCTGACGCCGCAGCAAGGAGAACACCAGGGTGACGACATCGGCATGGTAACTGCTGCGCAGGTAGAGTGCTTCGCGCGCCCGGGTCAAGCGGGCCTCCTGGAGCATCCCGCGCACCTGTTCCGCCAGCGCCAGTGGCACGCGGGTTTCGCTGGCCAGTCGTTGCCGTACCTCGACACTGGCGCTCTTCAGCAAATCCAGGGCGTAGGCATCCGCGAGCCCCGGGAAGGCCGCTTTCAAAGTAGCCAGCAGCGGCTCATCGGTCAGGTAAGCCCTGGCGAAATGCTCCAGCATCGGACTGCGTAGCACTTCGGTGGATGCCTGGATCGCCTCAATCTGCCCTGCCAGGCTTTGGTCTTGCAAACCCAGCCTGTCGATACACCATTGCAAGGCCTCGGCATCGTTGCTTCCAGCCCCGACTTGAGCGAAAAAAACATGGATTCTTGCGTCGACGGCAAAGCGCTCCAGGGTATCGCGGAGCCTGGCCGGCAGAGGCCGCCCCTCCACCAACAGACCACGCAGATGGGCTTCATCGACATCCGCGACGGTCAAGATCTGGCTGATCCGTTCGGTGCTCAGTTTGGTTGCATCCGGCCACAGGCGCTGGAGCAGCAGGTCCGTCCCTTGCCACTCCAATGGCCGCTCGTAGACCGTCCGCCAGGCGCGCTCGCCATTATTTTCCAAGACAGGGCCAAACACGCCCGCTCCTTCACGGTGCAACAATCGCCAGACACCTGCGCCACTGCGCCTTACCCGGTAAAGCACACCACTACAGCGCCACCAATGGGCCTCGCCATCACTGAGCAGCCCGTTATCCAGCTCCATCAAAGGGGGCAATGACGCCCGCTCCTCGTAGGGCTGCAGATCGTGCTGCCACAGGCGTTGCTCGCCCGCCTCGGTCACTACAGGCTCCAGTCGTTCGACGAAGGCGCTGCGCACCACCTGCGCGCCACCTGCAATGGCTGCCCCTGCGGCCACCGTCGAGGCAACCTGGAGCAGGTGCTCCAGTGCTTCGTGCTGGTGATCCTGCGCCCAGTCGCTGACGCCCTCGTACACTTGGCTCAGCACCTGGCGGGCCAGATCAGCCAGCAGCAATACAGCAACACCCGGCACGAACAAACCCGCCAAATTCATCAGCACCAGCCCCGCCGCCTCCAGCTGGCGCAGGCGCTCGGCAGCGGCGCTGGCATCCGCCTGCGCCGTCGGTACGGCCAGGAATGCAGCGTCGGCCTTGATACGCTGTACATGCCCTGCCGCCAGAGCTGCGAAAACCTCACCGTGCTCGGCAATACGCCTGGGCTGCAGATCCGGCTTGGGGTCCTGCAGACGCTTGTCGAGGATCATCCTAAAGCCAGGCTGCCCGGCAAGTGGGATGCGACGGGCAATGCCCTCAAGGAACCGGCGCTCGCGCATCGCCGCAACCAAGGCAAGGTTTGCCGAGGCCCAGTCATCGAAACGGCGCAATGGCTGCTGTGAGTCGTTCGGCAGGTACAGCAGCACCCCCACCAGCTGCCGGGTGTTGAAGATCAACCCTGGCAGACCGGTGAGTGTCCCAGTCAGTTCGAATGCGATTGCCCCATCCACACGTTGTCCCAGCAACTGCAGGCCGCCCATGGACAGTTCAAAGTCCAGAGGCAACTCTGCAGGTTTTCCCTGGGCAACCCGGCGCAGACTCTGCTGGTCGCTGTACGTCAACTGCCCCTTGATGGCTGCGATTTCGACCGCCACGGCCAGTTCCTGACGCTTGTCTGTGGCCAGCTGACGTTTGAAGGCGCTCGACAACACCTGATTCAAATGTTCCTGATAAGCCTTGCCGACATCAACGCGCCGACAAAGCCTGACGATATCGTCGATACGCCGCGAGACCACACGCTCCGGCTCACCGGGCGCAGCCGTTGCATCGGTCAGCGCTGTCTGCGCATAGAACGTTTCACCCTCATGGAAGTTCTGCAGCAGCTTCTGCAACGCAGGCACCGTCACAAAGTAGGTGTCGTCCTCAGGCAAGTAGCCCGGCGCCACCGAGAAGTGTCGGCGCTGCTCATGCCAGTTGACCGTGAACAGGTCAATGTCCAGCGCCAACTGTTGTTTGATGGCCAGCTCAAGCTTTTGCGCAGCAAACCGGTCAAGCGGCAGCAGTTGCTGCGAGGCCGCAGCCATGTGCTTCTGGCTTTGCGAGTGCGCGTTCATGCAGATGCGCAATGATCGGAGTTGTTCTGGCGTGGCGTCTTTCAGCCAGCCGGGCAACTGCTCAGCGATAAAGTCCTGCGCCGGCCGTTGCAGTTTCGGGTGTACCTTCGTTTTGGACATGGTCGAATCCTCAGGGCTATTCGACCTGCCACCCTGCGTCCATATGCTGGAGCCAGGCATACGGAACTATTCGCCCATCACCCTCCCGGACCGCGTGCCTGGATCAGCGCGCGGTAGTGCCCTGGATTGCAGCCGAACCATTTGCGGAACGCCTTGTAGAACGAGCTGCTGTCGGCAAAACCCAGGCGCGCAGCGATATCGCCCAGCGCCGCGTCTTGCTGGCTCAGCCAGGCAATTGCCAGCTCACGCCGCACACTGTCCTTCAACCCTTGGTAGTTCTGCCCCTCTTCAGCCAGGCGCCGGCGCAGGGTGGAGGGCGACAGGCACAACTGCCGCGCCAGGCTGTCGCCGTCGGGCCAGTGGCCTGGGTCCTGGCGCAGCAGATCGGTGCGAATGCGCCGCCCGAGGCTGGCCGGGTCTCGGTACTTGACCAGGATGTTGCCCGGCGCCTCGGCCAGGAAGCGCTGCAGTTCCTCCTCGCTGCGGCGCAGCGGCAGCTCGAGGCATTCGGCGGCGATGATCATGCGAGTCCGCGGGCGCTCGAACTGCAGGTTTTCCGAAAACATCACCCGGTAGTCATCACAGAACGGCGGCTCGTCACAGCGCAGATCAATGGCCAGGATCGGGATGCGCCGCCCGGCCAGCCAGCAGGCTACACCGTGCACGATCATCCAGAAGGTGAAATAGGTGAAGGCGCGACGCGGCAGGTCACGTGGTTCGTTGATGACGATTTCGGCCAGGCTCGCCTGGCGCACCAGGCTTGGCTGCAAGTCTTCGAGCATCAGCGAGAGAAACGCCAGCACGGTTTCCAGGCCGGCGCCCAAGGTCGGCTGGCCCATGCCCGCACGGCACATGAACGCCAGACTGCCGCTGCGCAGACCGCGCGGGTCCATGGCGAAGAACTCATCGTTGCAGCGCCGCGCAAGCAAGCGCCAGAGCCGGGCATAGGATTCGGCACTGACCCGCGCCTCGGGCAGATGCAGGTGTTCGACAGCGATGCCTGCGCGCGCCAGCAAGCCGGTATCTGGCTCGCCGGCGGGGCAGGTCTGCAGCAGCGCCTCACGCACCAGCTGCATGGAAATGGTGTCTTTTTCGCTCATCGACGATCCTGTCGGCTCAATGCCCGCCATCTTAGGCCTCGCAGACGGAAACAGCCATTACAAGCCGGAAGCCAGGCCGAGGAAGGCCTGAATCAGGCGCAGTTCGCGCCGCCTTTCCAGGCAACCGACCATGTGCTGGTTCAGCAGGCCCTGGCCAGCCAGGGGGCGTGCCACCACCCGTGGATCGTTGGCCACTTCGGTCGACGACACCACGCCGATACCCAACTGCGCGGCCACCGCCTCGGTCACCGCCTCGCGGCTGTCCAGCTCCAGCAGCACCCGGGGCTGCACCCCGGCGGTGCTGCACGCCTTGTCGAACGTACGCCGGGTGGTCGAACTCGGCTCGCGCAGCACCATGATCTGCTGGTGCAATTCGGCCAGCGGCAGGTCATCTCCGGCCCGCGCCCAGGCATGCGCGGCCGGCAGCAAGGCACACAGGCGAGATTCGCAGAGACTCTGCAAGTACAAGCCCTTGCGCGGTTCGATCTCGGTCAGCACTGCGACGTCAGCGTGCTCGCTGAGCAGCGCTGCCAGGGTTTCCTGAGCATTGCCCAGGCGCAGATTGACGGTGATGCCTGGAAAGCGCTCGCGCAGCAGCGCCAGCATCGGCATGACCCGGTGCGGGCCGTCAGCGGCCACCTCCAGGCGCCCGGTCAGCAACTGACGATTGGCTTCCAGCATCGCCTGCGCCTCCTCGGCGAGGCCGAACATGGCGCGGGTGATCGCCGCCAGGCGAGTGCCTTCTTCGGTCAACTCCACCCGTCGCGCGGTCCGCCGCAGCAAGGTGATCTGATAGTGCTCCTCCAACGCCTTCACATGCCCGGTCACCGCCGGCTGGCTGATAAACAGCCGCGAGGCGGCGCGGGTGAAGCTGCCCTCTCGGGCGACAGCATCGAAGGCACGCAGCTGGAACAGATTCATATCTATCGGCCTGACTTATAGCTCGGATAACGACAAACAATTTGATTGATGATGCCCGCAATTGCAACCTAGGTTCCGTAGTTTCAGCCCACCGCTTGTGAGGAATAACGGAATGAGCAACGCCCCGATCCTGCTGACCCCTGGCCCACTGACCACCTCGTCCCGCACCCGCCAAGCCATGCTGGTGGACTGGGGCTCCTGGGACCGCGACTTCAACCAACTGACCGCCAGCGTCTGCGAACAGCTGCTGGCGATCATCGACGGCAGCGCCAGCCACCACTGCGTGCCCCTGCAAGGCAGCGGCACGTTCGCCGTTGAAGCCGCCATCGGCACCCTGGTGCCGCGTGACGGCAAAGTCCTGGTGCTGATCAACGGTGCCTACGGCCAGCGCCTGGCGAAGATCTGCAAAGTGCTGGGCCGCAGCTACAGCACCTTCGAAACCGCCGAAGACCAACCGACCACCGCCGCTGACGTCGACCGCCTGCTCGCCGCCGATGCCGCCATCACCCATGTGGCGCTGATCCACTGCGAAACCAGCACCGGCATCCTCAACCCGCTGCCGGAGATCGCCCAGGTGATCAAGCACCACGGCAAGCGCCTGATCATCGACGCCATGAGTTCGTTCGGCGCGCTGCCGATCGATGCCCGCGAAATCCCCTTCGAGGCGTTGATCGCCGCTTCCGGCAAGTGCCTGGAAGGTGTGCCGGGAATGGGCTTCGTGTTCGCCGAGAAAACCGCCCTGGCCGCCGCCGAAGGCAATGCCCACTCGCTGGCCATGGACCTGCACGACCAGCACGCCTACATGGCCAAGACCGGCCAGTGGCGCTTCACCCCGCCGACTCACGTGGTCGCCGCCCTGCACGAAGCCCTGCAACAGTACAACGAGGAAGGTGGCCTGCCTGCGCGCCATCAGCGTTACGCCGACAACTGCAAGACCCTGCTCGACGGCATGGCCGCCATCGGCCTGCGCAGCTTCCTGCCGGCCGCGATCCAGGCGCCGATCATCGTCACCTTCCACGCGCCGAATGACGCCCGCTACCAGTTCAAGGACTTCTACGAGCGGGTCAAGGCCAAGGGTTTCATCCTCTATCCGGGCAAGCTGACCCAGGTCGAGACCTTCCGCGTCGGCTGCATCGGCGTGGTCGGAGCCGATGGCATGCAAGCTGCCGTGAATGCCGTGGCCGAAGTGCTGCGGGAAATGGAAGTGCTGGATATCTAACCCCTTTGCCCACCCGATTTCAGGAAAAAGCGCACATGAACTACAGCAATCCTACCCAGCTGCAAGCCGCCATCCTCGACTGGGCCGGCACCGTGGTCGACTTCGGCTCCTTCGCCCCGACCCAGATCTTCGTCGAAGCCTTCGCCGAGTTCGACGTGCGAGTCTCCATCGAGGAGGCCCGGGGTCCCATGGGCATGGGCAAGTGGGACCACATCCGCACCCTGTGCGACGTGCCGGAGATTGCCGAGCGCTACCGCAAAGTGTTCGGCCGCACCCCGAGCGACGATGACGTCACGGCCATCTACAACCGCTTCATGCCGCTGCAGATCGAGAAGATCGCCGTACACTCGGCGCTGATCCCGGGCGCCCTGGACACCCTCACCGGGCTGCGTCAGGACGGCCTGAAGATCGGCTCGTGCTCAGGCTACCCGAAAGTGGTGATGGACAAGGTGGTGGAGCTGGCGGCGCAGAACGGCTACGTCGCCGACCATGTGGTGGCCACCGACGAAACCCCGAATGGCCGCCCATGGCCGGCCCAGGCGCTGGCCAACGTGATCGCCCTGGGGATCGACGATGTCGCGGCGTGCGTGAAGGTCGACGACACCGTGCCGGGCATCCTCGAAGGCCGCCGCGCCGGGATGTGGACCGTGGCCCTGGTGTGCTCGGGCAATGCCCTGGGGCTTACCTGGGAAGGTTACCAGGCGCTGAGCGCGGAGAAGCTGGAGAGCGAGCGCAAGCGCATTCACCAGCTGTTTGCCGGGTCGCGGCCGCATTACCTGATCGACACCATCAATGACTTGCCAGAGGTGATTGCCGACATCAACCGCCGCCTGGCCAAGGGTGAAATGCCCCAGGCCTTCTGACAGATCGGGGTCGTGTTCACTTGCAGGAGCGGCCTTGTGTCGCGAAAGGGGTGCGAAGCGCCCCCGCGGTTTCAGCTTCGCCGCATGAATTGCCGGGGCCGCTCTGCGGCCCTCTCGCGACACAAGGCCGCTCCTACATAGACAACATCAGCACAGGGTGCAGCAACTCATACAGCCCGGTTCAACTTCACCCAGGAAGCAAACTTGTCGATAAAGCTCTGCAGGAACGGCCGGGTCTTGTCACTGAGCTTGCCGCCTTCATCGAACAGGCTGGCCGCCCCACCGATGTACGCCTCGGGCATCTGCATGCATGGCATGTCGAGAAACACCAGCGACTGGCGCAGCGCATGATTGGCACCAAAGCCACCGATTGCACCCGGCGACACACTCGCCACCGCCGCCGGTTTGCCGCTCCAGGCACTCTGCCCGTAAGGTCGCGAACCCACGTCGATAGCGTTCTTCAGGCCACCGGGTACCGAACGGTTGTACTCCGGGGTGACGAACAGCACCGCATCGCTGCGGCGGATCTCATCGCGAAAACGCTTCCACGCCTCAGGCACACCTTCGGCCTCGACATCCTCGTTGTACAGCGGCAGGTCGCCGATCTCGACAATTTTCAAGGCAAGGCTGGACGGCGCCAGCTCCGAAAGTGCGCGGGCCAACTTGCGGTTGTAGGAGTCCTTGCGCAAGCTGCCGACGACAACCGCTACCGAATACACCTGGCTCATGGCGTGATCCATCCTTTGCTGGGAAAAGGGTCGTCTGTAGTTATAGATGACCGTTCCTCGGCGGCCTGGATTTTTTTCCACCGCCCGAAAACTTCCAGGTATCTTTCACGGTCTATGTCTGCAGACATTTCCTACGTAATTCAGAGGTTTCTCCCCAAATGGCAGCAGTAATGGTCGGCCAATTCCACGCCCGTGACGCCGAAGGCCGTATCTACCCCGTCCACGAGTTCCAGGAGTCCACCCTGCAGGCGGACGGCAGCGCACTGGGTGCCCCGATCACCACCTACCGCCTGGCCATCGGTGACCGCGTCAACCACCTGGGTGAAAACCGCTTCGAGCTGGCACAGACCGGCGTCGAGATCATTCGCATTCCTTGATGCAGTCGACCGTGTACTGGCCGCTTTCATTCTGCAGGCCATGCACATCGGCGACAAAGCCCGGGAAGCCACTGTTGAAGGCCCGGGCGAACGCCAGGTAATCGAGGATCGAGCGGGTCGCTTCGGTGAACCGCTCGCCCGGCATGATCAGCGGAATCCCCGGCGGGTACGGCACCAGCATCACCGCCGCGACCCGGCCCAGCAATGCTTCGATCGGCACCGCTTCCACTTCCCCCCGCACCATCTGGTCATAGGCCCGCGCCGGGCTCACGGCCACTTCCGGTAGACGCGTGAACAAGCGCTTGAGCTGCTTGGCCGTGGCATTGGCACGGTAGCAGTCATGCAACTGATCGCACAGGTCGCGCAGCCCAAGGCCCTGGTAACGCACGGCATCGACCGCGACGACACTCGGCAGGCAGGCACTCAGCGCCGTGTTGCCGTCGTAGTGGCGCTTGAACTCCAGCAATTCGGTGAGCAACGTGCTCCACTTGCCCTTGGTGATGCCCATCGAGAACAACACCAGGAAGCTGTAAAGACCGGTCTTTTCCACCACCAGCCCACGCTCCCAGAGAAACTTGCTGACCACCGCCGCCGGAATGCCGCGCTCGCCCAGTACGCCACCGGCACTGAGCCCAGGCATCACCAAGGTCACCTTGAGCGGGTCGAGCAGCACATAGTCGTCGGCCACTTCGCCAAAGCCATGCCACTCAGCCCCCGGCTGCAGCAGCCAGTCCTGCGCGGCCAGGCGATGGATGCCCTCCGCCGCTGGCGGCTGCCAGATGCTGAACCACCAGTCATCAGCGGCGATGTGCTCGCGCAGGTTTGCCAGGGCGCGGCGGAAACTCAGGGCTTCGTCGAACATCTCCTGCAGCAGCGAGCGCCCGGCCGGGCCTTCCATCATGGCCGAGGCCACGTCCAGCGAGGCGAGGATGCTGTATTGCGGCGAGGTGGAAATATGCATCATGAACGCTTCGTTGAAGCGGTCGCGGTCCAGCTGGCGCTGGGCGCCGTCCTGCACGTGGATCATCGAGGCCTGGCTGAAGGCAGCCAGCAGCTTGTGGGTGGAGTGGGTACTGAACACCAGCGGGCTGCTCTCGCTGCACGCGGTGCCCATGGCGTAGCGGCCCTCGAAAAACTCATGGAACGCCGCATAGGCGAACCAGGCCTCGTCGAAGTGCAGCACCTCGACGCTGCTGCCCAGCGCCTGCTTGATCAGCCCGGCGTTGTAGCACAGCCCGTCGTAGGTGGAATTGGTCACCACCGCCAGCTTGATCCGCGGCTCCCGCCCCGCTGCCAGAGGGTTGGCCTGAACCTTGGCCTGGATCGATTCAGGGCTGAATTCGCTGAGCGGAATCGGCCCGATGATGCCTAGCTCGTTGCGCTCCGGGCACAGGTAGATGGGGATCGCGCCAGTCATGATGATGGCGTGGACCACCGACTTGTGGCAGTTGCGGTCGACCAGCACCAGGTCATCGCGGCCCACCATGGCATGCCAGACGATCTTGTTGGCGGTGGAGGTGCCATTGATGACGAAAAAGGTGTGATCGGCGCCGAAGTTGCGTGCTGCACGGGCCTCGGCTTCGGCCAGGGGGCCGGTGTGATCGAGCAGCGAGCCCAGCTCCGGCACCGAAACTGACAAGTCCGAACGCAGCGTATTCTCGCCGAAGAACTGGTGGAATGCCTGGCCCACCGGGCTCTTGCGGTAGGCCACGCCACCGCCGTGGCCGGGTGTGTGCCACGAGTAGTTGGACTGAGCGGTGTGCTGCACCAGGGCCTTGAAGAACGGCGGCAGCAGCCCGTCGAGGTAGTTGTGTGCGGCGCGCGCCACCTGGCGGGCGAGAAATGGCACGGTGTCTTCGAACAGGTAGAGGATGCCACGCAGCTGGTTGAGCTCGCTCATGGCCTCGGCCGGGGCGTTTTCCAGGGTGACCTGTTCGCCCAGGGCGAAAATCGGCAGGTCAGGTGCACGCAAGCGGGCCAGGCGGATCAGCTCGGCCATATTCTGCAGCAGGTGGGTGTTGTCGCCGACGCCTTCGGCGGCGATCAGCATGCAGGCCAGGCCGTGGTGGGTGGTGGCGACCAGGCGCGCCTCGGTGTGATCGGCAGCCTTGATGATGGCAAAGCCGTCCTGGCTCAGTTCCTCGGCGATGCCGCGGATGCGCTCGCCGGCAACGCTGTCGGCCTTGATCGCACGGTGGACGATGAGGATGGGGAACTTGAGGTCCTTGTACATCCGGCTGCTACCCTCGCAGGACTTGTTGTCCTGTTAAGGGTAGTTGGCCTTGTGCTGCCTGTACCGGCCTCTTCGCGGGCAAGCCCACAGAAGTTATGCGATCCCTGTAGGAGCGGGCTTGCCCGCGAAGAGGCCGGTACAGGCTTACGGATCAGCCAGCCGGTGTCTCGGTCAGGGCCTGCCACATCGATGGCCCGCCCGCCGACTTGGCCACCGCTGCCAGCCGCTCGGCATGTGCCTCCAGCTCCTCGGCAGAGGCCATGATCACCCGCCCTGGCGCGCGCCCGACGATGCGACGGATCTCGCTGCCCGTCGCCCCCTGCCCGTCACCGTCAGCGTCGGCCCCGTGCCCAGCCAGCGACAGGCTGGTCTGGCCACCGGTCATCGCCAGGTAGACGTCCGCCAGCAACTCGGAGTCGAGCAACGCGCCGTGCAGCTCACGGCCAGAGTTGTCGATGTCGTAGCGTTTGCACAGCGCATCGAGGCTGTTGCGCTGCCCCGGGTGGCGGGCACGGGCCAGCAGCAGGGTATCGAGGATGGTGCAGTGGTTGGCGATGTCGGCGCGGTCGCTCTGCCCCAGCAAAGCGAACTCGTTGTTGATGAAGCCGACGTCGAACGCCGCGTTGTGGATGACCAGGGTGGCGCCCTGGATGAATTCGAAGAATTCTTCGGCCACATCGGCGAAGCGCGGCTTGCCGACCAGGAACGCATCGGTAATGCCGTGGACGTTGATCGCGCCTTCGTCACTTTCGCGGTCGGGTTGCAGGTAGACGTGGAAGTGCCGCCCGGTCAGGCGCCGCCCCATGACCTCGACACAGCCGATCTCGATGATCCGGTGGCCTTCGCTGACCGGCATACCGGTGGTTTCGGTATCGAGAATGACCAGGCGTTTATCTTGCTGCTGCTCCACGCGGGGCGCTCCAACTTGCATCAGTTACAAAGGCGGCGATTGTACCGCAGCTCAACGCTTGGCGCGCACTTCCTCGACGCCGCGGTTGGCCAGCTGGTCGGCGCGTTCGTTGCCGGGGTGGCCGATGTGCCCGCGCACCCACTTCCAGGTGACCTTGTGGCGGTTGACCTGCTCGTCGAGCAATTGCCACAGGTCGGCGTTCTTCACCGGTTCCTTGGCCGCGGTCTTCCAGCCGCGCTTCTTCCAGTTGGCCATCCACTCGTTGATGCCCTTCATCACGTACTGCGAGTCGGTGGTCAGCACCACCTCGCACTCACGCTTGAGCGCCATCAGCCCCTGGATCGCCGCCATCAGTTCCATGCGGTTGTTGGTGGTTTCGCGCTCGCCGCCCCACAGTTCCTTCTCGACGCCCTTGAAGACCAGCAGGACGCCCCAGCCGCCCGGGCCGGGGTTGCCCTTGCAGGCGCCATCGGTATACATCTCGACGCTATCGCTCATGTACCACTCATGTTCAGTGCTTTTCGGTATCCGGGTTGGCGGCGCTGCGGTTGACCTTGGCCAACGGCAGCGGCAGCAGCTTGCCCATCGGCTCGCGGCGCACCTGGCGCAACGGCCGCAGGCCGACCACCATCTTGCGCGCCACCAGCAGGTAGACCCCGCCGCCGGCACTCTGCCAGCCGCCCGCCATCCGTTCCCAGCCTGCCAGGCGTTGCTGCCAGGCCGGCGAAGTGAGCGGCGGACGATAGCACCCGAAGCGGCGTTTCTCCAGCGCGAAGCCCAGCAGATTGAGCCAGTCGCCAACCCGCGATGGCGAGATGCAGCGCGCCTTGCGCAAGGCGCCATGGCTGAAGAAGTGGCGCATGCCCCAAGCGCTCCATGGATTGATGCCGACGATCAGCAGGTGCCCACCGGGGCGCACCGCACTGGCGGCTTCGCGCAGCAGGCCATGGGGCGACAGGCTGAAGTCCAGTCCGTGCTGCAGCACCACCACGTCGGCGGCGTGCTCGCTCAGTGGCCAGGCCTGTTCCTCGCAGACGATTTCCACCCCCGGCAGCGGTGCGCCAAGGCGCACGTTGCGCTGCACCTGGGGCGCGCTGGGCGGCGCCTCGGCGCAGGGGCCATAGTGCACGAGGTAGCCACCGAAGAAGCGCCCGAGCTCCTCTTCCAGCAGTTTTTCTTCTTCCTTCAACATCAGCTGGCCGAGTGGGCCGTTGAACCACTCACGGGCCAGGCTGATCAGTTCGACCCATTCCGGGTCGGCCTGAGCAAAGGCTTGGTCGGTCATTGCGCTCTCCCTCGAAGGTTCTCGCACCGCGCCATCGCGGCTAAGATGCCCTCATGTGCCACGCCAGGCGATACGGATCCGCACCATGATACAGATCGACGCTCTTCCCGCTTTCTCCGACAACTACATCTGGTTGTTACAGGATACTGCCAAACGCCGTTGCGCGGTGGTCGACCCCGGCGATGCCGGCCCGGTGGAGGCCTGGCTGGCCACCAACCCCGGCTGGGCGCTGGACACCATCATGGTGACCCACCACCACCATGACCATGTCGGCGGTGTCGAACGCCTCAAGCAAAAGACCGGTGCCCGCGTCTGCGGCCCCGCCCGCGAGCAGATCCCGGGTCGCGACCTGGCGCTGGATGAGGGCGACCAGATCAGCGTGCTGGGCATGAACTTCCAGGTGCTGGCCGTGCCGGGCCACACCCTCGGGCATATCGCCTACTTCAGCGACCAGCCGGCAACACCGCTGCTGTTCTGCGGCGACACCTTGTTCGCCGCCGGCTGCGGGCGCATGTTCGAAGGCACGCCGGAGCAGATGCAGCCTGCCCTCGCCCGCCTGGCAGCGCTGCCGGCGCAGACCGAAGTCTACTGCACCCACGAATACACCTTGAGCAACCTGCGCTTCGCCAAGGCCGTGGAGCCCACCAACCCGCACGTTCTGCAGCGGTTCGAAGACGTTACCCGGTTGCGCGCCGAAAATCGCATCACCTTGCCATCAACGATCGGTCTTGAGCGCCTGACCAACCCCTTCCTGCGTACCGCTGAAACATTAGTTAAACAAAAAGCAGACGAATGGAAGGGACATTCAAACGACTCGCAGGTCACTGTTTTTGCTGCTTTGAGGTCTTGGAAGGACACCTTCTGATAACCTCAAGATATATCGCAGAGGGTTCACAACGGTTGACCCAGGCGGGAGCGGTTTCTAGAATCGCCGAAATTTTTCGCCCGGAAACCTGTGTCAGCCGATGTCTTCCCGTAGCCGCAGAACCGCTCATTCAGTCGCCCTGACGCGCCTGGCCCAAATCAGTGCGCTGGCGCTGGCCGCCACCCTGGTGGGCTGCCAGAGCACCCGTCAGCTCGACGAAGCCGACAGCGTTCGCGCGCACAACTACCAGGCACGGATCAAGCACAAGCCCTCGCCGCTGGCGGTCAAGCCTGCCGAACCGCCGCAGGATGTGTGGGAGCGCATGCGCCAGGGCTTCGCCCTGCAGGACAACATCGATGTCAACCCGCGCATCGAGCAACAGCGCCTGTGGTTCGCCAGCAACCCGACGTTCCTCGAGAGCGCCGGCGAGCGCGGCAGCCTCTACCTGCACTACATCGTCGAGCGCCTTGAAGAACGCGACATGCCACTGGAGCTCGCGCTGCTGCCGGCGATCGAAAGTGCCTACAACCCAATGGCCTACTCGCGCGCCAGCGCAGCGGGCATGTGGCAGTTCATGCCGGCCACCGGTCGCCATTTCAACCTGCGCCAGACCAACTTCTACGATGGCCGTCGCGACATCACCGCGTCGACCAACGCCGCGCTGGACTACCTGACCCGCCTGCACGACATGTTCAACGGCGACTGGTTGCTGGCCCTGGCGGCCTACAACGCGGGCGAAGGCACCGTCAGCCGTGCCATCGAGCGCAACGAGAAGCTCGGCCTGCCCACCGATTACTGGAACCTGCCGCTGCCGCAGGAAACCCGTGACTACGTGCCCAAACTGCTGGCACTGTCGCAGGTGGTCTCCACGCCCGAAGCCTATGGTGTGAACCTTACGCCGATCGCCAACGAGCCCTACTTCGAAGCGGTGGCCATCAACGACCGCCTCGACCTGTCGCGGGTTGCCGCCTTCGCCAACATCGACGAAGACGAACTGATCCAGCTCAACCCGGCCTTCAAGAAACGCATGACCGTGGATGGCCCCAAGCAGCTGCTGGTGCCGACCGCCAAGGCGCAACTGCTCAGCGACAGCCTGTCCAACCTCAAGCCCGAGCAACTGGTCAGCCTGCAGCCGAACAAGGCCGTGTTCGCCGCTGCCGTGGCCGAAGCCAAAGGGCCTGCGGCGCGCAGCTACCGGGTCAAGCGTGGCGACAGCCTGAACAGCATCGCCAAGGCCAACCGCGTTGCAGTCAAGGACATCCAGCGCTGGAACAAACTGCCGGGCAATCGCGTCAAGGCTGGCCAGGTCCTGGCCCTGCGCGGCGGCAGCGCGCCGAGCGCCGCAGGCAACCGCGTGGCCGCCTCCGGGCAGCGTTCCACCCAGTACAAGGTGCGCAAGGGTGATTCGCTTTATCTTGTAGCCAAACGTTTCAATGTCGAGATGCAGCACCTCAAGCGCTGGAACCCGCGCAGCGGGCATGCACTCAAGCCGGGCCAGACCCTGACCGTCTACCTGTCGCACTGATTGTAGGGGCGGCCTTTCGCGACGCGAGGCCGCTCCTGCAAGCGCGAGCATCCGATAGCCTGCGGCCTCTCTCTTTTTCCATACCCGGCAAGCTGTTACTGTACCCCGACCAAAGCCCAACGCCTCTGGATCGGATGCCGACTTGATACGTCCCCTCCTGCTGTCACTCAGCCTGGCCTTGAGCTTCCCCGCCGTCGCGATGGTGAGCGAAAGCCACGGATACGCGCAGTTCGGCACGCTCAAGTACCCAGCCACATTCACCCACTTCGACTGGGTCAACCCGCAAGCGCCCAAGGGCGGTACCTTGCGGGCCATGGCATTCGGCACCTTCGATACGCTAAACCCTTACACCTTCAAGGGCACCAGCCCGGTCACCACGCCGAACTTCCTGCAGTATGGCGTCAGCGAGCTCAACGAAACGCTGATGATCGGCACCGGCCAGTACGACCCGTCCGGTGACGAGCCCACCTCCAGCTATGGCCTGATCGCCCGCTCGGTGGAGTACAGCGAGGACCGCAGCTGGGTAGTGTTCAACCTGCGCCCGGAAGCGCGCTGGCATGACGGCACGCCGATCACCGCCGCCGACGTGGCGTTCTCGTACCGTACCCTGCTCAAGCAAGGGCACCCGATCTACCGCACCAACCTGCAGGAAGTGCAGCGCGTCGACATCCTCGGCCCGCTGCGCATCCGCTTCGTCTTCAAGCGCGCCGGCAACCCGCTGCTGATCCTGCGCCTGGGCGAAATGCCGGTATTACCCAAGCACTACTGGCAAAAGCGCGACTTCGAGGCCACCACCTTCGAACCGCCGCTGGGCAGCGGGCCGTACCGCATCACTCAGGTGGAACCTGGCAGGCGCCTGGTGTTCGAGCGAGTGAAGAACTACTGGGGCAAGGACCTGGCGGTAAACCGCGGCAAGTACAACTTCAACCGCGTCGAGTACGAGTTCTACCGCGATGCCACCGTGGCCTTCGAAGCGTTCAAGGCCGGTGAGTTCGACATCTATATCGAGCACCAGGCGAAAAACTGGGCCAACGGATACAACTTCCCGGCCGTGCGCCGTGGCGAAGTGATCAAGGCGCAGATCCCGCACCGCATCCCCACCCAGACCCAGGGCCTGTTCATGAACAGCCGCCGGGCTACCTTCAGCGACCCCAGGGTGCGCCAGGCACTGGGCCTGATGCTCGATTTCGAGTGGACCAACCGTGCGCTGTTCAGCAGCGCCTACCGGCGTGCCAGCAGCTACTACCCCAACAGCGAGTTCGCCGCCAGCGGCGTACCCACTGGCAAGGAATGGCTGCTGCTGGCGCCGTTCCGCGACCAGCTGCCCGACAAGCTGTTCACCCAGCCCTACCAGGTGAGCCACACCGACGGGCGCGGCATCGGCCGCCAGACCCTGCGCCAGGCCCTGGGCCTGCTCAACCAGGCCGGCTGGAAGCTCGACGGCCAGCGCCTGGTCAACGCCAAGGGCCAACCGTTCAGCCTGGAGCTGCTGCTGGTGAACCCGAGCCTCGAACGCATCCTGCAACCCTATGTCGAAAACCTGGCCAGCATCGGTATCGATGCGCGCTTGCGCACCGTGGACCGAGCCCAGTACAAACAACGCCTGGACCTGTTCGACTTCGACATGATCCTGATGACCCTGAACCAGACCTTGAGCCCGGGCCTCGAACAGTGGCTGTACTTCCATTCCAGCCAGGCCTCGACCAAGGGCAGCAAGAACTATGCTGGGATCAAGGACCCGGTGGTCGACCACCTGCTCGACACCCTGCTGGCCGCGCGCACCCGCGACGACCAGGTCGCCGCCGCCCGCGCCCTGGACCGCGTGCTCTCATGGCAGTACTACATGATCCCCAACTGGTACCTCGACAATCACCGCCTGGCCTACCGCAACCGGTTCGCCTTCGTCACCACGCCGCCCTACACCCTCGGGCTGAATACCTGGTGGATAAAGCCTTCGGAGAAAGCCCAATGAAGCCGACGCATCGCCTGGCCTGCAGCCTGCTGTTCGCCTGCCTGAGCCTGCCCGCGCTGGCCGCGCCGCAACACGCGCTGACCTTGTACGACGAGCCGCCGAAATACCCGGCCGACTTCAAGCACTTCGACTACGTCAACCCCGATGCGCCCAAGGGCGGCACCTTCCGCCAGTCCAGCTTCGGTGGCTTCGACAGCCTCAACCCGTTCATCAGCAAGGGCGTGTCGGCCGATAACGTCAGCATCATCTACGACACCCTGATGCGCCAGAGCCAGGATGAGCCGTTCACCGAGTACGGCCTGGTGGCTGGCAAGATCGAGAAGGCCCCGGACAACAGCTGGGTGCGCTTCTACCTGCGCCCCGAGGCACGCTTCCACGATGGCCATCCGATGCGCGCCGAGGACGTGGTGTTCACCTTCAACACCCTGATCAAGGACGGCGCACCGCTGTACCGCCAGTACTACGGCGACGTCGCCGAGGTGCTCGCCGAAGACCCGCTGCGGGTGCTGTTCAAGTTCAAGCACAATAACAACCGCGAGCTGCCATTGATCCTCGGCCAACTGCCGGTGCTGCCCAAGCACTGGTACGAAAACCGCGAGTTCAACCGCGGC
Source organism: Pseudomonas sp. NPDC089422 (assembly GCF_044749405.1). Classification (NCBI taxonomy): domain Bacteria; kingdom Pseudomonadati; phylum Pseudomonadota; class Gammaproteobacteria; order Pseudomonadales; family Pseudomonadaceae; genus Pseudomonas; species Pseudomonas sp. NPDC089422. Next base: position 47,822 of record NZ_JBIVHW010000005.1, read on the forward strand.
AACCTGGAAATCCCCCTGGGCAGCGGCCCGTACAAGGTTGCCGAGGTCAAGGCCGGCCGGACCATCCGCTACGAGCGGGTCAAGGACTACTGGGCCAAGGACCTGCCGATCAACCGCGGCTTCTACAACTTCGACGCCATGACCTTCGATTCCTACCGCGACACTGCCGTCGCCCTGGAAGCCCTGAAGGCCGGTGCCTTCGACTACGCGCTGGAAATCAGCGCGAAGAACTGGGCCACCGCCTACAACGTGCCGGCCGTTCGCGAAGGCCGCCTGATCAAGGAAGAACTGCCCAACGGCAACCCGACCGGGATGCAGGGCTTCGTCTTCAACATCCGTCGCCCGCTGTTCCAGGACGTGCGCGTGCGCGAGGCGCTGAGCCAGTTGCTGGACTACGAATGGACCAACAAGCAGCTGTTCAACGGCGCCTACACCCGCACCGGCAGCTACTTCGAGAACTCGGAAATGGCCGCCCGCGGCCTGCCCAGCGCCACTGAGCTGAAGATCCTCGAGCCGCTGCGCGGCAAGGTGCCCGACCAGGCGTTCACCGAGGCCTTCCACAACCCGGTCAGCGATGGCAGCGGCATGATCCGCGAGCAACAGCGCAAGGCCTACAAGCTGCTGCAGGAAGCCGGCTGGAAGATCGTCGACGACAAGATGGTCGACGCCCAGGGCAAGCCGGTGGTGATCGAGTTCCTGCTCGCACAGACCGAGTTCGAGCGCATCCTGCTGCCATTCAAGCGCAACCTCGCCGACCTGGGCATCGACCTGAACATCCGCCGCGTCGATGTCTCGCAGTACATCACCCGCCTGCGCTCGCGCGACTACGACATGATCGTCGGCGGCTTCTCCCAGTCCAACTCGCCCGGCAACGAGCAGCGCGAATACTGGAGCAGCGTCTCGGCCGACAACCCCGGCAGCCGCAACTTCATCGGCCTGCGCGACCCGGCCATCGACCAGTTGGTGGAAGCGCTGATCAACGCCGACTCGCGCCAGAGCCTGATCGACCATTGCCGTGCGCTGGACCGCGTGCTGCTGTGGGGCTACTACGTGATCCCCAACTGGCACATCAAGACCTGGCGCGTGGCCTACTGGAACCACATCGGCCACCCCAAGGTATCACCGAAGTACGACGTCGGCATCGACACCTGGTGGATCAAGCCCAACGTGACCCCAGCGGTCAAAACCCCTGCAGTCGAGGCCAACTGACATGCTGGCCTATATCCTGCGCCGCCTGCTGCTGATCATCCCGACCCTGTTCGGCATCCTGATCATCAACTTCATCATCGTCCAGGCCGCCCCTGGCGGCCCGGTGGAACAGATGATCGCCAAGCTCGAAGGCTTCGAAGGCGCCACCAGCCGTATCGCTGGCGGCGGCGCCGAAGTTTCCGTAGCCGGTTCCAGCTACCGCGGCGCCCAGGGCCTGGACCCGGCGCTGATCGCCGAGATCGAGCACATGTACGGCTTCGACAAGTCGGCACCCGAACGCCTGTGGATCATGGTCAAGAACTACGCCACGCTGGACTTCGGCAACAGCTTCTTCCGTGACGCCAAGGTCATCGACCTGATCGCCGAGAAGATGCCGGTGTCGATCTCGCTGGGGCTGTGGAGCACGCTGATCATGTACCTGGTGTCGATCCCGCTGGGCATCGCCAAAGCGGTGCGCCATGGCAGCCACTTCGACGTCTGGACCAGTTCGGCGATCATCGTCGGCTACGCCATCCCGGCGTTCCTGTTCGCCATCCTGCTGATCGTGCTGTTCGCCGGCGGTAGCTACTTCGACTGGTTCCCGCTGCGCGGCCTGACCTCGAACAACTTCGACGAACTGTCCACCACCGGCAAGGTGCTCGACTACTTCTGGCACCTGGTGCTGCCGATCACCGCACTGGTGATCGGCAACTTCGCCACCATGACACTGCTGACCAAGAACAGCTTCCTCGACGAGATCAACAAGCAGTACGTGGTCACTGCCAAGGCCAAGGGCCTGAGCCGGCCGCGCGTGCTTTACGGGCATGTCTTCCGCAACGCCATGCTGCTGGTGATTGCCGGTTTCCCGTCGGCGTTCATCGGCATCTTCTTCACCGGTTCCCTACTGATCGAGGTGATCTTCAGCCTCGACGGCCTGGGCCTGATGAGTTTCGAGGCGGCGATCAACCGCGACTACCCGGTGGTCTTCGGCACCCTGTTCATCTTCACCCTGCTCGGGCTGGTGGTGAAACTGATCGGCGACCTGACCTATACCCTGGTCGATCCACGCATCGACTTCTCCAGCCGGGAGCACTGACATGGCCCTCTCCCCCCTCAACCGCCGGCGCTTCGAGCGCTTCAAGGCCAACCGACGAGGCTGGTGGTCGCTGTGGCTGTTCCTGATCCTGTTCGGCCTGAGCCTGGGCGCCGAACTGATCGCCAACGACAAGCCGATTGCCGTGCGCTACGAAGGCTCATGGTACTTCCCGGCATTCAAGCGCTACCCGGAAACCACCTTCGGCGGCGAATTCCCGCTGGAGGCCAACTACAAGAGCCCGTATATCCGCGACCTGCTGCAGAAGAAAGACAGCTTCGTGGTCTGGGCGCCGATCCCGTTCAGCTACCAGAGCATCAACTACGACCTGCGCGTTCCGGCCCCGGCGCCGCCCTCTGCAGATAACTGGCTGGGTACCGACGACCAGGGCCGCGATGTGCTGGCGCGGGTGATCTACGGCTTCCGTGTGTCGGTGCTGTTCGCCATCACCCTGACGGTATTGAGCTCCATCGTCGGCGTCATCGCCGGCGCCTTGCAGGGCTTCTACGGTGGCTGGGTGGACCTGGCCGGGCAGCGCTTCCTGGAAATCTGGTCCGGCCTGCCGGTGCTGTACCTGCTGATCATCCTCGCCAGCTTCGTGCAGCCCAACTTCTGGTGGCTGCTGGGCATCATGCTGCTGTTCTCATGGATGAGCCTGGTGGATGTGGTGCGCGCCGAGTTCCTGCGCGGCCGCAACCTCGAATATGTGCGCGCGGCCCGCGCCCTGGGGATGCGCAACGGCGCGATCATGTACCGGCACATCCTGCCCAATGCCATGATCTCGACCATGACGTTCATGCCGTTCATCCTCACCGGAGCCATCGGCACCCTGACCGCGCTGGACTTCCTCGGCTTCGGCCTGCCCCCCGGCGCGCCATCGCTGGGCGAACTGGTGGCGCAGGGCAAGTCCAACCTGCAAGCCCCGTGGCTGGGCATCAGCGCCTTCGCCGTGCTGGCGATCATGCTGAGCCTGCTGGTGTTCATCGGCGAATCCGCCCGCGATGCCTTCGACCCGAGGAAGTGAAATGAGCGAACAGAACCTGATCGAAGTGCGCGACCTGGCGGTGGAGTTTGTCACCGGCGAGCAGGTCAACCGGGTGGTCGATGGCATCAGCTTCGATATCCGCAAGGGCGAAACCTTGGCCCTGGTCGGCGAAAGCGGCTCGGGCAAATCCGTCACTGCGCACTCGATCCTGCGCCTGCTGCCCTACCCGCTGGCCCGCCACCCCAGCGGCAGCATCCGCTATGAAGGCAAGGACCTGCTGCAGCAGAACGAAAAGACCCTGCAGCGGATTCGCGGCAACCGCATCGCAATGATCTTCCAGGAGCCGATGACCTCGCTGAACCCGCTGCACTGCATCGAGAAGCAGATCAACGAGATCCTCCTGCTGCACAAGGGCCTGACCGGCAAGGAAGCCACAGCGCGAACGCTGGAACTGCTGGAAATGGTCGGCATCCCCGAACCGCGCAAGCGCCTGAAGGCGCTGCCCCACGAGCTGTCCGGTGGCCAGCGCCAACGGGTGATGATCGCCATGGCCCTGGCCAACGAGCCGGAGCTGTTGATTGCCGACGAGCCGACCACGGCACTGGATGTGACCGTGCAGTTGAAGATTCTCGACCTGCTGAAAAAGCTGCAGGCGAAGTTAGGCATGGCCCTGCTGCTGATCAGTCACGACCTCAACCTGGTGCGCCGCATCGCCCACCGCGTGTGCGTGATGCAGCGCGGGCAGATCGTCGAGCAGGCCGAGTGCGCCACGCTGTTCAGTGCGCCGCAGCATCACTACACACAAATGCTGATCAATGCCGAGCCCAGCGGCTTGCCGGCGCATAACCCAGTGGGTGCGCCGTTGCTGGAGGTGAATGACCTGAAGGTCTGGTTCCCGATCAAGAAGGGGCTGCTGCGCAAGACGGTTGACCACGTGAAGGCGGTGGACGGCATCAACTTCAGCCTGCCCCAGGGGCAGACGCTGGGGATTGTTGGCGAATCCGGGTCGGGCAAGTCGACACTGGGGCTGGCGATTCTGCGGTTGATCTCCAGCCAGGGCGGGATTCGCTTTCATGGCCAGCAGCTCGAAGGGATGAACCAGAAGGCAGTGCGGCCGCTGCGGCGGGAAATGCAGGTGGTGTTCCAGGACCCCTTTGGCAGCCTGAGCCCGCGCATGTGTGTGGCGGATATCGTTGGCGAGGGGCTGCGGATTCACAAGATCGGTACGCCTGAAGAGCAGGAAGCCGCAATCGTTGCGGCGCTGGAGGAAGTGGGGCTGGACCCCCGCACCCGCCATCGCTACCCCCATGAATTTTCCGGTGGCCAGCGCCAGCGCATCGCCATTGCCCGGGCACTGGTGTTGAAGCCGGCGCTGATCCTGCTGGATGAACCGACCTCGGCGCTGGACCGCACGGTGCAGCGGCAGGTGGTGGAGTTGCTGCGCAATCTGCAGGCCAAGTACAACCTGACTTACCTGTTCATCAGCCATGACCTGGCGGTGGTGAAAGCGCTTAGCCACCAGTTGATGGTGATCAAGCATGGGCATGTGGTGGAGCAAGGGGATGCGCGGGAGATCTTCCATGCGCCGCAACATGTTTATACGAAACAATTGTTGGAAGCGGCGTTTTTGGGGGATGTCTGAAGTATTTAGAATCAGATTTAACCGCTAGCTTGCAGTCCATTTCCCAAAGATACTCCGGGCGCTCTTTTTCCGTTGCGGCTGCGCTGATGGATGACGCCGAGCTGGGCATGAGGCATTGATGGGCCAGGCCTGATAACGCATTACGGCTACCAGGTGTTCGCCGACAGATGTGCAGCGCCTATCAGATCGAGCGCCGCCCGCGCGGCGCATCGCAGGCAAGCCTGCTCCTACATCTGTTTCGGGCCAATTATTTCTGAGGCATTGGTGCGCGGCCCCTTGTTTGGGCGACGCGACATCGAGCCATGCACCAAGAGATACGCGCGCGTCTGCCATAGGACTCATTGGCCCGAAACAGATGTAGGAGCAGGCTTGCCTGCGATGCGCCGCGCGGGCGGCGCTCGATCTGATAGGCGCTGCAAATCCCCCGGCAAGCACCTGTCAGCCCTGCTGCGATCCCAAGACAGGCATCCGCCCGCTCGACCATTAATCAATAATTCTGATCACGATCGTCTTTCATCATCAGCCAGATAGGGAATAGATTCTCTCCAGTCAACTCCCAGCAACAACGGTAGAGCCCATGTCCAGCCAACAACAAACGTCCGCCTCCCCTGCCCTCGACACGCTGATCCAGCGTTCCGGCCTGCCCAGCCCTTCGCTCAGCGAAGCCCAGGCGCATGCGCTGCTGCAGGCGCACTACGGCCTGGATGGCGACCTGACTGCGCTGGGCAGCCAGCAGGACCTGAATTTCCGCTTGGACGCCGCGCATGGGCGCTACGTGCTCAAGGCCTGCCACGGCAGCTACGCCGAGGTCGAACTGCAGGCGCAGCACGCCGCACTGGCCTACCTGCGCGAGCAGGGCTTGCCGGTGCCCGCCGTGCAAGCTGCGCAGGATGGCGAAAGCTTGCTGGCAGTGGACATCGACGGGCAACCCCTGCGCGTGCGCCTGCTCGACTACATCGACGGCCAGCCTCTGACCCGCCTCAAGCACATGCCGCCGCGCCTGATGGCTGAGCTGGGCAGCTTGTGCGCACGGCTCGACAATGTCCTGGCCGATTTCGACCACCCTGGCCTTGCGCGCACCCTGCAATGGGACCCGCAACATGCCCAGATGCTGATCGAGCACCTGCTGCCGGTGCTGCAGGACGCCGCACAACGCACCCGCATCGAGCAGGCCACGGGTTTGGCCTGCGAGCGCCTGGCCCCCTTGGCGCCGCGCCTGCCGACCCAGGCCGTGCACCTGGACGTTACCGACGACAACACCGTGTGGGCCCGGGACGACCAGCGTCAATGGCAACTGCAGGGCGTGATCGACTTCGGCGACCTGTCGCGCACCTGGCGCATCGCCGACCTGTCGGTGACCTGCGCAGCGCTGCTGCACCATGCCGAAGGCGACCCGCTGCGCATTCTGCCGGCAGTCAGCGCCTACCAGGCCCTCAACCCGCTGACCGAGGCCGAGCTGCGTGCCCTGTGGCCTTTGGTGCTGAACCGTGCGGCGGTGCTGGTGCTGAGCAGCGCGCAGCAGTTGGCCGTGGACCCGGACAACCAGTACACCCGCGACAATGTCGCCCATGAATGGGAAATCTTCGATACCGCCACGGCCGTGCCGTTCGCCTTGATGGAGGCGGCCATTCTTCAGGCGGCCGGCCTGCAAGCCGACGCAGCCGACTTGACTGACTGTGCGCCGCTGCTCCCCGAGTTGGTGGGGCAGCCGGTCAAGCGAGTCGACCTTGGCGTGCTCAGCGCGCACTGCGAAGCCGGCAACTGGGAACAAGCGGGCTTCGATCAGCACCTGCTGAGCGCGCAACCTGCTCCGGCCTGCAGCCTGCACGGCCAGTATCGCCTGTCACAAACCCATATCGATCGCCCCGAAGAGCCCGCGACCTGCGCGCTTGGCGTAGAGCTGCATGTGCCCAATGGCAGCCCGGTTCAGGCGCCCGAAGCGGGCACCTGGCAACGTCACGGCGACGGCCGCGGCTGCCTGCGCACGCCCCATTGGGCCTTGTGGTTGCAAGGCCTGGAGGATGCCCCGGCGGATGGCCAGGGCGTGGCAAAAGGGCAATCCCTGGGCAGCAGCTGCGGCTTCCTCAGTGTCCAGTTGTGCCTCGACACCCACATCCAGCCGCCGTTCTTCGCCACCCCGTCGCAAGCTGACGCCTGGCTGGCCCTGTGCCCGTCGCCGGCCGCGCTGCTGGGCTTCGATTGCGACGCCGAACCGTTGCCCGACCCGCAGGCCTTGCTGGCCCGTCGCGACGCCAGCTTCGCCCGCTCGCAGAAGCACTACTACGCGCAGCCGCCGCAGATCGAACGCGGCTGGCGCAACTACCTGATCGACCTGCAGGGTCGCTCGTACCTGGACATGCTCAACAACGTCGCCGTACTGGGCCACGGCCACCCACGCATGGTCGCCGAATCGGCGCGTCAGTGGTCGCTGCTCAACACCAACTCGCGCTTCCACTACGCCGCCATCACCGAGTTCTCCGAGCGCCTGCTCGACCTCGCGCCGGAGGGCTTCGACCGGGTATTCATGGTCAACAGCGGCACCGAGGCCAACGACCTGGCGATCCGCCTGGCCTGGGCCTACAGCGGTGGCCGCGACCTGCTCAGCGTGCTGGAGGCCTACCACGGCTGGTCGGTGGCCACCGATGCCATTTCCACCTCGATCGCCGACAACCCCCAGGCCCTGGAAACCCGCCCCGACTGGGTGCACCCGGTTGAAGCGCCGAACACCTTCCGCGGCCGCTTCCGGGGTGCCGACACGGCGGCCGACTACCTGCGCGACGTCGACACCAAGCTGGCCGACCTCGATGCCCGTGGACGCCAGCTGGCCGGCATCATCTGCGAGCCGGTGTACGGCAATGCCGGGGGCATTTCGCTGCCGGCCGGTTACCTGCGCGACGCGTATGCCAAGGTCCGGGCCCGGGGTGGCGTGTGCATAGCCGACGAGGTGCAGGTCGGTTATGGCCGCCTGGGCGAGTACTTCTGGGGCTTCGAGGAACAAGGCGTGGTGCCCGACATCATCACCATGGCCAAGGGCATGGGCAACGGCCAGCCGCTGGGCGTGGTGATCACCCGCCGCGAGATCGCCGAAGCACTGGAGGCCGAGGGCTACTTCTTCTCCTCGGCCGGCGGCAGCCCGGTCAGCTGCCGCATCGGCATGGCGGTACTGGACGTGATGCAGAAGGAAGGCCTGTGGGACAACGCCCGCGATACCGGGCGCTATTTCAAGGCGCGCCTGCAGGCGCTGGTCGACAAGCACCCGCTGGCTGGCGCGGCGCATGGTTCGGGCTTCTACCTGGGGCTGGAGCTGGTGCGCAACCGTGAAACCCTGGAGCCGGCGACCGAGGAAACCATGCTGCTATGCGACCGCCTGCGCGAACTGGGGATCTTCATGCAGCCGACCGGCGACTACCTGAACATCCTCAAGATCAAGCCGCCGATGTGCACCAGCCGGGCGAGCGTCGACTACTTCGTCGACAGCATCGACCGGGTGCTTGGCGAAGGTCTGTAGAGAGCAGGTGGGGGTTGGAGGCGCTGGGCTTGAGAAGTTCAGCGCCTGTGAGATCGAGCGCCGCCCGCGCGGCGCATCGCAGGCAAGCCTGCTCCTACATCTGTTTCGGGCCAGTGAGTTCTGAGCCATTGGCGCGCGGCCCGTTGGCGCATGACTCGATATCGTGTCGTACAAACAAGGGGCCGCGCGCAAATGGCACAGGCGTGACTGGCCCGAAACAGATGTAGGAGCAGGCTTGCCTGCGATGCGCCGCGCGGGCGGCGCTCGATCTCACAGGCGCCAAACATCTCAAGGCCAACCATCAACAGGCCACACACATCCCTGAACTCAATCCATTACTCTTCATCACCCACCTCGACAACAGGTTCACCAACATGGCCTTCAGCAGCGACTCCCTGGCAATTTTCCTCGCGGTGCTGGAGGCCGGCTCGTTCTCTGCCGCCGCGCGCAAACTGGGGCGTGTGCCGTCGGCCGTGAGCATGGCCATCGCGCAACTGGAAGCCGAGCTGGACCTGGCCCTGTTCGACCGCGCCACACGCAAGGCCTTGCCCACCAGCGCCGCCCTGGCCCTGGAGCCCCAGGCGCGGCAGGTGATCTGCCAGCTCAACCTGCTCGACGCCCAGGCCCTGCAACTGCACCAGGGGCTGGAAAAGCGCCTGACCATCGCCATGGCCCCGGAGCTGCAAACCGGCCGCTGGAGCCAGCCGCTGGAAACCCTGGCGAAGGAGTTTCCCAGCCTGGAGATCGAAGTGCGCTCGGCGACCCAGACCGAAGCCGTGCGCTTGCTGCATGAAGGCAGCGTGCAGCTGGCGCTGGTGTTCGAGCGGCCGGGGATCGATGAGCGCGAGTCTTTTCTCGAAGCCGGCAGCCAGCTGCTGGTGGCTGTCGCTTCACCGCGTCATCCCGCTGGCAGCAACAGTGGCACGCCGCTGCCTGAGGAAGCGTTTGCCGAACAACGGCAGATCATCGTGGCCTCGGGCAAGGCCACCGGGTCGGATCCGCGCATGGTGCTGTCGCGGCGAATATGGTTGACCGACAGCTATCTGGCGACGCTCGATCTGGTGCAGTCCGGCCTGGGCTGGGCCTACTTGCCGCAGCCGTTGGTGGAGCCGTTGATTGCCTCGGGTGCGCTGGCCGAGGTGCGCTTTGACAACATGGCCAGTCGCTTGCGGCTATGGGTGGACATCATCTGGCTGAAGCCACGGCCGTTGGGCCTGGGTGCCAGGCGCTACCTGGAAGTCATGCGTCAGCTGTTCGAGAAAGAACCCCCCAGGGCCTGAATGACGCGGTCAGGTTGAAGCGGGGGCTACTAGCCGATATCCCACCCCAGCCTCGGTAATGATGAACCGCGGCGCCGTCGGGTCATCGCCAAGCTTCTGCCGCAAATGCCCCACCACGATCCGCAGGTAGTGGGTGTCGTCGACATGGGTCGGCCCCCAGATATCCTTGAGCAACTGCTGCTGGGTAATCACCCGCCCCGGGTGCCCCGCCAGTTGTGCCAGCAGCGCGTATTCCTTGCGCGTCAGTGCGATCTCCAGACCATCCAGCGTCACTTTGCGAAAGGCGAAATCCACCACCAGCGGCCCGAAGCTCGCCGTCACTTCGCTGCCGCCGGACTGCGGCACCTGACGCAGCAACGCGCGCACCCGGGCAAGAAACTCCTGGATACCAAAGGGCTTGGTCACATAGTCATTGGCGCCGCCATCCAGCGCGTCGACCTTCTGCACCTCGCTGGCCCGCACCGACAACACCAGCACCGGCACTGCGCTCCACTCGCGCAACTCACGCAGCACCTGCTGGCCGTCCATGTCGGGCAGGCCGAGGTCGAGCACCACCAGGTCGGGCTTGGCCAGCGCGGCCTGGGCCAGGCCTTCGCTGCCGGTGGCGGCTTCGATCACCTTGTAGCCCTGGGAGCTGAGGCTGATGCGCAGAAACTTGCGGATCTGTGGTTCGTCGTCGATGACCAACAGGGTGGCGGACTGGCTCATGGGGTTTCGCTTTCGGCTTCGGGTTGCTGGGGCAGCGGCAAGCATAGAGTGATGCAGGTGCCGTGGCCATCGATGCCTTCACCGACCAGGATCTGCCCGCCGTGAGCACCGATCATGCCCTGGCAGATCGCCAGGCCCAGGCCGGTGCCCTGGCCGCCGCGATCGCCACGGGCAGCGGTGTAGAACATGTCGAAAATCTTCTCGCGTTCGGCCACCGGGATGCCGGGCCCCTGGTCGCTTACGGCAAAGTGCAGTTGCTGGTCGTGCACCGAAACCTGCAGCTCCAGGCGGCCTTGCGCGGGCGAGAAGCGTGCGGCGTTTTCCAGCACATTGATCAGCGCCTGCTCGATCAACGCGGCGTGCACGAACAGCAGCGGCAGCTCGGCGGGCACGTCGGTGTGCACGCGCAACGGCGCCAGTACTGCGCGCAGCCGGTTGAGGGCACTGCCGACGATGTCGGCGGGAGCCACCCAGTCGCGGGCAAGCTTGAGACCGCCGTGGCCGAGGCGGGTCATGTCGAGCAGGTTCTGGATGTAGCGGTCCAGGCGTTCGGCTTCGTTGCGCGTGCCTTCGAGCAGCTCGCGGCGGTCTTCGACAGGGATCGCCTCGCCCAGCGCCAGCAAGCTGTCGATGCTGCCGCGCATGGCCGTCAGCGGCGTGCGCAGGTCGTGGGACACCGAGGCGAGCAAGGCACTGCGCAGCTGCTCGGTTTCGCCGTGCAGGCGCGCGGCTTCGAGCTGTTCGGCCAGCCGGGCACGGGCCAGCGCCTGGGCCAGGGGTTGGCCGAGGGCCATCAGCAGGCGCCGACGTTGGGCGCTCAACGGCTCGCCGGAACGCGGACGCACACCGAGCAGGGCCAGGGGCTGATCGTCGACCGCCAGCGGCCACCACCACCAGCGGCCATTGGGCAAGGTATCGCTGCCATGACCGGCGGCCTGGCCGTGCTGCCAGGCCCAATCGGCGGCGGCTCGCTCGTTGTCGCTCAAGGCCTGGGCTTCGCCACTCGCCAGCTGCAGCAGGCCCTCGCTGTTGCGCTCCAGCAGGCACACCTGCACGTCTTTCCAGCCATTGAGGTGACGACCGGCGGCGTTGAATACCGCCTGGCGGTCAGTGGCCACGGTCAGACGACGCGACAGGTCGAGCAACTGGTTGGTCTGCGCCTGGGTTTCGCGCAGGGCCTGCAACTGGCTGCGCTGGCGGGCCGCGAGGTTGCCGGTAAGGGCCGCCATGAGCAGGAAGAACACCAGCGTCAGCACGTCTTCCTCGCGCTGGATGCTGAACGAGAAATTCGGCGGAATGAACAGGAAGTCATAGGTCAGGAACGATAGCGCGGCGCAGGCCAGCGCCGGCCCCAGGCTGCTGCGCACGGCCACCAGCAGCACGGCGGCGAGGAACACCAGCGAGATGTTGGGCAGCGCCAGCACGCTCGACACGCCCCAGGCCAGGCCGGCTGCCAGCACCGTGGCCACCAGCGCCAGCAGGTAGTGGCGCCACACCCACACCCGGCTGACCGCCGCACGCGCCGGCCGTGCCTGGCTGTCGCGGTCGAGCACGTTGATCTCCAGGCCGTGGCTTTCGCGCAGCAGCCGGGTGGCGACGCCAGCGCCGAACAGGCGCCGGCGCAGCCGGTCACGGGATTGGCCGACCAGCACCAGGCTGGCGCGACGCTCGGCGGCATGCTGGATCAAGGTCCGCGCCACTTCGCCGGCACGCAGCAACACCACCTCGCCCCCCAGGCGCTCGGCCAGTTGCTGGGCCGCCTGCAGGCGCTGGCGGGCGGCTTCGTCACGCAGCCGGCCGTTGTCGACATGCACCAGGCTCCACGGCAGGTGGCGGCGCTGGGCAACGCGGCTGGCGTGGCGCACCAGGCGCTCGGCCTGCTCATCGCCATCCACGCCCACCAGCAGGCGCCCACGCAAGGCAGGCGCCGCCTCGCCACGCAAGCGGTAACCGTGGGCCAGGTCGGCGTCGACCTGGGCGGCGGCCGTCTGCATCGCCAGCTCGCGCAGGGCGGTGAGGTTGGTTTGCGAGAAGTACGCATCGATGGCGGCCCGTGCCTGCTCCGGCACGTACACCTTGCCTTCGCGCAGGCGTTCGAGCAGCTCGCGCGGTGGCAGGTCGATCAGCACCAGCTCGAAGGCTTCCTGCAGCACCCAGTCCGGCAGGGTTTCGCGCACCTGCACGCCGGTAATGCCGCGCACCTTGTCGTTGAGGCTTTCCAGGTGCTGGACGTTGACCGTGGTGTACACGTCAATGCCGGCGGCGAGCAGCTCCTGCACGTCCTGCCAGCGCTTGGCGTGGCGGCTGCCGGGGGCGTTGGTGTGAGCCAGTTCGTCGACCAGGGCCAAGGTCGGGGCAGCCTTGAGCAGGCCGTCGAGGTCCATCTCCTCGAGGGTGACGCCACGGTATTCGCTGCGCAGCAAGGGCTGCTGGAGCAGGCCGCCGAGCAGCGCTTCAGTTTCGCTGCGGCCGTGGGTTTCGACCACCCCGGCCAGCACTTGCACGCCCTGGCGTTGCTGGGCGTGGGCGGCCTGGAGCATGGCGAAGGTCTTGCCGACGCCGGGGGCGGCGCCGAGGAAGACCTTGAGCCGGCCGCGACCGCTGCGTGGGAGGGTTGCCAACAGCGCGTCTGCGCGGGTGGAGTCACTCATGTTTCATCCTTCTGGAGGCATTTCATGCCTTGTAGGAGCGGCCTTGTGTCGCGAAAGGGCCGCAAAGCGGCCCCAGGCATTCAGCATCATTGCTGAGAGTGCTGGGGCTGCTCTGCAGCCCTTTCGCGACACAAGGCCGCTCCTACAGGGATCAAGGGCAGCTTTGAATCAGCGGCTTAGCTGTTCAAGCGCCTGGTTCAGAGCCAGCACATTGACCACCGGTGGCCCGATCAATGGGTGGAGGGTGGCCTCTTCCAGCAAGGCTTGCAAGCGCTCCACTGGCACCTGCCGCGCCGCCGCTACCCGAGGGATCTGGTAGGCCAACGCCTGCGGTGGCAAGTGCGGGTCAAGGCCGCTGCCCGAGGTGGTCAGCAAGGCCTGCGGCACCGGCCCAAGCTGTGCCTGGTAAAGCGCCGCAGCATCGCCCTTGACCCGCTCGGCCAGCGCCGGGTTGCTCGGTGCCAGGTTGCTCGCGCTACTGGCCACGGTGGCAAAAGCGCCCGCCGAGGGCCGCGAGTGGAACCAGCCATCGCCCTGGAAATCCTGGGCGATCAAGGCCGACCCCCGCACCTGCCCGCGCTCATCGCGCACCAGGCTGCCATTGGCCTGCTCAGGAAACGCCAGCTGGGCAACCCCGGTCACCGCCAGCGGGTACAGCGCGCCAGTGACGACCGTCATCAGCAGGATCAGGCTCATCGCCGGGCGTACGTAACTGTTCATGGTGGCCTCCTCAGACCAGGTGCAAGGCATTGAGCAGCAGGTCGATCAGCTTGATCCCGGCAAACGGCACGATGATGCCGCCCAGCCCGTAGATCAGCAGGTTGCGCCGCAGCAGATGCGCCGCGCTCGCCGCCTGCACGCGCACGCCGCGCAGTGCTAGCGGGATCAGCACGATGATGATCAGCGCGTTGAAGACGATGGCCGAGAGGATTGCGCTCTGCGGGCTGGCCAGGTGCATCAGGTTGAGCACACCCAGCTGCGGGTAGATGGCGGCGAACAGCGCCGGCAGGATGGCGAAGTACTTGGCCACGTCGTTGGCGATGGAAAACGTGGTCAGCGCCCCGCGGGTCACCAGCAGTTCCTTGCCCACCTGCACCACGTCCAGCAGCTTGGTCGGGTCGCTGTCCAGGTCGACCATATTGGCCGCCTCACGCGCCGCCTGGGTGCCATCGTTCATGGCCATGCCGACGTCCGCCTGGGCCAGCGCCGGGGCATCGTTGGCGCCGTCGCCGCACATGGCCACCAAGCGGCCGTCGTTCTGCTCCTGGCGGATGCGTGCCAGTTTCTTCTCCGGCGTGGCTTCGGCGAGCACATCGTCAACGCCGGCCTCGGCGGCAATGGCCGCAGCGGTCAGCGGGTTGTCACCGGTCACCATCACGGTGCGGATGCCCAGCTTGCGCAGCTCGGCAAAACGCTCGCGGATGCCCGGCTTGACCACGTCCTTGAGGTGGATCACGCCGAGCAGGCGTTTGTCCACACATACCAGCAGCGGGGTGCCACCGCTCTGGGCGATGCGCTCCACTTCACGGGCCAAGGCGGTGGGCAGGTCGAGGCGCTGCATGCCGACGAAGGCCAGCACCGCGTCAACGGCGCCCTTGCGGTAGCGGTGCTGCTGGAAATCGATACCCGACAGGCGCGTCTCGGCGCTGAAGGCGATCGCCTGGTACTGCCCGGACGACGGCTCGATGAAGTCATGCAACTGACGCAGGTACTCGACGATCGACTTGCCCTCGGCGGTGTCATCGGCCAGCGAAGCAAGCAAGGCGCCCTCCCCCAGCTCCTTGGCAGTCACACCCTGGGCCGCATGCAGGGCGCTGCAGCGGCGGTTGCCGAAGGTGATGGTGCCGGTCTTGTCGAGCATCAACGTATGCACATCGCCAGCCGCCTCCACCGCGCGGCCAGAGCGGGCGATCACGTTCAGGCGCACCAGGCGGTCCATGCCGGCAATGCCGATGGCCGAAAGCAGGCCGCCGATGGTGGTCGGGATCAACGTCACCAGCAGCGCTGCAAGGAAGATCAGCGGCAGGCTACCGCCGGCAAAATGGGCGAACGGTTGCAGGGTCACCACCACGATCAGGAAGATCAGGGTCAGGCCGATCAGCAGGATGTCGAGGGCGATTTCGTTGGGGGTCTTCTGCCGCTTGGCGCCTTCGACCAGGGCGATCATGCGGTCCAGGGTCGACTCGCCGGGGTTGCTGGTGATGCGGATCAGCAGCCAGTCGGAGACCAGCCGGGTGTTGCCGGTAACGGCCGAGCGGTCGCCGCCGGATTCGCGAATCACCGGCGCGGACTCGCCGGTGATGGCCGCTTCGTTGACCGCCGCGATGCCTTCGAGCACCTCGCCGTCACCGGGGATCATCTCGCCAGCCACCACGCGAACCACATCGTCCTTGCGCAGCGCCGTGGCCGCGACGCTTTCGAAACTGCCATCGCGTTTGCGGCGCTGCGCCATCAGCCCCTGGCTACCGGCCTTCAGGCTATCGGCACGGGCCTTGCCACGGCCTTCGGCGAGGGCCTCGGCGAAGTTGGCGAACAGCACGGTGAACCACAGCCACAAGGCGATTTGCGCGGCGACGCCGGTGCTGACGCCATTGCCGGGGGCAAAACACAGCGCGGTGGTGAGGACCGCCGTCAGGGCGACCACCAGCATCACCGGCGCCCGTTTGAGCTGGCGCGGGTCGAGCTTGACGAAGGCCTGCACCAGCGCCGGCCGCCACAGGGCCGCAAAGCGGGTCTGGTCCTTGGCGCTGCGTGAGGCTTTCACTTCAGGAATGGGCATGTTCATGGATGACTCCTCAGAAACCCAGGCTCAGTTGTTCGGCAATCGGCCCGAGGGCCAGGGTCGGCAGGAAGGTCAGGCCACCGACCAGCAGGATGGTCACCAGCAACAGGCAGGCGAACAGCGGGCCGTGGGTGGGGAAGCTGTTGGTGCCCTGGGGCGCGCTCTTCTTCGCTGCCAGGCTGCCGGCCAGGGCCAGGATCGGCAGGATGTAGCCGAAGCGGCCGATCAGCATGGCCAGGCCGATCATCACGTTGTGAAATACCGTGTTGGCGCCAAATCCGGCGAACGCCGAGCCATTGTTGGCGGTGCCCGAGGTATAGGCATACAGCAGCTGGCTGAAACCATGGGCACCCGGGTTGCTCACCGCGCCAGCGGGCCCAGGGAGGCTTGCGGCGATGGCCGCGAGCACCAGCACGCCGACCGGCATCACCAGCAAGGTGGCCACCAGCAGTTGGACTTCACGCGCCTGTAGCTTCTTGCCCAGGTATTCCGGCGTGCGACCGATCATCAAACCGGCCAGGAAAACCGCGATCAACACGAACAGCAGCATGCCGTAGAGCCCGGCGCCGACGCCGCCGAAGATCACTTCGCCTACCATCATGTTGACCATCGCGACCATGCCGGTCAGCGGGTTGAGGCTGTCGTGCATGGCGTTGACCGAGCCGTTTGACGCCGAGGTGGTCGTCACTGTCCACAGCACCGAACCAGTAGTGCCGAAGCGGCTCTCCTTGCCCTCCATGGGCGCACTCTGCTGCACCTGGGCGCTTTCCAGCGCTGGGTTCGGCTGGTACTCCGACCACAGTGCCGTGGCGCCGCCAAGCAGGAACAGGCCAAGCATGCAGGCGATGATGGCACGGCTCTGGCGCAGGTCCTTGACGTAGTGCCCGAAGGTGAACACCAGCGCCACCGGGATCAGGATGATCGAGGCCACCTCGAACAGGTTGCTCCAGGCCGTGGGGTTTTCGAACGGGTGCGCCGAGTTGACGCCGAAGAAGCCACCACCGTTGGTGCCCAGCTGCTTGATGGCGATCTGGCTGGCGGCCGGGCCCAGCGGGATGGTCTGGTCGGCGCCTTGCAGGGTCACAGCGTGGGCGTAGTCGGCGAAGGTCTGCGGCACGCCCTGCCACACCAGCAGCAGCGCCAGCAGCAGGCACAGCGGCAGCAGGCCGTAGAGGGTGGCGCGGGTCATGTCGACCCAGAAGTTGCCCAGGCTGGTGGTGGAACGGCGGGCGATGCCGCGGCACAGCGCAACCAGCACGGCCAGGCCAGTGGCGGCGCTGACGAAGTTCTGCACGGTCATCCCGAGCATCTGGCTCAGGTAGCTGACCGACGCCTCACCGCTGTAGGCCTGCCAGTTGGTGTTGGTGACGAAGCTCACCGCCGTGTTGAAGGCCAGCGACCATTCCTGGCCAGGCAGGTGCTGCGGGTTCAGAGGCAGGTAGCCTTGCAGCAGGAGCACGCTGAACAGCAGCAGGAAGCCGGCCAGGTTGAAGGCCAGCAGCGCCAGCGTGTACTGCTTCCAGTTCTGCTCCTGGTCGGCGCGCACGCCGGCCAGGCGATAGCAGCCCTGCTCCACTGGGCCCAGAACGGGCGTCAGCCAGGTGCGCTGCCCTTCCATGACCTTGTAGTAGAAACGCCCAAGCCAGGGTGCCGGTAACAGCACGATGGCGAAAAAAGCCACTAGCAACGTGTAATCGTAACTGTGCATGGCCGCTCCCTAGCTGCGATCGGCGCGCAGCAGCGCTACCAGCAGGTAAACCGCCAATGCCACTGCCAGTAGCAGTGACAACCCGTCGAGCATGTACATGAGTGCAACTCCCCCGTGGTGCGGCATGGGCCGCTTTGGGGGAATTGTCTGAGGGAGGGGCGTAAAGGGACGAGACCGGAGGCTGGGACTGGCTATAAAGAATGCGTAAAAACAGGCTTACCGAGGGGTTTGCGCCGAGTTCCGGCTCCAGTCCAGCAGCAGGCTGTAACCGACCGCCAGCAAGGTCGGCCCGATGAACAGTCCGATGAAGCCAAAGGCAAGCAAACCACCGAACACGCCGAGCAGCACAATGACCAGCGGCAGGTTGCCGCCGCGGCTGATCAGGTAAGGCTTGAGCACGTTATCCACGCCACTGATGACGAAGGTGCCCCAGATACCGAGGAATACCGCCATGCCGTATTCGCCCTTCCACACCAGCCAGCCCGTCGCCGGGATCCAGGCCAGCGGCGGGCCCATCGGGATCAGGCTGAGCATGAAGGTCACCAGGCCGAGCACGATCGCCCCCGGCACGCCGGCAATCAGGAAACCGATCAGTGCCAGCAGCGCCTGGGCTGCCGCCGTGCCGATCACACCGTTCACCACCCGCTGGACGGTCCCGGCCACCAGTTCCAGGTAGTAATCGGCCCGTTCGCCCACCAACCGGTTCAGCAGGCGCAGCACGAAAGCCGACAGACGCGGCCCGTCACGGTAGAAGAAGAACACGAACACCAGGCTCAGGGTCAGCTCCAGCACACCACTGCCGATCTGCGCACTGCGCGCCAGCAACCAGTTGCCGACCTGCCCCAGGTAGGGCTTCATCGACGCCAGCAAGGCCGCACCTTGCTGATCGAGGGATTGCCACCAACTGACCAGGCGCTCGCCGACGAAGGGAATGCCGCCCAGCCAGTCAGGTGCATCGGGCAGGCCATCGACCTGCACGTCACGCACAAAGGCAGTGGCGTCGCGGATGTGGTCGGCCAGGTTGAAGCCCAGCCACACCAACGGCAAGGCAACGATCAGGATCCAGGCCGTGGTCAGCAGGCTGGCGGCCAGGGTTTCACGCCCACCCAGCACACGCGTCAGCAGGCGCATCAGCGGCCAGCTGGCGAACGCCAGGATAGCCCCCCAAAGCAACGCGGATATGAACGGTGCCATGACCCAGAGGGCGGCACCCAGCAGCGCCAACAGCAGAATCTGGATCAGCAGGCGATCATTATTGGCCATGGTGGCGCTCACTCAACGAATCAGTTCCAGGT
Source organism: Pseudomonas sp. NPDC089422 (assembly GCF_044749405.1). Lineage (NCBI taxonomy): Bacteria > Pseudomonadati > Pseudomonadota > Gammaproteobacteria > Pseudomonadales > Pseudomonadaceae > Pseudomonas > Pseudomonas sp. NPDC089422. Next base: position 66,662 of record NZ_JBIVHW010000005.1, read on the forward strand.
GCAGGCCATCGGTGGGTGCATTGCCGACTTCGAGCCGGCCATCACGCACCCCCGCCTTGACCAGTTGCTCGCGCCAGGCCTCAGCCTGGGCGCCGCTGAGGCTTGCGCGCAAGGTGCTGTCGAGGTTCAGGCTGCGCGCCAGCAAGGTCACCCAGCTTTCCTGTGGCGCAGCCAGGTCGGGGTAGTCGAGCTTGCCGGTGTCGCGCATTTCGCGCAGCACCGTGGCGGCGGTGGGCAGTATCTCCCCAAGCGGGCTGCTGGCGACGAATTCTTCCACATGCAGATAGGCGCGGCGGTTGCCACGGGTGACGCTGTACAGCGCAACCAGGGTGTCGGCCTCTTCGGCCGAGCGACGCAGCAGGATGAACGCCTGCTGCTCGTCACCGCCGTTCAAGCGGGCATTGGCAAATACGTCGTTGGCCCACAGGCTGCCTTCGCCGCAATCGCGGCCCTGGCACCAGAACAGCGGGTAACCGCCGTCCTGCTGCAGCGCTTCGCGGGCGCTGGTGAAGGCTTCGCGGGCGCTACGCTCGACCGGTAGCTCGTAGGTAACCGAGCTGACCTGGCCACGGCTTTCGATCTTGTCTTCGACACGCAGCCGGCCGCTGATCTTGCGCAGCGGGCCCATGGGGTAGACGCGTTCCTGCTCCACGGCCGGGCGCTGGTCGACGACCTTGGCGTCTACCGGCACGGGCAGGCTGCCGGCCCACAGCCACGGGCTGGCCAGCACGAGGCAGGTGGCGATGGCAGTACGAATGGAAACGGGCGCGCTCATCGGCGAGCCATGCGGCGCGGCGCGCCGGGTTGAAGCTCCAGGATGTCTGGCAGTTGCATGGTTGTCTCCCTGTTCAACCCGCCAAGCCTCGACACTTGCCCGGTGCAAGTCAAGCAAAGCCAAAGAAGCGATTGAAACAGTCTGCGACAAGGGTCGCGCCCGGTTCGTCGTTCAGGTGCAGGTGATGCCCGCCAGGCAGCACCGTCTGCTCAAAGGGTAGCTGCTCCAGCAGTTCGGTGTGGCGCACCAGCATGCCGTCGGCCGCCACCACCAGGCTGGCGGGGCAGCTCACTCGCCGCACATAGGCCATGGCCTGGGCCTGGCTCAGGCGCACCGGCGAGGGCAGCGTCAAGCGGCTGTCGCTGCGCCAGCTGTAGCCCCCGGGCACCGGCATCAGGCCACGCTGCGCCAGCCGCTCGGCAGCTTCGCGGCTGACCGCGACCATGCCCTTCATGCGCGCCTGTACGCCCTCCTCCAGGGTCGGGTAGACGGACTTGCGCTTGCCGTCGAGGCGCAGCTGGGCCTGCAGGGCCATGCCCAGGCGCTCACCGGCATCCTGCTCGGCGCCGGTCGGGGGAATGACACCGTCGATCAGGGCCAGATGGCTGACCCGGTCTGGCAAGGCACCGGCCAGCTGCACCGAAATGATCGCGCCCAACGAATGCCCGAGCAGGGCAAAACGCTGCCAGCCCAGCTGCTCGGCCACCCGCAGCACATCGTGGGCGTAATCGGCCAAGGCATAACCCGCGCCCAATGGGCGGTGCTCGGAATAGCCGTGCCCGGCCAGATCAAGGGCGACGATACGTAAGCCTTTCAACAGCGGGGCCAGGCGGGAGAAGCTGTTGGCGTTGTCCAGCCAGCCGTGCAGGGCGATCACTGGCAGGCCATCCGCGGCGCCGAACAGGTGCGCGGCCAGCTCGATATGGCCCAGGCTCAGGCGAACCTCCTCGACCTGCGCGCTCATGCCTGGCTCCAGCGGTCGAACAGGCCCTTGATCAGGCTGGCCGTGTCGGTCGGCCGTTCCAGCGGGAACATGTGCCCACCCGGCACGCTGTGGTATTCGCCCCGCGGCATGCCGCGCACCGCCAAGGTATGGTGACGGCGGATGACGTTGCTGCGCTCGCCACGCACCATCGCCAAGGGCACCTGCAACTGCCGTGCTGGCGCCGGGCTGGCGTGCGGAATGCTGCGGTAAATGCTGATCTCGGTGGCCGGGTCGAAGCGCAGCCGCAAGCCCTGCTCGGCCGCCTGCAGGCCATGCTCGAGGTAGGCTTCCAGGCAGTCCGGGTCGAAGTGGCGGAACAGCGATTTGCTGGCGAAGTAGTCACGTGCGCTGTCACGGTCGGCAAAGGCTTCACGCCGCCCGAGGGTACGGCCGGCCGGGGTGATGCGGTCGATGAAGCCAAAACGCTTGGCGGTGCGCAGCAGCCATTGGTCAGCACGGGTCAGTACCGGCGAGTCGAGCATCACCACGCCGCGGTACAGTTCGGGCCGGCGCAAGGCGGCATGCAGGTGCAGCACGCCGCCCAGCGAATGGCCGACACCCCACACCGGCGCCACCTGCTGCGCCAGGTGATGCAGCAGTTCGTCGACCAGGTTCTGCCAGTTGTCGTCAACCGGAAAGCGCGGGTCATGGGCATGCTGGGCCAGGTGACTGACCTGGTAATCCGGCGCCAGGGCGGCGAACAGCTTGCCGTAGGTGGCAGAGGGGAAACCGTTGGCATGGGCGAAAAAGATCTGCTGCGACATGGCGCCAGGTCCGGACGGGGATGATGGCCCATTGTCTGCATCGCGCCGGCACTCGGCAACGTCTGTAAATGTCATCGCCAAGGGCAATCAGGTCATGCCGACTGGTCGAAGCTGGCCAGCGAGCGGCGCAGGCAGGCTTGCATGTAGGCGATCTGACTCTCCAGCGCATCACGTGCCAGGCTCTGGTCCTGAAGGTCCAGCTGCAGGCGGCGCAAGGCCAGGCAGCTGGTTTGCAGCAGATGAGACATGCGTATGCAGGACTGCTGCAGTTCGTGCAAGTCCTGCTCGACCAGCAGGTTGTCCAGCGGCTGCTGCTCGACCTTCTGGCGGATTCTGCCCATCAGGTGATTGAGCTTGGCGTCGGCGGCCTCGCGCAGCAGGGAGTACTGGGCGAAATCCAGACGGTTGTTGCGTTGCACGGCTTCAATCGTGGGCTGCAGATCCAGAGAGCGCAAAAGCTCGTGCATCAACCCGCTCATTCAACGCTCCCTGCCCTTTCATCTGCTGGTCATCCTGGCGCCAAGCATCCGTTGGATCCAAAACACAGGCAACTGGCAAAAATGCCAGTTGCCTTGGTTCAGTCAGGCGCATTAAGCGCGCGCAATGTCATCAGCCCTGCCAGCGGCCAGTCGCCCTCCAGCTGCGCCAGGCTGGCAGTGCTCATGGGGGCCGGCTGCTGCACATGGCCATGCTCGAGCATGCCGACCAGCGCACCCACTAGTGGCTGGTGGCTGACCAGCAACACATGCTCCAGGCCCAGTTGCTCGATCTCGCCGATCACCTGCCGCACGTCACTGTCAGGTGTCAGCCACGGCACGGTGCGCACGGGGTCGGCGAAGCCCAGGGTGTCATGCACCAGCGCCGCCGTCTGTTGCGCCCGTACGTACGGGCTGGCGATGATCGCCTGCAACGGCTGGCCAAGCAGCCGGGCCGCACTGCGCAGCACCTGCTCGCGGCCATGGTCGGTCAGGCGCCGCTCAGCGTCGGTATTGGCGCGCGGCTCCGCCTCGCCGTGGCGCAGCACCCACAGCTTCACAGCTTGGGCTCCTCGTCGCGCACCGGGTGCGGAGCCGGGGCCACGGCGTGGGGCGCCTCGCCTTCCGGGGCACGCGCTGCCGGCCAGTCGGCGAACGGCCAGGGCTTCTGGTCGGTGTGGAAGGTACCGAAACGGCCGATCTGCGCCAGGTACTGGCTCAGGCTGTCACCGAAGTTCATCAGGCTGGCGCTCGGTGCACCATAGATCAGGCGGTAGATCAGCTGCACCAGCACCAGGCCGCCAAGCAACAGCTCGGCCAGTTGCCAGACCACCAGGAACACCAGCATCCACAGCACCCGCAGGATGATCGACTCGCGCTGGGCGCGCTCGGGTGTATCGTTCATGTGCTGCTCCTTGGCTCAATTGAAACCACTGATGGAAATGAAATCGACGTCGGTCTTGGGCTCGGCACGCATCAGGTGCTCGATCACCTGGTTCAGCGTGCGGCCTTCGAACAGGATGGCGTGCAGGCCAGCCACCAGCGGCATGTAGACCTGCACTTCCTGGGCCTTGGCCTTGAGCACCTTGAGCGTATTGACCCCTTCGGCCACTTCGCCCAGGCGGCTGACTGCCTGCTCCAGGCTCAGGCCCTGGCCCAGGGCGTGGCCGACCTGGTAATTGCGGCTCTTGGGCGACGAGCAGGTGACGATCAGGTCACCGACACCGGCCAGGCCGAGAAATGTCATGGGGTTGGCCCCCTGGCTGACGGCAAAGCGGGTCATCTCGGCCAGCGCACGGGTGATCAGCATGCTCTTGGTGTTCTCGCCCATGCCCAGGGCTACAGCCATGCCGGCGATGATGGCGTAGACGTTCTTCAGCGCGCCGCCCAGTTCAACGCCGAAGCGGTCGCTGCTGGCGTAGACCCGGAACGTGCGCCCGTGCAGCACGGCCTGCACCCGCTGGCACAGTTGTTCGTCTTCACTGGCGACCACGGTGGCGGTCAGTGCGTGCTCGGCGATCTCGCGGGCCAGGTTGGGGCCGGAGAGCACGCCGATGCGGGCTTCGGGCGCGATTTCCTCGAGGATCTGGCTCATCAGCTTGAAGCTCTGCGCTTCGATGCCCTTGGTCAGGCTGACCAGGTACTTGCCGCGCAGCAGCTCGGCATGGGGCGCCAGCACACTGCGCAGGGCACTCGAAGGCAGCGCGACGAAAATCAGGTCGCTGGCTTGCAAGGTGGCCAGCAGGTCGTTGACTGGCTCGACTCCGTCCTGCAGGCGGATGCCCTTGAGGTACCGCGGGTTCTCGCGATTGACCCGCATCGCTTCGGCCTGCTCGGGGTCGCGCATCCATTGACGTACCGGCACGCCATTCTCGGCCAGCAGGTTCGCCACGGCGGTGCCGAAGCTGCCGCCTCCCAGAACTGCAACAGGTTGCTGTTCAGTCATATTCAATCCGTTAAAGCCATTAAGTTAAGTGGCGACCTGAACATTATACGGGTCGCCTGCTACAGAACCAGTGGTGGGCTCTTGGGTTCGACGGGGGATTGTCGGCGCCTGTGAGATCGAGCGCCGCCCGCGCGGCGCATCGCAGGCAAGCCTGCTCCTACATTTGTTTCGGGCCAATATCTCCTGCGTCCATTGGCGCGCGTACCCTTGGTGCATGGCTCGATATCGCGTCGTACAAACAAGGGCCCGCGCGGCAATACCTCAGGAATAATTGGCCCGAAACAAATGTAGGAGCAGGCTTGCCTGCGATGCGCCGCGCGGGCGGCGCTCGATTTGTGCCCCACTGCAAATCCCAAGGCAGGCCCCCAACCCAATCCACCCTTCCAAGCCCGCAAAACCAACGCAGATCACTGGCAAAACCTCCAAGGTCAGTTACCATGCCTGTTTCAACTCTGAGACAAGGCTGTCCTGTGTTCCCTGGCCCGCCCCCTTACCCTCGCCTGCTGCTGCTGACTGCCCTGCTGGGCGGCTCGGCCATGGCCGACGACTTGTTCATCGACAACACCGACCTGCCGCAGGTTCTGACCGCCACGCGCCTGAAACAATCACCGGCAGCGGTGCCGGGCAGCATGACCGTGCTCGACAACGAACTGATCCGCGCCAGCGGTGCGCGCGACATCCCCGAACTGCTGCGCCTGGTACCGGGCATGATGATCGGCTACGGCGCCGGCAACCAGCCGACCGTGAACTACCACGGCAGCAACGTCAACGATGCACGGCGCATGCAGGTGCTGATCGACGGCCGCTCGGTGTACCGTGCCGGCCTGGCCACGGTGGACTGGAGCGATATCCCGGTCGCCATCGAGGACATCGAGCGCATCGAGGTGTTCCGCGGCCCCAACACTGTCAGCTACGGCGCCAACGCGTTGATGGCGGTGGTCAACATCCTCACCCGCAACCCGGCCGACAGCCACGGCACGCGGATGAAACTGACCCGAGGCCAGGATGGCATCAACGACTATTACCTCAGCCACGGCTTCGGCTGGGACGGTGGCGACATGCGCCTGTCGGTGTCCGGCCAGCAGGACGATGGCTTCGACGAGAACCAGTTCGGCCAGGACTACCGTGACAGCCGTCGCCTGAACCGCTTCAACCTCAGTGTCAGCCACGTCCTGGCACCGGATCAGACCCTGGAATGGCAACTGGCGGCCAAGGAAGGCAGCAACCAGCGGCCGTATACCTATCAGCCGGTGTTCGGCAACTACCAGGCAGGTAACAATGCAGACGTCAATGCTAAGGATTACGCCGGTTCAATGCGCTGGACCAAGGACTTCAGCGCAGATCACAGTCTCTACATTCAAGGATCGGCACAATACTTTGATCGCCAGCAAGTCTGGCGCGCCTGTGACGCGCTCGAATCGTTCAGTCCCGAGTTGACTCGGCTGTGGCAGATCAATCCTGATTTTGCCGAAAAGGTCGCGCGCGGTATTGCACTGGGTCAAACCCCGTCCACCAACGACCCCGTCCTTGGCAAACTCACGCGACAGGTAGAAGCTCAGTGGAATGCCGGTGGAAAGGACCCCGTCTGCGGCGACGTTGACCAAAGCACTCGGGAAACCCGATACGACCTGGAGATCCAGGACACCCTGAGCCTGACCGACAGCCTGCGCCTGCTCAGCGGCATGAACTACCGCTATGATCGCGCCGATTCGCAGACCTATTTCAACGGCAGTATCGACGACCAGACCTGGCGCTTGTTCGGCCAACTGGAATGGCGCGCCGACGAGCACTGGATTCTCCAGGGCGGCGCGATGTTCGAGGATTCGCGCCTGTCCGGCAGCTCCCTCACCCCACGCGTGGCGGTCAACTACTTGATCACCCCGCGCCACGGACTGCGTGCGGTGTACTCCGAGGCGGTGCGCTCGCCTGACATGTTCGAGAACAATGTTAACTGGAGCTACACGGTCAAGAACCTGACTCCCAATAAATTCGGATTGCAGGACGGCGAATACTTCGTCAAGACCCGCGGCCCTGGCGACCTCGAACAGGAACGCATGCGCTCGCGCGAGCTGGGCTATAACGGCTACTTCAGCGACTTCGACCTGAACATGGATGTGAAGCTGTTCTACGACGAGATCACCGGAATGATCAGCGAGCCTCTAAGGAACAACCAGTACATCGCCAGCAACGCCAACAAGGCCCGCTTCAGCGGCAGCGAGGCGCAATTCGACTGGCGCCTGGCACCACGCGACCGACTGCGCCTGACCTATGCCTATGTCGATGCCTGGGCCAGCAACCCCGCCGACCGTCGCCTCAGCGCACGCAACAGTGGCTCGGCCGGCTGGATGCGCGAATGGGGCGAGGGTTGGTCGAGCGCGCTGTTCTACTACGGCGACGACGCCCTCAACCAGTACCGCTACGAACGCGTCGACCTGCGCGTGGCCAAGCGCTTCCGTATCCAGGGCAGCACCCTGGAACTGGCCGGGCTGTGGCAGCAACGCCTGGATGACCAGCCCACCACGGTGGAGCAGAACCGTTATGACAGCCGCCACCGCCTGAGCGTCAGCGCGGAGCTGGAGTTCTGATGGCCCTGCTGCTGCGCCTGCTGCTGCTCTGCCTGTGGCCACTGGGTACGCTGTCCGCCAGCGAAGTCCTGCTGGTCGGCGGCGACGACCAGCCTGGCTTTCGCAGCTTTGTCGACGCCCTGCAAGGCCGCCGCAGCCATGACCATGTCCGTTTCCAGAGCATCGCCGAGTTGCCCCGCCCCGCCCAGCTCAAGGCTGACGTGCGCCTGGTGCTGCTCGACAACAGCGCACTGGAGTGGCGCCTGAGCGACAACAGCGGGCCACCTGCGCTGGCCATGCGCATCAGCCGGGTACAGGCTGATCAACGCCTGGGAAAGTCGCGCCCTGCTTACCTGACCCTGCTGTGGAGCGACCCGCCGCTGGCGCGGCAACTGCGTCTGGCCCGCTACCTGTTGCCACAGGCCCAACGCATCGGCGTGCTGTACGGTGAGCACAGTCACTTCCTGCTCGACGAGCTGCGCCAGGCGGCACGCCCACTGGGCCTGGAGATCGTCGCCCAGGACTGGCCGGACCAACGCGACAGCCGGCCCCTGCAACATCTGCTGGCCAACAGCGACGTGCTGCTAGGCCTCGATGACCCCGACCTGTACAACTCCAAGACAGCGAAGAACTTGCTGCTCAGCAGCTACGGCCGACAGATGGCGCTGATCGGCCCGAACGCCGGCTTCGTGCGCGCCGGCGCACTGGCCAGCACCTACAGCGACCAGGACGACTGGCTGGCAGTGCTCGACCAATTGCTCGACCAGCCTCCGACGCACTGGCCACGCAGCCTGTACCCGGCGCGCTATGGCGTCAGCGGCAACCAGCAGGTAGCACGCGCCCTGGGCCTTGAGCCGATCGATCCGAACGCCACTGCCAAGGCCTTGGCCGAAGGAGAACCCACCCCATGAGCAAACGCCTGAGCTGGGACATCCACACCCGCACCCAGATCATCAGCCTGGGCCCGGCATTGTTGCTGACCTTGCTGTTGATCAGCTTTTTCACCTTCGTGCGGATCCAGGATTTGCGTCAGGAGCTGAACCACACCGGGCAGCTGATTGCCAACCAGCTGGCACCGGCATCCGAGTACGGCGTCATCTCCGGTAACAATGAAGTCCTCGAAGGCCTGATGCGCGCCACCCTGAGCATCCCTCACGTGCGCTTCCTCGAAGTGCAGGACAGCCGCAACCACATTCTGGTGTACGTCGAGCAGCAGGACGAGAGCAACAACCGGGCGCAGCAGGTGGAAGTGTTCCAGGCGCCGATCCGCCTGCAGCAGATCCGCCTGGACAGCGACTTCCTGCAACAGGGCAAGACGCCGACACCGTCCATCGGTGACGACTACCTGGGCCGGGTGATCGTCGGCATGTCGGACGATGCCTTCAGCCAGCGTCAGCAGGAGATCGTGATCAAGGCCGGCATCCTGGCGCTGTTCGCCCTGCTGTTCACCTTCCTCCTTGCCCGCCGCCTGGCCATGAGCCTGGCCAAGCCCATCAGCGACATGGGCCACGCGGTCAAGGCCATCCAGCAGGGTGAATACAACGCGCCGCTGCCGGTGGTCGACGACAGCGAACTCGGCCACCTGGCGCGGCATATCAACAACCTCGCCAGCGCCCTGGACCAGGCCAGCGCCGAACAGAAGCAGGCCATCGCCCAGCTGATCCAGGCGCGCGAGGAAGCCGAACAGGCCAACGGCGCCAAGTCGGAGTTCCTGGCAATGATGAGCCACGAATTGCGCACCCCCATGAACGGCGTGCTGGGCATGCTGCAACTGCTGGAAACCACCCAGCTGACCAGCGAACAGGCGGATTACACGGCGGTGGCCAGCGAGTCCACCGGGCATTTGCTGAAGGTCATCAATGACATCCTCGACTTCTCGCGGATCGAACGCACCACGCTGCAGCTCGAGCACATCGACTTCAACCTGTGCGAGCTGATCGCCAGCAGCGTGCAGTCGTTCCAGCACAGCGCCCAGCAGCGTGGCCTGGAGCTGCACCTGCAACTGCCGGCAGAGGGCGCGCAGCCACAGGTGGTCGGCGACCCGACGCGCATCCGCCAGATCCTCCTCAACCTGATCGGCAACGCCCTGAAGTTCACCGAGCGCGGCCAGGTCCAGGTCGAGGCGCGCTGGCAGTTGCTCGACCGGCAATTGCTGTGGTTCACCTGCAGCGTCCGTGACACCGGTATCGGCATCGACAGTGAACGCCTGGAAATGATGTTCGTCGCCTTCCAGCAGGCCGACAGCTCGATTTCGCGACGCTATGGCGGTACTGGCCTGGGCCTGTCGATCGCGCGCACCCTGGCCGAACGCATGGGCGGCAAGCTGCGCGGTGAAAGCCGCGAAGGGCTGGGCTCGACCTTTACCCTGGAAATGCCGCTGCCCCTGGCCAGTACCGCACCGGCAACACTCCCCGGAAGCTCGGGGGCCAGTGCGCCACTTGAGGTCGGCAAACGCATCCTGCTGGTGGAGGACAATCCGGTCAATCAGAGCGTCATCGAAGCCATGTTGCGCAGCCTGGGGATGGAGGTCAGCGTGGCCCACGACGGGCTACAGGCGGTGGAGCAGGTCAGCCAGCAGCCGTTCGCCGCCGTGCTGATGGATTGCCGCCTGCCGCAGATGGATGGCTACGAGGCGACCCGGCGCATCCGCCTGCTGCCGGCCTGCAGCCAGCTGCCGATCATCGCCTTGACCGCCAATGCCCTGCAGGGTGACCGCGAGCGTTGCATGGCCGCCGGCATGAATGATTACCTGAGCAAACCGTTCCGCCGCACCGAGTTGCAGCGGGTATTGCAGCGCTGGTTACCTGGACGCACAGCAGCGACTGGCGATAAATGCTAAAGTGCGGCAGTCTTAAGTACTGGACAGGACCTTGTTCGGACCTGAAAATAGACGTTTCAGTGCACACCTGTACTTCTTTCGCCAGGTGCGCTGTGACTTTCACCACAACGCAATAGTCTACCTGTAGGCTGCCGTCCCAGAAGCAAGAAGGGTCGGCCGGGAAGATTCATCCCCTGCCACAGGGGGTTATTGAGGAGCTCGCATGACCAAACAACACGCCTTTACTCGGGAAGACCTGCTGCGCTGCAGTCGCGGTGAGCTGTTCGGCCCAGGTAATGCGCAACTGCCCGCGCCGAACATGCTGATGGTCGATCGCATCACCCATATCAGCGAAGAAGGCGGCAAGTACGGCAAAGGTGAATTGGTCGCCGAGCTGGATATCACCCCGGACCTGTGGTTCTTCGCCTGCCACTTCGAAGGCGACCCGGTGATGCCGGGCTGCCTGGGCCTCGACGCCATGTGGCAGCTGGTCGGCTTCTTCCTCGGCTGGCAAGGCCTGCCGGGCCGTGGCCGTGCACTGGGTTCGGGCGAAGTGAAATTCTTCGGCCAGGTACTGCCGACCGCCAAGAAAGTCACCTACAACATTCACATCAAGCGCGTCCTGAAGGGCAAGCTGAACATGGCCATCGCCGATGGTTCGGTCAGCGTCGATGGCCGCGAGATCTACACTGCCGAAGGCCTGCGCGTCGGCGTGTTCACCTCCACTGACAATTTCTAAGGGTTATTCGCATGCGCCGCGTCGTTATCACTGGTCTGGGCATCGTATCGTGCCTGGGCAATGACAAAGCTACCGTCACCGAAAACCTGCGCAACAGCCGTCCGGGTATCCGTTACAACCCGGAATACAAGGAAATGGGGCTGCGTAGCCAGGTTTCCGGGTCCATCGACCTCAACCTCGAAGAACTGATCGACCGCAAGGTCTACCGCTTCGTCGGCCACGCCGCTGCCTACGCCTACCTGGCGATGCAGGACGCGATCAAGGACTCCGGCCTGACCGAAGAGCAGGTTTCCAACCCGCGTACCGGCCTGGTTGCCGGCTCGGGCGGCGCCTCGACCCTGAACCAGATGGAAGCGCTGGATACCCTGCGCGAAAAAGGCGTCAAGCGCGTGGGCCCATACCGCGTCACCCGCACCATGGGCAGCACCGTTTCGGCGTGCCTGGCCACCCCGTTCAAGATCAAGGGCATCAACTACTCGATCTCGTCGGCCTGCGCCACTTCCGCACACTGCATCGGCACCGCCCTGGAGCAGATCCAGTGGGGCAAGCAGGACATCGTCTTCGCCGGTGGTGGCGAAGAAGAGCACTGGAGCCAGTCGTTCCTGTTCGACGCCATGGGCGCCCTGTCGACCAAGCGCAACGAAACCCCTGAACTGGCTTCGCGCGCCTACGACGCCGACCGTGACGGCTTCGTCATCGCTGGCGGCGGCGGCATGGTGGTGGTCGAGGAGCTGGAGCACGCTCTGGCCCGTGGCGCCAAGATCTACGCCGAAATCGTCGGCTACGGTGCAACGTCCGACGGCTACGACATGGTCGCGCCGAGCGGCGAAGGCGCCATCCGCTGCATGCAGCAGGCGCTGTCCACCGTCGACACCCCGATCGACTACCTGAACACCCACGGCACCTCGACCCCGGTCGGTGACGTTGCGGAAATGAAGGGCGTTCGCGAAGTGTTCGGCGCCAACGCACCGAAGATCAGCTCGACCAAGAGCCTGTCGGGCCACTCGCTGGGTGCTGCCGGTGTGCACGAGGCAATCTACTGCCTGCTGATGATGGAAAACAACTTCATTGCCGGCTCCGCCAACATCGACGAGCTGGACCCTGAGGTTGCCGACCTGCCGGTACTGCGCAAAACCGAAGAAAACGCCAAGATCGACACGGTCATGAGCAACAGCTTCGGCTTCGGCGGCACCAATGCCACCCTGGTGCTCAAGCGCTGGACTGGCAAGTAAGACGCTGCTGCAGCAAATGAAACGCCCCGACTGGTTCGGGGCGTTTTCATTTGTGTTGCCTGGGTAGAACCGCCAGGAAATTACCTTGCGCTAGCTTGTTGGCCACGTCTTCAGGCAACGCATCCAGGAACGGCGCGAAGCCGCGCACCTGCTCGCCAAGGCTGCCAAACCGGCCCACCACATCCGAGCCAAGCATGAACCGGTCCGGATACCGCTCGACCAGCGCCAGCCACTCCTTGCGCGGTACGCCCTGCTCGTCCAGCAGATAGGGCCCCAGCACACTCCACGACAAATCCACATACAGATTCGGATAGTCCGCCAGCAAGCGCGTCAACACAGGCAACAGAAAGTCCATCCGCGTCTGGTGCCGGTGAATCTCCGCACTGCTCCCCGCATGCGCCCAGATGAACCGGGTGTGCGGATGATTGCGCAGCGGCTCTTCGATCTCGGCGAGGTACAGCGGATTGCGCTCGCGCTTGGAAGTGATGTTCGAATGCAGCAACACCGGCATGTCGCGCTCTGCCGCCAGGTGATAGATGCGGGTCATCGCCTCGTTGTTGGCCCTCGGCGTATCGCCACTGGTCAGCGCGGTCAGGTCGTCATGCCGGGTGAACACCTCACCGATCCCCTGCCACAACCCTGGGTTCAGTTCGAGCATGCGCTCGATATGGTTGACGGCATTCTTGTCCACCGGATTGAAACCGGTCAGAAACGGATGGAAACGCTTTCGCTGCTCGATCGGCAGTTTTTCCAACGCGGCAGCGACATAGGTATCGGTCGCGCTGTACCAGTAGGCATCGGCGTCGTCGCCCGCGTAATAGCGCGGGCGCTTTGGCTCGTCTTCGTGCCATTTCTTTGCCACCGGAATCCCGGAAATCATCGAATGCTCGACACCGGCATCGTCCATGGCCTTGATCAGCGTCGGCATGCCCTCGGTCTCCTGGAAGAAGTCCACGTAGTGCAGGTGAGCGTCGCTGAAGCGATAGTCACGGGCCAGGGCCGCCTGGCACAACCAGCCAGACAACAGCAGCCAGGCTAGCGCTCTGGCAATCATGGGCAACCTCCTTATCTGGGCATCAGCAGGGTAGACCGGGCAGCCAGCACAACGGTTCAGCATTGCTCGGCAAACCGCTATGCTTGGGGCATTTCCACCTCGCCTGGAGCCCACCATGAGCAGCCCCGTGATCATCCGCCCACGCGCCGAATCGGTCGAGGGCCAGCCGATCCTGCGCCCGCTGCCCTCGGCCCAGTGCCGCAGCGTCGGCCCGTTCGTGTTCTTCGACCACATGCTCGAGACCGACTATGCACCGGGCCATGGCATGGATATCCGCCAGCATCCGCATATTGGCTTGTCCACACTGACCTACCTGTTCGAGGGGGCGATCCTGCACAAGGACAGCCTCGGCTCGGAGCAGCGCGTGCTACCTGGGGATGTGAGCTGGATGACCGCCGGCAGAGGTGTGGCGCATGTCGAGCGCACGCCTGCGGACGCCCTGGCCCATGGTTCACGCTTGCACGGGCTGCAGGTATGGCTGGCCTCGCCACAGGCGCTCGAACAGGGTGAGCCGAGCTATAGCCACCATCCGGCGGCAAGCTTGCCGGTCAGCGATAACCTGGGCGTGCGCATCTGCATGATTGCCGGCAGCGGGTTCTGCCTGGAATCACCCGTGCCGGTGCTCTCCCCTACCCTCTATGCACATGTGCTGATGCAACCGGCTACCACGTTGGTGGTGCCTGACGAACATGTGCAACGGGCGCTGTATCTGCTCGATGGTGAGCTGTTCATGGACGGTGAACAGGTCGAGGCCTGCAGCCTGGTGGTGCTGCCGGAGGGCGAAGAGGTCACGCTGTATGCCGAGGAAGAATGCCAGCTGGTGATGATCGGCGGGGCCCCGCTGGACGGGCCGCGGCGGATGAACTGGAATTTTGTGGCAAGTGATGTGGAGCTGATCGAGCAGGCCAGGGCCAAGTGGGCTGCCGGGGATTGGCCGGTGGTGCCTGGGGAAACGTCAAGAATCGAGTTGCCGTGATAGTCTGGGGCTGCTTTGCAGCCCCCTGCGGTATCAGCGCTGGAACACTTCGATGAGCAGGTTGTGCATCGAGCGGAACGCCCGCTCCGAGGTACGGCGGTCGTACTGCATCTTGCCCGGCACATTGGCATTCGGGTCAGTGAACGAATGCACCGCGCCGCCGTAGCTCAGCAGCTGCCAGTCCACCTTGGCCGCGTTCATTTCGTCTTCGAACGCCGGCAATTGCTCCTTCGGCACCAGCGGGTCGGAAGCACCGTGCAGCACCAGCACCGAGCCCTTGATGCGCTTGGCATCTTCCGGGTTCGGGGTGTCCAGAGTGCCGTGGAACGACACCGCCGCCTTCAGGTCGGCCCCGGTACGGGCTAGTTCCAGGGCACAGCAGCCACCGAAGCAGAAGCCGAAGGTGGCCACCTTGCCCGGCTCCAGCAGGGCCCTGGATTGGCCCAGCAGTTGCGCCAGGGCTTCCTGCATGCGCTTGCGCAGCTCGCCACGGTCATTCTTCAGCGGCATCATCGCCGCCCCTGCCTCATCGGCATTGGACGGCCGTACCGACTGCCCATACAGGTCGGCAATCAGTACCACATAACCCTTCTCGGCCACTTCCTTGGCGATACGCTCGGCACCTTCGCCGATGCCCATCCAGTTCGGCGCCATCACCAGGCCTGGACGGCCCAGCGCACCTGGCTCGTAGACCAGGCGGCTTTCATAGGCCTTGCCGGACAGGTGATAGACCAGCGATTCGACGATTACCTTGCTCATCAAGCACTCCTTAGGCACTCACTATAAAAAAGCCCGCCGAAGCGGGCTTTCCTGTGCATCAACTCAAGCAGACAGCTCGACCAGTAGCTTGTTCAGGCGACGAACGTAAGCCGCCGGGTCCTTCAGGCTGTCACCGGCCGCCAGCGCGGCCTGATCGAAGAGAATGTGCGACAGCTCGGCGAAGCGGTCTTCGCTCTGCTCGTTGTCGAGCTTCTCGATCAGCGGGTGGGTCGGGTTGAACTCGAAGATCGGCTTCGAGTCCGGCACCTTCTGGCCGCTGGCTTCGAGGATCTGGCGCATCTGCAGGCCCAGGTCCTGTTCGCCGATGGCGAGGATCGCCGGTGAGTCGGTCAGGCGGTGCGACACGCGCACTTCGGCGACGCTGTCACCCAACGCGCCTTTCAGGCGCTCGACCAGGCCTTCCTTGTCCTTGGCCACTTCTTCCTGGGCCTTTTTGTCCTCTTCCGAGTCCAGCTTGCCGAGGTCCAGGTCGCCACGGGCAACGTCGACGAATGCCTTGCCATCGAATTCGTTGAGGTAGCTCATCAGCCACTCGTCGATACGGTCGGTCAGCAGCAGCACCTCGATGCCTTTCTTGCGGAAGACTTCCAGGTGCGGGCTGTTCTTGACCTGCGCGTAGGACTCACCGGTGAGGTAGTAGATCTTGTCCTGGCCTTCCTTGGCGCGCGCCAGGTAGTCAGCCAAGGCAACGCTCTGCTCGCCGCTGTCGTCCTGGGTGGAGGCGAAGCGCAGCAGGCCGGCGATCTTTTCCTTGTTGGCGAAATCTTCAGCCGGGCCTTCCTTCAGCACCTGGCCGAAGTTTTTCCAGAAGCCTTTGTACTGCTCAGGTTCGTTCTTCGCCAGCTTCTCCAGCATGTCCAGCACACGCTTGGTCAGCGCGGTCTTCATCGAGTCGATGATCGGGTCTTTCTGCAGGATCTCGCGGGACACGTTCAGCGACAGGTCGTTGGAGTCGACCACACCCTTGATGAAACGCAGGTACAGCGGCAGGAACGACTCGGCCTGGTCCATGATGAACACGCGCTGCACATACAGCTTCAGGCCGCGTGGCGCTTCGCGCTGGTACAGGTCGAACGGTGCACGGGCCGGCACGTAGAGCAGCGAGTTGTATTCGAGCTTGCCTTCGACCTTGTTATGGCTCCAGGCCAGCGGGCTCTCGAAGTCATGGCCGATGTGCTTGTAGAACTCCTGGTATTCCTCGTCCTTCACCTCGGAGCGCGAACGGGTCCACAGGGCGCTGGCGCGGTTGACGGTTTCCCATTCCTGCGCCGGCTTTTCTTCGCCTTCGGCGGCTTCGGCCTGCTCCTTGGGCAGCTCGATCGGCAGGGCAATGTGGTCGGAGTATTTCTTGACCACGTTGCGCAGGCGCCAGCCATCGGCGAACTCCTGCTCGTCCTTCTTCAGGTGCAGGACGATGCGGGTGCCGCGCTGCGGCTTGTCGATAGTGGCGACTTCGAATTCACCCTCGCCCTTCGACGACCAGTGCACGCCTTCGGCAGCTGGCTGGCCGGCACGGCGGCTGTACACATCGACCTTGTCGGCGACGATGAAGGCCGAGTAGAAGCCCACACCGAACTGACCGATCAGGTGCGAGTCCTTCTTCTGGTCACCGGTGAGGTTCTTCATGAAGTCGGCAGTGCCGGACTTGGCGATGGTGCCCAGGTGGGCGATGACATCTTCGCGGCTCATGCCGATGCCGTTGTCCTCGAGGGTCACGGTACCGGCGTCCTTGTCGAAGCTCAGGCGGATCTTCAGGTCGGCGTCGTTCTCGAGCAGATCCGGCTTGGCCAGGGCCTCGAAGCGCAGCTTGTCGGCGGCGTCGGAGGCGTTGGAGATCAGCTCACGCAGGAAGATCTCCTTGTTCGAGTACAGGGAATGAATCATGAGGTGCAGCAGCTGCTTTACCTCGGTCTGGAAGCCCAGCGTTTCTTTTTGAGTCTCCACACTCATGGTCTTCAAAACTCCGATCTGATGGCAGTGGCGCCTGGCAGCCGATGTGGCCTGCGTTAACGGCGGATGTCATGCAGATGGGGGCTGCCCGGACGATTTCAAGGGCTTTTCCGGCTCGATCTTGAAATGCGCGCGGGCGGTGGCGATCGGCGACTGCCGATCAGCCTGCCAGGCGGTGATGGCGACGTTGGTCACCCGCCGCCCCTGACGCCATAGCTGGCACTGGGCGTAGGTGTCGCGAAAATGCCCCGCGCGCAGGTAGTCGATGGAGAAATCGATGATTTTCGGAATGCTCGCACTCTCGCTGTAGATCAGCAGGTACAGGGCCGCGGAAAGCTCCATGAAGCCCGCGATGACGCCGCCATGGATGGCCGGCAGCAACGGGTTGCCGATGTTGTCCTGACTGGCCGGCAGGCGGAACAACAGATCGTCACCCTCGCGCTGGCACTCGATGCCGATCAGCCCGGCGTAAGGGATCAAGGCCAGCAAGGGGCCGTAGTCGCCGACCGCGTGAGCCGCGTTCAATTGCTGGCGAACGTCGTCAGGGATCATGCCCCGCCCTCCTTCAGGCTGTTGCCGAAACGGATGCCACCCTTGATCTCCTGGCCCAGGCGCATGAAAGTGCCGACCACCTGGCAGATCGGCTGCTCTGGGTCGTCCTGGTAGGCAGTGCCACGGGTGAAGATGACGTCACGGGTCACACGATAGCAATGCGCATGGCCGTAGATCGGCTTGCCGGGTGCGGACGGGTGCATGTAGTCGATGCGCAGATCGAGCGTCGGGCACACCTCGAAGCGCGGCAGTACGCACAAGGTGGCCATGCCACAGGTGGTATCCATCAACGTGGTCAGGGCGCCACCGTGCACCGCGCCGGTCTGCGGGTTGCCGACGATTGCTGGCGACCAGGGCAAGACCAGGGTCATGCCGTCGCTGTCAGCATGGGCAACGCGCATCTGCAACCGTTGGCAATGGTTCAATGCCGAGAGAAAACGCTCAGCCATGGCCAACAAGCTTTGATCATTCATAGGCGAGTTCCGTAAGCACTGCCGCAGCGGCATAAAATCAATAAAAAGTCTATATAGAACGGGGCGTTATATATCTGTAACCTCTGCGGAACTTATTCCGCGTGATTGAACTCGAAGGAACAAGTCAATTATTCCACCAAGGAGAAACACCCCCATGCGTAAACCTTTTGCTTTTGCTCTGATGCTGGCTGCTGCCATGGGCCTGGCTGCTTGCGATAAAGCGAGCGAAGACAAAGCCCAAGACGCACAGCAACATGCCGAGCAAGCCCAGGAAAAGATGGGCGAAGCTCAGGAAAAGATGGGCGAAGCTCAGGATAAAATGAACGAAGCCGCCAAGGAAAACGCCGAAGCCGCCAAAGATCAGGCCGAAGCCGAGAAGAAGGCCGCCGAAGAGGCCGCCCCAGCTACTCCGGCCCCGGAAACCGCGCCTGCCGAACCTGCCAAGCAGTAATCGAGCAGATCAAAAAAACCCGACATTGTCGGGTTTTTTTGTGCCTGCCATTAGAAGATTAAACGTTTCAGTTAATGCTATTGGAACTTTCCCTGGGCAGGTCTGTCAGCGCACTTTCGGTTGGCGTGAATACCATGACGTCCAATACATCGGAATGGAACTCGCGGCGATACAGAATCAGCACTACACCGACGCTCACGACCATGAACAGCCAGGGGCTGATGAACCAGGTCAGCATGGCCATGCCGAAGTAATAAGAGCGCAGGCCAAAGTTGAACTGGTTGGCGGCCAGCGACAGCACCCGCGCGGCACGTGAAGCAAAGGCCTTGCGCTCCAGCTCGTTGACCTGGCGCTCGCCGATCATCGGTGCAGACCCCACCAGCACGGCGGCAAAGTTGTACTGACGCATGCACCAGCTGAAGGTGAAGAACGCATAGACGAAGACCATCGCCAGGCACAGCAGCTTGATCTCCGACATGCCCTGGGACGCCTGCTGCACCAGCGGCAGGTCCGCAAGCAGCGACAAGGCACGATCCGAAGCGCCCAGCACGGTGAGAATGCCGGCAAGGATGATCAGGGTACTGGAGGCGAAGAACGACGCATTGCGCTCCAGGTTGCCGATCACGCTGGCGTCGGCGATGCGGTTGTCGCGCAGCAGCATGCGGCGCATCCAGTCTTCCCGGTACAGGTGCAGCACGCTGGCCAGGCACGCGGTGTCGCGGCCCTTCCAGATGGCATAGCGGGTATAGCCGCCCCAGCAGAGGGCAAACCAGCAGACGGCCAGGAGGTTGTGGAGATTGCTTTGGATGAAGTTCATGCAGGATTCCCGAGGGCCAGGTGCATAAAGAATAGTGACCCGGGTTCGACGCCTACAAGCGGCAAAAGGCACAGACTGAAACGAAAAAGCCCCGCATCCTTTCAGATGCGGGGCTTTCGAGTCTCCACCTTTGGCAAGCACCCTACGGCTTGTGGCCGGTGCCGCCCTCAGGCTTCAACGTCTCAGGCCAGCGCTTCGCGCGGCTTGCCGAGCATGCGGTCGCAGGCCACGGCGCCAATCAGCGTCACCACCGACGGCACCAGCCAGGCCAGGCCTTGATCGCTCAGCGGCAGGTGCGCCAGAACGTCCGGCAATACATGGGCAATATCGCTACCCTTGATCGCGTCGACCATCCCGAACACCAGCGACACCAGCATCACCGGGGCCAGGATGCGGGTCGGCGAATGCCACAGGTCCTTCACGAAGCTCAAGCCCACTACCACGATGCATGGCGGATAGATGGCGGTCAGTACCGGGATCGAGAACATGATCAGCTTGGTCAGGCCCAGGTTGGAGATCAGCAGCGAGAAGCCTGCGAGGATCACCACCAGTGCACGGTACGACAGCGGCAGGATCTGGCTGAAGTACTCGGCGCAGGCGCAGGTCAGGCCCACCGCCGTCACCAGGCACGCCAAGGCGATCAGCACCGCGAGGAAGCCGCTGCCCAGGGAGCCGAAGGTGTGCTGCACGTAGGCGTGCAGAACGGCGGCACCGTTGGTGGCATCGGCGGCGATGTCGTGGCTGGTGGCCCCCAGGCGGAACAGGCTGATGTACACCAGGGCCAGGCCGACACCGGCGATCAGGCCGGCGATGATGGCATAGCGGGTGATCAGCTTCGGCGACTCGACACCGCGCGAACGGATGGCGTTGACGATGACGATACCGAACACCAGGGCACCGAGGGTGTCCATGGTCAGGTAGCCATCGGAGAAGCCCTTGGAGAAGGCGGCAGCGGCATAGGCCGGCTGCGCTTCACCAATGGTCCCGGCCGGCAGGGCGAAGGCAGCGATGCCCAGCGCCGCCAGGGCGATGATCTTCAGC
This sequence comes from Pseudomonas sp. NPDC089422, assembly GCF_044749405.1. Classification (NCBI taxonomy): domain Bacteria; kingdom Pseudomonadati; phylum Pseudomonadota; class Gammaproteobacteria; order Pseudomonadales; family Pseudomonadaceae; genus Pseudomonas; species Pseudomonas sp. NPDC089422. Next base: position 87,054 of record NZ_JBIVHW010000005.1, read on the forward strand.
GGCGCGAGGAAGCGGCCGACGGTGTCGAGCAGCTTGCCCGGGTACATGGACACCGCCAGTACCACGGCGAAGTACACCAGGCTGTAGATGAACAGGGCTGTCGGGCTTTCGCCTGTCAGCGGTGCCACGCCCACTTCGAACGATACGGTCGCAGTACGCGGCGTCGCGAACAGCGGGCCGACCGACAGGTAGCACACGGCCGCCAGCAGGCCACCGAAGAACTTGCCGATCGGGCTGCTCAAGGCGTCCATGCCGCCACCGACCTTGGCCAGGGCGACCACGGTGATGACCGGCAGGCCCACGGCGGTGACCAGGAAGCCCAGGGCCGCCATCCATACGTGCGGGCCAGACTGCAGACCGACGATAGGCGGGAAGATGATGTTGCCAGCGCCTACGAAAAGCGCAAACGTCATAAAGCCAAGCGCCAGGATGTCCTGGCCTTTGAGAACTTTCATTTAAGGTAGTACCACACTGCTGAAATCGGGATTCGAGAGGGGATTTCCCTTTGGATGAGGGGAAATGCTGCCCGGCTTGATAGGCCAGACCCGTTTAGCGTGTCGTTCCCTTTTGGGGTACGGGCACAGAGTGAACGCGTAGATTAACCGTTTTACCCGGCAAACGCACTGATACAGTGCTGCTTGTCCGATGTGCGTACATGTTTGTCGTCTGTGTGACCGGAGACAGTAGGAATTATCACCGTATTGAAACTTTCGTCTGCGCGAAAATTCCTATCAAACCCATCAAAAAATTGATGTTGCCCGCGAAGAGGCCAGCACAGGAAAAACCGACACCCACGAACGACAAAGGCCACCCGAAGGTGGCCTCTGTGCGCGTGGGGGGTGTCGCTAAATTACTTCTTGGCTTCCCAGCCAGTCAGCTCGGCCAAGGCCTTGCCGATGTCAGCCAGGGAACGCACGGTCTTCACACCAGCGTCCTGCAGCGCGGCGAACTTCTCGTCCGCAGTGCCCTTGCCGCCGGAGATGATGGCGCCAGCGTGGCCCATGCGCTTGCCCGCAGGTGCGGTAACACCAGCGATGTAGGAAACCACAGGCTTGGTGACGTTGGCCTTGATGTAGGCAGCCGCCTCTTCTTCGGCCGAACCGCCGATCTCACCGATCATGACGATCGCTTCGGTCTTCGGGTCTTCCTGGAACAGCTTCAGGATGTCGATGAAGTTGGAGCCTGGGATCGGGTCGCCGCCGATGCCCACGCAGGTCGACTGGCCGAAGCCGGCGTCGGTGGTCTGCTTGACCGCTTCGTAGGTCAGGGTGCCGGAACGCGAAACGATACCGACCTTGCCTGGCAGGTGGATGTGACCTGGCATGATGCCGATCTTGCACTCGCCCGGAGTGATGACGCCTGGGCAGTTAGGGCCGATCAGGGTCACGCCCAGCTCGTCGCACTTGACCTTGGCATCCAGCATGTCCAGGGTAGGAATGCCTTCGGTGATGCAGACGATCAGCTTGATGCCGCCGAAGGCTGCTTCCAGGATCGAGTCCTTGCAGAAAGGAGCCGGAACGTAGATGACCGAAGCGTCAGCGCCGGTAGCTTCCACAGCTTCCTTGACGGTGTTGAACACTGGCAGACCCAGGTGGGTGGTGCCACCCTTGCCTGGAGTAACGCCGCCGACCATCTTGGTGCCGTAGGCGATGGCTTGTTCGGAGTGGAAAGTACCCTGCGAGCCGGTGAAGCCCTGGCAGATGACTTTGGTATCTTTATTGATCAGGACGCTCATTACTTGCCCTCCGCAGCTTTGACAACTTGTTGAGCAGCGTCGGTCAGGCTGGTGGCCGCAATGATGTTCAAACCGCTTTCTGCCAGTACTTTAGCGCCCAGTTCGGCGTTGTTGCCTTCAAGGCGAACGACAACCGGAACTTTAACGCCGACTTCTTTCACTGCACCGATGATGCCTTCGGCAATCATGTCGCAGCGAACGATGCCGCCGAAGATGTTGACCAGAACGGCCGCGACATTGCTGTCGGACAGAATGATCTTGAACGCTTCGGTAACGCGCTCTTTGGTAGCGCCGCCGCCCACGTCGAGGAAGTTGGCTGGCTTGCCGCCATGCAGGTTGACGATGTCCATGGTACCCATGGCCAGGCCGGCACCGTTGACCATGCAGCCGATGTTGCCTTCGAGGGCAACGTAGTTCAGTTCGAACTTGGCAGCGTGGGCTTCACGGGCGTCGTCCTGCGACGGGTCGTGGAAGGTCTTCAGCTTGGGCTGACGGTACATGGCGTTGGCGTCGATGTTGATCTTGGCATCGAGGCAGTGCAGGTCGCCGTCGGCCTTGATCACCAGCGGGTTCACTTCCAGCAGGGCCAGATCGTGATCCTTGAACAGCTTGGCCAGGCCAACGAAGATCTTGGCGAACTGTTGAACTTGCTTGCCTTCCAGACCCAGCTGGAACGCCAGCTCACGACCCTGGAACGGCTGAGCGCCAACCAGTGGGTCGATGGTAGCCTTGAGGATCTTCTCAGGAGTTTCGTGAGCAACTTTCTCGATGTCCACGCCACCTTCGGTGGAAGCCATGAACACGATACGGCGGCTCGAACGATCCACTACAGCGCCCAGGTACAGCTCTTTGGCGATGTCAGTGCAGGACTCGACCAGGATCTTGGAGACTGGTTGACCGTTGGCGTCAGTCTGGTAGGTCACCAGATTCTTGCCCAACCACTGCGCAGCGAACGCCTTGGCGTCTTCCTTGCTGCGAACCAGCTTGACGCCGCCCGCTTTACCGCGACCACCGGCGTGGACCTGAGCCTTAACGACCCACTCCGAACCGCCGATCTTGTCGCAGGCTTCAGCCGCTTGCTCAGGGGTATCGACAGCGAAACCCTTGGAAACTGGCAGGCCGTATTCAGCGAACAGCTGCTTACCCTGATACTCGTGAAGATTCATGCTTTTTACCGTCTTCGTTAGGTACTGCGCTTCGGCGCTGCGCCATTGCTGGCGCCGCACCACCTGTGACCATTGACCCCGGGTTTTCCCGTGTAGTCCGGTCCGGCGGACGTTCCGCGGTGAGTCATGCACGCAAGACTCACGACGGGCAGCCCGCCGTGGTTTCTTATAATTAACGCTTCTTACGGTTGGCCACGTGAATGGCGCCGCCATTCACTGCCAGCGCTGCTTCATGCAGCGCTTCGGACAGGGTTGGATGGCTGAAGACCATCATGCCCAGATCCTCGGCACTGGTGCCGAATTCCATTGCGATTGCGCCCTGCTGTACCAGTTCGGCAGCCGATGGGCCAATCACGTGAACACCCAGGACGCGGTCGGTCTTGGCGTCGGCGATGACCTTGACGAAACCACCGGTATCGTTGGCTGCCATCGCACGGCCGCTGGCCGCGAACGGGAAGGTGCCTACGTTAACCTCAACACCCTCGGCCTTCAAGGCTTGTTCGGTCTTGCCGACCCACGCGATTTCCGGGTGGGTGTAGATGACCGACGGGATCAGGTCGTAGCTCATCTGAGCCTTGTGGCCCTTGATGCGCTCGACGACCATGATGCCCTCTTCCGAGGCCTTGTGTGCCAGCATCATGCCACGCACCACGTCACCGATGGCGTATACGCCTGGAACGCTGGTAGCGCAGTAGTCATCGACGAAGATGTAGCCACGCTCGTCGATGGTCACACCGCTGTCGGCAGCCAGCAGATCGGTGGTCACCGGACGACGGCCAACCGCGACGATCAGCTTGTCGAAGGTGATCTTCTGCTCGCCTTCGGCGTTGGTGTAGGTCACTTCGACTTCGTTGCCGTTGACTTTCGAGCCGGTGACGCGAGCGCCCAGCTTGATGTCCAGGCCTTGCTTGGTCAGGGTCTTCTGGGCTTCTTTCGACACGGCGGTGTCGGCAGCCATCAGGAAGGTGTCCAGGGCTTCCAGGACGGTGACTTCAGCACCCAGGCGAGCCCATACCGAGCCCAGTTCCAGGCCGATCACGCCAGCACCGATCACGCCCAGGCGCTTCGGTACGGCCTGGAATTCCAGGGCGCCGGTGGAGTCGACGATGACGTTCTGGTCGACCGGAGCCGGCGGAATGTCGATCGGGCGCGAGCCGGAAGCGAGGATCACGTTCTCGGCTTCGATGACTTCGGTGGTGCCGTCAGCCTTGGTGACTTCGACCTTCTTGCCCGCCAGCAGCTTGCCGTGGCCCTGGATCGAGGTAACGCCGTTGGCCTTGAACAGGGTGGCAACGCCACCGGTCAGGTTCTTCACGATGCCAGCCTTGCGGCCAACCATCGTGGCGACGTCCATCTTCACTTCGCCAGTGGAGATACCGTGGACGTTGAAGCTCTCTTTGGCTTCCTTGTACTTCCAGGAGCTGTCCAGCAGCGCCTTGGACGGGATGCAACCTACGTTCAGGCAGGTGCCGCCCAGGGCCAGCTTGCCCTCGGCGTCGGTGTACTTCTCGATACAGGCAGTCTTCAGACCAAGTTGTGCGGCCTTGATGGCAGCCACATAGCCGCCAGGACCTGCACCGATTACCACTACGTCGAATTTCTGGGTCATAAAAGATTCCTTATCAGCTACAAGCTACAGGCCGCGAACCGCGCGGCATGGCTTCTCGCGAAGCCAGGGCCGGCACGGTACGCAGCCAGAGGGTTAGATGTCCAGCAGCAGGCGAGACGGATCTTCCAGCAGGTTCTTGATGGTGACCAGGAAGGTTACCGCTTCCTTGCCATCGATCAGGCGGTGATCGTACGACAGCGCCAGGTACATCATCGGGCGGATCACGACCTGGCCGTTGATGGCCATCGGACGCTGGATGATGTTGTGCATGCCAAGGATGGCGGCCTGCGGCGGGTTGACGATCGGGGTCGACATCATCGAACCGAAGGTACCACCGTTGGTGATGGTGAAGGTGCCGCCAGTCATTTCTTCGATGGCCAGCTTGCCGTCACGGGCCTTCTTGCCGAAGGTGGCAATGCCGTTTTCGATTTCAGCCAGGCTCATCGACTCGGCGTTACGCAGTACCGGTACCACCAGGCCGCGGTCGCTCGACACGGCAACACCGACGTCGGCGAAGCCGTGGTAGACGATGTCGTTGCCGTCGATCGAGGCGTTGACAGCCGGGAAACGCTTCAGGGCTTCGGTAGCGGCCTTGACGAAGAACGACATGAAGCCCAGGCGTACGCCGTTGTGGGTCTTCTCGAACAGGTCCTTGTACTTCGAACGCAGGGCCATGACTTCGGTCATGTCGACTTCGTTGAAGGTGGTCAGCATGGCCATGTTCGACTGGGCTTCGACCAGACGCTCGGCGATCTTGGCGCGCAGACGGGTCATCGGCACGCGCTTCTCGGTACGGTCGCCAGCGGCAACGACAACCGGGGCAGCAGCAGCAGCAGCGGCAGCGGCAGGCTTGGCAGCCGGGGCCGGAGCCGACTTCTTGTTGGCGACGGCGGCGACGACGTCTTCCTTGGTGATGCGACCACCTTTGCCAGTGCCGGCAACGGTAGCCAGGTCGATACCGCTCTCTTCAGCCAGCTTGCGCGCGGCTGGAGCGGCGATCGGGTCGTCTTCGCCAGCATCGGCGGCTGCATCGGCAGCTGGAGCAGCAGCGGCCGGGGCAGCAGCTGGAGCAGCGGCGGCAGCACCACCTTCAACGATCGAACCCAGCACTTCGTCGGACAGGACGGTGTCGCCCTCGCCCTTGACGATGGCGCCCAGCACGCCGTCGGCGGTGGCCAGCACTTCCAGGACGACCTTGTCGGTCTCGATGTCGACGATCAGCTCGTCACGCTTGACGGCATCGCCCGGCTGCTTGTGCCAGGTGGCAACGGTGCCATCGGCAACCGATTCCGGGAAGGTTGGGGCTTTGATCTCGATAGCCATTATCTGTGTTTCCTTAAATTCGGTTTCAGGTGCGCGAAGGCATTAAACAGTGAAGGCGTCTTGCAGCAGTTTTTCCTGCTGCTCGGCGTGCTTCGATGCGTAACCACAGGCTGGCGCGGCGGAAGCGTCGCGGCCGGCGTATTCCAGGACCAGCGCCTTGTTGTGGCGGCCCAGGATACGGCGCATGTGGTGCTGACTGCTGTACCAGGCGCCCTGGTTCATCGGTTCTTCCTGACACCAGACCGCATGCTTGAGGTTGGTGTACTGCGCCAGGATTTCGACCAGGTCGTCCTCAGGGAACGGATACAGCTGTTCCAGACGCAGGATCGCGATGTCTTCGCGGCCTTCGGCACGGCGTTTTTCCAGCAGGTCGTAGTAGACCTTGCCGCTGCACAGGACCAGGCGTTCGACCTTGGCCGGATCGAGGCTGTCGATTTCCGGGATCACGGTCTGGAACGAACCTTCTGCCAGGTCTTCCAGGGTCGAGATGGCCAGCTTGTGGCGCAGCAGCGACTTCGGCGTCAGGACCACCAGCGGCTTGCGCAGCGGGCGAATGACCTGGCGACGCAGCAGGTGGTAGATCTGTGCCGGGGTGGTCGGTACGCAGACCTGGATGTTGTGCTCGGCGCACAGCTGCAGGTAACGTTCCAGGCGCGCGGAGGAGTGCTCCGGGCCCTGCCCTTCATAACCGTGTGGCAGCAGCATGGTCAGACCGCACAGGCGGCCCCACTTGTGCTCGCCGCTGGTGATGAACTGGTCGATCACCACCTGGGCACCGTTGGCGAAGTCGCCGAACTGGGCTTCCCAGATCACCAGCGCGTTCGGCGTGGTGGTGGAGTAGCCGTATTCGAAGGCCAGTACTGCCTCTTCCGACAGGAAGGAGTCGTACAGGTCGAAACGCGGCTGGCCCGGGAACAGGTTCTTCAGCGGTACGTAGGTGCTGGCGTCCTTCTGGTTGTGCAGCACCGCGTGACGGTGCGAGAAGGTGCCACGGCCGATGTCCTGGCCGGTCATGCGGATCGGGTGACCTTCGAACTGCAGGGTGGCGTAGGCCATGGTCTCTGCATAACCCCAGTTGATCGGCAAGCCACCGGCCTGCATCTTCTGGCGATCTTCGTAGATCTTCGCGACCTGACGCTGCACGACGAAGCCTTCCGGCAGTTCCAGCAGCTTGGCCGACAGGTCCTGCAGGGTCTTGAGGTCGAAACGGGTGTCGTGACGCGCGGTCCAGGCATGGCCCAGGTATGGACGCCAGTCGACGAACAGCTCGCGGTTCGGCTCCTTGACCAGGCTCTTCACCACGTGCAGGCCGTTGTCCAGGGCATTGCGGTATTCGTCGATCTTGGCCTGAGCGCGCTCAGCATCGATGCGACCGGCCTGGATCAGCGCCTCAGCGTACAACTCACGAGTCGTGCGCTGCTTGGTGATCTGCTGGTACATCAAAGGCTGGGTGCCGTTCGGCTCATCGGCCTCGTTGTGGCCGCGGCGACGGTAGCAGACCAGGTCGATGACCACGTCGCGCTTGAACTGCATGCGGTAATCGATGGCCAGCTGGGTCACGAACAGCACCGCTTCCGGATCGTCACCGTTGACGTGCAGGATCGGCGCCTGAATCATCTTGGCAACGTCGGTGGCGTACTCGGTGGAGCGTGCGTCCAGCGGGTTGCTGATGGTGAAACCAACCTGGTTGTTGATCACGATGTGCACGGTACCGCCGGTCTTGAAACCGCGGGTCTGCGACATCTGGAAGGTTTCCATGACCACGCCCTGGCCGGCGAACGCAGCGTCGCCGTGGATCGAGATCGGCAGAACCTTGTCACCCACGGTGTCGTTGCGACGGTCCTGACGGGCGCGCACCGAACCTTCCACCACTGGCGAGACGATTTCCAGGTGGGACGGGTTGAACGCCATGGCCAGGTGAACTTCGCCACCCGGGGTCATCACGTTGGAGGAGAAGCCCTGGTGGTACTTCACGTCACCGGAGCCCAGCTCGTTCATCTTCTTGCCTTCGAACTCGTCGAACAGCTCGCGCGGGTTCTTGCCGAAGGTGTTGACCAGCACGTTCAGACGGCCGCGGTGGGCCATGCCGATCACGACTTCCTTGGTGCCGTAGGAGCCGGAACGCTGGATCATTTCGTCCAGCATCGGGATCAGGCTTTCGCCGCCCTCGAGGCCGAAACGCTTGGTGCCTGGGTACTTGGTGCCCAGGTACTTCTCGAGGCCTTCACCGGCGGTCACGCGCTCGAGCAGGTGCGTCTGCACGTCGACCGAGAATTCCGGACGGCCGCGCACGCTTTCCAGGCGCTGCTGGAACCAGCTGCGTTGCTCGGAATCGACAATGTGGGTGAACTCGGCGCCAATGGTGCGACAATATGTCTTCTGGAGTGCCTCGAAGATGTCGCGTAGGCTCGCCTCCTCTTTGCCGATGAACAGGTCGCCGGCACGGAAGGTCGTATCAAGATCGGCATTGGTCAAGCCGTAGTGATTGATCGACAGGTCTACAGGCGCAGGTCGCTGCCACAACCCCAACGGGTCGAGCTTGGCAGCCTGATGGCCGCGCATACGATAGGCCTGGATCAGTCGCAGAACTTCAACCTGCTTCTTCTCGTGTTCTGTGCTCACGCTCCCGGCGGAAACCGGTTGGGCGCGGCGCTGGTTCTTTGCCAGCAGTACGAAATGGTCGCGGATCGTCGAGTGCGATACATCGGTAGCGGTGCTGCCGTCGGCTGGCAACTTCTGGAAGTAAGTGCGCCACTCTTCTGGCACAGCGTTAGGGTCGTGCAGGTAGAGCTCGTAGAGCTCTTCCACATATGCAGCGTTACCACCTGAAAGGTGGGCGCTATCCCACATGCGCTGCATCACGCTTTCTTGCATGCTTGGTCACCCTCGGTTAGGGGACTGATCGGCGAGAGCCACAGCAAACCTGGAAAAGTCCGAATAAAGCGACTGAACCACGCCACTTGGATCCTGCTGATTTTCCGGGTACCAGCCCGGAAAGCCCCTGCTGGTCTCATATCTTCATAGGTATCGAGCGCGGGCTTTGTGGGCCCTTGCTCAGGTTTTACCTCAGTGCGGGCTCACCACCCGCACCTCGGCTTACTGCAGTTACAACGTTTTGTATCAGGTGCCGCTTTGCAGCAGCATGTTACGTACGTGACCGATTGCCTTGGTCGGGTTCAGACCCTTCGGGCAAACGTTGACGCAGTTCATGATCCCGCGGCAGCGGAATACGCTGAACGGGTCATCCAGGGACGCCAGGCGCTCCTGGGTCTTGGTGTCACGGCTGTCGGCCAGGAAGCGGTAGGCCTGCAGCAACGCGGCCGGGCCCAGGAACTTGTCCGGGTTCCACCAGAACGACGGGCAGGAGGTCGAGCAGCAGGCGCACAGGATGCACTCGTACAGACCGTCCAGCTTGTCGCGGTCTTCCGGCGACTGCAGACGCTCGATGGCCGGAGCTGGCGTGTCGTTCTGCAGGAATGGCTTCACCTTCTCGTACTGCTTGTAGAAGATGCTCATGTCGACCACCAGGTCACGAATGACCGGCAGGCCTGGCAGCGGACGCAGAACCAGCTTGTTGCCCTTGACCACGCCCGACAGCGGGGTGATGCAGGCCAGGCCGTTCTTGCCGTTCATGTTCATGCCATCGGAACCGCAAACGCCTTCACGGCAGGAGCGACGGTACGAGAAGCCCTCGTCCTTCTCCTTGATCAGCGCCAGCACGTCCAGCACCATCAGGTCCTTGCCGCCGGTATCGACGTCGAACGACTCCATCTTGGGCGCCGAGTCGGTGTCCGGGTTGTAACGATAAACTTCGACTTTCAACATAGCAGCCACCCTTAGTAAGTCCGGACTTTTGGTTCGAAGGCTGGAACAGTCTTCGGCGCAAAGTTGACGCCACGCTTGGCGACGCGCTTCTCACCCGGGTAGTACAGGGTGTGGCACAGCCAGTTTTCGTCGTCACGGTCTTCGAAGTCTTCACGGGCGTGAGCGCCGCGGGACTCTTTACGGGCTTCGGCCGCAATGGCGGTAGCTTCGGCAACTTCCAGCAGGTTCTGCAGCTCCAGCGCTTCGATGCGCGCGGTGTTGAAGGCCTGGGACTTGTCGTTGATCTTGACGTTGGCGATGCGCTCACGCAGGCCGGCCAGCTGCTCGATACCCTTCTGCATGTATTCGCCAGTACGGAATACACCGAAGTAGTTCTGCATGCAGCTCTGCAGCTCGCGCTTCAGGGTCGCAACATCTTCACCGGAAGTACGCTCGTTGAGCTTGTTCAGGCGGTTCAGGGCAACATCGATGTCGGTGTCGCTGGCGTCGAGATGCTCGATACCATCGCTCAGCGCCTTTTCCAGGTGCAGGCCGGCAGCACGGCCGAACACCACCAGGTCGAGCAGCGAGTTGCCGCCCAGGCGGTTGGCACCGTGTACCGATACGCACGCCACTTCACCTACGGCGAACAGGCCAGGGATGATGTGATCCTTGCCTTCTTCGTCCATGGTGATGGCCTGGCCATGGATGTTGGTGGCAACGCCACCCATCATGTAGTGGCAGGTCGGAACGACCGGCACCGGCGCGACGACCGGGTCGACGTGGGCGAAGGTCTTGGACAGTTCGCAGATGCCTGGCAGGCGGCTGTGCAGCACTTCCTCGCCCAGGTGGTCCAGCTTCAGCAGCACGTGGTCCTTGTTCGGGCCCACGCCGTTGCCGGCAATGATTTCCTTGACCATGGAACGGGCAACCACGTCGCGGCCGGCCAGGTCTTTCGCGTTCGGCGCGTAACGCTCCATGAAGCGCTCGCCGTGGGCGTTGATCAGGTAGCCACCCTCACCGCGGCAACCTTCGGTGACCAGTACACCGGCGCCGGCGATGCCGGTCGGGTGGAACTGCCACATCTCGATGTCCTGTACCGGTACGCCTGCACGCAGGGCCATGCCGATACCGTCACCGGTGTTGATCAGGGCGTTGGTGGTGGACGCGTAGATACGGCCCGCACCGCCAGTGGCCAGAACGGTGGCCTTGGACTTGATGTACATGGTTTCGCCGGTTTCGATGCAGATCGCGATCACACCGACGAAGGCGCCTTCCTGGTTTTTCACCAGGTCAACGGCGTAGTACTCGTTGAGGAAGGTGGTACCGGCTTTCAGGTTGCCCTGGTACAGGGTGTGCAGCAGCGCGTGACCGGTACGGTCGGAAGCGGCACAGGTACGGGCGGCCTGGCCACCTTTACCGAAGTCCTTGGACTGACCACCGAACGGACGCTGGTAGATACGGCCGGTTTCGGTACGCGAGAACGGCAGGCCCATGTGGTCCAGCTCGAAGACCGCAGCCGGGCCTTCCTGACACATGTATTCGATAGCGTCCTGGTCACCGATGTAGTCGGAACCCTTGACGGTATCGTACATGTGCCAGCGCCAGTCGTCGTTCGGGTCGGCCGAAGCGATGGCGCAGGTGATGCCGCCCTGGGCGGATACAGTGTGCGAACGGGTCGGGAAGACCTTGGTGACTACGGCAGTCTTGTGACCGCCCTGGGCCAGCTGCAGCGCTGCGCGCATGCCGGCGCCGCCGCCACCGATGATGATGGCGTCGAAGGAAATGGTTGGAATGCTAGCCATGGATCAGATACCCCAGAGAATCTGCACACCCCAGACGAAGTAAGCGAACATCGCAACGCCGCATACCGCCTGGAACAGGAAACGAATCGCAGTCGCCGACTTGCCGAACGACATCGGCGTCAGGTAGTCGGTGGCGATGGTCCACATGCCGACCCAGGCGTGAGCGCCCAGGGCAACGAGGGCCAGCAGACTGAAGATCCGCATCGCGTTGTTGGAGAACAGACCATGCCACTGGGTGTAGTCGATGCCTGGATGGCAGACCACGTAGCCGATCAGGAAGATGAAGTAAGCCGCGAGAACGACCGCCGATACGCGCTGCGCCATCCAGTCATAGAGGCCCGAACGCGACAGGTTCGTGACATTGGTTACCATACCCAAACTCCCACCAGAACGATCAGCACCACGGAGATGACGATCACGATTTTCGAGCCCAGCTTGCCGCCTTCCAGCGTCTCACCGATACCCATGTCCATGATCAGGTGGCGTACACCTGCCACGAGGTGATAAAGCAGGGCGGACAGCAGGCCCCAGGTCACGAACTTGGCCAGCGGGCTGGTCAGACACGCCTTCACCTCACCGAAGCCTTCCTCGGAACCCAGCGACTTGCCCAGTGCATAAAGCATGATGGCAAGGCCGAGGAACAGGATGACGCCGGAGATACGGTGCAGAATGGACGTGTACGCAGTGACAGGAAGCTTGATGGTCCTTAGGTCTAGGTTTACAGGTCGTTGGCTTTTCACGGCTTTTTTCACACTGAAGAGCCCCTAGCGAATCAGGGCAAAGTTGTTGGTAAGTGTACTGGTCAGGTACCCACCACCCAGGGAACGGCGACCCCCAGCAGTTCGGGCTTGCAAGCCCCTGGGAGTCGGGTGCCGAGTATAGACAGTTAGGCTGCTTATGACAACGTGACGGGGTAGCCCAAATAGCGCATTGCCTTTAGCGAGCAAAAGGCGTAAATGGGCGAGAAATTCGTGAAAAATCAGGCCTCGAAGGCCGTTTCAACCAGCCTTTAGGCAAATTGACATTCGAATTTACTTCTCTATAGTGGTGCGGGCCCTGCGTGGGGGGCTGTCTGATGATTTCAAGCATTAATAGGAGGCCACATGGCTGACAAAAAAGCGCAGTTGGTCATCGAGGGCGCTGCCCCCGTCGAGCTGCCCATTTTAACCGGCACCGTTGGTCCTGATGTAATCGACGTCCGCGGGTTGGGGGCCACTGGTCACTTCACCTTCGACCCTGGTTTCATGGCGACTGCCTCGTGCGAGTCGAAGATCACCTACATCGACGGCGACAAGGGCGTGCTGCTGCACCGCGGCTACCCGATCGAACAGCTCGCCGAGAAATCGGATTACCTGGAAACCTGCTACCTGCTGCTCAACGGCGAACTGCCGAATGCCGAGCAGAAGGCCCAGTTCGTCAGCACCGTGAAGAACCACACCATGGTTCACGAGCAGCTGAAGTCCTTCTTCAACGGTTTCCGCCGCGACGCTCACCCGATGGCGGTGATGTGCGGCGTGGTCGGCGCCCTGTCGGCGTTCTACCACGACTCCCTGGACATCAATAACCCGCAACACCGCGAAATCTCCGCGGTGCGCCTGGTCGCCAAGATGCCGACCCTGGCCGCGATGGTTTACAAGTACTCCATGGGCCAGCCGATGATGTACCCGCGCAACGACCTGTCGTACGCGGAAAACTTCCTGCACATGATGTTCAACACCCCGTGCGAGATCAAACAGATCAGCCCGGTGCTGGCCAAGGCAATGGACCGGATCTTCATCCTCCACGCCGACCACGAGCAGAACGCCTCCACCTCCACCGTGCGCCTGGCCGGCTCCTCGGGTGCCAACCCGTTCGCCTGTATCGCTGCCGGTATCGCCGCACTGTGGGGCCCGGCCCACGGCGGTGCGAACGAAGCTGTCCTGACCATGCTGGATGAGATTGGCGATGTCTCGAACATCGACAAGTACATCGCCAAGGCCAAGGACAAGAACGACCCGTTCAAACTGATGGGCTTCGGTCACCGTGTCTACAAGAACCGCGACCCACGCGCCACCGTGATGAAGAAGACCTGCGACGAAGTCCTGGGCGAGCTGGGCATCAAGAACGATCCTCAGCTGGAACTGGCCATGCGCCTGGAAGAGATCGCCCTGACCGATCCGTACTTCATCGAGCGCTCGCTGTACCCGAACGTCGACTTCTACTCGGGCATCATCCTGAAGGCGATCGGTATTCCGACCAGCATGTTCACCGTGATCTTCGCCCTGGCACGTACTGTCGGCTGGATCTCGCACTGGAAAGAAATGCTCTCCAGCCCGTACAAGATCGGCCGCCCTCGCCAGCTGTACACCGGCGAACTGCAGCGCGACATCGTCGAGCTGAAGGACCGCAAGTAAGCGCTACGCGCCGAACGCAAAAAGGCTGCCCTCGGGCAGCCTTTTTTATTGACATTGCGCGATCCCCGCGGGATCGCGCCCTAACTCAGTTTTTTTGGGCCAGTTCACGCAACCCTTTGAGGGTATTGAACGGCGAATCGACGACGAACTTGTTGGCCACCATCGCAGGCACGCTACCCCCCGGCTCCGTGTGCACCTGATAGGTCACCTCGGTGTTGTCGCCCTTGGGCACCAGCTTCCAGAAGCCCTGCACCTTCGCCACCCGGACAAAGCCTTTTTCTTCCGGGACGTAGGTCGGCTCTTCGACCAGGTTGCGGGTCAGGCTGCCGTCAGCGCCCTTGACCGTGGTGACATGCAACACGGAATCGCGTGGCGTCACCGGCCATGGCGTATTGAACTGGGTGTAGGTCCAGGTCTGGTCGCCTTCGCGCTTGAGCAGTTTCTGCGACTTGCACTCGTGAATCCACTTGCAAGCCCCGACCACGTCTTCCTGCAGCGCCTGGACCTTGGCCAGCGGCGCCTTGATCAGGGTCACACCCTGGTAGGCCTTGTACTTGGAGCCCGGCACCTCGCTGAGCGAGACCTTGATCCCATCCTCGTCCTTGGCCACCTGCCAGTTTTCAGCCCAGGCAGCTGGCGCCAGCAGGACACCCACGCCACACAGCAGTGCAATACGCTTGAACGATCTCATCATGTTTATCCTTGTTGTCGAAGATCCAGCCTCTCACGCCGCCGTTATTTGCTCCCACCAGCCAAGAATCCTGATTGCCTCGTCGCGATCATTCCCGCACACCTCGATATCCGCCTTGAACCCGCCGCACACCGCCGGCCGTTCAGGCTTGCCGAACAGGTCGCAGAGGTTTTCCGCTGTCAGGTGCAGGCAGCGCTCGCCGGCCGGCTTGCCCTGGGGCATGCGCGGCATCGCCGAGCTGATGGACGGGGCGATGCAGCAGGCACCACAACCCTCACGACAATTCATGGCTGAATCAAGACTCCCTGGAACAAAACGGGACGATCGTCCCTGGATAGTAACCGCTCAAACATACGTTTGAAATTGCTGGCCCGATGAAATCTGCCGTGACCCGACAGTCAGTTGTCGCGGCTCAGTTGCGGAACTGGAAATCGATTGCTGCGCCTTCCACCTCATGGCGACTGTCATTGCGCAACTGCAGCTGCATTTCGTTGCTGATCAGGCGACCGTTGAGCTGGAATGGACTGTCGCTGGTTTCCGGCTTTTCCGTGAACATGGCAGGCAGCAAAGGTTTGCGCCGTGTCGAAGGATCACCCACTTCAGGCTCGAGATCCTTGACCATCTCGGTCGGCAAGCTCAGGTCCAGCTTGGCTTTGGGCAACGGCTGCGTGGCCACCTTGCTGACCGGCTTGGGCTTGGGCTTGGCTTTGGCCTTGCTGGCCGCCGGCTTGGTTTTTGCCACAGGCTTGGCCGCCTTGTCATGCCCCGCTTGCACTTGGGCAGCAGGCTGCGCAGCCTGCACCCCGCCAAAAGGCAGGCAGAACGGCGCAATACAGATCATCAGGGCGACACGACGCAACAGATTCATGGACATCGACAGGCAGGCGGAATTGTAAAAGTGCGTATGCTCCCTGTTCCGCCCGCTGCTGGCAAGCCTACAAAAGCGAGGGCTGCGACTCTCTGCATAATTGCTGGGCCAAAAGCCCAAGCGTGATGACCGCCCGTTCGGCCTCCTTGTTCCACGGAATGCCACAGTTGAGCCGGATGCAGTGGTTGAACTGCTCGGTGTTACTGAAGATCAGCCCGGGCGCGATACTGATACCCTGCTCCAGCGCACGCACATGCAACTCCTGGGTATTGACCCGCCCCGGCAGGCTGACCCAGAGGATGAAACCGCCGGTTGGCCGGGTCATCTGGGTACCTTCCGGGAAGTGTTGCTGAACCGCCAACTGGTAGGCACTGAGGTTCTTGCGATACTCCTGGCGGATATAGCGCAGATGCCGGTCGTAGCCACCGTTTTCCAGGTACGCCGCCACACCCATCTGCGTCACGCTGCACGCCGAGTGGGTGGTGAAGGTCTGCAGGCGCTGGATTTCATCCTGATAACGCCCCGCCACCATCCAGCCGACGCGCACTCCGGGCGAAAGGGTCTTGGAAAAGCTCGAGCAGTAGATGACCCGGTCCAGCCGGTCGAAGGCCTTGAGCGCCTTGGTCTTGCCCTGCTCGAACATCAGTTCGCCGTAGATATCGTCTTCGACGATCTGGATATCGAAGTCCGACGCCAGGCGCAGCAATTGCTTCTGCCGCTCCTCAGGTACCGTGCCACCCAACGGATTGCTCAGGCGCGTGGTCAACACCAGGGCCTTGATCGACCACTGATTGGCGGCCAGCTGCAACGCTTCAAGGCTGATGCCGGTGGATGGGTCACTGGGGATCTCGATCACCTTCAACCCCAGCAGGTCCGCCAACTGCAGAAGCCCGTAATAAGTCGGCGACTCGGCCGCAATCAGGTCACCCGGGCGGGTCAGCACCCGCAGCGACATCTGCAAGGCATCGACACAGCCATGGGTGACGATCACCTCACGCGGGTCGACCAACACGCCAGCATCGCGCATGCGAATCGCGATCTGCCGACGCAGCGGCTCGAAGCCTGGGCTGAACATGTAGCTGAAGGCACGCGGGCTGTGAAAGCGGGTGACCTTGGCAATCTGCTGGTGCAGGGCGCGTACCGGCAGGTAGTCGACGTGCGGCACGGCGGCGCCGAACGGGAACACGCCATCACGGCGCGCCTCGGTCAGTACCTGCTGGATGATACTGGCACGCGTGACCAGGCCAGGGCGCTCGACCCGGGCGATGTCCGGCGTCTGCGCGGTCAGGGCGGGCGTCTGATGCACGTAGTAGCCCGACTGCGGCCGGGCACGGATCAGCCCCTGATCCTCGAGGTTGGCGTAAGCCTGCAACACCGTGGCATGGCTGACGTTGAGCTGGGCGCTCATCTTGCGCACGGACGGTACACGCTCGCCCGGCTGGTAGACACCGCGACGGATGTCATCGGCCAGTTGCTGGGCGATACGCTGGTACAGCAGCAGGTTGGTCATGGCGGTATCTCGACGCGCAGGCGGCTCGTTATTCTTGTACGACTCACTGACGGTAGAGCATACCGTAACAGTTGGAAAGTGTACTGGGACAGATGGCTAAGTAGTCAACAATACCGTTGCGTGACACCTGTCAAAACGACTGATCCATGCGATGCCGATGAAAACTGGGGCTGCTTTGCAGCCCCTTTTCAACGACTTCAGCGCGCCGGCGCGAGTCGACCCTTGTCATCAGAGAAGACGATTTCCACCCGGCGGTTCTGCGCCCTGCCCCGCTCCGACGCATTGGCCTCGATCGGATACTGGTCGCCATAGCCTTCGACCTGCAGGCGTTTCTCATCGATCCCCAGGTCGACCAGCATGTCAGCCACCGACTGGGCACGATCGCGCGACAGCTTGAGGTTGTCTTCTGGCGTACCGGTGCTGTCGGTATAGCCCTCGATCCGCACCACGCGACGCGGATTGAGCTGAAGGAACTGCACCAGCTTGAGCACGGTGCGGCTGGCCGAGTTCTTCAGGTCGGCACTGCCGGTGTCGAACAACACGTCACTCAAGGTCATCACCAGACCTCGGTCGGCCTGCTCCGAGGCCAACGCGGCAATCTGGTTCTCCACCCATTTGCCCTGCTGCTGCACACTGGCCAGCTTGGCCTCACGTAGGGCCAACTGCAGACGCTGGCGTTCGAGGTCGAGCTTGGCCCGACGCTCCTCGCTCAGCGCCAGCTTGGCGTGCTCGCTGGCAATCTCGCTGTAGCGCTGGCTCAGGTAGGCATAATGGCGCACGTCGCTGCCGGTACCGATGTAACCGGAAAGGCGCTCGGCGCGGGACAGCGACTCACCGGCACGGATCACGTCACGCGGGGCGCTGCGCAGCACGTCGGCATCGTCCTTGACCTTCTGGAAGGCCACGGTCGCCTCATCCAGCGCCGCCGAACTGCGCTGGCTGGCACAACCCTGCAAGCCGGCCGTCAGCACCAGCAGTGCCAGCGCGGTTTTCGCATTCAGGCGCATCATGGCTGCACCTCCAGTTGCTTGCGCAGGCGCTTGACCCGCGTTTGCAGCAGTTGAAGCTGCTCTTCGCTCTTCTGGTTCAGCACCTGCGCCTCGGCCAGGCGAGCGTCCAGCTCGGCCTGTTCGGCACGCATGCGTGCGTCACGGTAGTCCTCGGTCAGCATGTTGGTCTTGGCCCGGGCGAACTTGTCTTCGGCCAGCTTCAGTGCCTCGACCTGGTCGGTGGCACCGACCGCCTTGGCCTGCTCCAGCGCCTGCTCGGAAATTCGCATCTGCTCATTGGGCGCCGGGTCATTGGCACAGCCGGCCAGGCCGAGCACGGCCACGGCTAGGATCAGGGATTGGGTTCTCACGCACTCTTCCTAATGTTTTGGGGCGTCCGCCTGCACTTGCATCTGCGCTTTCCAACGCTCGACATTACGTTGCAGCACGGCTTCGGACGCACCGGAGATCGGCAATTCTGTCAGCTTTTTCGCCAATTGCCCACGCAACCACGCGTCATTGCAGGCCGAATTGTGCGACACGGCCAAGTACAGGCCAGGGCGGTCCACTGGCAAGCCGCGCGCGATGAGGTTGTTGCTCATGCCCAGGCTCTGGGTCATGGCCATGCCCGAGTAGCGCCCGGCCAATACATAATCCACCTGGCCCAGCACCAGTTTCTGGAAGGCCTGCGTGAGGTTCTGCGCCGGCACCAGTTTCAGCTGGGCCTTGGCGAAGGCGGTGAACGCCGGGGTCAGGCGCGCACGCTCGGACAGGCTGCCCTGGTATTTGGCCAGGTCGGCCGGGCCTTCGAACTCCAGCGTGCCGTCATGGCGCGTCCAGACCAGGTATTCATTGAGCTGCAAGGGCGGGTGGATGTAGTCCAGCGCAGTCAGCTGCTCCACTTGCATGGGGGTATCGAGCAGCAGGTCCATGCGCCCGCTGCGCACTTCCTCCAGCGCTTGATCGCGGCGACCGGCGCTGAGCACCTCGACTTTCACCCCCAGCTCGCCAAGCACCTGGCGCAGCAGGTCGACGTTGGCACCGATCAGGTGTTTCAGGTCGCTCGGATCTTGCCAGGAATACGGCGGTGCGTCCGGGCTGCCGGTTGCCACCAGCCGCTCGCACTTGCCTGCCGCCATTACCACCGGCGACAGCAGCGCCATCATGCATGCCAGCACCCTGCCCGCTTCGCGCAATACCATCCTTCACTCCTTGCCCGGCAACAAAAAAGCCCGGCCCTCTGTGCTAGGGCCGGGCTTCTTTATAAGTGAAGCAGGCGGATCAGACCAGCTTTTCCAGCTCCGGAACGGCTTCGAACAGGTCAGCGACCAGGCCGTAATCGGCCACCTGGAAGATCGGCGCTTCTTCATCCTTGTTGATCGCGACGATCACCTTGGAGTCCTTCATGCCGGCCAGGTGCTGGATCGCGCCGGAGATACCGACGGCGATGTACAGCTGCGGCGCGACGATCTTGCCGGTCTGGCCGACCTGCATGTCGTTCGGCACGAAGCCGGCGTCGACCGCGGCGCGCGAGGCACCGACGGCAGCGCCGAGCTTGTCGGCCAGGCTGTACAGGTGCTTGAAGTTGTCACCGTTGCCCATGCCACGGCCGCCGGAAACGACGATCTTGGCAGCGGTCAGCTCTGGGCGGTCGGACTTGGCCAGCTCTTCGCCCACGAAGGCAGAGATGCCAGCGTTGTGCGCAGCACCAACCGCTTCAACCGCAGCCGAGCCACCTTCGGCGGCCACGGCGTCGAAGCCGGTGGTACGCACGGTGATGACCTTGATGGCCGCGCTCGATTGCACGGTGGCAATGGCGTTACCGGCGTAGATCGGGCGCTTGAAGGTGTCGGCCGATTCAACCGAGATAATCTCGGAGATCTGGTCGACGTCCAGCAGCGCGGCAACACGCGGCAGGATGTTCTTGCCATTGGTGGTGGCCGGGGCCAGCACGTGGCTGTAGCCCTTGGCCAGCTCGACGATCAGCGGCGCGACATTTTCCGGCAATGCGTGGGCGTAGGCAGCGTTATCGGCAACCAGCACCTTGGCCACGCCAGCGATCTTGGCAGCGGCTTCGGCAACGCCACCGACGTTTGCGCCTGCGACCAGCACGTGCACATCACCACCGATCTTGGCGGCAGCGGCGACAGTGTTCAGGGTGGCCGGGGCTACGGCACCTTTTTCGTGTTCAGCGACAACCAGGATAGTCATTTAGATTACCTTCGCTTCGTTCTTCAGCTTCTCGACCAGTTCGGCCACCGATTTGACCTTGATGCCAGCACTGCGGGCAGCCGGGGCTTCGACTTTCAGGGTCTTGTTGGTGGAGGCGAGGGAAACGCCCAGCGCATCTGGAGTGACGGTCTCCAGCGGCTTCTTCTTGGCCTTCATGATGTTCGGCAGCGACGCGTAGCGTGGCTCGTTCAGGCGCAGGTCGGTGGTGACGATGGCAGGCAGATTCAGCGAAACCGTCTGCAGGCCGCCATCGATTTCACGGGTGACGTTCAGCTTGTCGCCAGCGACTTCGACCTTGGAGGCGAAGGTGCCCTGGGCAAAGCCAGTCAGCGCGGCCAGCATCTGGCCGGTCTGGTTGTTGTCACTGTCGATGGCCTGCTTGCCGAGGATCACCAGCTGCGGCTGCTCCTTGTCGACAACGGCTTTCAGTGCCTTGGCCACAGCCAGGGAGTTCAGCTCGTCAGCGGCTTCAACCAGGATGGCGCGGTCGGCACCCAGGGCCAGGGCAGTACGCAGCTGCTCCTGAGCGGTGGTCGGGCCGACGGAGACGACAACGATCTCGGTCGCAACGCCCTTTTCCTTCAGGCGTACGGCTTCTTCCACGGCGATTTCGCAGAAGGGGTTCATGGACATCTTGACGTTAGCAAGGTCGACGCCGGAGTTGTCCGCCTTGACGCGAACCTTGACGTTGTAGTCGACCACTCGTTTGACAGCTACAAGAACCTTCATGGATTCCTCGTTACTCTCCGGTGAATAGATAGTCGCCAGGGGCAGAGCCCGGCGATGCGCGTGGGTACAAGGGCACCTCTGAAAACGTACCGGCAGGGGCAAACTTCATGGTGACCGAACAGTCTTGTCGCGACTGTTGCGGCAAATACCCACGGGTCATTTTCTGTGGTGGCGTGTAAACTCCACTACAAACCGGCCAAAGGCCGCAAAACCCTGCTCCACACCTGGTCTTTAGAGGTGTACCTGCGCCCGGCTGCAAGCCTACGGCGAACGTAAAACCGCTCGTATCTTGACCGCAACACCCAATCCGGTCAATACGGCAAATCGGTCACCTTCCAGCCGCGTTCCAGTGATTTTACTGGGCTCCGGCAAATTCAAACAAACGTTTGTATTGGACCCGCCAAGTGGTGTAGATATAATGCGCGCCAAGACAAAACGGTGTAGTCCGTCCATTGCGTAGCTACAGTTTCGCGCCAGTGAAGCGCCGCTGCACGCAAGCACCCATAAGACAAAGCAACAGCACGAGCCTTGATGAGTAGGAGAGAACCTGTGGAACGCGAATACATGGAATTCGACGTGGTCATCGTCGGCGCAGGCCCTGCGGGCCTGTCCGCCGCCTGCCGCCTGAAGCAGAAGGCCGCCGAAGCCGGTAGCGAGATCAGCGTCTGCGTGGTGGAAAAAGGCTCCGAAGTAGGTGCTCATATTCTCTCCGGCGCAGTGTTCGAACCCCGCGCCCTGAACGAGCTGTTCCCCGACTGGAAAGAACTCGGCGCACCGCTCAACACCGAAGTGAAGCGCGACGATATCTACGTGCTCAAGGACGCGGGCAGCTCGACCAAGGTCCCGGACCTGTTCGTGCCCAAGACCATGCACAACCACGGCAACTACATCATCTCCCTGGGCAACCTGTGCCGCTGGCTGGCCCAGCAGGCCGAAAACCTGGGCGTGGAAATCTACCCGGGCTTTGCTGCCCAGGAAGCGCTGTTCGACGAAAACGGCGTGGTCCGCGGCATCGTCACCGGTGACCTGGGTGTCGACCGCGAAGGCAATCCAAAGGAAGGCCTGTACACCCCGGGCATGGAACTGCGTGCCAAGTACACCCTGTTCGCCGAAGGCTGCCGCGGCCATATCGGCAAGCAGCTGATCAAGCGCTTCAACCTCGACAGCGAAGCCGACGTCCAGCACTACGGCATCGGCCTGAAGGAAATCTGGGAAATCGACCCGGCCAGGCACGAGCAGGGCCTGGTGGTGCACACCGCTGGCTGGCCGCTGGACGTGACCAGCAAGGACAACACCGGCGGCTCGTTCCTCTACCACCTGGAAAACAACCAGGTGGTGGTCGGCCTGATCGTCGACCTCTCCTACGCCAACCCGTACCTGTCGCCGTTCGACGAATTCCAGCGCCTCAAGCACCACCCGGTGATGAGCCAGTACCTCGAAGGCGGCAAGCGCATCAGCTACGGTGCCCGCGCCATCTGCAAAGGCGGCCTGAACTCGCTGCCGAAAATGGTCTTCAACGGCGGCGCGCTGATCGGTTGCGACCTCGGCACCCTGAACTTCTCGAAGATCAAGGGCAGCCACACCGCCATGAAATCCGGCATGCTCGCCGCCGAGGCCGTAGCCGACGCACTGGCTGCCGGCCGCGAGGGTGGCGATCTGCTCGACGGCTACGTCAGCGCGTTCAAGGCCAGCTGGCTGTACGAAGAACTGTTCGCCAGCCGTAACTTCGGCCCGGCACTGCACAAGTTCGGCCCGCTGTTCGGTGGTGCGTTCAACTATGTCGACCAGAACTGGTTCAACGGCAAGCTGCCGTTCACCCTGCACGACACCAAGCCGGACTACGCCTGCCTCAAGCTTGCCGCCGAGTCGAAGAAGATCGACTACCCGAAACCGGACGGCAAGCTCAGCTTCGACAAGCTCAGCTCGGTATTCCTCTCCAGCACCAACCACGAAGAGGAACAACCTTGCCACCTGAAGCTGACCGACCCGAACGTGCCGATCGCCAGCAACCTGCCGCTGTACGACGAACCGGCCCAGCGCTACTGCCCGGCGGGTGTGTACGAAGTGGTCAGCCAGGAAGACGGCAGCAAGCGTTTCCAGATCAACGCGCAGAACTGCGTGCACTGCAAGACCTGCGACATCAAGGACCCGGCCCAGAACATCACCTGGGTCACCCCTGAAGGCGCTGGCGGGCCGAACTACCCGAACATGTAAGGCCACTGCCCTTGCAGCAACAAAAAGCCCCCGGTTCGTGAGGACCGGGGGCTTTTTCATATCGGCTACTGCTACTTGTCAGCACACATGATCGGCATCGGCTCGGCGGCAAACGCCAATGGCTCACGACGCCCGAAATACAGGGCGGTCAGCAGCCCGACGGTGCCCATGATCAGACAGAAGCCGACGCACACCCACGGGCTCCACGGCATCAGTGCGATCAACGCCAGCGGCGTGATACTGGCCCACAGCGCGTAAGCCACGTTGTACGTGAAGGAAATCCCCGAAACGCGGATCTCGGCCGGGAACAGCCCGACCATCACCGACGGCACCACCCCCACCACACCGCAGGCCAGCCCAGCCAGCGCATAGGCCAGCCAGGTCATGCCCCACTGCCCCACCAGGCTGGCGTACAGCGCACCGATGCCCAGCGGCAGCAGCAGGCTGTAGATCATCAGTGCGCGCCAGGCGCCCAGGCGGTCGACCAGCAACCCGGCCAGCACACAGCCGATATTGAGGAAGACGATGCCCACGCTGCTCAGGGCGAAAGTATGCCCCGCCGTCATACCGAAGCGTTGCTGCATCACCGTCGGGGTAATCACCACCAGTACCACCACTGCGGAAGTCAGTACGCAGGTCAGCAGTGCCGCCGGGATCAACGCCGAGCGGTGCTCGCCCAGCACCCGCCGTAGCGGAAACCTGACCGGTTGCGCCTGGCGCTCACGCAAGGCCAGGAACACCGGAGTCTCGCTGAGCCAGCGGCGCAGCCACACACCGATCACGCCAAACACCCCACCGAGCAGGAACGGGTAACGCCAGGCGTAATCGAGAATTTCCTGCGGCGTGAACAGCTGCGCCAGCAGTGTGGCCGTCAGCGCACCCAGCAGGTAACCGAAGGTCAGCCCCGCCTGCAGAAAGCCCAGGGCATAGCCACGACGCCCGTTTGGCGCATGTTCGGCGACGAAGGTCCACGCACTTGGCACCTCGCCGCCCACTGCGGCGCCTTGCAGGATGCGCAGCGCCAACAGGATCAACGGGGCCGCATAGCCAATGTCGGCATAGGTCGGCATCACCCCGATCAGCAGGCACGGCAAGGCCATCATCAGAATGCTCAGGCTGAACACCCGTTTGCGCCCGAGGTGGTCGGCGAAATGGGCCATCAGGATGCCGCCCAGCGGCCGCGCCAGGTAACCCGTGACAAAGATGCCGAAGCTCTGCAGCAGGCGCAGCCACTCGGGCATTTCCGGCGGAAAGAACAGCTGGCTGAGGATCAGGGCAAAGAACACGAAGATGATGAAATCGTAGATTTCCAGCGCGCCGCCCAGTGCCGCCAGGCCCAGGGTCCGGTGGTCGCCGCGGCTGAACCGGGGCGGGCGAGCGGTATCGATGGCAGTCATGGCAGGGGTCCGCAGATCGGCAAAGGGCAAGAGGATAGCAAATGCCCGCCGCCTTGCCCCAGCAACGCCACTAACGGCTGAAGACGGTGTGGCCGAAGTTTCTCGGCTTGCGCGCATGGACCGCGCCACCCGCCAGCCCGGAAGGCACGGCAATCTTGCCGACCAGTACAGGGCTGTCGATGATCGCCATGAAGGATTGCAGCGCGTCGTTGTCCGGCGCCTGCGGCAGGCTCACGCTGACGGCCTGGCGCTCGGTCTGCGGCACGATAGGCACTTTCAAGTGTTGCGAATGGTAAAGCAGGGCATGCTGGATCTGCGTGCTGACCCGGCAGAAACGTGCCAGGTCGACGCCAGCATGGCTGGCCAGCTCGATGTTGCCCAGCAGCAGGTTGAACGGCTGCAAGGCGCACTGCACCAGGCGCTGCAACTCTTCGAAGGATTCGACCGGGGCAATCCGGTAATAGCCAAGGCCATTGAGCAGTTTTTCCAGCTGCAGGCGCTGGTGCGGGTGCTCGTCGGCAATCAGGATGCGCAGGGTCTTGTTTGTCATTGTCGGACCTGGGCCGTCAGGTGAAAAGGGACAGCTCCCTGACCAAACTGCGCCAGAAACAGGCAACCACCAGGGCTGTACCTGGAGGGGTCAATCTAGATAGTTGTCGGGAAACAGGGAGAAATCAAGTGGCCATCACGCAGAATTTTCACCTGCCCTTCACCTCGCGTTCAGGACTCCCACTGCCGCATGCGCACACGGCAATGCTTCATGGCGTTGACGATGTGCTTTTCCACCAGGCTGCGGGAGATTCCCAGGCGCTCTGCAATCTGCTGATGTGAAAGGCCATCGAGCTTGCGCAACAGAAAGCAGTCCCGGCACACCTGGCTCAGTTCATCCAGAGCCTTCTGCATCAAGGCCAGGCGCTGATCAAGCTGCATGTCGTGCTGCAATTCGGCACTGAGAAAACGCCCATCGGCATCCAGCGCATCCAGGGATTCGGCCTGGCGCACCTGGTGGCGCCGGTGCCGGTCGATCACCAGGTTGAGTGCCGTACGGTAGAGAAACGCTCGCGGATGCTCGATCTGCCCGCTATCGGCCCGCTCCAGCACCCGCAGATAGGCATCATGGGCAACGTCCTCCGCAGCCTGGCGGTTGCCCAGGCGCGCACTCAGGAAGCTCACCAGTTCGCGATAGTAATGTTCCACAACAGCACCTGAAATCGTCCTTGCAACCCACGTGCGGGACTGAGTGATACCGGGCTGTGATAGTACAAATTATAACTATTCTCAGCAACACGCCCTCCGCCCTCGCGTTCAGGCTAAATCCGCCTGGCCAGCCTTCGTTTATCTGGGACTTCGATGCGCACCTCGATTGGCAGCGCGTGACCACTACCCAGGCTGGAAGTCCGCATGAGCCGTTTAACCTCCCCCCGTCGCCCGTTCACCCTTGCCGGCGTGGGTTTGCTGAGCCTGGGCTGCCTGCTGGCCTGGCAAGCCCTGCCCTTCGGCGCGCAACCGCTTGGCACCGTCACGGTCACGCGGGCAGATATCGAAAGCAGCGTGACCGCCCTGGGCACCTTGCAGCCTCGGCGTTACGTGGATGTGGGCGCCCAGGCTTCGGGGCAGATCCGCACGCTGCACGTGGAAGCGGGCGACCCGGTGCGCAAGGGCCAACTGCTGGTCGAGATCGACCCCTCCACCCAACAGGCACGGCTGGATGCCGGGCGCTTCTCGATCGACAACCTCAAGGCCCAGCTCGCCGAACAGCGTGCGCAGTTCGAGCTGGCCAGCCAGCAGCTCAAGCGCCAGCGCGAGCTTGCCGCCGCGGGCGCCACCCGTGATGAGGACGTTCAGGCCGCTGCTGCCCAGCTCAAGGTCACCCAGGCGCGTATCGACATGTTTCAGGCGCAGATTCGCCAGGCCCAGGCCAGCCTGCGCAGCGACGAGGCGGAGCTGGGCTACACGCGCATCTATGCGCCGATGGACGGCACGGTGGTGGCCGTCGATGCCCGTGAAGGCCAGACCCTCAATGCCCAGCAACGCACCCCGCTGATCCTGCGCATCGCCAAGCTGTCACCGATGACCGTGTGGGCCCAGGTGTCCGAAGCCGACATCGGCAAGGTCAAGCCAGGCATGACCGCCTATTTCACCACATTGGCCGGCGGCAAGCGCCGCTGGAGCAGCACGGTGCGGCAGATTCTGCCGATCCCGCCCAAGCCGCTGGAACAAGCCAGCCAGGGCGGTGGCAGCCCGGCCAGCGCCGGCAGCACCAGCAATCAGGTGGTGCAGTACACCGTGCTGCTGGATGTCGACAACCCGGATGGCGCACTGATGGCCGACATGACCACCCAGGTGTTCTTCGTCGCTGGCCAGGCCAGCCAGGTCCTGACCGTGCCACTCGCCGCACTGGACGAAAACGGCGGCCTGTTCATGGCACGGGTGCTCGACCCGCACGGCAAGGTGGTGCAGCGCCAGGTACGCACCGGCCTCAGCGACCGTCTGCGCGTCCAGGTGCTGGACGGGCTCAGCGAGGGTGAGCAACTGTTGATGGGCGCCCCCAGCGCCAGCGGAGGCTGAATGAGCGCGCCGCTGATCGAGCTGGTCGATATCCGCAAATCCTACGGTGGCCACGACAGCCCCAAGGTCGATGTATTGCGCGGCATCAGCCTGAGCATCCACCCCGGCGAGTTCGTCGCCATCGTCGGGGCGTCCGGCTCGGGCAAATCGACTTTGATGAACATACTCGGCTGCCTCGACCGCCCCACTTCAGGCAGCTACCGCTTTGCCGGCAAGAACGTGGCCGAACTGGCCAACGACGAACTGGCCTGGCTGCGCCGCGAGGCGTTCGGCTTCGTGTTCCAGGGTTACCACCTGATCCCATCGGGCTCGGCCCAGGAAAACGTCGAGATGCCCGCCATCTATGCCGGCACGCCTGCCAGCGATCGACATGCCCGCGCCGCCGCCCTGCTCGCCCGCCTGGGCCTGGCCAGCCGCAGCGCCAACCGCCCGCACCAGCTCTCGGGTGGCCAGCAGCAACGGGTGTCGATCGCCCGGGCGCTGATGAACGGTGGCCATATCATCCTCGCCGACGAACCCACGGGGGCGCTCGACAGCCACAGCGGCACCGAAGTCATGGCACTGCTCGACGAACTGGCCAGCCAGGGCCACGTGATCATCCTGATCACCCACGACCACAAGGTGGCGGCGCGGGCACAGCGGGTGATCGAGATCCGCGACGGCCAGATGATCAGCGATACCGTAACCGAGCAAGCGACCCGTGCTGCACCTCAGGGGCTGCAGGCCGATGACCTGCGCCAGCGCCTGGACCGTGGCGCGACCCTGCGCGGGGCCTGGAAAGGCGAGCTGCTCGAAGCCCTGCAAGCCGCCTGGCGGGTCATGTGGGTGAACCGCTTTCGCACTGCCCTGACCCTGCTCGGCATCATCATCGGGGTCGCCTCGGTGGTGGTCATGCTGGCCGTCGGCGAAGGCAGCAAGCGCCAGGTGATGGCGCAGATGGCCGCCTTCGGCTCGAACATCCTCTACCTCAACGGCAAGCCCGCCACACTGGGCGAGCCCGCTGGCATCATTACCCTCGACGATGTCGCCGCGATCGGCCAACTGCCGCAGGTCCGGCAGATCATGCCGGTGCTGGGCGAAAAGGTGATGGTGCGCCATGGCAACCACAGCCAGCGCTTCTATGTGGGCGGCAACAACAACCAGTTCCCGCTGATCTTCAACTGGCCGGCGATCGAAGGGGCGTTCTTCACCGACGCCGACGAAGCCAGTGGCGCAGCAGTGGCCGTGATCGGCCAGAAAGTCCGGGAAAAGATGCTCGCACCTGACCGCGACCCGCTTGGCCAGTACCTGCTGATCGGCAATGTGCCCTTCCAGGTCATTGGCATACTCGCCGGCAAAGGCGCGAGTTCCGGCGACCAGGATGCCGACGGGCGCATCGTGGTGCCCTACTCGGCGGCGGCGATCCGCCTGTTCGGCCTGCGCGACCCCGACTACATCACCGTCGCCGCCGTCGACGCGGCACGGGTCGATGAAACCGAAGCCGCCGTCGACCGCCTGCTGCGCCAGCGCCACCAGGGCCGTCACGACTTCGAACTGACCAACTCGGCCGCGCTGATCCAGGCCGAGGCACGCACCCAGAACAGCCTGTCGCTGATGCTCGGGGCGATTGCCGCTATCTCGCTGCTGGTCGGTGGCATCGGGGTGATGAACATCATGCTCATGACCGTGCGCGAGCGTACCCGCGAAATCGGCATCCGCATGGCCACCGGCGCGCGCCAGCACGACATCCTGCGCCAGTTCCTCAGCGAAGCGGTGATGCTGTCGATGGTCGGCGGCATGGCTGGCATCGGCCTGGCCCTGCTGATCGGCGGCGCATTGATGCTGGGCCAGGTTGCAGTGGCGTTCACCCTGCCCGCCATGCTCGGTGCGTTCTCCTGCGCCGTTCTCACCGGCATCGTGTTCGGCTTCATGCCGGCCCGCAAAGCCGCCCGACTCGACCCGGTCAAAGCCCTCACCAGCGAATAGCCCATGACCCTGCCAAGCCGCATCAGCCTGTTGTCCCTGTGCCTGGGCCTCGCCGCCTGCAGCCTGCCGCCCGCGCCACCCAGCGGCATCACTGCACCCTTGGCCTGGCAAGGCGAAACCTTCCAGCCCTCTGCCAGCCGGCCATCGGCGCAGTGGTGGCAGGCCTTTGACAGCGCCGAGCTGGACCGCCTGGTCGAACACGCCCGGTCCAATGCCCACGACCTTGCCGCCGCCACGGCGCGCGTGCGCCAGGCCCAGGCCAGAGCGGTGATCGCCGGAGCGCCGCTGCTGCCGGAGCTCAGGTTCGAGCTCGACGGCAGCCGCCAGCGCCTGCTGCACGGCGAGGGCTATGACCAGCTCGATGTCAGCCAATACGAACGGACTAGCACGTCGTTCGGCATGCAGCTGGTCGCCAGCTACGAGATCGACTTTTGGGGTGGCCTGCGCGCTGCGCGTTCGAGCGCCCTGCACAGCCTCGACGCCAGCCACTTCGATCGCCAGACGGTCGAACTGACGCTGGTCAGCAGCGTGGCCAGCAGTTACCTGCAGGGCTTGGCCCTGGAAGAGCAACTGCGCATTGCCCGCCTCAACCTGCGTAACGCCCGCGATGTTCTGGCCCTGGTCGAGACACGTCAGCGCGCCGGCTCGGCGACGCGCCTGGAACTGGCCCAGCAGCGCAGCCTGGTGGCCGCACAGGAGCGGCAGGTGCCGCTGCTCGAACAGCAGTGGCAAGATAACCGCGTTACCTTGGCCACACTGCTGGGCGACCCGGTCCAGGCACTGCCCAGCACAGGTGAAGCGCTGGCGACCGTGAACTGGCCGCGCATTGGCAGTGGCGTACCCAGCGAACTGCTCGCCCGCCGCCCGGACATCGCCGCCGCCGAAGCACGCCTGGCCGCCGCCCACGCCAATGTGCAGGTGGCCAGGGCCGCCCTGCTGCCCAAAGTGACCCTGGGCGCCAACCTCGGCACCGGCGCAAGCACCCTCGCCGAGGTCTTCGACAGTTCCTACTACACCCTGACCGCCGGCCTGGTCGCGCCAATCTTCAACAATGGCCGGCTACGCGCGGCACAGCAGTTGGCTGAAGCCGAGCAGGACGAGCTGCTGGAAAGCTACCGCAGCAGCATCCTGGCGGGCTTTGCCGATGTCGAGAAGGCCCTCAATGCCATCCACGGCGTTGAACAGCAGCGTCACTGGCAGGACCAGGAGGTCGAACAGGCGCGCCTGGCCTTCGACCTGGCCCAACGGCGCTACGCGGCCGGCGCCGAAACCCTGCTGAGCGTGCTGGAAACCCAGCGCACGCTCTATCTCGCCCAGGACCAGCAGGCACAGTTGCGCCTGGCCCGCCTGCAGGGCAGCGTGGCGCTGTACAAGGCGCTGGGGGGTGGTTGGCAGCTAGCGAGCGCCGACAACGGTTAATTCGCCGTACCTGCAACTCGTTCATAGGGAAAGCCGCTTGCAAGAGGATTTCCCCATGACCCGCTCCGCCAGCATGCTCCAGGCCTGGCAACAAGGCCTGCGTCGCCTGATCCAGGGCCAATCGCCAGGCGCCCGGCCCTACCGCGCGTTCGACCTGGTACTCGCCCGGCGCATCAGCCTCAGCCCATCGTTCGCCCGCCTGGTGTTCACCGGCCCGGATGTCGAGTTCATGCACACCCTGGCGCCCGACCAGCGCGTCAAGCTGCTGCTCCCCGCCCCTGACGGTTCATTGCCAACCCTGCCCCACGACGTGCACTGGAAGACCGCGCACAACGCGCTGCCGCCCGAACAGCGCCCACCCATGCGCACCTACACCATCCGTGCCTTGCGCCCGGATGCCCTGGAAGTCGACGTGGACTTTGTGCTGCACGGCGTCAACGGGCCAGCTTCGGCCTGGGCAACCGATGCCCGGGAGGGCGACCGGCTGCTGATGGTGGCGCCGAACCTGGCCCATGCCGGCGACCCTGGCGGCTATGAGTGGAAGCCGCCACAAGGTACCCGCCACGTGCTGCTGATCGGCGACGAAACGGCCCTGCCCGCCATCGCCGGCATTCTCGAAGCTTTGGCAGAGCAACAACCCGAAGTGGTCGTGGAAGCCTTCATCGAGGTCCCGCAGGAGGCTGATTGCCTGCCCCTGCGCCACAGCGCCAACACGCGCCTGCACTGGCTGCCCCGGGAAGTGCTGCGCTGCGCGCATGGCCAGGCCATGCAGCATGCCGTGCGCGAACTGGCCAGCCTGCCGCTGGAAAGCGCGTTCTATGCGTGGGTGGCCGGGGAGTCGGCGACGGTGCTGGAGATTCGCCGTTACCTGACAAAACAGCGTGGGCTGCAGCGCGACAGCCTG
This sequence comes from Pseudomonas sp. NPDC089422, assembly GCF_044749405.1. Classification (NCBI taxonomy): domain Bacteria; kingdom Pseudomonadati; phylum Pseudomonadota; class Gammaproteobacteria; order Pseudomonadales; family Pseudomonadaceae; genus Pseudomonas; species Pseudomonas sp. NPDC089422. Next base: position 118,375 of record NZ_JBIVHW010000005.1, read on the forward strand.
ATGACGATGGGGTATTGGCGCCTGGGTGAGAACAGCGACTGATCAGCCTGAACGAGAGGGCCGCGCCGCGGCCCTCCCGGGCTCAAATGGCGGCGGCAACCGCCTCGGCAAAGCGTTGCGCCACCTCGTCGACCTGCTGCGCGCTGATGATCAGCGGCGGCAGGAAGCGCACCACGGCGCCATGGCGACCACCCAGCTCGAGGATCAGGCCGCGCTTGAGGCATTCGCGCTGGACCTTCGGTGCCAGCAGCCGATTGGCAGGCGGGTGGCCAAGCGCATCTGGCTGACCTTGCGGATCAACCAGCTCCACCCCCAGCATCAGGCCACGGCCACGGATATCACCCAGTTGCGGATAGTCCCGTTGCAGCCGCTGCAGATGCTCACGCAAACGCAGGCCCATGGCTTCGGCATGCTCGGCCAGGCGGTGCTCGACCAGGTAGTTGATCACCGCCGAACCGGCCGCCATGGCCATCTGATTGCCGCGGAAGGTGCCGGCATGGGCGCCTGGCTTCCAGGTATCCAGCCAGTCGCGGTACACCACCACCGCCAGCGGCAGGCTGCCACCAATGGCCTTGGACAGCGTGACCACATCCGGCACGATGCCGGCATGCTCGAAAGCGAACATCCGCCCGGTACGGGCAAAGCCGCTCTGGATCTCGTCGACGATCAGCGCCACGCCAACCTGCTCGGTGATACGCCGCACACCCTTGAGCCACTCGATGTCGGCCGGGATGACACCGCCCTCTCCTTGCACCACTTCAAGGATCACCGCCGCCGGCAGCGGCACGCCGCTTTCCGGGTCAAGCAGCAGGTTTTCCAGGTAGTGCAGGTTGGCCTTGACCCCGGCTTCACCCCCCAGGCCGAACGGGCAACGGTAGTCGTAGGGGTACGGCATGAACTGCACGCCATTGCTCAGCAGCGCGCCCAGCGGCTGCTTGGGGCCGTGGCTGCCCATCAGGCTCAGCGCGCCTTGGCTCATGCCGTGGTAGGCGCCGTGAAAGGCCAGCACGGTGCTGCGCCCGGTGGCACCGCGCACCAGCTTGAGCGCCGCTTCCACCGCATCGGTGCCGGTCGGCCCGCAGAACTGCACCTTGGCCTCGCGGCGCAGGGCTTCAGGCAGGATGCCGAACAGGTCCTGGACGAAGCGGTCCTTGACCGGCGTGGTCAGGTCCAGGGTGTGCAGCGGCAGTTCATCGGCCAGCACGCGCTGGATCGCCTCGATCACCACCGGGTGGTTGTGGCCCAGGGCCAGGGTGCCTGCGCCGGCCAGGCAGTCGATGAACTGGCGGCCTTCGACGTCTTCGACGTGGATGCCACGGGCGCGCTTGAGCGCCAGCGGGATACGCCGGGGGTAGCTGCGGGCGTTGGATTCCTGTTGCTGCTGGCGTTGCAGCAGCGGCGAGTCACTGAATGCGTACAAAGGATGCGGCGCGCTGGCCGGCGGGACCTGGGCAAGGCTGGAAGCGGTGGACATGGGTGAATCCTCGCAAGCAAGCGAATGGGCAGTTATCGCTTGGAAAACGCTTGAGTGCGGGGAGGATTTAGCGGTTGTTGCGGGATTTTACTTTGCCTGTGCCGCGAAAAGGGCCGGCACAGGCAATGAAGATCAGCTGGCCGAGCGCGCCGGCACCTGCAGCAAAACCCGCAAGCCATCATGGCGACTGTCGAACCTGAGGCTGCCAGCACAGCGCTGCACGATCGCCTGAACGATCGCCAACCCCAGCCCACACCCCCCACTCTGCCCGTTGCGCCAGAAGCGCTCGGTCAGGTGCTGCAGATCGCCATCGGCAATACCCGGCCCATGGTCGCGCACCATGAACCCCACTTGCCCATCGGCCATCTGCACTTCCAGCTCCACCTCGGAATCGCCGCCATGGCGCAGGGCGTTGTCCAGCAGGTTGCGCAAGGCCGCCACTGCCAGCGGCGCAGGCATGCCCAGGTAGATCTGCGTAGCCTCCTGCGGCAGGTGCAATACGATGCGTCGATTGTCACCGCCACCCGCATCCTGCATCGCCTGGCGGGCGACCTGCTCGGCGCTGCACTGCACCCCGTCCTCGAACGACAGGCTGCCCTCGACCCGCGCCAGCATCAGCAGCTGCTCCAGGGTCCGGTGCATGCGGTCGGCGCCTTGCTCGGCATGCTCCAGGGCCTGCTCGCGCACCGCACCGTCGGTCATGCGCGCCACCTGCAGGTGGGTCTTGATCGCCGTCAGCGGACTGCGCAGTTCGTGGGCGGCATCGTCGGTCAGGCGCCGTTCGCGCTCGAGGGTCTGGGCGATGCGCAGGAACAGCTGGTTCTGGGTGTCGAGCAAGGGTTGCAGCTCGCTGGGCAAGCCGGCCACCTGCAACGGCTCGACACTGTCGGCACGCCGTCGGCGCAGGGCGTCGCGCATGCGATTGAGCGGCTCCAGGCCTTTGCCCAGGCCGATCCACAGCAGCCCGAGGCTGCCGAGCAAGGCCATCAGCACCGGCGCCGAGGCGGCCAGCAGAATGGACTGGTTCAGTGCCTCGCGCTCCATGTGCCGGTCGGCGGTGGTGATGCGCACGTCGCCATGGTTGTAGGTGAAGGTGCGCCACAACGCACCGTCGATGGTCTGATCACGGAAGCCGCTGCGCTGGTCGTCCATGGCGCCGTCATGCTTGTGGTTGCTGGCGAGGATCTCGCCGCGCAGGGAACTCACCTGGCAGGCCATGCCGTCGGGCACGCTCAACTGGTCGGCGGAAAAATGCGCGTCCTCGCCCTTGGCCGCCAACGGTTGCGGCAACTGGTCGACGAGCCCGGCGACCATGCGCGCCGAGGCCACCAGGCGCTGGTCGAGGGAGAACATCATCTGCTGGCGCAGGTCGCGCAGCATCCACGCTGCAGCCAGCGCCCAGATGATGATGAAGGCGGTGCCGAGGATCAGGCTGAGGCGTACCCGCAGGCTCATGAGGTGCTTCTCTCGGAGGTTTGCTCCGGCGCCTGTGCCGGCCCCAGGCGATAACCCAGGCCACGCACGGTCTCGACGATGCTGTTGCCGAGCTTGCGCCGCAGGTGATGGATATGCACGTTCAGCGCGTTGCTCTCGACCTCATCGCTGAAGCCATACACGCAGTCCTTGAGTTGCTCGCTGGACAGCACCCGGCCGGGGTTCTGCATCAACGCCTGGAGCAGCGCCTGCTCGCGCCGCGACAGGTCTACAGGTAGGCCGGCCAAGGTCGCTTCGCAGCTGCTCGGGTCGTAGCGCAGCGGGCCATGCTCGATCACATTCACCGCCCGCCCCGCCACCCGCCGCAACAGGGTATGCAGGCGCGCAGCCAGTTCGCGCAGGTCGAAGGGTTTGAGCAGGTAGTCGTCGGCACCGGCCTGCAGGCCATCGACCCGGTCGGTGACCGCATCGCGTGCGGTGAGCACCAGCACGGGCAGGTCCACACCCTGCTGGCGCAAACGGCGCAGCAGCTTGAGGCCATCTTCGTCGGGCAGGCCGAGGTCGAGGATCATCACATCGAACTGCGCCGCTTGCAGCAGGGCCCGGGCGCTGGCGGCATTGGCCACGCGGTCGACGGTCAGGCCCTGGGCGGTGAGGCCGGCGCAGATGCCGCTGGCGATCAGGTCGTCGTCCTCGCAGAGCAGAACGTGCATGGTGGGGCTCCCGGAGTGGTGTGGCTGGCATTGCACTATGGGGGGATTAAGGGGGGATTATGGACCTTTTTGTATTCGCCTTGATGATTTCAGCGCCTGTGAGATCGAGCGCCGCGCGGGCGGCGCTCGATCTCACAGGCAACAAATCCTTCCAGCCCTACCCATCGCAAAAACACCTCAATCCCGCCCCTTCTACCCCCACCAACAACGAAATAGACTTTTCCTACGACCGACCCAGGAACGTCCTACACCCACTCCATGATGTGATTTCCCCTGCACAAAACTGGCAGGGAGACGCCTCATGCTGCTCTGGCACATCGTGCCCACCTGGCACGATATCGAGACACGCATCACCGATGAAATGGGCTATCAAGGAGGTGCCCATTTCCGTACTTACCTCAACGAAGCAGTGCCATCACTGGCCCTCAATCTGCGCCGCGTGGACAGCGTGCGGCGCGCGTTCTACAAGGCCGAATCGGTAGCCGGCCAGCTGCTGCGCCAGCGCTTCGCCGACCTCGACATCAAAAGCATCCTCAACGACCTGCTCGGCGTCGCCGAACAGATGGCGATGATCGTCGCCGGCACCGCCCTCACCGGCGGCCTGCTCGGTGCCGGCATCGGTGCTTTCGCGGGAGGTGCCGGAGCCATTCCTGGTGGCGTCGCCGGCACCGCCATCGGCTTCAAGGTCAGCGGCTGGATCCTCGGCGTTCTCGGCATCGCTTCTCTCGCCGAGTTCTTCGTCGACGGCCTGCCGCGTATCGGCGAGTACTACCTGGATGGCATCGGCATCGCCTGGGAAGGCACACGTGGTGAAGAAGGGCTGAACGCGTTCAGCCAGGACAACCCGTTTGCCATCGACCAGGCAGCGCATTTCATCGCCACCGGGCATGTGGAAGTGGTGATGCTGCTGTTGGGCGCCATGGTGTCCTACCTCACCCGTGGGCGTGGCAATGCCGGTGTGCTTGCCCAGGAGATGGCCGCCAGCCAGAAAGGCGCGCGGATTGGGCAGTGGATGCTCAAGCACGAGGAGGCCCTGAAGAAACGGCCGGACCTGCAGGTGCCGGAGCGGCGCAAGGGGGCGGTGGGTGAGCCCCAGCCTGTGCAGCCGAACCGGCCGGCGGGGAAAGACAAGGAGCCATCCAAGGGCAAGCCCGGTAGCATGCCGCTGCATACGGTGGCGTGTTTCAAGGCGGATAAGTTGCCCGCATCGAAGCATGGCGAGTTTGAGCGGCAGTTAAAAGGACAGCAAGATGGTCTCAATCGGCTGACGGTTGATGAATTTCTGGAAAATGTGGCCAATCCGGTCAAACGTGATCCCACACTTGCTAAAAAGGCACGTAAGGACCTTTATATAAGTCTGAGAGATAGGATTCAGGAGGACTTATCCAAAACGATGGGACAGCGAGAAGCGAGAAAACTTTCGGAAATGCAAGCTAAGGAGACGATGTCAACACTCGCAGCCCTGCATAATCCTGACCTTAGTGCAGGTGGACGAGACGTTATTGCTGATTTTGGCGATAGACAGGTTAATTCAAGTATTGGTCCTCAGTGGAAAAGCAGAGTAGGAGGGCTCCGACAGGCTGCCGAAGAAATGGCCGAAATGGGAGGCAGGACCGGGCTTTTAAACGTGAAATTACACAAATGCTAACAGACTGGAGGTCATCAAATGGATGAAGCGTTTTCTGTTTTTATTGAACAGGTCGGTGAGCCTACGTACAGGCAGGAGGTACCCACATCAACCATAGAGCATTACAAGGGGAAACTACCGGATAAACTTCTGCAGTATTGGATGGAGCATGGATGGTGTGGATACGGCGATGGAATGTTTTGGACCGTAAACCCTCAAGAGTACGAGGGCGTAGTCGCCTCTATGCTCGAGAGTGCAAGTCTGGAAACGTACGACAAATTCCATCTCATCGCCCGCGGAGCCTTTGGTGACCTTTATTTATTTGGTGAAAAAACCGGATTCTCACTGAAAATCGCACCACATATAGGCAAATACGTTGGCAGGAAACGTGAAGTCACGCCAGCCGACATGGATAGGCTAGTGCAGAGCTTCTTCGCCTGCAGAGATTTGGATTCAAATGATTTTGATGACATGTTTGAACCTGCTAAAAAGAGCCTCGGCATACTTGGCCCGGACGAGATGTACGGTTTTGTTCCGGCCTTGGTGTTCGGCGGTCCCGCTCGACTCGATAATCTTGAAAAGCTGAAAGCAATTGAGCACTTGGTACTGCTGTCTCAGCTTTGCACAATCGAACCCTATAGCTTTTCCGACTTTTGAAGCCCTTACCCGACAGCAATAAAAGGATCTAAAAATGAACGTACTCTTCTCCATCTTCCTCGAAACCTTCAACGACCCCATCGGCCACCAGCCCGTCCCGCCTGCCTCCCTGAACCACTACCAAGGCAAACTCCCCAACCAACTCCTGACCTACTGGAAAGACCACGGCTGGTGCGGCTACGGTGGCGGTCTGTTCTGGATGGTCAACCCGCAGGAATACGAAGACGTCGTGGCGTACTGGCTGGCAGGCACTGACTTCGAATCCCGCGACACCTACCACCTCATCGCCCGCAGCGCTTTCGGCGAGTTGTACCTCTGGGGTGAAGAAACCGGCTCAGTTCTGACCATTACTGCCTACGCGTCCCAATACCTCGATGGCGCCTACAGCACGACCGACGAAGAGCGAGACGCGAAGATCCAGGGGCTGCTCATGTGGGTCATGACTGAAGGAATCGACCTGGGCCTGTTCGAATCAGCCAGGGAAACCCTGGGGACGTTGGCGCCAGACGAAATGTATGGCTTCGTCCCGGCGTTGATGCTGGGTGGGTCTGCCAGCCTGGCCAATCTCCAGCGGCTCAAGGCCGACGTGCACCTGATTCTGCTTTCCCAGCTTGGCGAACTGCAACCTTGTGCATTCGATGATGAAGAAGATGAGTAGAACCGACGCTCATTGGCGCAGTGCATCGGGCGTATCGACATCCCGCAGCACGCCGGCATCCTTGACTGCCAGCCTGACGCAACGGTCCGGATGGGCCCTCACGACCGAACGCGCCCCTTCATCGCCCGTCAATCGTGCAAGTGCAGGCCAGAAATCACGCCCAAACACTACCGGATGGCCCTGCTGCCCGGCATGACAAGGCAGAACAATCGTCGACCCACCGGCCTCGCGTGCAAGCAAGCCCAGGGTCGCGGGCTCCACCCAGGGCATGTCACCCAACAGGATCGCCACCGCCTGCGCCTCGCTGTCGACCAGCGAAGCGGCGCCAGCTGCCAGACTATGGCCTAAGCCCTGCGTGAAATCGGCACTGCCGATGATCCGGCACGCCGATGGCAACCCCAGCTCCTCTCCCCGCTCGCCGTCACGCAACACTACCCGCACGTCATCGAACACCGTACAGGCACGTTCGACACTGTGCACCAGCAAGCTGCGACCATCCGCCATCAGCGCGCGGCGCTTGTCAGCACCGAAACGCACGCTGCTGCCCGCTGCCAACACCAACGCCACCACACTCACAGCGCCGCCCGCCCGATGCCGTTGCGCAGGCGCAGGATATCGGCGAGCACCGCCAGGGCGATCTCGGCCGGGGTCTTGCTGCCCAGGTTGAGGCCGATCGGCGCGTGGATCCGCGCCAGCTCGTCGTCGCCCAGGCCGCCGATGCGCTGCAAGCGTTCGCGGCGCTTGTCGGAGGTGGCCTTCGAGCCCATCACGCCGATGTAGAACGCTTCGGTACGCACCGCTTCAAGCATGGCCAGGTCATCGATTTTCGGATCATGGGTCAATGCAACCACCGCCGTGTCGGCATGGCAACCGCCATTGGCGATGAACTCCGACGGCAGCTCACGGCGCACCTCGACGCCGTCCAGCACCACGCCCTCGAGCACCTCGTCACGCGGGTCGCAGAGGATGACTTCAAAGCCCATTCCCTTACCGAACTCGGCACAGAAATGCGCGACGCTGGAGTAACCAGCCAACAAGAGGCGTTGGGCAGCACCGACACGCAAGCGCACGCGGCCGCTTTCGCGTTCCACACGCGGCCCCTGGCTGTGGTCGTCGACAACAATGCGCTCACCTTGCGGCAGGCTCACCTCGCGCAACAACCGTCGCTGGCCGCGAAGCGCGCCTTGCAGCTCACGCAGGTGGGCCTGCACGTCACAGTCGGCCGGCAGGTTTTCCACCAGCACTTCGAGCACGCCGCCGCAAGGCAGGCGAATGCTCGAACGCGGGTCGCTGCCATCGCCATAGCGCACGATGGCAATTGGCTCGGGGAATTCGCCCCGTGCCACGCGTTCGAGGAAGTCATCTTCGACACAACCGCCCGACAGCGACCCCAGCCACTGGCCGCTGGCATTGACCGCCAGCAGCGAGCCCGGCGCACGCGGCGCCGAGCCGTAGGTGGCGAGCACCGTGCACAACCACACCCGCTGGCCATTGCACGACCACTGCAGCGCCTGGCTGATCACCTGGAGATCGAGATGCTGCACGGTTTACTCCGCCTTCAGCTCGGCGAGCTGCTGGACGCTCAGGTCACCGGGCAATCCCCCCCAGGCCTGGCGCAGGTAGTTGACCATGTCCGTCACTTGCTGGTCGTCGAGCTTGTCGGCGAAGCCCGGCATCGGCTGCATGCGCTCAAAGCCGGTGAACTGCTGCTCACGGATACCGTCGCGGATGGCCTTGACCAGGTTGCGCGAGTCGCCCTGGCGCAGCACCGTGTTGCCGCGCATGGCCACAGCAATGTGTGGCTTGCCCTCGCCGTCGACACCATGGCAGCCGGCGCAGACGTTGAGGTACTGCTGCTGGCCGCGCTTGGCACTGTCGCTCATCTGCTCCAGGGCCACGGCCTGGATCGCCTTGGCCGGCGGCGGCTGGTCGCCGAGCAGGTAGGTGGCCATGGCCGCCAGGTCAGCGTCTTCCAGGTGCTGGGTACTGTGGTGCACCACCGGGAACATCTCGTTGAACATGCTGCCCTGGGCACTGATGCCGTGCTTGAGGAAGGTGGTCAGGTCCGGCTGGGTCCAGCCACGGTCGGCCAGGTCCTGGGCCAGCAGGCTCGGCGCCAGGTAGCCACCGAGCAGGCCGCCACTGAAGCGCTGGTCCTGTTGCAGCGCACCGATCGCGTTGCGTGGCGTGTGGCATTCACCGCAATGCCCCATCACCTCAACCATGTACTGCCCGCGTTGCCAGGCCGGGCTTTTGCCTTCGGTCGGCTGCAGTTGCACGCTCTTGCCATAGAGCATGTTCCAGCCGGTCAGCCCCAGGCGCACGTTGAACGGGAAGCTCAACGCCGTCTGCGGCGCCGGGCGGTTGATCGGCGGCACGGTCATCAGGTAGGCGAGAATCGCATCGGAGTCCTCGCGCTTGATCAGGTGGTACGAGGTGTACGGCATCGCCGGGTAGAGGTTGGCGCCATCCTTGCGCTTGCCTTCGGTGACTGCGGCGAAGAATTCGTCGGCCGTATAGTTGCCGATACCGTACTGCTTGTCCGGGGTGATGTTGCTGCCGTAGATGGTGCCGAACGGCGAATGGATCGGCAGGCCACCGGCGAACGGGGCGCCGCCTTCGGCCGTGTGGCAGGCCATGCAGTCGGCCGCACGGGCCAGGTATTCACCCCGCTTGACCTGCACCTCATCGGCCGCCTGGGCAAGTGAAACGACGGCAAGGCCCAAGGCCAGCGCGAGCGTGCTACGAACGAAGCCCATGCTCAACCCTCCTTGACCAGGCCGAGGTCATTGAGCACCGTGCGGGTGGCGTCGTAGTAACGCACGTACCCGGTGCAGCGGCAGATGTGGTGGCCGAGGCTGGCTTCGATGCGGTCTTCCACTTCGCTCTTCTTCAGCGGCTGGCGCTGGGCGGTTTCCACCAGCACCGTGGCGGCATTGACGAAGCCCGGCGCGCAATAGCTGCACTGGAAGGCGAACAGGTCGACGAACTTCTGCTGGATCGGGTTCAGCGTCAGGTTGCCGGCCTCGTCCTGCTTGGCATGGCCTTCGATGGTGCGGACCTTCTTGCCCTCGAAGTAATGCGCGCCGGTGATGCAGGTGCGCACTTCCTCGCTGGTGCCGTCGGGGTTGTCGACGATCACCACGCAGGCATGGCAGATGCCCTGGCCGCAGCCCAGGCGGGAACCTGTGAGGTTCTGGTGTTCGTGCAGGTAGTCGATCATCGCCAGGTCATCAGGGACCTCGACCGGGCCGACCGGTTGACCGTTGAGGGTCAGTTGCAGTGGACGGTTAGCCATTGAGGGCCTCCTTGATACGGGCTGGGGTGATGGGGAGATCGCGCACGCGCTTGCCAATGGCATGCGCCACGGCGTTGCCGATGGCACCGACGACCGGGATCATCACCACTTCGGCGATGCCCTTGGACGGGTCGGTCGGTGACAGCGGCGGGAGGATTTCGCTGGTCTGCTTCCACACCGCCACATCCCGCGCATGGGGCAGGCGGTAGCGGTTGAAGTTCCAGTCGCCCTCCCCCGGCCCACCCTCGTACAACGGCATTTCTTCGGTCAGTGCATGGCCGATCCCCATGGCGATACCGCCTTCGAGCTGGCCCTTGACCAGTTCCGGCACCAGCACACGGCCGCACTCGACCCAGCTGTGGTGGTTGAGCACCTGAACCTCGTGGGTACCCTTGTTGACCTTGACCTCGACAATGGTTGCCACCGGGCTGTAGTAGGTGACCATGGCGTTGTTCAGCTGGGTATCCGGGTAGGCGGCGTTCTGCCGGTCGAGCAGGTGGTAGCCGTGGCTGCTCATCTGCGCTTTCTTGGCACTCACCGCGCCGTCGCCGTACTTCACCGCCACGGCATCGAGCGGGAAGCGCTCGCGCACGCCGTCGATGACGAAGTCGGCCTCGGCCCAGCTCCAGCGGTTGAAACCGTGCACGCTGACGCCAGTGACCAGCCCCATCTCATGGGCCTTCTGTGCCAGCTGAGCGAACGGGATCGGCGACAGGCCATTGCCTGTGAGCTCGCCGTTGACCCACACCGCGTTCTCGCGGCGCACCACCAGCGGGTTGGCCTGGCCGCCGTACGGGCCCTGGCTCCAGATGGCCATGGCCGCTGGCCACAGGCCGTGGTTGAACAGCACGCGGGCCGCTTCACGGGTGGCGTGGCTGAAGTAGAACGCCGAGTTGGTTGCTGACGACGGCGAGGCCAGCTTGCCGACCCAGCGCGGGTTGCGCAGTGCGGCGTCCTGTTCGGGCTGGCTGATCAGGTATGGGTTGCCGCTGGTGGTCAGCTGCAATTCCGGCCATTCGGTGACCGCAGTCTTCACCTCGTCGGCCGAGCGGCCGAGGAAATCACTGACCACCAGCGCCTGGGAAGTGGACATGCCAGTGCCCAGCTCGGTGCCGATGTGGCGCAGGCTGATGCGGCCATCAGCGGTGAACTCGACGCTGGCCATCGGCGCCTCGGAGCCGGTGCCGAAGTCCTTCTGGCAGATGGCGAAGCCAACGCCGTACCAGTGGTCCGGGTCCTTGGCGTCCATCTGCTGCTTGCGGGCGTCGCGATTGCGCCACCAATCGTGCACAGCGGCCTTGTCGAGGATCTCGTACAAACGCAGGGCGCCGGCCGGGACCGCACCCTGGGTGTTCTTCATACCCGACTTCAGTGCGTTGGCACGGCGCAGGTCGATGGCATCGACGCCCAGGCGACCGGCAATTTCATCCACCATCATCTCGGTGGCGGCCATGCTCTGCAACGTGCCATAACCGCGCATGGAGCCAGCCTCGACACCGCGGGAGAAGTAGGCAGTCACCGACAGGTCGTTCTGTGGCATGTAGTAGATCGACTGCGCCGCCGTGGCGCCCACCGCGGCCACCGACGGGCTGTAGTTGATGCGCCCGCCGCCGTCGCAGCTCATGTCGGCGCGGAAGATCTTGAAGCGGTTGTCCTTCTTGTCCACGGCCAGCTGGTAGCGGATGTCGAAGGCATGGCGCTTGATGCCGCTCTGGAACTGCTCGTAGCGGTCGTTGGCCAGGCGGATCGGCACGCCGGCGCCATACAGTGCGGCCACGGCGGCGTAGAAGACGAAGATGTTGTTGTCTTTGGAGCCGTAGCCCACGGTGTAGCCCGGGTGCATGTTCAGCGTGTTCAGGGCGAAGCGCGACGGCTTGATCATGTGCACGCATTCCTGCGCCACTTCGAACGGGCACTGGGTCGCGACCACGAAATGCAGCGTGCCGGTGGCCGGGTCGTACCAGCCGTTGCCGTTGTCCGGTTCCAGTGCGGCGGGCTCGATCGACGGCGTCTTGTAGCGCTCGTCGAACACCAGCCAGTCTTCAGGCGGGTTGTCCAGCTGCTCACCCATGCGCTTGGCGTAGAACAGGCCCTGCTCGGTCAGGTCGCCGTGCTGGTTGGGCTGCTTCGACCACACCGGTTTGCGGTTGAGGATGGTCGGGAACAGCATGGAATTCTTCAGGCTGGAGAATTCATCGTCGTCGAACGGCGTGGCGCCGCCCACACGCACGAAGCGGAAGCTGCCATAGGGGTCACGCTGGTACAGCGGGGCCTGGGCGCCGTATTGAATCGCCTTGTCGTTGAACTGCAGCTTGCGCTTGGCCTGACGGAAGCGCTCGAAGTCATGCCAGATCAGGATCGCCACCGGATGGCCGATGAACATCGGCACCTGGCCGGGCGGCAGCAACGGGTCGGGCGAATGGGCCTCGGGCCAGGCGATGCCATCCTTCGCCAGGTCGGCGGCGGTTACCACACGGTCCGGCTGCAGGTCGGCGCCGAGCAGGCTGAGGTCATGACCGGTGTAGATGCGGTCGACCTTGGTTGCCTTGAGCAACAGCGCGTGGCCTTGCTGGGCCGGCCAGCCAGGCATGTCCTTGGCGCGGATGTCGCGGGCGAAGACCTTGTTGCCACAGACCTTGGACAGCGCGTCGTTGCGAAAACGCGCCTTGCCATCATGGTTCATCCACTTTTGCGGCGAGGTGGTGACGCGCTCTTCCATCAGGGCGGCGAATGCCTGGCTGCCGAGTGGCGCCATGGTCACGCCGACACCAGCGATCAGGCCGCCTTGCAGGAAGGCGCGCCGGGAAATATCACGGTTGGACATGCTTGATCCTCTGGGCAGAAGAATTTCTGCCCATCTTTTCTTGATTCTTGTGCGGGGGACTCGGACGGGTGAGAACCTTATCACGCGGGCCAGAAAAAACTGACTTGTGCGTCAACTTTACAACAGGAGGATGGGCATAAGCAAAGTCAAGCCGACAATATGTCGCGGCGTGTTGAAGAGCGACATGCGGCACCGTAGCAGCAGCTTCGGCAGGAACGGTTAACCTTGGGTTAATCAATCCCAGCCAGCATGGCCATCATTCCGTACAGCCAAGGCGAAGACATGCGCATCCTCCTGCTCTTCCTGACGTTCCTCCTGGCTGGCCCGTTGCAGGCCAACCCGTTCGACGCCAAACCCGACTTCCTGCCGGTCAACCAGGCGTTCGTGCTGTCCCACGACCGCCAGGCCGACGGCCAGATGCGCCTGTACTTCCAGATCAAGCAGGGTTACTACCTGTACCAGAAGCGCCTGAAATTCGACGGCCTGACTGCCGAGCAACAGCCGCAACTGCCGCCGGCCCTGAACCACCACGACGAATTCTTCGGTGACAGCGCGGTGTACCGCGACCAACTCGAACTGCTGGTCCCGGCCAATGCCCAGGGCCAGTTGCGCCTGGGCTGGCAGGGCTGTGCCGATGCCGGCCTGTGCTACCCGCCGCAGACCACCGCCATCGACCTGGGCGGCAGCCTGACGCCGACCAGCGAGCAAGCCAGCGACCAGGCACTGGCCAGCGGCCTGCAAAGCACCAGCCTGGCCTGGAGCCTGCTGGCTTTCTTCGGCCTTGGCCTGCTGCTGGCCTTCACCCCCTGCTCGCTGCCGATGCTGCCGATTCTCGCCGGCCTGGTCCTGGGTAACGGTGCCAGCGCCCGGCGTGGCTGGCTGCTGGCCGGGGTGTATGTGCTGAGCATGGCGCTGGTGTATGCAGCCCTGGGAGTGGTTGCGGCATTGCTGGGCGCCAGCCTGCAGGCGTGGCTGCAGCAACCTTGGCTGCTGGGCAGCCTGGCCGGCTTGTTCATCCTCCTCGCCCTGCCCATGTTCGGCGCCTTCGAGCTGCAATTGCCGGCCGCCTTGCGCGATCGCCTCGACCGCGCCGGGCAAGGCACCCGCGGCGGCAACCTGTACGGCGCGGCGCTGCTGGGCGCCCTGTCCGGCCTGCTGCTCGGCCCCTGCATGACCGCGCCACTGGCCGGTGCGCTGCTGTACATCGCGCAAAGCGGCGATGTGCTGCAAGGCGCGCTGGTGCTGTTCAGCCTTGGCCTCGGCATGGGCGTACCGCTGCTGTTGCTGGTGACCTTGGGCAACCGCTACCTGCCGCGCCCGGGGGCATGGATGAATCGGGTCAAGGGCGTGTTCGGCTTCGTGTTCCTGGCCATGGCCCTGTACACCGTGCGCAGCCTGCTCGCCGCCCCCGTGTTGCTGGCCCTGAGCGGCGCCTGGCTGATTGCCCTGGGCTGGGCCATGTGGCCGGCCCTGCAGCGCTTGCCGGCTCTGCGTGCCGTACCGCTGCTGAGCGCCTTGTGGGGTGGTTTGCTGCTGGTCGGCGCTGCCGCAGGTGGCGACGACCTGTGGCAACCTTTGCGGCCGTTCGCCGGCGGCAGCACAGCCGCCACCGTGCAAAAGGCCGACGAGCACTTCGTCACGGTCAGCAGCCCTGAGGCCCTGCAACGCGAGCTGGACGCCGCAAAGGCCCGCGGCCAGTGGGTCATGGTCGACTACTATGCCGACTGGTGCGTGTCGTGCAAGGTCATGGAAAAGCAGGTGTTCAGCCGCCCTGACGTGCAAGCCAGCCTGGCCGGCGTGCACCTGCTGCGCCTGGACGTAACTGCCGACTCTGCCGCCAGTCGTGCCCTGCTGCAACACTACCGGGTACCTGGCCCGCCCAGCATCATCTGGCTCGGCCCGGAAGGCGAAGAGCGCCGCGCCCGGCGCATCACCGGTGAGGTCGATGCCGCCGCGTTCCTGCAACACTGGACCCAGACCCGGAGCCAAGGCTGATGCTGACGGTAACCCTCGGGCCATTGACCATGGCCCTCAACCACCTGCTGATGCTCGCGGCCCTCGGCGTCACCTGCCTGGTTGGCTGGTGGGTTGCCCGACGGGGTGGCGAAAGCCCGGAGTCGGCGCTGTTCAACCTGTTCCTGGTCGGCCTGCTGTGTGCCCGCCTGGGTTTCGTGCTGGCCTACTGGCCGATGTACCGCGACGACCTGGTGCAAGTCATCGACATCCGTGACGGCGGCTTCCTGCTCTGGTCGGGCCTGGTCGGCATCGTCATCGCGACGCTCTGGCAGGGCTGGCGCCAGCCTGGGCTGCGGCGCCCGCTGGGCTGGGCGCTGTTCAGCGGTGCTCTGTTCTGGGGCTTGACCAGCCTTGGCAGCCACCTGTACAGCAAGGGCACCGCACTGCCCGAACTGAGCCTGCGCAATGCCACTGGCCAGTCCGTGGCCCTGCACAGCTACCGTGGCAAACCGCTGGTGATCAATATCTGGGCCACCTGGTGCCCGCCATGCCGCCGGGAAATGCCGGTGCTGCAGCAAGCCCAGGGCGAATACCCCCATGTGACCTTCCTCTTCGTCAACCAGGGCGAGACGCCGGAGAACGTCACGACCTTCCTCGCTACTACCGGGCTGAGCCTGACCCATGTGCTGTTCGACGGCACCGGCGTGCTGGCCCAGCGGGTCGGCTCGATGGCGCTGCCCACCACCCTGTTCTACGACGCCGACGGCCGCCTGATCGGCAGCCACCTCGGTGAGCTGTCGCGGGCCAGCCTGCGCCATGCCTTGGAACCTTTCGAGCGGGCCAAGGCGCCCGCCCCTGCCGCACAAGGAAACTGACATGCGATTGACTGCCCTGCTGCCCCTGTCCCTGGCCTTGCTGGCCGCCCCACTGGTGCAGGCCGAAGACCTGCCCAAGGCAATCCAGCAACTGCAAGCCAAAGGCGCCGAGATCAAGGGCAGCTTCGATGCGCCCAACGGCCTGCGCGGCTATGCCGCCGAGTACCAGAACAATGCCCTGGCGCTGTACCTCACCCCCGACGGCAAGCACGTGCTGGTCGGCAGCCTGTTCGACGAGCAGGGCAAGGACCTCAGCGCCGAGCCGCTGCAGAAGCTGGTGTACGCGCCGATGAGCAAGGCCATCTGGGCGAAGATGGAGAAAACCGCCTGGATCGCCGACGGCAAGGACAGTGCGCCGCGCAAGGTGTACCTGTTCAGCGACCCCAACTGCCCGTACTGCAACATGTTCTGGGAACAGGCGCGGCCTTGGGTGGACTCGGGCAAGGTGCAATTGCGCCATATCATGGTCGGTATCATCCGTGAGGACAGCCCGGGCAAGTCGGCAGCACTGCTGGCCGCCAAGGACCCGGCCAAGGCACTGCATGAGCACGAGAAAGCGGGCAAGGCGAGTACCTTGAAGCCGCTGGACAAAGTGCCGGATGCCGTGCAGCAGAAGCTCGCGGCGAACATGGCGCTGATGGAGGAGATGGGGTTGCAGGCGACGCCGGCGATCTTCTATCAGGATGAGCAGGGCAACCTTAAGAGCCAGCAAGGTGCACCGCGGCCCGAATTGCTCGGGAAGATTCTCGGCAAGCGCTGAAAACTCGATCGCCTGCTCCGGCCCATTCGCGGGGCAAGCCCGCTCCTACAAGCCCACCACAAAATTCAAGCCTTGCGGAGTACCTGTAGGAGCGGGCTTGTCCCGCGAATGGGGCGCAAAGCGCCCCCAGCTATCTAGAGCCCTTCGAGCTCAGCCATCAGGTCACTGAGCCGATCAGCCTTGGCCTCATCCACCTCGCTGCCCTGCAACCCGCGCACATACTCGGCCAACGCCTCCACCGTGCTGCACTCGAACATCGCCCGCAGCGGCACGTTCAGCTGCAACTGCTTCTGCACCCGCGAGGCGATCTGCGTGGCCAGCAGCGAATGCCCGCCCAGCTCGAAGAAGTTGTCATGCACCCCGACCCGCTCGGCCTTGAGCACGTCGGCCCAGATACCGGCCAGCACCGTTTCCAGTTCATCTCGCGGCGCAAGGTAGGCCTGGCGGTGCTGCCCACCGATCTCGATGGCCGGCAGCGCCTTGCGGTCCAGCTTGCCGTTGGCGTTGTGCGGCAGGCTGGCGAACCAGCCCCAGTGCAGCGGCACCATGTACTCCGGAAGCTCCGCACGCAGGCGCTGCTTGACCTGCTCCAGCAACGCGGCATCGGCAAGCACACCCTGATGTGCCACCAGGTAGCCAACCAGATGCTTGCCATTGGCACCTTCCTGCACCCCTACCGCCGCATCGCGAAGCTCGGCCTGCTCATGCAGACGCGCCTCGATCTCGCCCAGCTCGATACGGTAGCCACGGATCTTCACCTGGTGGTCGATACGGCCGACATACTCCAGCACCCCGTCCAGGCGCTGTCGCGCCAGGTCACCGGTACGGTACAAGCGCTCACCCGGCGCCCCGTGCGGGTGCGGGATGAAGGCCAGTGCCGTGCGCACCGGGTCGCCGACATAGCCACGGCCGACGCCGGTGCCTGCCACGCACAACTCGCCCACCGCCCCCAGCGGGACCAGGGTCTGGTCCTCGCCGTACAGGTACAGCCGGTTGTTATCGGTCGGCGTGCCGATCGGCAGGTAGCTACACCGGGTCGAAGCCATGTCGACGCGGAAGAAGGCCACGTCATCCGAGCACTCCGCCGGCCCGTAGGCATTGACCAGGCCGATCTGCGGATAACGCTGCAGCCATTGCGCAGCGAGTTCCGGCGGCATCGCCTCGCCGGTCGGCAACATCCAGCGCAGGCCATCAAGCGCCTGGTGATCGTTGGCCAGCATGCCCTGGATCAGCGATGGCACGCTTTCCAGCACCGTGATGCCGGTGGCCTGCACATGCGCCAGCAAGCCCTGCGGGTCATGGGCGATGGCGTTTGGCACGATCTCCACCCGGGCGCCGAACAACGGCGCGGCGAGGAACTGCCAGACCGAAATGTCGAAGCTTTGCGAGGCGGTCTGGGCGATCACGTCATGCTCGCTCAAGGCCAGGTACGGCACCTTGCTCAGCTGGTTGTTGAGCATCCCGCGCTGCTCGACCATCACGCCCTTGGGCAGCCCGGTGGAGCCCGAGGTGTAGATCACGTAGGCCAGGTTGTCCGCCCCGCTGTAGATGCCCGGGTTGTGGCTGGCGACGCTGCTGCTCTGCAGCGCTTCCCACACCAGAAGCTGCGGCCGCGTCACACCCTGAAGTTGATCCAGCAACTGACGCGCTTGCTCGGCACAGGCCGCGCTGCACACCAGCACCGGCGTGCGGCTCAGCTCGACGATACGCTGCAGGCGCGCCGACGGCAGGCCCGGGTCCAGTGGCAGGTAGCCGGCGCCGGCCTTGAAGCTGCCGACGATCATGCCCAGCAGCGGCAAGCCACGTTCGGCCAGCAGCGCAACCGGCTGGTCCATGGCCACCCCCGCTGCAACCAGGGCATGGCCCAGGCGGTTGGCCGCGAGGTTCAGCCCGGCGTAGTCATAAGACGCTTCGAGGCAGCGGGCAACTGTACGCTCTGGGTGAGCAGCCACCTGCGCTTCGAACAGTGCCACATAGCTCTGCTCCAGCGGGTAGGCGTGTTCGGTGCGGTTGCAGTCGTCGAGCAGGAAGCGCTGTTCGTCCTCGCCCAGCAACGGCAGCTCGCTCACCTCGCCTTCAAAGCCTTGCACCAGCGCCAGCAGCAGGCGCTTGAACTCGGCCAGCAGGCGTTCGACGGTCGGGTAGTCGAAGTAGCGTTGGTCAAATGACAGGTGCAGGCCCAGGTCATCCCCCGGGTAGCACACCGCCGTCAGCGGGAAGTTGGTGTGGGTGCGGCCCGAATCGGAGCTGGCGTTGAGGTGCTGGGCGTGGTCGAGCACTGCGGTTTCCACCGGGGCGTTCTCGAACACGAACAGGCTGTTGAACAGCGGCTGGCCCTTGGGCAGTTCGCTGCAGTCCTGGATCGCCACCAGCGGCAGGTACTCGTACTCGCGCAGCTCCATGTTGCGTTCCAGCACGCCCAGCAGCCATTGGCGCACGCTGCGGCGCTGGCCCGGTTCGGGCAGTTGCACGCGCAGGGCAATACTGTTGATGAACAGGCCCACCGTGCGCTGCATCTGCGGCAGGCTCACCGGGCGCCCGGCCACGGTCACGCCGAAGGCCACGTCGCGGTCACCGCTGTAGCGCGCCAGCACCAGCGCCCAGGCCGCCTGGGCGAAGGTGTTGATGGTCAGCTGATGGGCCTGGGCCAGTTCACGCAGGCGCACACCGTCGCTCACCTCCAGGCGGGTGTAGCAGTCGCCCACCACCATGCCGTCTCCGGC
This sequence comes from Pseudomonas sp. NPDC089422, assembly GCF_044749405.1. Classification (NCBI taxonomy): domain Bacteria; kingdom Pseudomonadati; phylum Pseudomonadota; class Gammaproteobacteria; order Pseudomonadales; family Pseudomonadaceae; genus Pseudomonas; species Pseudomonas sp. NPDC089422. Next base: position 137,374 of record NZ_JBIVHW010000005.1, read on the forward strand.
GTGATCGTTGCGCAGCGGACGGTCGCTGGGGAGGGCCGTGGCGCGCTCGAAACCGGCCAGGTTGGCCTGCCACCAGCTGCGCGCTTCGTCCATGTCCTGGCGTTGCAGCCAGCCGATGTAGTCGCGGTAGCGCGGCGGCACCGGCAACTGCGCCTGGCGGCCTTCGCCGAGGGCCTGGTAGAGCGCGAAGAAATCGTTCATCAACAACGAACGGCACCAGGCATCGATGAGGATGTGGTGGTTGCTCATCATGAACCAGTAACGCTCGTCATCAACCCGCACCAGGCGTAGGTGGTACGGCGCCTCCTGCAGCAAGGCAAAACCCGCTTCCCGCTCCTGCTTGTGCAAGGCTTGCAGGCGCGCTTCCTGGGCCGCTTCGTCAAGGCCGCGCCAGTCCTGATAGTCAACCGGCGTGCTGCCCGGCTTGTGGATGATCTGCAGCATCGTCTCGCCAGCATTCCAGCTGAAAGAGGCGCGCAGGGCTTCGTGACGCGCTACCACGGCCTGCCAGGCCTGGGCGAAGCGTTGCGGGTCGAGGGCGCTGTTGATGCGGTAGCGGTCCTGCATGTAGTACAGGCCCGTGCCCGGCTCCAGCAGGGTGTGCAACAGCATGCCCTCCTGCATCGGCGTCAGCGGGTAGACATCTTCGATCTGCGCGGCAGGGACCGGCAGCGCATCGATCTGCTGCTGGCTCAGGTGCGCCAGCGGGAAGTCCGAGGGCGTGAAGCTGCCGTTGCCATCGGCCAGGCAGTGGCTGACCAGCGCCAGCAGCTCCTGGCGATAGGCCGCGGCCAACTGCGCGATGGTGCGCTCGTCATAGCGCTCGCGGCTGTAGGTCCAGCGCAGTTGCAGGGCACCGCCATAGACCTGGCCGTCAATGCTGAGCCAGTTCGGCAGCGGCGCATCCAGATCGTGAGCCAGGCCTGCCGGCGCATCCAGCGGCTGGAACAAGGTGGCATCGTCGAACTGCTGGTCGAACTGGCCCAGATAGTTGAAGGTGATGCGCGCCTGCGGCAAGGCCGCCATGCTTTCGCGGCTGACAGTATCGCCCAGATAGCGCAGCACGCCGTAGCCCAGCCCCTTGTGCGGCACCTGACGCAGCTGTTCCTTGATGCGTTTGATCGAAGTGGCACGTGCAGCTTCGTCGTCGCCGGCCTGCGGGTTCAGGCGCAGCGGGTAGGCGTTGGTGAACCAGCCGACGCTGCGGGTCAGGTCCATGTCCTCGAACAGGCCGTCGCGGCCGTGGCCTTCAAGCTGCACCAGTACGTCCTGGTCTCCGCTCCAGCGGCACAGGGTACGGGCCAGCGCGGTCAGCAGCAGGTCGTTGACCTGGGTGTGGTAGGCCGCCGGTGCCTGTTGCAGCAACTGCCGGGTTTGCTCCGCGTCCAGGGCGATGGCCAGGGTGTCGGCATGCCGATGCAGGTTGCCACCTTGCGGGTGATCGCACGGCAGCTCATGGCGCATGCTGCCGAGCTGGCCGTGCCACCAGCCCTGTTCGTCGCGCAGCGAATCGCTGCCGGCGTAGCTGGCCAGGCGCGCAGCCCAGTCGGCCATGGCGTGGGTCTTGGCCGCCAGTGGCTGGCCGCGATACAGCGCCTGCAGGTCTTCGAGCAGCACGCGCCAGGACACGCCATCGACCACCAGGTGGTGGATCGCCAGCAGCAGGCGCTGGTCCCCTTGCCCGTCACTGACCAGCAGGGCGCGCAACAGCGGGCCCCGCTCCAAGTCGAGGCTGCGTTGCACGTCGGTATACAGCGCCTGACAGTCGGCGAAGTCGGCGACCGTGGCAGCCCAGAGCAGCTGCTCGGCAGACACCGCAGCGAAGGCCGCCTGCCCCTGGGTGAAGCGCAGGCGCAGGCTGTCGTGGTGCGCTACCAACGCAGCCAGGGCCTGCTCCAGAGTGGCGCGGTCCAAGGGTTGGCGTGCCTCCAGCAGCACCGCTTGGTTCCAGTGCTGCGGCTGGGCCACGTCACTGTCGAAGAACCAATGCTGGATCGGCGTAAGGCCGCTGCGCCCCTCGCGCGGGCCTTGTTCGATGCTGCTCGGTGCTGCGCTGCGGCTGACCACGGCAGCCAGGGTCTGGATGGTCTGGTGCTGGAACAGGTCACGCGGGGTGAACTGCAGGCCTAGCTGGCGTGCACGGCTGACCACCTGAATCGACAGGATCGAGTCGCCACCCAGCTCGAAGAAGTTGTCCTGCACACCCACGCGGGACGTGTTGAGCACTTCGCGCCAGACTTGCGCCAGTTGCTCCTCCAGCTCATTGGCCGGCGCCTGGTAATGCTGACGCGCCTGTTCCAGGTCCGGTGCCGGCAGTGCACGACGGTCGAGCTTGCCGTTGCCCATCAGCGGCAGGCGCTCGAGCAGCACCAGGTGCGCAGGTACCATGTAGTCCGGCAAGTGCTGGCGGGCAGCGGCCTTGACCGCTTCGCGCAATGCAGACTGCGCTTCGCTGTCGGCACAGGCCTGCTGGCACACCAGGTAACCGACCAGTTGCCTGCCACCCGGAAGGTCGAGGGCCAGGACTACGGCCTCGTCGACATCGGCATGTTCCTGCAGGCGGCTTTCGATTTCGCCCAACTCGATGCGGAAGCCGCGGATCTTCACCTGCTGGTCGGCACGGCCAACGTATTCCACCAGGCCATCGGCACGCAGGCGCACCAGGTCGCCGGTGCGGTACAGGCGCCCGCCGTCACGGCTGAACGGGTCGGCGACAAAGCGCTCGGCGCTCAGGCCCGGGCGGTCGTGGTAACCCTGGGCCAGGCCGGCACCGCCGACGTAGAGTTCGCCGATCCCGCCTTGCGGCAACAGGGCCAGGTCCTCGTCGAGGATGTAGGCGGTGCGGGCACCGATCACCCGGCCGATCGGCACGCTGCCAGCGTCGCCAGGCATCACCTCCGGCGCCAGGCAGGCCAGGGGCATGACCACGGTTTCGGTGGGGCCGTAGGCGTTGAAGAACTGCTGCGGGGCAAAGGCCTGGCGAATGCGCTGCAGGTGCTCGCCAGTCAGCGCTTCGCCGCCGGTGATCACCAGCCGCACCGGCAGTTGCTCGCCCTGCCCGGCCAGGTACTGGGCCAGCTGGCTGCCATAGCTCGGGGTGAAACCGAGCACGCTCACCTGCTGCTCGCGCACCAACTGGCAGATGTCCTCGGCGCCCCATTGGCCCTGGGCACGCAGCACCACGCGGGCGCCACACAGCAGCGGTACCAGCAAGCGTTCGCTGGCGGCATCGAAGTTGATCGAGTAGAAGTGCAGCTCGCAGTCGTCGCTGCGCATGCCGAAGGCGTCGATCACTGCCTGGCAGTGCATGGCGATTTCGCCGTGGCTGACAACCACGCCCTTGGGCTTGCCGGTGGAACCGGAGGTGTAGATCAGGTAGGCCGGATGCTGCGGCAGATTGAGGTTGTCCAGCGGCGCATCGCTGTAGGCACACAGGCTCGCGGCGTCGTCTTCCAGGCTCCAGCGTGCCACGCCTTCAGGCAGTTCACCGAGGGTTTCGAGCAGTGCACGCTGGCTCAACAACAGGCCGATGCGGCTGTCCTCGATCATGTAGCGCAGGCGGTCGAGCGGGTATTCCGGGTCGAGCGGCACATAGGCGCCACCGGCCTTGAGAATGGCCAGCAGGCCGACCACCATCTCCAGCGAACGCTCCAGCGCCAGGCCCACCCGCACCTGCGGGCCGACACCACGTTCACGCAGGGCACGGGCCAGGCGGTTGGCCTGCTGGTCGAGCTCGGCGTAGGTCATGTGCTGGCCGGCGAAAGTCAGCGCACCCGCCTTTGGCGTACGCGCAGCCTGGGCGGCGAACAGGCCGTGAAGCGTCTGGTCGAGGACGAAGTCCTGCTCGCCCTGCAACTGGCTGATCAGCACTTGCTGCTCGGCATCGGCCAGCATCGGCAGTTCGCACAAGCGCAGCTGCGGGTTGTCGAGCAGGCCGACCAGCAGCTGCTGCCAGTGCTCGGCCATGCGCGCGATGCGCGGCTCGTCGAACAGGTCGCGGCTGTAGGTCAGGCAGCAGCCCAGGCGGCCGTCGAGGTCTGTGACCTCCAGGTACAGGTCGAACTTGGTGGCGCTGGCGTCGTTGACCAGGTAATCCACCTGCATGCCGGCCAGTGTGCGGCTCTGCTGGAAGGCCCAGCGCTGCACGTTGCACATCACCTGGAACAGCGGGTTGTAGGCGCTGCTGCGCGGCGGTTGCAGGGCCTCGACCAGTTGGTCGAATGGCAGGTCCTGGTGCGACTGGCCCTCGATGGCGGCCTGGCGCACCTGGTCGAGCAAGGCAGCGACGGTCATTTGCCCGTCCAGCTCGCAGCGCAGCACCTGGGTGTTGAGGAAAGCGCCGATCAGGCCTTCGCTTTCCGGGCGGATACGGTTGGCCACCGGCGCACCGATGCGCAGGTCGCGCTGGCCGCTGTAGCGGTGCAGCATGGCGGCCAGCGTGGCGGTCATGGTCATGAACAGGGTCAGCCCACGCTGGTGGTTGAAGGCATGCACGCGGGCGACCAGTGCCGGGTCGAGGTCGAAGCGGAACAGCTCGCCGCGGTGGCTCTGCACGGCCGGGCGCGGGCGATCGGCGGGCAGCGCCAGCACCGGGTGCTCATCGCCGAGGCGGGCTTTCCAGTAGGCCAGCTGCCGTGCGCCCTCGCCGCTTTCCAGCCATTGCCGTTGCCACACGCTGTAGTCCAGGTACTGCACCGGCAGTGGCGCCAGTGGCGACTCGCGGTCATCGACGAAGGCTTCGTAAAGCTCGCCCAGTTCGCGGGCGAAGATGTCCATGGCCCAGCCTTCGGTGACAATGTGATGCAGGGTCAGCACGAAGTAGTGTTCACGGTCCTCGGTCTTGGCCAGGCAGGCACGCAGCAGCGGGCCGCGTTCCAGGTCGAATGGCTGGTGAGCCTGATCGTCAGCCAGCTGCTGCAGGCGCTGCTGACGGGTATCGGCCGGCAGCGCCGTGAAGTCCTGCCAGTCCAGTTGCAGCCCGCCGTCGTCGGCCACGCACTGATACGGCACACCCTCGATGCTCGGGAAGGTGGTCCGCAGGGTCTCATGACGCACGATCAGCGCCTGCAGGGCACGTTCGAAGGCATCCACATGCAGCACCCCGCGCAAGCGTGCCATGCCGCCGACGTTGTAGGCCGGGCTGTCCGGCTCCATCTGCCAAAGGAACCACATACGCTGCTGCGAGTACGACAGCGGCACCGCCTGGCGGCGGTCGACCAGGGCGATCTCACCCTGCTGGTTGCACTCACCGGCCGCGCGGATACGGGCGATTTCCTCACAGAACGCAGCCAGCTCGCTGGCCTCGAACAGCGCCTTGAGCGGCAGCTCGACATCACAGGCAAGACGAGTACGCGAGACGATCTGGGTGGCCAGCAACGAGTGGCCGCCGAGGGCAAAGAAGTCGTCGTGCAGGCCGACCTGCGGCAGGTTCAGCACCTCGCGCCAGATGCCCGCCACCTGCTGCTGCAGCGCCGTCTGTGGCTCGACATGGGCACGCTGCTGCCAGACCGGCGCGGGCAGCGCCTTGCGGTCGACCTTGCCGCTCGGGCCCAGCGGCATGTGCTCCAGGCCGATCAGCTGGGACGGCACCATGTACGCCGGCAATTTCTCGGCCAGGGTGGCCAGCAAGACATCGTACAGCGCGGTGCCGCTGTAGTAACCGACCAGCTGTGCACCGACCGCGTCCTGATGAATCAGCACCAGTGCCTGTTCGACACCTGGCTGAGCCAGCAGGCAGGCCTGCACTTCTTCCGGCTCGACGCGGAAGCCACGCACCTTGACCTGCTGATCGAGACGACCGAGGTATTCCAGGGCTTCACTTTGCACCTGCCAACGGGCGCGGTCGCCACTGCGGTACAGGCGCGCGCCATTGCCATCGGCCTGGGGCACGAAACGTTCGGCTGTCAGGCCCGGGCGGCCCAGGTAACCCCGGGCCAGGCCGGCACCGCCAAGGTACAGCTCACCCGGCACGCCAGGCGCAGCCAGTTCAAGCTCATCGTCCAGCACCCGGCAAAGCACATTGCCCAGCGGCCGACCGATCGGCGAACGTTCGCCGTCTTGTGCCTGGCAGTGCCAGTGGGTGACGTTGATGGCGGTCTCGGTCGGCCCGTAGCGGTTGTGCAACTGCACCTGTGGCAGCAGCTGCAGCACACGGTCACGCAGGCTCGCCGATAACGCTTCGCCACCGGAGAACAGCCGACGCAGGCTGCTGCAGCCAGCGGCCAGCGGCTCCTGCACGAACACCTGCAGCAGCGGCGGCACGAAGTGCAGCGTCGTCACGCCATGTTGCTGCACCAAGGTGGCGATGCGCTGCGGGTCGCGGTGCTCGCCAGGGCCGGCCAGCACCAGCTTGCAGCCGGTGACCAGGGGCCAGAAGCATTCCCACACCGACACGTCGAAGCTGATCGGCGCCTTCTGCATCAGCACGTCGCTGGCGTCCAGCGCATAGCGGCCCTGCATCCACTGCAGGCGCTCGGCCAGGGCGGCATGGGTGTTGCCCACGCCCTTGGGCTGGCCGGTGGAGCCGGAGGTGTAGATCACGTAGGCCAGGTTGTCGCCATGCAGGTGCAGGCCCGGCGCCTGGCTTGGCCAGCTGTCCAGGTGCAGCTGGTCGAGGGCGATGGCGCTGACGCCGTCGACCTGCGGCAGCGTGCCCAGCAGGCTGCTGTGGCTGAGCAAAAGGCGGGCCTGGCAATCACCGAGCATGTAGGCCAGGCGCTCGACCGGGTAGTCGACGTCCAGCGGCACATAGGCACCGCCCGCCTTGAGGATGGCCAGCAGGCCGACCAGCAGCTGCGGCGAACGCTCGACCGCGATGGCCACGCAGGTGTCGGGGCCGACGCCTTTGTCGCGCAGGTAGTGCGCCAGGCGGTTGGCCTGCTGGTGCAGCTCGGCGTAGTCGAGGCTACCGCCTTCCCAGACCAGGGCGGTGCGCGCCGGGGTCAGCCGGGCCTGTTCGTTGAGCTGCTCGACCAGCAGCCGTTGCGGGGCGGGCGCAGGTGCCTTACCCCATGCCTGCAGTTGCTCACGACCCTGTTCATCCAGCAACTGTACGTCGCCCAACGGCAGTTGTGGCTGGCCGCAGACTTGCTCGAGCAGTGCCAGCAGGTGTCGGGCCAGACGCTTGACGGTGCTGGCTTCGAACAGCTCGGCGGCGTAGTCGAACGCCAGGCTCAGGCGGCCCTGGTGGTCTTCCTCACTGTGCAGCTGCAGGTCGAACTTGGCCTCGCGGCTGTGCCACGGCAGTTCTTCGGCGAGCAGGCCCGGCAGGCGGCGCAACGCTGAAAGGTCACGCTGCTGGTGGTTGAACATGACCTGGAACAGGCCCTGCTCGCGCGCTTCGGGCAAGGCTTCGAGCAGTTGCTCGAACGGCAGGTCCTGGTTGGCCTGGGCGTCGAGGGTCGCCTCGCGTACCTGGGCCAGCAGCTGGGCGAACGGCAGGCGGCCATCCAGTTGCGCGCGCAGCACCTGGGTGTTGATGAAGAAGCCGACCATGCCCTGGGTTTCCTGGCGCGGGCGGTTGGCATTGGGTACGCCGACGCGGATGTCGCCCTGGCCGGTGTAGCGGTGCAGCAGGCCTTGCCAGGCGGCCAGCAGGACCATGAACAGGCTGGCCTGCTGTTCGCGGGCCAGGCCCTTGAGGGCGTCGCCCAGCTTGGCCGGCACTTTCACACTCAGGCGGGCGGCGCGGTTTTCATGCAGGCTGGAGCGCGGCTGGTCCGGGTACAGATCGAGCACGGGCAAGGCATCGCCCAATGCGGCTTTCCAGTACGCCAGCTGGCGGGCGCTTTCGCCCTCGGCCAGCCACTGGCGCTGCCAGGTACCGTAGTCGGCGTAACCCAGTGTCAGCGCTGGCAGCTTGGCGTCCAGGCCCTGGCAACGGGCGGCATACAGCTTGGCGAACTCGTCGAGCAGGATGTTCAGCGACCAGCCATCGGCGACGATGTGGTGCAAGGTCACCCACAGCTGATGGTCTTCGTCATCCAGGCGCACCAGGGTCACGCGCAGCAGCGGGCCCTGGGCCAGGTCGAAGGGTTGCCGGGCTTCGTCCTCGCGGCGCGCCGCTACCTGCTCAGGGGCAAGCCCTTCGAGGTTCAGGCGCCGAAGGTTGAACGGCTGCTCAGGCAGCACACGCTGCAACGCCTGCCCATCCTCCTCGCCGAACACCGTGCGCAGCGATTCGTGGCGCGCGACCAGCGCCTGGAATGCGCCTTCCAGCGCGGCCTCGTCCAGCTCGCCACGCAGGTGCAGGCCCGCAGGAATGTTGTAGGCCGCAGCCTGGGGCTGCAGCTGCCAGGTCAGCCACAGGCGGTTCTGGGCCAGGGACTGCGGCAAGGCCTGGCCACGGTTCAGGGCCAAGATAGCGGTGCTGTCACCCACGCCCTCGGCCAGGATGGCTGCTACACCCGCGTGGTACTCGGCCAAGGTCGGCGCCTCGAACAAGGTCCGCAGGCTCAGCGGGATACCCAGCTCATCCGCCAGGCGGGCAGTGACCTGGGTGGCCGCGATGGAGTTGCCACCCAGCAGCAGGAAATGATCGTCCGCGGCAACCGCCTCGACCTTGAGGACCTCGCGCCAGACTCCGGCGATGCGTGCCTGCAGGTCATCGCCCATTGCTGTGTCTGCAGCCGGCCCGGCCGCCAAGGGGAAGCGCGCATAGCAATCCAGGCTGCCATCACCCATGCGCTGGCGGCAGGCCGAACGCTGCAGCTTGCCACTGGAGGTCTTCGGCAATCCGCCCGGGTTGAGCAGCAGGACCACGGCCGGCGCCTGGCGGCAGGCCTCGGCGATCACCTGGCGCAGGGTTTTGATCAGGTCCCCGGGTTTTACCGCCTTTTGCACGTTGCGGCTGATTTCCACCGCCACGCCGATGCCCTCCTCGCCCTGGTCGTCGACGGCGAACACGGCCACCCTGCCCTTGCGCAGGACTTCGACTTCACGCTCCAGGGTCTTTTCCAGGTCCTGTGGGTAAAGGTTCTGGCCGCGGACGATCAGCATGTCCTTCAGGCGCCCGGTGACGAACACTTCGCCATCGCGCATGAAACCGAGGTCACCGGTACGCAGCCAGGTCTGGCCGTCCATTTCGACGAAGGTGCGCGCCGTGGCTTCAGGGTTGCGCCAGTAACCCAGGGCGATGCTTGGGCCACCGGCCCAGATCTCGCCAACCCGGTTGTCGCCCAGCAACTCACGTTGCTGTGGCTCGACGATGCGCACCGCGTGGCCAGGCTGCGGGAAGCCGCAGCTCATCAGCACACTGCCCTTGCCGGCCTCGGCGCGGTTGGCGGCGAACGCCTCGGCGTCCAGTTCCAGCGCGCCGATGCCCTGGCCACGGCGGCTGCCACTGACGAACAAGGTGGCTTCGGCCAGGCCATAGCTGGCAAAGAAGCTGCTGGGGTGGAAACCGCTGGCAGCGAACTTGTCGGCAAAAGTGGCGAGGCTGTCCTGGCGGATCGGCTCGGAACCGGAATAGGCCACGCGCCAGCGGCTCAGGTCGAGGCCGGCCAGGGCCGCTTCGCTGACCCGTTCGCTGCACAGCCGGTAGGCGAAGTCCGGCCCGCCACTGATGGTGCCGCCGTACTCGCTGATCGCCTGCAACCAGCGCTGCGGCCGGGCGAGGAAGTAGCCCGGCGACATCAGCACGCACGGCACGCCACTGAAGATCGGCTGCAGCAGCCCGCCGATCAGGCCCATGTCGTGGTACAACGGCAGCCAGCTGACAATCACATCGTCGGGGTTGAGGTCGATGCCGAAGCCTGCGCGAATCAGCTGCTCGTTGGCCACCAGGTTGCCGTGGCTGACCTGCACGCCCTTGGGCAGCGCGGTGGAGCCGGAGGTGTATTGCAGGAAGGCGATGTCGTGCACATTCAGCGCCGGCTCGCGCCAGTGATCGGCCAGTGCCGGATCAAGCGCATCCACCGCGAGCAGTTCGGGCGCGCTGTCGCCGCTCAGGGCGTCAAGATCCTGCAGGCTGTCGAGCAGTGCACCGACGGTCAGCAGCAGGCGCGGTTCGGCGTCGTCGATGATCGACTGCAGGCGCTCCTGATGGTGGCGGCGTGACGACTCCGGTGGATAGGCCGGCACGGCAATGACCCCGGCGTACAGGCAACCGAAGAACGCCGCCACGTAGTCCGGGCCGCTGGGGAACAGCAGCACGGCCCGCTCGCCAAACCCGGCGCGGGCCTGCAATGCCGCAGCGATGGTGCGCGCGCGCACATCCAGGTCGCGATAGCTGAGCACGGCCTGCTCGCCGGGAGCATCGGCCAGAAAGCGCAGGGCGATGCGGTCCGGGGTCTGCGCGGCGCGTTGCGCCAGGGCCTGGACCAGCGAGAGCGGGAGTTCGAAGGCGTCCGTCATGGGGAGTTCCTGCCAGTGTCTGGTTAAGTCGGGCTGGCTACCCCGCACAAGGTCGGCGGGCAGCGGCAGCGGCCGGATGTACACAGGGGAACGGATGGGCGCGGCGGGAAATTAGCGGTGTGAGCGGGCGCGCAAGGTGAACTGCATCACGCCGCTCAGCTTAGAACCGAAACTAATAGAAACTCATTAACTTTCGTATTTGACAATCATTATCATTCTGAATAGTTTGTCGCACGTCGTAGGAAGCTTCCCCCAATGGGGTGCTCCCTTTCCCCTTCGAGACAAGGTGATTTCCATGGCGGAACAACTATCCACAAGTAAGTGCGATTCACCATTACTCCAGGCGTTCGTCGACAATCGCAGCATTCTGGTCAAGATCGCGGCCCGCATCACCGGCTGCCGCTCACGCGCCGAGGATGTGGTGCAGGATGCCTTCTTCCGGCTCAGCGCCGCCCCGCAGATCACCTCCTCGTTCAAGGCGCAGCTCAGCTACCTGTTCCAGATCGTGCGCAACCTGGCCATCGACCATTACCGCAAGCAGGCGATGGAGCTGAAGTATTCCGGCAGCGAAGAGGAAGGCCTGAACGTGGTCATCCCGAACGCTTCGCCCGAGGCCACGCACATCAACCTGGCCGCGCTCGAGCACATTGCCGAGGCGCTCAACGAACTGCCTCAGCGCACCCGCTATGCCTTCGAGATGTACCGCCTGCATGGCGTGCCGCAGAAGGACATCGCCAAGGAACTGGGCGTGTCGCCGACCCTGGTCAACTTCATGATTCGCGATGCCCTGGTGCATTGCCGCAAAACGGCTAACCGGCAGGCCTGAGTACTGTTTGGGATTGCCCGGGGCGCTTCGCACCCCTTTCCGACCGGTCCGGCGCCCCGGCAATCTCAGACCAATTTGCAACGGTCGAAAAACCGCTCCCGCCCCAGAATCATCAACGCCGCCCGCTTGTGCGGGAAGTCGAATTCCTTGTCGCAATGGAAACACTGATCGTGCATGTAGCCGATCATCTTGCCGTTGTCGGCACGGGGCTCAGCCACCACCCGCTGGGTGCGCGGGTCGTCCAGGAACAGGTAGTGCACCAGTGCCGAAAGCCAGCTGGCGACCTTGTGCGGGCCACGGTGCGCCTCTTCCCCCACCAGCATGTGGACACCACGGTCGTAATCGTCGGCCGGATAGAACGGCGCAATGCGATCTTCCTTGGCCCAGTACGCTTCGAAGTAGGCGAACGGCTGGTCATCGAAACAGCCGATCAGGGTCAGGGTATGCGGGTCAGCCTCAAGCTTGGCCAGGTACTCGCGGTGCTGCTCCAGCGTGCCCGCTTCCTGCCAGAACTTTTCTACCCGCGGGTTGTTCTGCCAGCGATTGAAACGTTCGAGGTCCTGGTCGACTTCCAGGGTGCGCAACGACACCCAGGCACCCAGCCGCGCATCGAAGCGGCGATACACCTCGCCACGCGGCTTGGGTGCGCGGCGCGGGTGGCGCTTGCCGTTGCTGAATTGCATCTGCTGCGGGTAGACACCGCTGTTCGAAACACCCAGCCACGGCTGCGGCAACTGCCAGAACAGCGCGCGCTCACACCAGTAGACCCCGGCGACTTCGCCGGTCAGCAACAAGCCACTGGCCAATGCTTGCGGCACACCAGTGGGCAGATGCACGGCCAGGCGCTGGCGAGCCGGATCGCGGGACAGCAGCCAATAGCAGGCAGCCCATAACGCCTGCTGCGGGCGCTCCGAACACAGGTTCTGGACGTGCACCTGCAGCGTATCGCCCGGCTCCAGACGCACCTGGATCAATGGCCGCCCTTCCAGGGTCAGGCTCAACCGACGGTCATCCTCTTCGGCATCCAGACTGCGCCAGCGTGGTAAAGACAGGGGCTGCGAAGCGGCATCGAACGGCATGGACTTGGCTCACGAAAGAATGAAAGAAAGGCTCACTTCTGATGACGTGCCCATACCCGGGGAATTTAGTCGTTCGGCGCGGCGACGGTGATCCGGTAGGGCTGGAAGATGCGCGTCAGCTCGCCGGTATCGCGCAAGTAGCGCAGCAGCTCGGCAAACTTCTGATCCGTGATCGGGGCACCGGGACGCAGCAGGGCATAGTGGTGGTAGACCTGATCGATGCGCTGTGAGGCGATCAGCTGGTTGAGGCTGTCGGGGTTGCGGGCCAGGAAATCGCTCAGGTACGAACGCGTCACCAGGGCAATGTCGGCACGGCCAGCCTGAACCATCAGCAGGTTGCTGTCGTGGGAGTAGGTCAGCGTCGCGTTGTAGGTCTTGCGCAGGTAGTTGGGGTCAGGGTTGAAGTTGGCGAAGGCATAGTGATAGCCGTTGAACAGTGCCAGGCGCTTGCCACCCAGGTTGTCGAAGTAATGCTGGTCACGGCCATTGAGCTTCCTGGCGACGAACACTTCGGCATCTTCCAGCCCCATGTCCACCGTCTGGTGGGGGATCTTCTGCCAGCCCCATTGAGGGTTCTCGAAGATCGCCATGTCGGTGCGACCTTGCTGAAAATCACCAAAGCGCCGCTGAATGGAGGTGGGCACCAGGACGAAACGGTAGTCCGGCTGCAAGCGGTTCAACGCCTCGACCAGCTGAGGCAGCAAACCGGTGTCGGCGCCCTGCTCCGGGCGCACGGTATAAGGCGGGAAATGCGCGGCGCCGATCTTCACGTCGATGGCGTCGGTGGCCCACGCTGGCACCGCCAGCCAGGCCGCAGCCAGCATCATCAGGGTGGAGACTACCTTCAGGCCGGGCGCTGGAATCAAAGCGGACGCTCATCACGGTTCATACCTGGATGCGCCTAAGCTAGGCGTTTTCCCGGCATGGCACAACTGCTGGTTACGCCAAAGTGAGGGCATTTTGCCAGGGGATGCCGTGTGGCCAGACATTGGCTACGCTGCTTTGGCATGTATGGCGAGGGAGCCTGGTATGGGCCACTGGTTGGTGATCGACCTGGAAGCCACCACCGATGACGGTGGCTGGCCGGTCACGGAGATGGAAATCATTGAAATCGGCGCCAGCCTGGTGACTCGCGAAGGCCGTGAAGTGGACCACTTCCAGCGCTTCGTGCGGCCCCGGCGGCGGCCGCAGCTGACACCGTTCTGCCGCGAGCTGACGCACATCAGCCAGGCCAGCGTCGACAGCGCTGCGGCCTTCCCCGAAGTGTGGGCGCGTTTCGAACGCTGGCTGGGGCACCATCGCGGGCAGTTGCAGGCCTGGGTCAGCTGGGGTGACTACGACCGCCAGCAGCTGTTGCAGGAGTGGCGCCAGCATGAGGTCGACAGCCTGCTGCGCGAGCTGCCGCACATCAACCTCAAGCAGCGCTTCGCCAAAGCTCGCCACCTGCAGCGCCCGGCCGGGCTCAATGGCGCGCTGCAACTGGCAGGCATGCACTTCTGCGGGCAGCAGCACCGGGCCCTGGAGGATGCGCGCAACACCGCACGCCTGCTGCCCTTGAGCCTGCCCGCGAACGGCACTTGAAAGCAGATGACGGGGCGAATGGGCTTGGGCATACTGGCCAGCCCTTTTTCACCCCCCTTTCTTTCAGGAGTCGCCCATGTTCCAGGTCAACGAGTACTTCAACGGCACCGTCAAGTCGATCGCCTTCGCTGGCGCAGAAGGCCCTGCCACCGTGGGCGTGATGGCCCCGGGCGAATACGAGTTCGGCACCGCCAAGCGCGAGATCATGCACGTGGTGTCCGGCGCCCTGACCGTGAAGCTGCCGGGCAGCGACAACTGGGAAACCTTCAACGCTGGCGACAAGTTCAACGTGCCGGCCGACAGCAAGTTCCAGCTGCAGGTTAAAGTGGACACCGCCTACCTGTGCGAGTACCGCGACTAAGCGCCAGCCTGTACCGGCTTCTTCGCGGGTGAACCCGCGAAGAAGCCAGCACTAATCCTTCAGGAAACTCGCTACCTTCTCAGCCGCCGCCTGCAAGTGCTGCTCATGGCTGAACCCCGAAGCCTTCAGCGGCTTCAGGTCATGATCCCCCGCCACCAGCCAGCTCACCTCGATCGCCGGTGACAGCGTGTACCCCTCCACCGCCTCCCGATTGCCCAGCGCATCGCGCTCGCCCTGCACGATCAACGTGCGCGTCTTCAGTTCGGCCAGGTGCTCGACCCGGGGTTTCTCCGGCTTGCCCACCGCATAGAACGGATACCCCAGGCACACCAGCGCATCCGCCCGCAGTTCATCGGCCAGCAGGCTGGCCATGCGCCCACCCATCGACTTGCCGCCAATGGCCAGCTTGCCCGTGACCAAAGGTCGCACCTGCCGGTACACCTCGCGCCAGCATTCCAGCAGCACCTTCTGCGGATTGGGCGGCCGTTTGCCGCCGCCGCTGCGCCGCTCGGCCATGTAGGGGAACTCGAAGCGAACCACCCCGACCCCAAGCGCCGCCAGCCTTTGCGCCATCTCAATCATGAACGCGCTGTCCATCGGCGCACCTGCGCCATGGGCCAGGATCAGGCACGCGCACGCACTGCCCTCGCCGCCCATTCGCGGAGGATCGCAGCGCAAGCCTGGGACATTTGCGACTTGCGCCCATTGATCCCCGTCAATACCGGCACTCTGCCCATTACTCATGCTTGCCTCGCTGTAAAGCCTGCCAAAATAACCGTGGATGGGAACCCATACATGAACACAACCAGCAGTACCGCCTATAACTACAAGGTGGTCCGCCAATTCGCCATCATGACGGTGGTGTGGGGAATCGTCGGGATGGGGCTCGGCGTCTTCATCGCCGCCCAGCTTGCCTGGCCTTCCCTCAACTTCGACCTCCCCTGGACCAGTTTCGGCCGCCTGCGACCCCTGCATACCAATGCGGTGATCTTTGCCTTCGGCGGCTGCGCCCTGTTCGCCACCTCCTATTATTCGGTGCAACGCACCTGCCAGACCACCCTGTTCGCACCGGGCCTGGCCGCGTTCACCTTCTGGGGCTGGCAACTGGTGATCCTGCTGGCAGCCATCACCCTGCCGCTGGGCTACACCAGCTCCAAGGAATACGCCGAGCTGGAATGGCCGATCGACATCCTGATCACCATCGTCTGGGTCTGCTACGCCATCGTGTTCTTCGGCACGCTGATGAAACGCACCACCAAGCACATCTACGTGGGTAACTGGTTCTTCGGCGCCTTCATCCTCACCGTGGCACTGCTGCACATCGTCAACAACCTGGAGCTGCCGGTCAGCCTGACCAAATCGTACTCGGTCTACGCCGGCGCCACCGACGCCATGGTGCAATGGTGGTACGGCCACAACGCGGTGGGCTTCTTCCTCACCGCGGGCTTCCTCGGGATGATGTACTACTACGTGCCCAAGCAGGCCGAACGCCCGGTGTATTCCTATCGCCTGTCGATCGTCCACTTCTGGGCGCTGATCACCCTGTACATCTGGGCCGGCCCGCACCACTTGCACTACACCGCCCTGCCCGACTGGGCGCAGTCGCTGGGCATGGTGATGTCACTGATCCTGCTGGCACCGAGCTGGGGCGGCATGATCAACGGCATGATGACCCTCTCGGGGGCCTGGCACAAACTGCGCAGCGACCCGATCCTGCGCTTCCTGGTGGTGTCGCTGGCGTTCTACGGCATGTCCACCTTCGAAGGCCCGATGATGGCCATCAAGACGGTCAACGCCCTGTCCCACTACACCGACTGGACCATCGGCCACGTGCACGCCGGCGCCCTCGGCTGGGTGGCGATGATCTCGATCGGCGCGCTGTACCACACCATCCCGAAAGTGTTCGGCAAGCAGCAGATGCACAGCCTCGGCCTGATCAACGCGCACTTCTGGCTGGCAACCATCGGCACCGTGCTGTACATCGCCTCGATGTGGGTCAACGGCATCGCCCAAGGCCTGATGTGGCGCGCGGTCAACAGCGACGGCACGCTCACCTACTCGTTCGTGGAAACCCTGGTGGCCAGCCACCCAGGCTTCATCGTGCGCTTCGTCGGCGGCGCGATCTTCCTCAGCGGCATGTTCCTGATGGCCTGGAACACCTGGCGCACCGTGCGTTCGCCGGCGCTCGACGCCGCCCCTGCGAACGCCCAGCTGGCTTGAGGAGACCTGCCTGATGAAACATGAAGTCATCGAGAAAAACGTCGGTCTGCTGGCCCTGCTGATGGTGTTTGCCGTGAGCATCGGCGGCCTGACCCAGATCGTCCCGCTGTTCTTCCAGGACGTCACCAACAAGCCGGTCGAAGGCATGAAGCCCTACACCGCGCTGCAACTGGAAGGCCGCGATATCTACATCCGCGAAGGCTGCGTCGGCTGCCACTCGCAGATGATCCGCCCGTTCCGCGCCGAAACCGAACGCTACGGCCACTACTCGGTCGCCGGCGAGAGCGTCTGGGACCACCCGTTCCTGTGGGGTTCCAAGCGCACCGGCCCGGACCTGGCCCGCGTCGGTGGCCGCTACTCCGATGACTGGCACCGCGCGCATCTGTACAACCCGCGCAACGTGGTACCGGAATCGAAGATGCCGTCCTACCCGTGGCTGGTCGCCGAAAAGGTCGACAACAGCCACACCGACACCAAGATGCGCACCCTGCGCACCCTGGGCGTGCCGTACACCGACGAGGACATTGCCGGCGCCCGTGACGCGGTCAAGGGCAAGACCGAAATGGACGCCCTGGTCGCCTACCTGCAGGTGCTCGGCACCGCGATCAAGAACAAGAGGTAACCACGATGGAAATGGACATCGGCATGATCCGTGGCCTGGGCACCCTGGTAGTGATGATCGCCTTCATCGGCCTCTCGCTGTGGGTGTTCAACCGTCGCCGCGACCATGATTTCGCCGAAGCGCGCCTGCTGCCCTTCGTCGACGACCGCCTGCCCCCCGCCGGGCAGGAACCTGCTGCCATGACTGCGGCTGTGAGGAGCAAAGCGCAATGACCACCTTCTGGAGTACCTACATCAGCGTACTGACCCTCGGCAGCCTGATCGGCCTGGCGTGGCTGTTGCTGTCGACCCGCAAGGGCCAGAGCAACAGCACCACCGACCAGACCATGGGGCACAGCTTCGATGGCATCGAGGAGTACGACAACCCGCTGCCCAAGTGGTGGTTCTGGCTGTTCGTCGGCACCTTGGTGTTCGGTGCCGGTTACCTGGTGCTGTACCCGGGCCTGGGCAACTGGAAAGGCATCCTGCCTGGCTACGAGAATGGCTGGACCGGCGCCAACGAGTGGCAGAAGGAGATGGAAAAGGCCGACGCCAAATTCGGCCCGATCTTCGCCAGGTACGCCGCCATGCCGGTCGAGGAAGTGGCCAAGGACCCACAGGCGCTGAAAATGGGCAGCCGCCTGTTCGCCTCCAACTGCTCGGTGTGCCACGGCTCGGATGCCAAGGGCGCCTACGGCTTCCCCAACCTGACCGACAAGGACTGGCGCTGGGGCGGCGAGCCGGAGACCATCAAGGCCTCCATCATGAATGGCCGCCACGGCGTGATGCCAGCGTGGGCCGAGGTGATCGGGGAACAGGGTGTGGCGGATGTCGCCGCCTTTGTGCTGACCAACCTTGATGGCCGCAGCCTGCCGCAAGGGGTCAAGGCCGACCCGGTCAAGGGCAAGGAGATCTTTGCGGCGAACTGCGTGGCCTGTCATGGGGTTGAAGGCCAAGGCACGCCGGCCATGGGCGCGCCGAACCTGAACCATCCGCAGGCGTTCATCTATGGGTCGAGCTTTGCCCAGTTGCAGCAGACCATTCGCTATGGTCGCCAGGGGCAGATGCCGGCCCAGGCGGACATCCAGGGCAATGACAAGGTGCACCTGCTGGCAGCCTATGTGTACAGCCTGTCGCAGGATGGCGCCGCTGAAGCGGTGACGGCCAAGTGAGTTCGCCGAGAGAGAATCGGCGCCTGTGAGATCGAGCGCCGCCCGCGCGGCGCATCGCGGATAAATCCGCTCCTACATTTGTTGCAACGTGGCCATGCCTGTGAGGCCATGGTTGTCAGCCGGTTTGCACGGCTCAAGTCATGCGCCAGGGCTGGCAACCATGGCGTAACAGGTTCGGCACGTTGTAACAAATGTAGGAGCGGATTTATCCGCGATGCGCCGCGCGGGCGGCGCTCGATCTCCGCCCCACCACAACACTCCAGCCTTACCCCCGCCACACCCCCTCCCTTGCACCCCCTCCGAACAGAACTAAGCTTGTTCCCTCAGTGGGCTTCGCTGCGCAAGGAGCGAAGCAGACGCGGCGCATAGCCTGATGCCGCCCCAAAAAAGCCTGACCGATCGATCAGAAAAAGATGAAAAACGGTACACATTACAAATATTTATTTGTGTACAATCGCCCCGACCCTATCGCCGCGGGACACCGGCGAAAGGGCCCGGACACGGGTCGGCGCAAGCATCCTTGCGTTGCCAAAACCCAAGTGGTTATCGATACTGGCGCCGATTTTTCGACCAACAAGAACACCAAAACCGTGGAACCTTAGAATGAGCACAGCAATCAGTCCGACTGCTTATAACTATAAGGTCGTCCGCCAGTTCGCCATCATGACGGTGGTCTGGGGGATCCTTGGCATGGGCCTGGGCGTCTTCATCGCCTCGCAGCTGGTGTGGCCGCAACTGAACCTGGACCTGCCCTGGACCAGCTTCGGCCGCCTGCGCCCGCTGCACACCAACCTGGTCATCTTCGCCTTCGGTGGCTGTGCGCTGTTCGGCACCAGCTACTACGTGGTGCAGCGGACCTGCCAGACCCGGCTGATCTCCGATAGCATGGCCGCCTTCACCTTCTGGGGTTGGCAGGCGGTGATCGTCGGCGCGCTGATCACCCTGCCGATGGGCTTCACCACCACCAAGGAATACGCCGAGCTCGAGTGGCCGCTGGCGATCCTCCTGGCCATCGTCTGGGTGACCTACGGGTTGGTGTTCTTCGGCACCATCGTCAAGCGCAAGACCAAGCACATCTATGTCGGCAACTGGTTCTACGGCGCCTTCATCGTGGTCACCGCGATGCTGCACATCGTCAACCACATCTCGCTGCCGGTGAGCCTGTTCAAGTCGTACTCGGCCTACGCCGGCGCCACCGACGCGATGATACAGTGGTGGTACGGCCACAACGCGGTTGGCTTCTTCCTCACCACCGGCTTCCTGGGGATGATGTACTACTTCGTGCCCAAGCAGGCCGAGCGGCCGATCTACTCCTATCGCCTGTCGATCGTGCACTTCTGGGCGCTGATCACCCTGTACATCTGGGCCGGCCCGCACCACCTGCACTACACCGCCCTGCCGGACTGGGCGCAGTCGCTGGGCATGGTGATGTCGATCATCCTCCTGGCACCGAGCTGGGGCGGCATGATCAACGGCATGATGACCCTGTCGGGCGCCTGGCACAAACTGCGCACCGACCCGATCCTGCGCTTCCTGGTGGTGTCGCTGGCGTTCTACGGCATGTCCACCTTCGAAGGCCCGATGATGGCCATCAAGACCGTGAACTCGCTGTCGCACTACACCGACTGGACCATCGGCCACGTTCACGCCGGCGCCCTTGGCTGGGTGGCGATGATCTCGATCGGTGCGGTGTACCACATGATCCCGAAACTCTACGGCCGCGAGCAGATGCACAGCGTCGGCCTGATCAACGCGCACTTCTGGCTGGCGACCATCGGTACCGTGCTGTACATCGCCTCGATGTGGGTCAACGGCATCACCCAGGGCCTGATGTGGCGCGCCATCAACGATGACGGCACGCTCACCTACTCCTTCGTCGAAGCCCTGCAGGCCAGCCACCCTGGCTATATCGTCCGCGCCCTGGGCGGTGCGTTCTTCGCCACCGGCATGCTGCTGATGGCCTACAACGTGTTCCGTACCGTACGTGCCGCCAACCCGGCACAGGCCGAGGAAGCCGCCAAGATCGTCGTCGTGGGAGCGCACTGATGAAGCATGAAGCCGTCGAGAAGAACATAGGCCTGCTGGCCTTCTTCATGGTCATCGCCGTGAGCGTCGGTGGCCTGACCCAGATCGTCCCGCTGTTTTTCCAGGACGTCACCAACAAGCCGGTCGAAGGCATGAAGCCGCGCACCGCGCTGGAAGTCGAAGGCCGCGACATCTACATCCGCGAAGGCTGCGTCGGCTGCCACTCGCAGATGATCCGCCCGTTCCGCGCCGAAACCGAACGCTACGGCCACTATTCGGTCGCTGGCGAAAGCGTCTGGGATCACCCGTTCCTGTGGGGCTCCAAGCGCACCGGCCCGGACCTGGCCCGCGTCGGTGGCCGCTACTCCGATGACTGGCACCGCGCGCACCTGTACAACCCGCGCAACGTGGTACCGGAGTCGAAGATGCCGGCCTACCCGTGGCTGGTCGAGAACAAGCTCGACGGCAAGGACACCGCGAAGAAGCTGGAAGTGCTGCGCACCCTCGGCACGCCGTACAGCGACGCCGACATCGCCGGTGCCCGCGACGCGGTCAAGGGCAAGACCGAAATGGACGCACTGGTCGCGTACCTGCAGGGTCTTGGCACCATCATCAAAAGCAAACGGTGACGCTGATGGATATCGGGATGATTCGCGGCCTGGGCACCGTCGTGGTGATGGTGGCCTTCGTGGGCCTGGCGCTGTGGGTGTTCAACCCACGGCGCAAGAAGGACTTCGACGAAGCAACCCAGCTGCCCTTCGCGGATGATCCCGAGGCCAGCAAGCACGTCGAGCAAGCAAAAGCTTCTGGGAGCAAACAACAATGACAACCTTCTGGAGTCTGTACGTTACCGTCCTGACCCTGGGCACCATCTTCTCGCTGACCTGGCTGCTGCTGTCGACCCGCAAGGGCCAGCGCGAAGAGGTCACCGACGAAACCGTCGGGCATGCCTTCGATGGCATCGAGGAATACGACAACCCACTGCCGAAATGGTGGTTCTGGCTGTTCGTCGGCACCATCATCTTTGCCCTCGGCTACCTGGTGCTGTACCCGGGCCTGGGCAACTGGAAGGGCATCCTGCCGGGCTACTCGTACCTGGATAACGACAAGCAGACCGAGTTCTCCAACGGCCAGCCGGGCTGGACCGGCGTGCACGAGTGGGAAAAGGAAATGGCCAAGGCCGACGCCCGTTTCGGGCCGATCTTCGCCAAGTTCGCGGCGATGCCGATCGTCGAGGTGGCCAAGGACCCGCAAGCGCTGAAGATGGGCGCACGCCTGTTCGCTTCGAACTGCTCGGTGTGCCATGGTTCCGACGCCAAGGGCGCCTACGGTTTCCCCAACCTGACCGACCAGGACTGGCGTTGGGGCGGCGAGCCGGACACCATCAAGACCACCATCATGGGCGGCCGCCACGGCGTGATGCCGGCCTGGGGTGAAGTGCTGGGCGAACAGGGCGTGGCCGATGTCGCCGCGTTCGTCACCAGCAAGCTCGATGGCCGCAGCCTGCCGGAAGGCGCCAAGGCCGACGCCGAGAACGGCCAGAAGCTGTTCGCCGCCAACTGCGTGGCCTGCCACGGGCCTGAGGGCAAAGGCACCCCGGCCATGGGGGCGCCGAACCTGACCCACCCGCAGGCGTTCATCTACGGCTCGAGCTTTGCCCAGTTGCAGCAGACCATTCGCTATGGTCGCCAGGGCCAGATGCCGGCGCAGGAACAGCTGCAGGGTAATGACAAGGTGCACTTGCTGGCGGCTTATGTGTACAGCCTGTCGCACCAGCCGGAGGCGGCCCAACAGGCCGAGTAAGGCAGGCCTGGCCTCATCGCGGATAAATCCGCTCCTACACAAGGGTAGCGCGGTCCCTGTAGGAGCGGATTAATCCGCGAAGAGGCCGGCAAATGCAGCACAAGATGACCTGAATCAATTGACACTCGCCATAACACGATTCACACCACGAACCCAACGCGACTAAAGGTCGCAGCGCGATCCCATATCGTCACCAGCGGCGTATCATTGATCGCAGCGCTAGCAGAATGCGCAAGACCACGGCCGGCACGCACTGGCCGCGGCGTTTCTCCACTGCCGTGGGACTTGATGATGAGCAAGCAAATTCCGGTACATGACGTCACCCCGCCTGCCAACAAAGGGAAGGATTCCGTCGACCTCTACGCCTCTCGCGAGAAAATCTACACCCGCGCCTTCACCGGCATCTTCCGCAGGCTGCGGATGGTCGGCGGGGCCGTGCTGTTCCTGCTCTACTTCGGCACCGTGTGGCTGAACTGGGGCGGCCACCAGGCCGTGTGGTGGAACCTGCCGGAGCGCAAGTTCTACATCTTCGGCGCCACCATCTGGCCCCAGGACTTCATCCTGCTTTCGGGCATTCTCATCGTCGCCGCCTTCGGCCTGTTCTTCATCACCGTGTTCGCCGGCCGCGTATGGTGCGGCTATACCTGCCCGCAAAGCGTGTGGACGTGGATCTTCATGTGGTGCGAAAAAGTCACCGAGGGTGATCGCAACCAGCGCATGAAGCTGGACCGCTCGCCCATGAGCGGCAACAAGTTCCTGCGCAAGTTCGCCAAGCACAGCCTGTGGCTGCTGATCGGCTTCGTCACCGGCATGACCTTCGTCGGCTACTTCTCGCCGATCCGCGAACTGCTCACTGAATTCTTTACAGGCCAAGCCGATGGCTGGGCCTACTTCTGGGTCGGCTTCTTCACCCTGGCCACCTACGGCAACGCCGGCTGGCTGCGCGAGCAGGTGTGCGTGTACATGTGCCCCTACGCGCGCTTCCAGAGCGTGATGTTCGACAAGGACACCCTGATCGTCTCCTACGACCCGCGCCGTGGCGAAACCCGCGGCCCGCGCAAGAAGGACATCGACTACAAGGCCAAGGGCCTGGGCGACTGCATCGACTGCACCATGTGCGTGCAGGTCTGCCCCACCGGCATCGACATCCGCGACGGCCTGCAGATCGAATGCATCGGCTGCGCGGCGTGCATCGACGCCTGCGACAGCATCATGGACAAGATGAACTACCCCAAGGGGCTGATCAGCTACACCACCGAGCACAACCTCTCGGGGCAGAAGACCCACATGCTGCGCCCGCGCCTGATCGGCTATGCCGTGGTGCTGCTGGTGATGATCATCGCCCTGGGCACCGCCTTCGCCACCCGCTCGCTGGTGGGCTTCGACGTCAGCAAGGACCGCGTGCTGTACCGCGAGAACGCCCAGGGCCGGATCGAGAACGTGTACAGCCTCAAGGTCATGAACAAGGACCAGCGCGACCACGTCTACGTGCTCGACGCTGCCGGCCTGCCCGACCTGCGCCTGGAAGGCCAGCGCGAAATCCGCGTGGCCGCCGGCGATATCGTCAGCCTGCCGGTACAACTGTCGATCGCGCCCGAGAAGCTGCCCTCGACCACCAACGAAATCACCTTCATCCTCAAGAGCGCCGACGACAGCGCTGCCAAGGTTGAAGCCAAGAGCCGCTTCATCGGCCCACAGATCCGCTGACAGAGAGAACATCGACAATGCCTGCCGCCACTGCCGCCAGCCCCTGGTACAAGCACCTCTGGCCCTGGATCATCATCGGCATCCTGACCACCTCGGTGTGCCTGAGCCTGACCATGGTCAGCATTGCCGTGCACAACCCGGACAACCTGGTCAACGACAACTACTACGAGGCCGGCAAAGGCATCAACCGCTCACTGGACCGTGAACTGCTGGCCCAGACCCTCAACCTCAAGGCCAGCGTGCACCTGGATGAGCTGACCGGCGAGGTGGATGTGCGCCTGAATGGCAACAGCGACCCGCAGAACCTGGAACTGAACCTGATCTCGCCGACCCAGCCGGACAAAGACCGCAAGGTATTGCTCAGCCGGGTCGAGACCGGGCGCTATGTCGGCCAGCTGGACGACAAGGTCGAAGGGCGGCGGTTCGTCGAATTGCTGGGCAACCAGGATGAGCATGTGTGGCGGTTGTTCGAGGAAGAGAAGGTCGAGCATGGGGTCACTTTGCAACTGGGTGACGAAGCCATCCAGGGCGCCGAGCACCTGCAATGAATGGGGGCGCGTTGCGAAAGGGCTGCAAAGCAGCCCCGGCAATCTCAAGACATAAGACCGTTCGAAAATGACCCAACCCACCCCCTGCTACCACTGCGCCCTGCCCGTCCCCGCCGGCAGCCGCTTCACCGCCGTGGTCCTCGGCGAGCCCCGGCAGTTCTGCTGCCCCGGCTGCCAGGCGGTGGCCGAGTCCATTGTCGCCGGCGGCCTGGAGCACTACTACCAGCACCGCAGCGACAGCAGCGCCAACCCCGAGGCACTGCCGAAACAACTGCAAGACGAACTGGCCCTTTACGACCGTAGCGACGTGCAGCAGCGCTTCGTCCGCCATACCGGCGAGCTGGCCGAAACCACCCTGCTGGTCGAGGGCATCAGTTGCGCCGCCTGCGGCTGGCTCATCGAAAAGCACCTGCGCAACCTGCCCGGCGTCGCCGAAGCCCGCCTGAATCTGTCCAACCACCGCCTGCTGCTCAACTGGGATGACCAGCAGCTACCGTTGTCCCGACTGCTCGCCGAACTGCGCCAGATCGGCTACGCCGCCCACCCGTACCAGCCCGACCAGGCCGCCGAGCAGCTCGCCAGGGAGAACCGCAGCGCCCTGCGCCGCCTGGGCGTGGCCGGGCTGCTGTGGTTCCAGGCGATGATGGCGACCATGGCCACCTGGCCGGAATTCAACATCGACCTGTCGCCGGAGATGCACACCATCCTGCGCTGGGTCGCGCTGTTCCTGACCATTCCCATCGTGTTCTACAGCTGCGCGCCGTTCTTCAAGGGCGCCGCACGCGACCTGCGCACCCGCCACCTGACCATGGATGTGTCGGTGTCGCTGGCCATTGGCCTGGCCTTCGGCGCCGGCATCTGGACGGCGGTAACCGGCAGCGGCGAGCTGTACTTCGATACCGTCGGCATGTTTGCCTTGTTCCTGCTCACTGGCCGCTACCTCGAGCGCCGCGCCCGCGAACGCACGGCGGCTGCCACCGCGCAGTTGGTCAACCTGCTACCGGCCTCGTGCCTGCGCCTGGACGGCTATGGACGGGCCGAACGCATCCTGCTCGGCGAACTGCAGCGGGGCGACACCGTGCAGGTGCTGCCTGGCGCGGTGATTCCGGCCGACGGGCGCATCGTCGAAGGGCGCTCCAGCGTCGACGAGTCGCTGCTGACGGGCGAGTACCTGCCGCAACCACGGCGGGCCGGCGAGCGCGTCACCGGCGGCACGCTGAACGTCGAGAGCACACTCAACGTGGAAGTCGAAGCCCTCGGCCATGACTCGCGCCTGTCGGCCATTGTCCGCCTGCTGGAGCGCGCGCAAACAGAGAAACCCCGGCTGGCGGAAATCGCCGACCGCGCCTCGCAGTTTTTCCTGCTGTTCTCGCTGCTGGCCGCCGTGGCCATCGGCGTGTGGTGGTGGTACCTGGACCCGGCGCGAGCATTCTGGATCGTCCTCGCCATGCTGGTGGCGACCTGCCCGTGCGCCCTGTCCCTGGCCACCCCGACCGCGCTCACGGCCGCCACCGGCACCCTGCACAAGCTCGGCCTGCTGGTGACCCGAGGCCATGTCCTTGAAGGCCTGAACCAGATCGACACGGTGATTTTCGACAAGACCGGCACCCTCACCGAAGGCCGCCTGACCTTGCGCAGCATCCGCCCACTGACGGCGCTGCCAGCCGACCGCTGCCTGGCCCTCGCCGCCGCCCTCGAGAACCGCTCCGAGCACCCGATTGCACGCGCCTTTGGCCGCACCGCAACCCCCGCCGACGAGGTGCAGACAGTCCCGGGGCTCGGCCTTGAAGGCAGGGTCGACGGCCAGCCGCTGCGCATCGGCCAGGCCACGTTCGTCTGCGCGCTGAGTGGCGCCGAAATCCCCACCGTGCCGGAACCTCGCGGCCAGTGGCTGCTGCTGGGCGACCGCCAGGGCCCGCTGGCCTGGTTCGGCCTGGATGATCGCTTGCGCGAGGATGCCCCGGCGCTGCTCGCGGCCTGCCAGGCGCGCGGCTGGCGCACCTTGTTGCTGTCCGGCGACAGTTCGCCGATGGTCGCCGAGGTGGCCGCGCAACTGGGCATCGATCAGGCCATCGGTGGCCTGCGCCCGGACGACAAGCTGGACCGGCTCAAGGCACTGCAGGCGTCCGGCCGCAAGGTGCTGATGCTCGGCGACGGGGTCAATGACGTGCCCGTGCTGGCCGCCGCCGACATCAGCATCGCCATGGGCAGCGCCACCGACCTGGCCAAGACCAGCGCCGATGCGGTGCTGCTGTCCAACCGCCTGCAGGCCCTGGTACAGGCCTTCGACCTGGCCCGCCGCACCCGCCGCAACATCCTCGAGAACCTGCTCTGGGCGACCCTGTATAATGGCCTCATGTTGCCGTTCGCCGCGCTTGGCTGGATCACCCCGGTATGGGCGGCCATCGGCATGTCGGTCAGCTCGCTGATCGTGGTGCTCAATGCCCTTCGCCTGACCCGCCTGCCGGCAGGATCGGCGGTGCGGCGATGCGACTTGCCCGCGATGGACGCAGCGCAACACCCAAGGAGAACGCCATGCCCGCCCTCTATGTGATGATCCCTGCCGCCCTGCTGCTGGTTGGCGTGGCCGTCTATATCTTCTTCTGGGCAGTGGACAGCGGCCAGTACGACGACCTCGAAAGCCCGGCCCACAGCATCCTGTTCGATGATCAGGACCCGCGTCACCAGGCGGCCGTCAAACCCGAAGAAAGCACAGCGCCAGACGACAAGGAAACACCACCCCGTGCCTGACCTGTTTCCCCTGCTCGGCTCGGCACTGGTCCTCGGCCTGCTCGGCGGCGGGCACTGCCTGGGCATGTGCGGCGGCCTGATGGGCGCGCTGACCCTGGCCATCCCCCCCGAGCAACGCGGCCGGCGCCTGCGCCTGCTGATGGCCTACAACCTGGGACGCATCCTCAGCTATGCCTGCGCCGGCCTGCTGCTGGGCCTGGCGGGCTGGGCGCTGGCCAGCAGCCCGGCGGCCATGGCCTTGCGCGTGGTGGCCGCGTTACTGCTGATCGCCATGGGCCTGTACCTGGCCGGCTGGTGGGGCGGGCTGACCCGCATCGAAGCACTGGGCCGAGGGCTGTGGCGGCATATCCAGCCGGTGGCATCGCGCCTGATGCCGGTATCCAGCGTGCCCCGTGCCCTGCTGCTGGGGGCGCTGTGGGGCTGGCTGCCATGTGGCCTGGTGTACAGCACCTTGCTATGGGCGGCCAGCCAGGGCAACGCCGGCTACAGCGCGGCGTTGATGCTGGCATTCGGGCTGGGCACCTGGCCGATCCTGTTGGCCACCGGCCTGGCGGCGGAGCGGGTAAACGCCGTGTTGAGGCGGCGCAGCGTGCGCATGGCGGGCGGGGTGCTGGTGATCCTGTTTGGTATCTGGACCCTGCCCGGCCCGCACCAGCACTGGCTCATGGGCCACTGACGGGCGCTTGATACAAATCAACACAGTTTCCTACAGACGGCCATAGACTCCGGACACTGCTGCATCATCCGGGGACCGCCCACATGCTCGCCGACCTACGTTGGGATGCCGACCTGATCCGCCGCTACGATCTCGCCGGCCCACGCTACACCTCCTACCCGACCGCGGTGCAACTGCACAGCGAGGTAGGCTCGTTCGACCTGCTCCACGCCCTGCGCGAGAGCCGCCGGGCCGTGCGCCCGCTGTCGCTGTACGTGCACGTGCCGTTCTGCGCCAACATCTGCTACTACTGCGCCTGCAACAAGGTCATCACCAAGGACCGCGGCCGCGCCGCACCGTACCTGCAGCGCCTGGAGCAGGAGATCCAGCTGATCGCCTGCCACCTGGACCCTAAACAACGTGTTGAACAGCTGCATTTTGGCGGCGGCACGCCGACCTTCCTCAGCCACGTGGAACTGCGTCAGCTGATGGCCACCCTGCGCCAGCACTTCAACCTGCTGGATGACGACTCCGGCGACTACGGCATCGAGATCGACCCGCGCGAAGCCGACTGGTCGACCATGGGCCTGCTCCGCGAACTGGGCTTCAACCGTGTCAGCCTCGGCGTGCAGGACCTGGACCCGGCCGTGCAGCGCGCGGTCAACCGCCTGCAGAGCCTGGAGCAGACCCGCACCCTGATCGAGGCAGCCCGCACCCTGCAGTTCCGCTCGATCAACCTCGACCTGATCTACGGTTTGCCCAAACAGACCGTGGAAGGCTTCGCCCGCACCGTCGACGAAGTGATCCGCCTGCAACCCGACCGCCTCTCGGTGTTCAACTACGCCCACCTGCCCGAGCGCTTCATGCCGCAGCGGCGTATCGACAGCAACGACCTGCCGGCCCCGGCAGAGAAGCTCGAGATGCTGCACAACACCATCGAACAGCTGACCGCCGCCGGCTACCGCTACATCGGCATGGACCACTTCGCCCTGCCCGACGACGAACTGGCGATCGCCCAGGAGGAAGGCACCCTGCAGCGCAACTTCCAGGGCTACACCACCCACGGCCATTGCGACCTGATCGGCCTGGGGGTCTCGGCGATCAGCCAGATCGGCGACCTCTACTGCCAGAACAGCAGCGACCTCAACACCTATCAGGACACCTTGTCCAACGCCCAGCTGGCAACCCAGCGCGGGCTGGTCTGCAACCATGACGACCGCCTGCGGCGGGCCGTGATCCAGCAACTGATCTGCCATTTCGAGCTGGACTTCGAGCCGATCGAGGAGGCCTTCACCATCGATTTTCGTGGGTATTTCAACGACCTCTGGCCAGAACTGCAGAGCATGCAGCGCGACGGCCTGATCAGCCTCGACGCCAAGGGCATCCGTATCCTGCCGGCCGGGCGACTGCTGGCGCGCTCGGTGTGCATGGTGTTCGACGCCTACCTGGCGATGCACAACCGTCAGCGCTTTTCCAGGGTGATCTGATACGCGAGTCGATCAACCGCATGGACAACCCTGCCTGCCAGGCACACTATGGGCGCACAAGGACTCCCGGCACCGACCTGCCGGGGTTTCGCCGGTCCGCACTACCCCAGCGGACTGGCCTACACCCTATGCCGTAGGTTACCCTTACGTCTTATGTGTGATTTCCCACAAGGATCGATTCAAATGTCCGAGCCAGTCAAACTGCGCGCACACAACCAGGCCCATTGCAAGGATTGCAGCCTGGCCCCTCTGTGCCTGCCTCTTTCGCTCAACCTGGAAGACATGGATGCACTGGATGAAATCGTCAAACGCGGACGCCCGCTGAAGAAAGGCGAATTCCTGTTCCGCCAGGGTGACAATTTCGGCTCGGTTTACGCCGTACGTTCCGGCGCCCTCAAGACGTTCAGCCTGAGCGACAGCGGCGAAGAACAGATCACCGGCTTCCACCTTCCCAGCGAACTGGTCGGCCTGTCCGGCATGGACACCGAGGCCTACCCGGTGTCGGCCCAGGCCCAGGAAACCACCTCGGTCTGTGAAATCCCCTTCGAGCGCCTCGATGAGCTCTCCGTGCAACTGCCACAGCTGCGTCGCCAGCTGATGCGGGTGATGAGCCGCGAAATCCGCGACGACCAGCAGATGATGCTGCTGCTGTCGAAAAAAACCGCCGACGAACGCATCGCCACCTTCCTGGTCAACCTGTCCGCCCGCTTCCGCGCCCGCGGCTACTCGGCCAACCAGTTCCGCCTGAGCATGTCGCGCAACGAGATCGGCAACTACCTGGGCCTGGCGGTGGAAACCGTGTCGCGGGTGTTCACCCGCTTCCAGCAGAACGGCCTGATCCGCGCCGAAGGCAAGGAAGTGCACATCCTCGACCCGATCCAGCTGTGCGCGCTGGCCGGTGGTGCAATCGAGGCCTGAGGCCGGCGTTTAGCGGGTATACTTGGGCATTCGTTTTCCCAGGATACCCGCAACAATGCACAGCGACGCCTTCGACCTCAAAGCCCTGATCCGCCCGGTAGTGGACTTCCCCAAGCCCGGCGTGATCTTCCGCGACATCACCCCGCTGTTCCAGTCGCCGCGCGGGCTGCGCTACGTGGCCGACCAGTTCATCGAGCGTTACGTCGAGGCTGAGTTCAGCCACATCGGCGCCATGGATGCGCGTGGCTTCCTGATCGGCTCGATCATCGCCCACCAGCTGAACAAGCCGCTGATCCTGTTCCGCAAGCAGGGCAAGCTGCCGGCTGACGTCCTGAGCGAGGGCTACCAGACCGAATACGGCGAAGCCTTCCTGGAAGTGCATGCCGACAGCCTGTGCGAAGGCGATTCGGTGCTGATTTTCGATGACCTGATTGCCACCGGTGGCACCCTGCTGGCTGCCGCCAACCTGGTGCGTCGCACCGGGGCACAGGTATTTGAAGCGGCGGCGATCATCGACCTGCCAGAGCTGGATGGTTCGCGCCGGCTGCAGGCGGCCGGGGTACCGACCTTCTGCCTGACCGAGTTTTCCCTGAGCGAGTACTGATTGCAGCTGGGGGCTGCTTTGCAGCCCCAGTATTCAGAGAGAGATCGGCTTGCGCCCGGCAAAGGCATGGGCCAGGGTGCCGCCATCAACCAGCTCCAACTCCCCGCCCAGCGGCACACCATGGGCGATCCGCGACGCCACCAACCCTTTCTCGTTCAGCAACTGGGCGATGTAGTGCGCCGTCGCCTCACCTTCCACGGTCGGGTTGGTCGCCAGAATCACCTCGGTGAAGGTGCCCTGCTCCGCGATCCGCGCCATCAGCTGCGGCACACCAATCGCCTCAGGCCCCAGACCATCGAGCGGCGACAAATGCCCCTTGAGCACAAAGTAACGCCCGCGATAGCCGGTCTGCTCCACCGCATACACATCCATCGGCCCTTCCACCACGCACAGCTGCGTGTCGTCACGGCGCGGGTCGCTGCACTGCGGGCACAGCTCCTGCTCGGTCAGGGTCCGGCACTGGCGGCAATGCCCGACCCCTTCCATGGCCTGGCTCAACGCCTGGGCCAGGCGCAGGCCGCCGCTGCGGTCACGCTCAAGCAGCTGCAGGGCCATGCGCTGGGCGGTTTTCTGGCCGACGCCCGGGAGGGTGCGCAGGGCGTCGATCAGTTGGCGGATCAGGGGGCTGAAGCTCATGGGAAATGCCTGATAAATCAATGAGAGGCGGTTTATACCCAGCGCAGGCATGGGCGTCAAATCAGTAGACCCCGTGAGCGGGCCATTTGCACAGGCAAAAAAAAACCGCCACTGTTAGCCAGCGGCGGCTCTGTGCAACGCAATGCCTCAGAACGGCATCTTGAAGCCCGGCGGCAATTGCATGCCAGCGGTCATGTTGCCCATCTTGTCCTGGCTGTTCTGCTCGATCTTGCGCACGGCGTCGTTCAGCGCAGCGGCGATCAGGTCTTCCAGCACTTCCTTGTCGTCTTCATCGGTCGACATCAGGCTCTGGTCGATGCTGACACGCTTGACGTCGTGACGACCGGTCATCACCACGCTTACCAGGCCGCCACCGGACTGGCCGGTGACTTCGGCGTTGGCCAGCTCTTCCTGCATCTTCTGCATCTTTTCCTGCATCTGCTGGGCCTGCTTCATCAGGCCGGCCATGCCACCTTTCATCATGGGGGTATACCTCGATTGGGTCATGTGATGCGGCCCGGCGAGGGGCCGGCCGCATGGTTATCGATTACTGGCCCTGGCTGACCAGGGCTTCTACAGGCTCAATAGTATCCTGTCGCACCGTGGCACCGAACTGCTTGATCATCTGCTGGATCAACGGATCCTGCTCGATCGACAGCACAGCGTCCTGCTGGCGCTCGGCACGCTTGCGCGACGCTGCCTGGGCCGGGGTTTCCTGCTCGGGGCGAATCAGCTCGATCCGCAGGTTCAAGGTGCGCCCCAGGTGCTGGTTGAGCGCCTCGTTCAGCCGGCGTTGCTGGGTGGTGTTGAACAGCGCACCCTGGCCTGGGTCCAGGTGCAACAGCCAGTCGTCACCGTCGGCGGCCATCAGCGTACAGTTTGCAGCGATGTTGCCTGTCATGCCGGACACAGGCAACTGTGGGAATAATTCCAGCCATTGCAGGGCCAGGCCGGTCGCTGGCTGAGCGGCCGGCAGAGGCTCGGCGGCGGCGGCAGGTGCTTCCTCCTGAACGTGTTCGGCCAGTTCGTCGAGGTAGCTGAAGCCTACCGGGTCGCTTTCGCCACCGTAGTAGTCCTCATCCATGGGCGGCTCGTCGTCGCGATCCATGCCAGCCGAAGCGTAGGCGGACGGGTCGAAGGGGGGCTCGTCGTAGACGGGCTGGGCGTTCTGCGAGGCAGCAACCGGAGCCGGGGCCGGAGCGGGTACGGGCTCGGGCGCAGGCGCCGCGGCAGGCTCCTCCCAGGGCAGGTCGATGACCTCCTCCACCACCGACTCAGGCGCGGCTACTTCGGGCTCTGGCTCAGGTTCTGGCTGAGGAGCCGGCGCCTCAACCGGTGCGGCCTCGGCCTGCGGGGCCGGCGCCACTGGCGCAGGCTGAGGCGGCTCAACGGCAGGCGCCGCGACAGCCACGGCTGGCGCTGCCACCGGGGTTGCCGGATCAGCTGTGGCCTGGCTGATCCCCACTGGCTTTAGCACCGGTTTCGGCGCATCGTCGGTATCTGCCGGGCGGAACGCCAGCATGCGCAGCAGGACCATTTCAAAACCGCCCCGCGGGTCCGGCGCCAACGGCAGGTCGCGACGCCCGATCAGGCCCATCTGGTAATAGAACTGCACATCTTCGGCCGGCAACGCCGAAGCCAGCGCCAGCACCCGCTCGCGATCACCCTGGCCGTTGTCCACCGCCTCGGGCAGCGCCTGGGCAATGGCCACGCGGTGCAGCACATTGAGCATTTCGGCCAGCACGCCGCTCCAGTCCGGCCCCTGCTCGGCCAGGTTGCGCACGGCTTCGAGCAGCGCCCGCGCATCACCTTCGAGCAGCGCCTGCAACACGCCATAGACCTGGCCGTGATCGAGGCTGCCGAGCATGGCGCGCACATCAGCGGCCAGCACCTTGCCCTCGCCGAAGGCGATGGCCTGGTCGGTCAGGCTCATGGCGTCCCGCATCGAACCGTCGGCAGCACGGCCGAGCAGCCACAGGGCATCCGGCTCGAACGGCACGTTCTCGGCCTGCAGCACGTGGCTCAGGTGCTCGACCACCCGCTCCGGGCTCATGTTCTTCAGCGAGAACTGCAGGCAGCGCGACAGGATGGTGGCCGGCAGCTTCTGCGGGTCGGTGGTGGCAAGGATGAACTTGACGTAGGGCGGCGGCTCTTCCAGCGTCTTGAGCAAGGCGTTGAACGAGTGGGTGGAGAGCATGTGCACTTCGTCGATCAGGTAGACCTTGAAGCGCCCACGGCTGGGCGCGTACTGCACGTTTTCGAGCAGTTCGCGGGTGTCTTCGACCTTGGTGCGGCTGGCGGCGTCGATCTCGATCAGGTCGACGAAGCGGCCTTCGTCGATCTCCCGGCACACCGAGCAGGTGCCACAGGGCGTGGAGGTAATGCCGGTCTCGCAGTTGAGGCATTTGGCGATGATGCGCGCAATGGTAGTCTTGCCCACACCCCGGGTACCTGTGAACAGGTAGGCATGGTGCAGGCGCTGGTTGTCCAAGGCATTGATCAAGGCCTTGAGCACATGGGTCTGGCCGACCATTTCGCGGAACGAGCGCGGACGCCATTTACGTGCAAGAACCTGATAACTCATCGAAAAACCATCGCAGCCTGATCGAGCGGAAGATCGCTAATGCTAGCGGAGCGGGGGCAAAATTGCACCCTGCGCGGCTCGTCTAAGCTAAGCAACTGGCGCGCTGTTCAAGGAGGATGTGCATTGCGACGTTTGCTGGCCCTGCTATTGCTCTGGACCACCCACAGCCTGGCGGACCTGCCGGTGCTGCGCTTTTCCGTGGCCGAGAGCTGGAGCATGCCGCTGGTGCGGGTGGAAGACGGCCAGCCGGTGGAGGGCCTGCTGTTCGATCTTATCCAGGCACTGGCCCGGGAGGCCGGCGTACGGCCGGAGTACCATGTGATGGCCCGCCTGCGCCTGCAACAGGCGATGGATGCGGGCGATATCGATGTGCGCTGCTATGTGAGCAGCCAGTGGTTCAATGATCGGCCGGGGAATTTCGTCTGGAGCATTCCGTTGATCCAGCAGCGCGACGTGCTGGTCGGGCGACCGGGCGACGCCACCCCTGCCCGCCCCGAACAACTGCCACCCCAGGCGATCGGCACGGTGCTGGGGTATGCCTACGGCACGCTGGAGCCGCTGTTTGCCCAGGGGCGCCTGCTGCGGGAGGACAGCCGCAGCCAGCAACTGGCGCTGCAGAAGTTGCAGATCGGGCGGTTTCAGCATGCGGTGAGCAATGAGCTGTCACTGCAGTGGTTCAACCAAGGGTTGCCAGCCGAACAGCGGCTGCCGATACAGGCCGTGCTGGAGAAACAGGCGTTGGGGTGCATGGTGAGAAATGACCCGGCGATACCGACCCAGGGGATTTTGCGCGCTCTGGTGCGGATGAGGCAGTCGGGGGAGATCGAACGGATAGTGCGGCGGTATGGGGCGACGGGGTATTCGGAGGAAATTTCGGTCAGCCAGCCTTGAGCCGGAATGGAAAACAACCCGCTGATAGCCGCTCCCGCAAGTGCCAGCAACGAGTTGATATCAATGAGCCATTACTCAGTGTAGAGTTACGCGCCCCGACGCCCACCGTCGGGCAAGCACCGTACACACACTAAGGAAAGTTGCATGTCCACCGTTCGAAATCTGACCGCTGCCGCATTGATAGCGCTGACCACTGGCTGTGCCACCGGCCTCAATTCGGTCCAAGAGTCGGAACTCGCTGGCTACCGCGCCAGAAACCTCTCGGTAGAAGAGAAAAAGCCCGGGCTTGCCGCTGGCCTCGGCCTGCTTCCAGGTGGCGGATCGTTCTACGGTCGCGCTTACGGCTTTGGCGTGGTGAACCTGCTGTGCTGGCCCCTCTCCATCCTCTGGGACCCGGTGAGCGGGCATGACGCTGCAGAGATGATCAACTACCAAGCCACCAAAGCTCATGTCGCAACGCTGAAAAAGCGCGAGATGGACGAACTGGATGCCCAGCTGGAAACTGAAGCCATCGACATCAAGCGCTACGCGCTCGACAAACGCAGGATCGATGAGAAATACAGCCTTTGAAGGCATCAGCCAGACAGCGCCGTACAGGCGGCGCTTGATCTCACTACGCAAAGGATCATGCGACAGCTGTAATCAGTGATCAAAAGGTGGAAGAGGAGATGCGCAGGGCCGAATGCGACTTTCCGACCCCGGAAATGGAGGCGGCCCCACCAGCCACACCCCGGCACTCGATGTTCCCGCTATGGCTGCTCCCTTCCGGGCCTGACCAGATCGCATGCAAGCATGCTTGGGAATCAATGCGGGCCTTATGGGGCAAGGGTATCAGGCTGATGAGGTAGCTAGCCATCTACCCGTGCAGACACTCAGCACGGTCGCTCAAAACTTGGGTGTAGCCAGCACTGTCACACTTTGCTGTAACACTTTGGTGTCACACCCATGGCCTATCTGATCCGACGCAAAGCCGTCTACTACCTGAATCTCAAGCTGCCCAAGCACCTCTTTCCGAAGTGTCACACTTTGCGTTTGAGCCTGAACATCAGGCACCGGCAGAGCGCCTTGTTCGTTGCCACATCTCTGGTTCAGCGGCTGCATTCTCACCTCAGCGAGCACCCTCTAGCAGACCTACAGGCGCTTCGAGCGTTGTGTTCACAGTGGCGGGATTCAACACCTACACCCGCTTTCCAAACCGCTCCAAAGACTGCTACGGCGATTACAGCGAAACGAAATTGCGACAGCCTTACCCTCGCTGCACTCTCGAAGCGGTACATCGAAGAAGGGAAACGCGGTGGCACATGGCGACAAGTCAGTACCGAGGAAGTCGAGCGAGCTTTATCCGACATGTTCGAGCTGATGGGTGACATGCCCGCCAAAGCCTTCGATGCGCACCAAGCACGCCTGCTTAAGGACCGGCTCAGCCTATGCCCGCAGTACTTCGGTTTACGCCCCGAATTCAAGGGCAAGACGTTGAGGCAAGTGGTAGAGTCAGGCAGTACATACAAGACCATCACTGCCGTGACGGTGAACAATCGCCTACGCAAGCTCACAGCCTTCATGAATTGGTGCAAGGCGAATGGGTACGTAACTGACAACCCACTAGCGGGCATGAAAGTCATGACAGGATCAGCGAAGGACGCTCGACTGTCCTTTGAACGACATGACCTAGCTGCTCTGTTGAATCATGAGGGACTGCGAAAGGAGGCCCGCAAGCATCCGTGGCGCTATTGGTTGCCGCTCCTTGGGCGAGCCACTGGAGCACGATTGGAAGAGCTGTGCCAACTGCGTCTTGATGACTTCATTGAGCAACAGGGTATCCCATGCATTCGCATTGACGACAGCCGTGAAGGTCAGAACCTGAAGAACGCCAGCAGCCGTCGTGTTCTTCCGCTGCATCCTTCCCTGATCGAACAGGGATTGTTGCAACACGCTGAGTCAATCAGGGTTAATGGGGCTGATCGACTGTTCCCCGAGCTGGAGGCCGTGCGAGGAAAGCTGGGCCACGCACCATCCAAATGGTTTGGACGCTACAAGGCGAAACTGGGTATCACCGATCCACGCAAAACTTTCCACAGTTTCCGACATACCTTCATTGATGATCTGCGGGATGCAGGAGTGCAAGACTCACTGATCAAGCGGATGGTGGGACATGAAGACAGCTCCATCACCTTTGGCATCTACGGCAGCAGGACCCCAATCAAGGCGATGACTGAGGCATTGATGCATATCGAATAACCTCGAATAACCCACCACAATGCCCGGAAAACGTTGCTTGGAATCGGCTATATCCAAGCTGCTCTGCCAGTCCGTCCCAGTGTTTTCGGGGGTTTGAGGACCTTAATGCTAAGCAAAACGCCTTCCCCGCCATGAAAACCAGTTTCTGAAGAAATCAGCCACGTCAACTACCAACTTGACCGATCGTCGAAATTGTGTATAATCGGCGGCCTACCTAGTAGGTAGACATACAGTTTAGAAGCCTCCACCGCGACCACCGAAATGGTGCCTTGCAAGGGGGCTTTTTAACGCCTGCGTTTTACCAAACCAACCGGCACAACCCGAGAGGAATGCCTATCGAAAATGAACTAGAGGAGATCACGAATGCAGCATCCATCCGTTTTGAATTTGCCTACCTGCTCGGCCAATGACGAGCACGCTCAAGCGCCAGCCCCCATCAGACAAGCACCCACCTTGGCCACCCCCACACCAGAAGAGTTGGCGGTACAGCTGCGTCGCGAGGGAAAGTCTTACGCTGCAATCATGGCAGCCACTGGGCTTCCTGAGCGTAAGGTAAAACTGCTTGTGAAAGATGTACCGAAGGAAATCTCCACCCCGTTTAGCAAGTCGGTGAATCGTGTATACGAACTCGCGATTCGTGCACAAGGAGTCAAAGACTATGAGCTCCGGGGTATTCTGCACGAAGAATACGGCTGTGATTGGAACGCTTTGGAAGGGCGCTATGAGAGCTCTTTCGACTCCAGCGTAATCAAGCGCGTCAAGGGGAAGGTACGTGAGCGCTCGGACTCAGACGGCACCCAGCCTGTATTCGTTATGGATTGGGTCGATGACCAAGCACCTACTGCAAGTCGCTTGCTCCTTGAACAGTCTGCATTGAGCCTGATGGCTCGCGTGGAAGACGCAGTCAACGAGTTCATGGAGCTCCACGCCATTGGCGCTACAGAAGACAGTGAAATTGCTGACTTGGCACAACGCAAGCAAGCGTACGCTGCTCGGCAGCACCTCTTGAAGCTCGTCAGCGGTCTCGGTACAGAACCAACGGCAAAGCTCCTTGAACGCACGACCAGGGTAACCAACATCCTTCAAGGCACTCCAGACGCTGAAGCACCATCGGTTCTGGGCACGGAGGAGAAGCGCGTAATCCCAAAGCCCAGTGGCACTGATCATTTCCTCGATTTCGTCGAGTCTCAGGGATGGCTGGCAGCACCCAACTAGCTCTTGCCACATGCGTGTCCGACCCGCGCCCACCATAAGTATAGGGCCGGACATCGGACGGCACGCACTGCGACCGTGAGGTCAGTGGTTCACACCTCCAAGTGATAGGAGGGGATACGTATTGATGATAATCAATCCCCTCCAAATGAAATGGATCACATTGTGCCAGCATGACACGGTGCTATCCCTTCAACTCCGTTGATCATCTGCACGGTACAGACAAGAGCGATAAGCTCATGTGGTTGGGTTTCTATTGTTTGTTGTTGATCTGGGTATCCACCTGTACTGCCGTACAGCATGCATCACTAACACACGTCACTTTGATCTTGATGTGCAAACTATGCGTAGCATGACGAGTTTCCGAGTAAGCGGTGCTTACAGGGTGCCTCAACCAGAAAGGAAGGGGATGAATGATATACGATATCATCCCCGAAGGCTGAAGGCTGACCGCCTTGGTGTGCAACCAGCCAAGCGACGCTTGCACGAAATACCATTGCTAGCTGACGCTAACCCTCGTGCACCAATAACCAAGATCAAAAGCAAGAGCTTGGTTTGTGATGATTTGTTATTGGGACGCAATCGACCGTCAGGTCAGTGGAGATCAGTCAGTACGGTGCGATCTACTGAAAGCTTGCCGCTTTCGGTGCGAATGCTCCTGCCTGACCGGATCAGAAGACGACTCAGGGCTTGCCACCTGAAATTACATCCAACCAGCCCGGAGTCTTTTCCTCAGGTGTAGGGTTTGGTGCTTTTTGTACAGAAGAATCATGACCACTGGCTGCATCTGCAATGATCGTGAGCTTATCGTGCATAGACACCAACAGGAACCAAATGCCCGAACCAAAGCAGCCAACCAGAAACCCCAGTATTGCACCAACAACTCCGTGGCCTGCTTCAGAACCGATGATGGCCCCGCCAATGACACTGAAGACAATTCCAACCCATGCGAAAAAGCTCACAACCTTGATGACAAGATGCTTCATTCTAACCCCCTTGCCTACCGACGATTCAATATCAGACTGCCGCATGATAACCCAGTCACTTACTCAGGCTTTCGTGAGCAACCCATACGGTGAGCCCATTGTCGATCACCTTCACCTTGGTAGCACTGAACAGGTTTAGATCCAAGATGATCACTTTGTAGTCCTTGTTGGTTGCTCCACAGCCATCAACAAACTCTTGGACATCATTAGCGAGATACTTCATCTGCTCGTCGAATGCCTCTTCCGACGCACAGAACAGTGAACCACCTTCAAGAATCTTGGGGGCAGCCTGAGCACTGGTAGCAACGAGAAACCCCAAACCTACTGCAATAACAGCTTTCTTGATCATCATAGTCCTTGATGCGTTGTTGATGGCTTAAGGCCACCATTTTACCACACAGTCCAATGCCGTAAAGATAAGCGTGTCAGCACCAACAAGTCACCCTCCCCATTAGTGCGATTAAGACTCAATACCGCAGACCTTGACCGCATAAGCTTCTGACAGTCTGGGCTCTGGGCATGTCTCTCTCTAGACAGCCACAAGGCCTGCGACAATCAGCAAGCAGCGTGCCCTCAACTCGTCCCGGGCAATACCGAAATGAGCTTGACGATGGACATCCGCTGTTAAGGCTATAACGTTCTCAACCGTATCAGGCCCACCCTCTGCAAGTGGAATGATGTGATGTGTTTCCAGATAGACACCGCCATTGGCCATTGGGAAACCGGGCATCCCGGTTAGTTCACAGCAGCCCTTCGAGCGCTCCAATACCCGACGACGAACGCTTGGATCACGATATCGCTGCTCGCCATTGTAGGTATACGTGTCGGGTCTTTCATCAGTAACAAACTGATCTGCTAGGGCTGTATCACTAGCCATACTAGGCCCAGCCTCGGCAGGGGTGATATTAGAATCAGCCATTATCACGCTACTCGCTTGATTTCCACCTCGAACCAATACGAATGCTCCAGTGTCATCATCAAAGGACTCCACGAACCAATGATGCTCGTCCAACTGACGCCCAATAGCTCGATCATTCTCTGATCCTTCGCTCTCTTTCTCACGAACGGGCCCTGAAACTATAACCACCCGCACAGGGGTCGTGTTCATGTATGCAAGCTGGACAGTCGTGCTGAAATGCTGTGCGCGATTTATACGCGGGTCTTTGATTGTACGATTTCGGTTCTTGGGGTCTTTCTCGAGCTGTTGGATCAGCGTATCGGCATAAAGCCTCAGATTCTCAGAAAAGCAGACCCGGCCTTGAGCATCGAGATGCAACCCCTCCCACCATACGCACAAAAGGAGCGTTCTTCTGTCGTCGCTTCGGAAAGACCATTCGTAACAGTAAGCCCCATTAGATTGCGGCAGGGCTACGGGTTGGCCATCCGTTTTCCTGAAACTCCAATCCGTGACATCGATCCCGGCACTCTGAACGCAATCTATAATCATCCACTTCCCGGTTGGTCGAAGCGCTTCCAGAGCGGTGCCCATTTCCTATCCCCTGCAGATTAAATGCCCGATGAGTTGCGATGATAGCAGGACAATATCAGCTCACCTTCCAGCACCGCTTCGCCTACACAGACGAATTGGGTATAGGTCAACGAGCACAGCCAGACGGGATCATCAGGGTGTACCGAATAAACCATTAGACAACCCTAACGAGCACACTTATAGTCGATACATCCAAAACGGTACAAGGCTTCAGCCATCATGTTCATCCGCGCTTACCTCCGAGCTTCGACCGACTCCCAAGACGCCAGCCGTGCCAAAGGCGCTCTCGTTCAGTTCGCTGCTGACAACGGTCACAAGATCGCCGCCTTTTACACAGAAAACGAATCAGGGACCAAGCTCCATCGCCCAGAACTGTTTCGTTTGCTGGACGACAGTCATGATGGTGATGTGCTGCTGATTGAGCAGGTAGACAGGCTGTCCCGCCTTTCTCCTGATGACTGGGCAAGCCTAAAAGCCATCATCGCAGCGAAGAAGCTCACAGTGGTGTCGCTCGACTTAGCTACCAGTCATGCCGCATTGAAACCCTCCCAAGGTCAAGACGACTTCACCAAAGGCATGATCAACGCTGTGAACGGGATGTTGCTCGATATGCTCGCTGTGGTTGCACGCAAGGACTATGAAGATCGCCGCCGCCGTCAGGCTGAGGGTATTGAGAATGCCAAGGCCAGAGATGTTTACAAGGGCAGACAGGTCGATCAGGCACTTCATAACCGCATCAAAGAATGCCTTGATGCAGGCAAGAGCATCCGCAAAACTGCTGAGATTGTGGGTTGTGCAGTATCTACGGTGCAACGAGTGAAGGCAGCGTAACAACTCTGGCGCCAGCCACGCCTCTGCCACTTAGATCAGGAGGTGACACCTCACCATCCCTACTTATTTTAAAAACAAGAACGATTCCTATTGGGTTATTCGCTCCTGCTTAGCACCTCGGAAAAAACCACCAGATTATATTTCTAGCTCAAGAGCCCAACCAGTACTGAATTCCAGAGGAGTTTTTGACGGCTGGGGCATAGGTTCCGTTTGGAAACAGCTACCCAACCCGGTTTTTCTTGTCATAAGGAGCGGAGCCCCAATCCAACTGATCAAGCTGATGCTTGGTGTTGATGTACTGCTGACCTACCACTTCATCAATCCAACCGTACTGCTGAACCACTCGCGGATTTACCCACCCATTGTACGCCAGCGACAGAATCTGGCTTCGCCAGCCTTGCAGGTAAGCCGGAACGTCAAACCTCCTGCAACCCCTGATGGCATCCTCACTCCCCAGCAGAGACCACGGGCGGTCATAAGCCCTGTCAAAGACAAAATTGACA
The DNA here is from genome assembly GCF_044749405.1 of Pseudomonas sp. NPDC089422. Taxonomy (NCBI): domain Bacteria; kingdom Pseudomonadati; phylum Pseudomonadota; class Gammaproteobacteria; order Pseudomonadales; family Pseudomonadaceae; genus Pseudomonas; species Pseudomonas sp. NPDC089422. The sequence goes on from NZ_JBIVHW010000005.1 coordinate 179,434, forward strand.
CTTTTCCTCTGCCAGTAGCTGTTACGTATGTCTCGCTGGCAGTCTTCAAAATCAAAGCGTCCGCCATGCTCTAGATCCCCCAAGGCTCGCTTAATGTGAGCCTTGGCCAGCTTTCGTGCTTTATAGCGAATGATTTCATTGAAAATGGTAGACATCTGACATCCCTTTGTCAGTTAGGAAGTGGGGGATTAGCAGTGCAACATAAGCATGAATCCACTCCACCAAAGGTTGCCTTCCATTATTATCCCGAGCCAAAACCTTGGGCCAAGCTAAGGTGCATGGTCCTCGCGGGGGGGATTTCGGCAGGGAAAAAGGGCAAGACACCGCTAAAAGTAGAGTCATTGCCCTTGCTTTGCCCTAGTTACTTCTTGTCAGAAATTGCGTTGACAGGACGAACCTGAAACTTCTTGCTGTAAAGCGGTGATTTGAAGTACCGCCCAACCCGCTCGGCGGTTTCAATCAGTCGATCCATAGCCTCCTCCAACCCTTCTTCCTTAAAGGCAATCGACTCTTCATTCGAGTGTATGCCTACATCGTCGTTGATGGTTTTGCACGGAACGAAAGGGTGGGCAATCTCTTCAAGGTACTGGTAGAAAGCACTCTTCGCGATCACCAACCCGAAACGGCGCCATGCATACTTACGACCCCAGTAATAACCGTCTTTCGCTCGGTGCCTCACACGGGCGTCATTCTTGCCCTTATTCTCAGCCAGCTTGTCTATCGAGAAATGTTTTGCAGCCGAGTAGCTCAGCAGCTTGTTAGCAGTGTCGGCCTTTCCTAGAGCAGACGGCTCAATGATGTTCCTCCCCGCCTTGTCTGTAACGAACCCGATGTTGTAGCGGTCTCCATCCACCAATTCCGCATTGCTGCTGTTGGTCTCGAACTGGTACAGGGTATCGGTAGTGAGGGGGTTGAACTGGTGCAGAAACTTACCCGACGGTAGCGCCGTGACCGTGTAGTTTCTGATGATCACATCATGGATTGTGTACAGGTTTCTAGATTTCACAGCGCCGTCCTTGAGGCATCAATAGGCCGTACAAAATAGTGTCAATTAGCCTTCATGGCAATCAGGAGCTACACACCCATGACACCGCCCGCTAGCCCGAAGAGCTAAACGGTTACCTCTGACGACTGTCAAATCATCCTTGCGATTGCTGAACGCCGCATTTTTTAACAATGCACACGCTCACCCCACAACCAGCATTGATGCACAGGGCTGCACGACATGCCTGAGGGGATGACAGAACAATGATTGGGAGAAGCGGGATAATCGGATAGGATACTCAGCACAGTGCACCACTCAGGTGTACCTAAACGCTGTCACACTTCGAGATTTTCGAGCAAGAAATCCTTGAGAATTCAAGGACTTGTGTAATGGAGGCGGCCCCACCAGCCACACCCCGGCACTCGATGTTCCCGCTATGGCTGCTCCCTTCCGGGCCTGACCAGGTTAACGGGTAATCAATGCGGGGGGACCGATGGGGCCACCACTACGCGGCTCGCCAAGCAGCGAGCCGCGCCATTGTACCGGTCTGGGGCGAAGATACAACCTCTGTGCGAGAAAAAGTCATCATTTCTCAATGACTTGACTGGGTTGAGGTTGACGCAGGGCTGACACACGACTCGTGCAGGAGCGGCCTTGCGTCGCGAAAGGGGTGCGAAGCGGCCCCCTATTGGTGCCATGACTCGATATTGCTGGGGCTGCTGTGCAGCCCTTTCGCGACACAAGGCCGCTCCTACAGCGACCACAGAACGTCAGACGGTGATGCCCTGCTCCGCCAGGAAGGAAACGAAGGCTTCCTCATCCAGCACCTTCACGCCCAGCTCACTGGCCTTGGCCAGCTTGGACCCGGCGCCAGGGCCAGCCACCACGCAGTGGGTCTTGCCAGAGACCGAGCCAGCCACCTTGGCACCCAGACCCTCCAGCTTCTCCTTGGCGATGTCGCGACTGAAGCGCTCCAGGGAGCCTGTCAGCACCCACGTCTGGCCGGCCAGCGGCAGGCCTTCGGCCACCTTCTTCTCGTTGCTCCAGTGCATGCCAAAGGCCAACAGCTGGGCCTCGATATCGCGGGCCAGCTTCTGGTTGGCCTCATCCTTGAAGAACTCGCGCACCGCTTCGGCCTGTTTCGCCGCCAAGGCCTGGCGCAGGTCAATGCCGTCAGCGGCGATGATCTTGTCCAGGCTATCGAGCTTGGCTACCAGCTTCTCGGCTCCCGTCGGGCCAACCGAGGCGATGTCCAGCTTGGCGATCATGCCGGCAAGGGTCGTGCTGGCGGCGAATTCGGCGGCCAGCTCGCCTTCATCCTGCAGCTGCATGCCGCAGGCCAGCAACTGCTCGATGACCTTGCGGTTGTGCTCGTCCTCGAAGAAGTTGTGGATCTCGTAGGCGACTTCCAGGCCGATGTCCGGCAGGTAGGTCAGCACCTGTGGCAGCGCCTGTTGCACGCGAGCCAGGCTGCCCAGCGAGCGGGCCAGGACCTTGGCGGTCTCCTCGCCGACATCCGGAATGCCCAAGGCATAGATGAAGCGCGCCAGGCTCGGGCGCTTGCTGGCTTCGATGGCGTCCAGCAGCTTCTTGCTGGAGACCTCGGCAAAGCCCTCCAGGCCGACGATCTGATCGAACTCCAGCGTGTACAGGTCCGCCGGCGAGCTGATCAGGCCTTCATCCACCAGCTGTTCGACGCTTTTCTCACCCAGGCCATCGATGTCCATGGCGCGGCGCGATACGTAGTGAATGATCGCCTGCTTGAGCTGGGCGGCGCAGGCCAGGCGGCCAACGCAGCGGTACACCGCACCTTCACTGGTGGTTTCCTTGCCCTTGCTGCGCTTGACCAGCTGGGTTCGCTCGACCTGCGAGCCACAGACCGGGCATTCGCTCGGCACCTGTACCGGGCGCGCATCTTCGGGACGACGCTCGAGCACCACCTGCATGACCTGCGGGATCACGTCACCGGCACGGCGGATGATCACCGTATCACCGATGCGCAGCCCCAGCCGGGCGATTTCGTCCATGTTGTGCAGGGTGGCGTTGGACACCGTCACACCGGCCACCTTGACCGGCTTCAGGCGCGCCACGGGCGTGACCGCGCCGGTACGGCCGACCTGGAACTCCACATCCAGCACTTCGGTGAGCTCTTCCATGGCCGGGAACTTGTGGGCGATGGCCCAGCGCGGCTCACGCGCACGGAAGCCCAGCTCGCGCTGGGCAGCCAGGCTGTTGACCTTGAATACCACGCCGTCGATTTCATACGGCAGGCTGTTGCGTCGCTCGCCGATGTCGCGGTAGTAGGCCAGGCACTCTTCGATACCGGCCGCATGCCTGAGCTCGCGGCTGATCGGCAGCCCCCACTGCTTGAGCTGCTCGAGAATGCCGATGTGGCTTTCGCCGATGCTCTCGGAGACCTGGCCGACGCCGTAGCAGCAGAATTCCAGCGGGCGGCTGGCGGTGATCTTCGAATCCAGCTGACGCAGGCTGCCGGCAGCGGCGTTACGTGGGTTGGCAAAGGTCTTGCCGCCCGCTTCAGCCTGGGCGGCGTTGAGGCGGTCGAAGCCAGCCTTGCTCATGTACACCTCGCCGCGCACTTCGAGCACGGCGGGCCAGCCTTCGCCCTGCAGCTTAAGCGGGATGTTGCGCACGGTACGCACGTTGGCGCTGATGTCCTCGCCGGTGGTGCCGTCACCACGGGTAGCACCCTGCACCAACAGGCCATCACGGTAGAGCAGGCTCACCGCCAGGCCATCGAGCTTCGGCTCGCAACTGAAATCCACCGCGCCAGGCTGGTCGAGCCCGTCGACCACACGGCGGCCGAACTCGCGCAGGTCAGCCTCCTCGAAGGCGTTGCCCAGGCTGAGCATCGGCACTTCATGACGTACCTGACTGAAGGCTGCCAGGGCAGCGCCGCCAACACGCTGGGTGGGCGAGTCGGGGGTAACCAGGTGCGGGTGCTCGGCTTCCAGCGCCTTGAGTTCGTTGAACAGGCGATCGTATTCGGCATCGGGCACGCTCGGCTCGTCGAGCACGTAGTAGCGGTAGTTGTGCTGGTCGAGTTCGGCGCGCAGTTGGTGGATTCGGGTTTCGGCGGTCATTTTTCAGGTTCTCTTGCAAAGCAAAAGAGCAGCCCAGGGCTGCTCTTGCGCTTGAAACAGGGTGGGCAAGACCGAGGCCAGGTCCGCCCACTTGGGCACATCAGCGCTTCTGGGTCAGCGCACGGCGCTCGAACTCGACGATGCGCTGACGGTAGTGCTCGATGGTCTGGGCGGTCAGCACGCTGCGCTGGTCGTCCTTCAGTTCGCCATTGAGCTCGTGGGCCAGCTTGCGCGCTGCCGCCACCATCACGTCGAAGGCTTGCTTCGGATGACGCGGGCCCGGCAGGCCGAGGAAGAAGCTCACGGCACGGGTGCTGAAGTGGTCGATGTCGTCCAGGTCGAAGATGCCAGGCTTGACCGCGTTGGCCATGGAGAACAGCACTTCACCGTGACCGGCCATGCTTTCGTGGCGGTGGAAGATGTCCATCTCGCCGAAACGCAGGCCGCTTTCGAGGATGTTCTGCAGCAGCGCCGGGCCCTTGAAACCGCCTTCGTCGCGGGAAATCACGCTGATCACCAGCACTTCCTCGACCGGTGGCAGCTCCTTGGCTGCGTTGCCGGTGGCAGCAAAGCCACTGTTGCGGGTGTTGTCGGCGGAGAAATCTTCGTCGGCGTCGGCGAACAGGTCAGGCTCGCGCGGTTCGGCGGCCAGGTTCAGGTCGCCCTGCGGCTGCGCTTCGGCTGCACGCTTGCCGCGCTTGCCGGCCTTGGCCGGCTTCGGCTCGCGCTCACGTTCGCGCTCACGTGCCGGTGCACTGAGCGACGGCAGGTCGGCCTCGTCCAGTTCAGGCTCCTTCTGGGTATCCAGCACCCGCGACGGGCCGAGCACTTCAGCGCTGCCCTCCTCGTCCGGCAGGTTGGAATAACTGCGATCCAGACGGAATTTCAGCTTGCCTTTTCCGCCGCGCATGCGGCGCCAGCCGTCGAAAAGAATACCGGCGATGACAATGACGCCGATGACGATCAGCCACTCGCGCAGACCGATTTCCATGTAATCCCGTGCCTCTATAAAAATATGCTTGAAAACAAAGGGTTCAAAGCCCTTTAACACGTGGCGCCAACTCTATGTTCTGACAGGCGTTTTACCCACGCAAAAAACGAGTGACATTAAGCTAGCACGACCAAAGACAACTTTACACCGTCTGTCGCACATGACGGGGGCATTTGCCTACAGTTTTCGCCCTATCTTCGCTCATCAGGCGTCCACCATTGCCAGGGCCTCCTCCACATCAACTGCAACAAGACGTGAGCAACCGGGCTCGTGCATGGTCACCCCCATCAATTGATCCGCCATCTCCATGGCAATCTTGTTATGGGTGATGTAGATGAACTGCACGCTTTCACTCATTTCCTTGACCAGCCGGGCATACCGACCGACGTTGGCATCGTCCAGCGGCGCATCGACCTCGTCGAGCATGCAGAACGGTGCGGGGTTCAACTTGAAGATGGCAAACACCAGCGCCAATGCAGTCAGTGCCTTCTCGCCGCCGGACAGCAGATGGATGGTGCTGTTCTTCTTGCCCGGCGGACGCGCCATGATCGTCACCCCTGTATCGAGTAGATCTTCGCCCGTCAGTTCCAGGTAAGCGCTGCCGCCACCGAAAACTTTTGGAAAAAGTGCCTGTAATCCGGCATTTATCTGATCAAAGGTATCCTTGAAGCGGTTGCGGGTTTCCTTGTCGATCTTGCGGATGACGTTTTCCAGGGTCTCCAGGGCTTCGACCAGGTCGGCGTCCTGGGCGTCCAGGTAACGCTTGCGCTCGGACTGCTGCTCGTACTCCTCGATGGCCGCCAGGTTGATCGCACCCAGGCGCTGGATGCGGCCTTCGACCTGCTCCAGTTCCTGCTCGGTGCCCTGCTCGCTGGCATCGGCCTCGACGGTGGCGAGCACGCCCTGCAAATCGTAGCCGTCGGCCAGCAATTGCTCCTGCAAGGTCTTGCGGCGGATGTCCAGGCCCTGGTTTTCCAGGCGCATCTGCTCCAGCTGGCCGCGCAGCAACTGGGCTTGCTGCTCGGCCTGGGTGCGGCGCTTTTCGGCGTCGCGCAGCGCGCGGTCGGCCTCATCCATGTGCAGGCGCGCCAGGCGCATTTCTTCATCGACGCTCATGCGCCGCTCCAGCAGCTCTTCGAGCTTAAGGCGCAGTTCTTCGAGCGGCGCCTCGCCTTCTTCGAGGTTCAGGCTCAATTGCTCCTGGCGCTCGCTCAGGCGTGCCGCCTGCTGCTCCAGGCGCTCCAGGGCCTGGCGGGTGGAGTCGTGCTGCGCACGCAGCGAACCCAGGCGCACGGCCAGCTGGTGGGCGTGGTCCTTGTGCTGGCGGGCTTCCTGACGGATGCGATCAAGGCCTTCGCGCAGGGTGTCGCGGCGCGCCATCAGCTGTTCGCGCTGCTCGGTGTCCTGGGCCATCAGGTCCAGAGCCTCCTGCAGCACCAGGCGCGCCTCACCCAGCTGTTCCTGCTCCAGGGCACGCTGCTCCTGAAGCTCGGTCAGTTCTTCCTGCAAGCGACGGCGACGCAGCTCCACCTGCTCGGCGCGGGCGCGGCCAGCGGAGAGGCTGGCCTTGAGTTCACCGTGCTGGCGGTTTTCATCCTGCGTGCGGCGGCGCAGCTGCTCGCGCTGCTCCTCCAGCTCAAGCTGCTGCTCGCGGGTTGCCTGAAGCTGCTGGTCCACCTGTTCCAGCGCTGCTTCAAGCTCCAACTGTTCCTGGCCCAGGCGTTCGATTTCCTGGCCACGGGCCAGCACGCCGCCCTGGGCCTCGCCACCCCGGCTGACGCGCAGGAAATGGCGGCCAACCCAGTAGCCATCTCGGCTGACCAGGCTCTGACCTTCACCCAATGCTGCGCGCCGCGCCAGGGCCTCGGCAAGGTCTTCGACCGGCTGCACTCGGCCCAGCCACGGGGCCAGATCGATGTGTCCTTCGACCTTGTCGAGCAGGCTGCCGGGCTGACGCTCGCCGCCTCCGGTCGCCAACAACAGGCGCAACTCGCCCTGCTCCAGGCCGTTGAAATCCAGCCCGGCGAAATCGTCGAGCAGCACGGCCTGCAGATCGGCGCCAAGCACGGTTTCCACCGCCAGCTCCCAACCCGACTCCACGCGCAGCCCCTCAGCCAGACGCGGGCGCTGCTCCAGGCCTTGCTCGCGCAACCAGTCGGCGGCACCGACGCCCGGCTCCAGCGCAGCCTGCTGCAGCGCCTCCAGCGAGGCCAGGCGGCCGCCGAGGCGCTGCAGGTCACCCTGCTGCTGTTGTTGGGCTTGGGTAGCTTGCTGCAGTTGCTCGCGTACGCTTTCCAGGCGCTCGACCACCTGCCCCTCCGACAGCTGCAACTCCTCGAGCAGCATCTCGCTGCTGGCCAGCTGCTCGGAGAGATCGAGCAGAGCGGCATCCTGTGGCTCCACACCGAGTTGCTCGCCTTCCTCGACCAGCTTGCGCTGTCGCTCAGCCAGGCGCTCCAGGCTGGCTTCCAGCTGCTGCAGGCGCGCTTGCTGCACTTCGGCCTGGCGCCGTGGCTCGGCAGAGCGGGTATTGAAAGCGTCCCATTGCTCCTGCCAGCCGTGCATGCCCAGCTCGGCCTCTTCGAGGGTGGCGGCAGCCTCTTCGGCGGCGGCCAGGGTCAACGCCTGCTCCGGCTCGAGCATGGCCAGCTCTTCACCCAGGGTGGCCAGCAGGGTGCGATCATGGCCCAGGTGCGATTCGGTTTCCTGGCGGGTGCGCTCGGCTTCCTTGAGGTCGTCCTGCAACTGGCGCAGGCGCTGCTGGCCGTGCTGAATGCTCTGCTCTACCCGGGCGATATCACCGGCCACCGAATAGAAGCGCCCCTGCACCTGGTTGAAGCGCTCGGACAATTCATGGTGGCCGTCACGCAGGCGCTCGATGCTGGCATCGGCATTGCGCTGCTCGGCAACCAGCGCCTCATGGGCGATGTCCTGATCGCCGATCGCCGTCTCGCGCTGGCGCACGCGCTCGTCCAGGTCGCGCCAGCGCAAAGCCGACAGGCGCGCCTTGAGCTGGCGCTCCTGGGCCTTGTATTCGCGATACTTCTCGGCGGCCTGGGCCTGGCGGTGCAGGCGTTCGAGCTGGCGCTCCAGCTCTTCGCGCAGGTCGGTCAGCCGCGCCAGGTTCTCCTGGGTACGGCGGATGCGGCTTTCGGTCTCGCGGCGGCGCTCCTTGTACTTGGAGATGCCGGCTGCCTCTTCGATGAAGTTGCGCAACTCTTCGGGCTTGGCCTCGATCAGCTTGGAGATCATGCCCTGTTCGATGATCGAGTAGCTGCGCGGGCCAAGGCCGGTGCCGAGGAAGATGTCGGTGATGTCCCGACGGCGGCATTTGGTGCCGTTCAGGTAGTAGCTGTTCTGCCCATCGCGGGTGACCTTGCGGCGGATGGAAATCTCGGCATAAGCGGCGTATTCGCCCAGCAAGGTGGTTTCGCTGTTGTCGAACACCAGCTCGATGCTGGCCTGGCTCACCGGCTTGCGGCTGGTGGAGCCGTTGAAGATGACGTCGGTCATCGACTCGCCGCGCAGGTTCTTCGCCGAACTCTCGCCCATCACCCAGCGCACCGCGTCGATGATGTTGGACTTGCCGCAGCCGTTGGGGCCGACCACGGCCGCCATGTTGCTGGGGAAGTTGACCGTGGTCGGGTCGACGAACGACTTGAACCCGGCCAGGCGAATGCACTTCAGGCGCATCGGTCAGCCCCGGGCCAGCGCCGCCAGCACCAGTTCGCAGCTGCGCTGGCCATAGGCGGTGAGCACCTCGCGAATGCGCGGCAGGTCGCGGGCAACTACCGCTTCGAGCAGGCGGGCGAACAGGTCGAGGTAGTCGTCCATGTTGGCCTGGCGCTGGTCCAGGGCCAGGTAGTAGGCGCGACTCATGGCCGGCTGCAGGTTTTCCACGGTTTCCTGCAGATAAGGGTTGTCGGCGAAGGGGTAGGCAGCACGCATCACTGCGAAGCTCTCGGCGACGAATACCTTGATGTCCTGGCGATCGCGCGCTTGCTGCAGGCGCTGCTGGATGTCCAGGAACGGGCGCAGGTCGGTTTCCAGGCGCCATTTCTGGGCAACGGCGTTACCGAGCAGGATGTAGAACTCGCCCATCAGGGTGCACAGGCTGCGCACGCTGCGCTCGTCCAGTTCGGTGACATGGGCGCCACGTCGCGGCAGGATCGCGATCAGATGGCGACGTTCGAGGATCAACAACGCTTCGCGCACCGAGCCACGGCTGACGCTGAGGGCCTGGGTGACCTTCTGCTCCTGGATCCGCTCACCGGGCGCAAGCTCGCCGCGAATGATGCGTTCGGCCAGGTAGTCGGCAATCTGCTCGGAGAGGCTGTCCGGCGCCTTGAACGTCATGGTTTTCCTTCAAAATCATTGAACTGGGCACAAGGGAGCGATTGTAGCGCACTTGCCCAGCGCACGCGCAGAGGGGCGCGGCGCTTTATTTGACCTGCCAGGCAGCCAGCCACACGGCGCGATCTATGCTTGTGATAGGGCACTGCGTTCGGCTGGGCGTCGATATACGCATTTTCCTGACCTTTGAGTCAGAAAAATATTGACCACTGCGACAGGTCTGCTTATTGTCCGCCCAACAACAATAAAACCATTGCGAGGCCATCCCCGTGATCCAGTTTCTCGTCAACCAGGAGCTGCGTAGTGAGCATGCCCTGGACCCGAACATGACGGTGCTGCAGTACCTGCGTGAGCACCTGGGCAAACCCGGCACCAAGGAAGGCTGCGCCAGTGGCGACTGCGGCGCCTGCACCGTGGTGGTCGGCGAGCTTGTCCAGGATGAACAGGGCGAGGACAGCCTGCGCTACCGCAGCCTGAACTCTTGCCTGACCTTCGTTTCCTCCTTGCACGGCAAGCAACTGATCAGCGTCGAAGGCCTCAAGCACAAAGGCCAACTGCACAGCGTGCAGCAGGCCATGGCCGATTGCCATGGCTCGCAATGCGGCTTCTGCACCCCCGGTTTCGTCATGTCGCTGTTCGCCCTGCAGAAGAACAGCCAGGGCGCCGACCTGCATCAGGCCCAGGAAGCCCTGGCCGGCAACCTGTGCCGCTGCACCGGTTACCGCCCGATCCTCGACGCTGCCGAGCAAAGCTGCCGCCAGCCCTGCCGCGACCAGTTCGACGCCCAGCAGGGGCAGACCATCGCCCGCCTCAAGGCCATCGCCCCGACCCAGACCGGTGAACTCAACAGCGGCGACAAGCGCTGCCTGGTGCCGCTGACCGTGGCCGACCTGGCCGACCTGTACAGCTCGCACCCTGAAGCCCGCCTGCTGGCCGGCGGTACCGACCTGGCGCTGGAGGTCACCCAGTTCCACAAGACCCTGCCGGTGATGATCTACGTCGGTCACGTCGCCGAACTCAAGCGCATCGACAAGACCGCCAGCCACCTGGAAATCGGCGCCGCCACCCCGCTCACCGACTGCTACGGCGCACTCAACGAGGAATACCCGGACTTCGGCGACCTGCTGCACCGTTTTGCCTCGCTGCAGATTCGCAACCAGGGCACCCTGGGCGGCAACATCGGCAATGCCTCGCCGATCGGCGACTCGCCGCCCCTGCTGATCGCCCTGGATGCGCAGGTGGTCCTGCGCCAAGGCGAGCGCCAGCGGGTGATGCCGCTGGAAGACTATTTCATCGACTACCGCATCACGGCCCGCCAGGACAGCGAGTTCATCGAGAAGATCATCGTGCCACGCGCCAGCAACGACTGGGCCTTCCGTGCCTATAAAGTGTCCAAACGCCTGGACGACGATATCTCCGCCGTGTGCGGTGCCTTCAACCTGAGCATCGAAGATGGCGTGGTCAGCGGCGTGCGCATCGCCTTCGGCGGCATGGCGGCCATTCCCAAGCGCGCCCGGGCCTGCGAAGCGGCCTTGCGCGGCAAACCGTGGAACCAGGCCAGCGTCGAACGCGCCTGCCAGGCCCTGGCCGAAGACTTCACCCCGCTCAGCGACTTCCGCGCCAGCAAGGAATACCGCCTGCTGACCGCGCAGAACCTGCTGCGCAAGTACTTCATCGAACAGCAAACGCCCTACATCGAGACCCGGGTGACCGACTATGTCTAACCATCACGTAGCCAAGAGCCAGGCCGAGATGGCCGAACTGTTCAGCCAGGACCTGACCACCGGGGTCGGCCGCAGCGTCAAGCACGACAGCGCCGACAAGCATGTGTCGGGCGAAGCGCTGTACATCGACGACCGCCTGGAATTCCCCAACCAGCTGCATGTCTATGCGCGCACCGCAGACCGTGCCCATGCACGCATCCTGCGCATCGACACCACGCCCTGCTATGCCTTCGAAGGCGTGCGCATCGCCATCACCCACGAAGACATCCCGGGCCTGAAGGACATCGGCCCGGTGGTCGCCGGCGACCCGCTACTGGCCATCGACAAGGTCGAGTTCTTCGGCCAGCCGGTGCTCGCCGTGGCAGCCCGCGACCTGGATACCGCGCGCCGTGCGGCCATGGCCGCCATCGTCGAGTACGAAGACCTGGAGCCGGTGCTGGACGTGGTCGATGCCCTGCGCAAGAAGCACTTCGTGCTCGACAGCCACACCCACCAGCGCGGCGATTCGGCCGCCGCCCTGGCCAGCGCCCCGCACCGCCTTCAAGGCACCCTGCACATCGGCGGCCAGGAGCACTTCTACCTGGAAACCCAGATCTCTTCGGTGATGCCCACCGAGGATGGCGGCATGATCGTCTACTGCTCCACGCAGAACCCCACCGAAGTGCAGAAGCTGGTCGCCGAAGTGCTCGACGTGCCGATGAACAAGGTGGTGCTGGACATGCGCCGCATGGGCGGCGGCTTCGGCGGCAAGGAAACCCAGGCGGCAAGCCCTGCCTGCCTGTGCGCGGTGATCGCGCGCCTGACCGGCCAGCCGACCAAGATGCGCCTGCCGCGAGTCGAAGACATGACCATGACCGGCAAGCGCCACCCGTTCTATGTGGAGTACGACGTCGGCTTCGACGACGACGGCCGCCTGCACGGCATCAACCTTGAACTGGCGGGCAACTGCGGCTACTCGCCCGACCTGTCCGGCTCGATCGTCGACCGCGCCATGTTCCACTCCGACAACGCCTACTACCTGGGCGATGCCACCGTGCACGGCCACCGCTGCAAGACCAACACCGCCTCCAACACCGCCTACCGCGGCTTCGGCGGCCCGCAGGGGATGGTCGCCATCGAGCAGGTGATGGACCACATCGCCCGCCACCTGGGCCGCGACCCGCTGGCCGTGCGCAAGGCCAACTACTACGGCAAGACCGAGCGCAACGTCACCCACTACTACCAGACCGTCGAGCACAACATGCTCGAAGAGATGACCGCCGAACTGGAAGCCAGCAGCGACTACGCCGAGCGCCGCGAGTCGATCCGCCGCTTCAACGCCAACAGCCCGGTCCTGAAGAAGGGCCTGGCGCTGACCCCGGTCAAGTTCGGCATCTCGTTCACCGCCACCTTCCTCAATCAGGCCGGCGCGCTGATCCACATCTACACCGACGGCAGCATTCACCTGAACCATGGCGGCACCGAGATGGGCCAGGGCCTGAACACCAAGGTGGCACAGGTGGTGGCGCAGGTGTTCCAGGTCGACTTCAGCCGCATCCAGATCACTGCCACCAATACCGACAAGGTGCCCAACACCTCGCCGACCGCGGCTTCGAGTGGCGCCGACCTGAACGGCAAGGCCGCCCAGAACGCCGCCGAGATCCTCAAGAAGCGCCTCACCGAGTTTGCCGCACGGCACTACCAGGTGACCGAGGAAGACGTCGAGTTCCGCAACGGCCATGTGCGCGTGCGCGACCAGATCGTCAGCTTCGAGCAACTGGTGCAGCAGGCCTACTTCGCCCAGGTGTCGCTGTCGACCACCGGCTTCTACCGCACGCCGAAGATCTACTACGACCGCAGCCAGGCGCGCGGCCGGCCGTTCTATTACTACGCCTTCGGTGCTGCCTGCGTGGAAGTGATCGTCGACACCCTGACCGGCGAGTACAAGATGCTGCGCGCCGACATCCTGCATGACGTGGGCGACTCGCTGAACCCGGCCATCGACATCGGCCAGGTCGAAGGCGGCTTCATCCAGGGCATGGGCTGGCTGACCACCGAAGAGCTGGTGTGGAACGCCAAGGGCAAGCTGATGACCAACGGCCCGGCCAGCTACAAGATCCCGGCGGTGGCCGACATGCCGCTGGACCTGCGGGTGAAGCTGGTGGAAAACCGCAAGAACCCGGAAGACACCGTGTTCCATTCCAAGGCCGTGGGCGAGCCGCCGTTCATGCTCGGCATCGCCGCCTGGTGCGCGCTCAAGGACGCCGTGGCCAGCATCGCCGACTACCGCGTGCAGCCACAGGTGGATGCGCCGGCGACGCCGGAGCGGGTGTTGTGGGGGTGCGAGCAGATGCGCAAGGCGGTGGCCGATGCACAACCTGCCGAAGCCGAACTGGAAATCGTCACCCACTGACAATGCAAGGCCCTGCAGGAGCGGCCTTGTGTCGCGAAAGGGTCGCGAAGCGGCCCCAGGATCTATGCAGTAAAGAAGATTGCTGGGGCCGCTACGCAGCCCTTTCGCGACACAAGGCCGCTCCTACAGGGACCGTGCCGCTCTTGAGAGAGGTTGCATCATGCACCAATGGATCAACGCCCTCGCCGACCACCAGTCCCGCGGCGAAGCCTGCGTGCTGGTGACCATCATCGAGGAACGCGGCTCGACCCCGCGCAATGCCGGCTCGAAGATGGTCGTCAGCGCCACCGGCCTGTTCGACACCATCGGCGGCGGCCACCTGGAATACAAGGCCCTGCACATCGCTCGGCAGATGCTCGAGGAACACCGCAACACCCCGCACCTGGAGCGCTTCAGCCTCGGCGCCAGCCTCGGCCAGTGCTGTGGCGGCGCCACCGTGCTGCTGTTCGAGCCGATGGCCGCGGTGCAGGCACAGATCGCCGTGTTCGGCGCGGGCCATGTCGGCCGTGCTCTGGTACCCTTGCTCGCCGCGCTGCCCTGCCGGGTGCGCTGGATCGACTCGCGCGAACAGGAATTCCCCGAACTCATCCCCAACGGGGTGAGCAAGGTCGTCAGTGAAGAACCGGTCGACGAAGTCGCGGACCTGCCGCCAGGCAGCTACTGCATCGTCATGACCCACAATCACCAGCTCGACCTGGAACTGACCGCCGCCATTCTCAAGCGCAACGATTTCACCTGGTTCGGCCTGATCGGCTCGAAGACCAAGCGGGTCAAGTTCGAGCACCGCCTGCGCGAGCGCGGTTACGACGATGCCGTGCTGGCGCGCATGCGCTGCCCGATGGGCCTGCCTGAGGTCAAGGGCAAGCTGCCGATCGAGATTGCCGTGTCCATCGCCGGCGAAATCATTGCCACCTACAACGCCTGCTTCGGCCAGCACGACGCTGCCGCCAACGCCGGCCCCATTGCCCAGTTGCTGCCGCCCTCCCGGCGCAGCCAAGCCATTTGACGAGTGTGTTATGACCGTTACCCGCAAAGCCTACCGTGCCGCCATCCTGCATAGCATCGCCGACCCGGCCGAGGTAGGCCTGGACGCTTCCCATGAGTACTTCGAGGACGGCCTGCTGGTGATCGACGATGGCCGCATCAGCGCCGTCGGCCCTGCCAGCGAGCTGCTGCCGAACCTGGCGGCCGACATCGAGGTGGTGCATTACCAGGACGCGCTGATCACCCCGGGGTTCATCGATACCCATATCCACTTCCCGCAGACCGGCATGATCGGTTCCTACGGCGAACAACTGCTGGACTGGCTCAATACCTACACCTTCCCTTGCGAGAAGCAGTTTGCCGACAAGGGTCACGCCGACAAGGTAGCGAAGATCTTCCTCAAGGAACTGCTGCGCAACGGCACCACCACCGCCCTGGTGTTCGGCAGCGTGCACCCGCAGTCGGTCAACGCCCTGTTCGAAGAAGCCGAGCGCCTGGACCTGCGGATGATTGCCGGCAAGGTGATGATGGACCGCAACGCCCCGGACTACCTGACCGACACTGCCGAGTCCGGTTACACCGAGAGCAAGCAGTTGATCGAGCGCTGGCACGGCAAGGGCCGCCTGCACTACGCGGTGACCCCACGCTTCGCCCCGACCAGCACGCCGGAACAACTGGCCCTGGCCGGTCAGCTGCTGAAGGAATACCCGGGCCTGTACATGCACACCCACCTGTCCGAGAACCTCAAGGAAATCGACTGGGTGAAGGAGCTGTTCCCCGAGCAGAAAGGCTACCTGGACGTCTACGACCACTTCGAGCTGCTCAGCGAGCGCTCGGTGTTCGCCCACGGCGTGCACCTGTGCGACAGCGAATGCCAGCGCCTGGCGGAAACCGGCTCGGCCGTGGCCTTCTGCCCGACCTCCAACCTGTTCCTCGGCAGCGGCCTGTTCAACCTGCCCCAGGCCGAGCGCTTCAAGGTCAACGTGGGCCTGGGCACCGACGTCGGCGCCGGCACCAGCTTCTCGCTGCTCAACACCCTGAACGAGGCCTACAAGGTGATGCAGCTGCAAGGCGCGCGCCTGCACCCGTACAAGTCGCTGTACCTGGCCACCCTCGGCGGCGCTCGCGCCTTGCGCCTGGACGACCGTATCGGCAGCCTGCGCCCGGGCAACGACGCCGACTTCGTGGTGCTCGACTACAAGGCCACGCCGCTGCTGGACTACCGCATTCAGCAGTCCGGCAGCATCGAAGAAACCCTGTTCGTGCTGACCACCCTGGGTGACGACCGCACCGTGCGTGAAACCTACGCCGCCGGGCGTTGCGTGCACCAGCGCTAAGGCGCTTTCGCCAGGCCCCGGTACAGCGCGCCGCCGATCGCAGCCCCGATCAGCGGCGCCACCCAGAACAGCCATAGCTGCTGCAGGGCCCAGCCACCGACGAACAAGGCTGGCCCCGTGCTACGCGCGGGGTTGACCGAGGTATTGGTCACCGGGATCGAAATCAGGTGGATCAGGGTCAGGGCCAGACCAATGGCAATCGGCGCGAAGCCTGCCGGGGCACGGGCGTCGGTGGCACCCATGATCACCACCAGGAACATGGCGGTCATCACCACTTCACTGACAAAGCCCGCGCCCAGCGTGTAGCCGCCGGGCGAGTGGTCGGCGTAGCCGTTGGATGCCAGGCCCGAAGACAGTTCGAAACCGGCTTTGCCGCTGGCGATGAGATAGATCACGCCAGCGGCCAGGATGGCGCCGATCACCTGGGCGATCACATAAGGCAACAGCTCTTTGGCCGGGAAGCGTCCACCCACCACCAGCCCGAACGACACGGCAGGGTTGAGATGACAACCGGAGATATGACCAATGGCGAAGGCCATGGTCAGCACGGTAAGACCGAAGGCGAAGGCGACACCGAGCACACCGATGCCGACGGGAGAACTGGCTGCGAGTACGGCACTGCCACAACCACCAAGAACCAACCAGAAGGTGCCGACCAGCTCGGCCCCCATCCGTGTACCCAGAGACATGGTCATCGACCTTTCCTCAAGTAGTGGAACGCAATGGATGCGCAAGCCCAACTGCTTGATGAAGGTTTGCTCACAAGAATTTAGCAGACGTTTGGTTAATGGCCAGAAATGGCCGGGGCCGCTTCGCGCCCCTTTCGCGACGCGGCCCCAAAATCAAGCAGGCAAACGATCAACCCTTGGCGGACGCCTTGGGCTTTTTCAGCAAGTGGGAGAACACCGCATGCAGATCGTCCGAAGCGCTTTCCTCGTCCAGGTTCAGCTTGCTGTCGATATGGTCCATGTGATGCATCATCAGGCTCACCGCCTGTTCGGCATCACGCGCCTCGATGGCATCGATCAGTTGCATGTGCTCGTCGTATGAGCAGTGTGAGCGCGTGCCGGTCTCATACTGGGCGATGATCAGCGAAGTCTGCGACACCAGGCTGCGCTGGAAGCTGACCAGCGGGGCGTTGCCTGCCGCTTCGGCCAGCTTGAGGTGAAACTCGCCGGATAGGCGGATACCGGCACCACGGTCGCCACGGGAGAAGCTGTCGCGCTCCTCGCGCACCATCTGGCGCAGCTCGTTGAGCTGCTCCAGGGTGGCATGCTGCACGGCCAGTTCGGTAATGGCACGTTCGACCATGCGCCGCGAGAAGAACACCTGACGGGCCTCTTCCACCGTCGGGCTGGCCACCACGGCACCGCGGTTCGGCCGCAGCAGCACCACGCTTTCGTGGGCCAGGCGCGACAGGGCGCGGCGGATGATGGTGCGGCTGACGCCAAAGATCTCGCCCAGCGCTTCCTCGCTCAACTTGGTGCCCGGCGCCAATCGCTGCTCGAGAATCGCCTCGAAGATATGCGCGTAGACGATGTCGTCCTGGGTACCACTGCGGCCGGCCTTGCCAACGCGCGCAGGTTTTTTCAGAGGTTGCAGCTGTTCGTTCATGGGCTCTCGAGGCACGAAGAGAAAGTATGGCGCCATTGTACACAGGCTGAGGCGATTCCGCAGGGGGCGTTTTACCTATATAGCCGTTATACGACGCATTGGGCATACAAAAGATAAAACATTATTTGCATTCTTTGTACACAAAAGCATAATCCACCGAGCAACATCTTGACCCGTGAGTCAACAAAACGCGTCAGACGTCTGCCTTCCCTCGCGGAGCCACCAAGTGCATTGCTCAGGACCCTGGCTCCCACAACAACAAGAAAGACTTGAGGAGTACTCGCTGTGGAAAGCCGCAAATCCGAAGCCCCTACGCTGGATCTCGCGCCACCGCTCGAAACGAGTTGGCTGGAACGGATTTTCAAACTCAAGCAACACGGCAGCACTGTCAGAACCGAACTGATCGCCGGGGTGACCACCTTCATCACCATGGCCTACATCATCTTCGTCAACCCCAACATCATGGCCGACGCCGGCATCGACCATGGTGCCGCCTTCGTCGCCACCTGCATCGCCGCCGCGCTGGGCTGCCTGTTGATGGGCCTGTACGCCAACTGGCCGGTGGGCCTGGCGCCGGGCATGGGGCTGAATGCCTTCTTTACCTACACCGTGGTCGGCACCATGGGCTACAACTGGGAAACGGCACTGGGAGCAGTGTTCGTCTCCGGCGTGCTGTTCATGTTCCTGACCCTGTCAAAAGTGCGCGAGTGGCTGCTCAACAGCATCCCGGTGAGCCTGCGCCATGCCATGGGGGCCGGCGTCGGATTGTTCCTCGGGCTGATCGGCCTGAAGACCGCCGGCATCATCGTCGACAGCCCGGCCACCCTGATCAAGCTGGGTTCGCTGCATGAGCCGGGGCCACTGCTGGCGGCGCTGTGCTTTCTGCTGATCGCCATCCTCAGCTACAAACGCGTGTTTGGTGCGATCCTGATCAGCATCATCGGTGTCACCCTGGCCGGCTGGGGTCTGGGCCTGGTCAAGTTCTCCGGGGTGATGTCGATGCCGCCGAGCCTTGCACCGACCTGGATGGCCATGGACGTGGCGGGCGTGTTCAACGTCAGCATGATCAGTGTGGTGCTGGCGTTCCTGTTCGTGCACATGTTCGACACCGCCGGCACGCTGATGGGCGTCGCCCAGCGGGCCAACCTGGTGGCGCCTGATGGCCGCATCGAAAACCTGTCCCGGGCCTTGAAGGCCGACAGCGCTTCGAGCGTGTTCGGCGCCGTGGTCGGTGTACCACCGGTAACCAGTTATGTGGAAAGTGCTGCCGGCGTAGCTGCCGGCGGCCGGACTGGCCTGACTGCAGTGGTGGTGGGCGTTCTGTTCGTCGCGGCGATGTTCTTCGCACCGCTGGCTGGAATGATCCCGGCTTACGCAACTGCAGGCGCACTGATTTATGTGGCGATGCTGATGATGGGCAGCATGGCGCACATTCATTGGGACGAAGCCACCGACAGCATTCCGGCGATCGTCACGGTGATCATGATGCCGCTGACCTTCTCCGTCGCCGATGGCATCGCCCTGGGCTTCATCAGCTATGTAGCGCTGAAGGCGGGTACCGGCAAGTACAAGGAAATCTCCGCCAGCCTGTGGGTGCTGTGCGCGATCTTCATTGCCAAGTTCGTGTTCCTCTGAACCCAGTTGCACCAACCAAGGGCGCCTAGGCGCCCTTTCTTTATTGCTAAAACCTGTTCCGAACCGCCGCGAAAGGGCCGGCACAGACGATACAAAAACAGCAGACGAAAAAAAGCCCGCCAGTGTGGGAGCGGGCCAAAGGACCTACGAAGATTCTTCTAGCGACCAACTAGCTTCCGCGATAGGTCGAATAGCTGTACGGCGAGATCAGCAGCGGCACGTGGTAGTGCTCCTGCTTTTCATCGATGCCGAAACGCAGCACGACAACATCCAAAAACGCCGTATCCGGCAGCTGCACGCCGCGGGCACGGTAATAGGCGCCAGCACTGAACTGCAGCTGGTAGACGCCGGTACGGTAATTGTCACCCTGCAGCAGCGGCGCATCGACGCGGCCATCGCTGTTGGTCAGAGCAGTGTTCACCAGCTCCAGCTGCTGGCCTTCGACGCGGTACAGCTCGACCTTGATCGAGCTGCCTGGGCAGCCATGCGCGGCATCCAGTACGTGTGTGGTCAAACGTCCCATCTGCTTGTCGCCTCTTGTTCAATCTATGGGCAAAAAATACACAGCCAACGCCCCAGGATAGGGCCTGCGATGTGCGGGAATGACGCCATTAAGACATTTCACCGCCAGATTGTACACAATTTTTTAATCCCTTCCGTCGCAACCCCGCCAAACGGCCCTTCAGTCGCAAATACAGGCGGCGTATGGACGTCAATGTCATTAACTGACCAATCAGGCAGGTTTCTTGCAACATGTTCTCATGCGACAAAAGGGAAGAAATGCGGAAAAACAGGCTTACAAAAGATTTCAGAAGTTGTATACAATCACCCCATCCGGTGGTGCGACATCCCGACGCGGCCCGCCCATCCCGCACCAACACACAAGAAGGAAGACTGCAGTGAGCGCTGACTACCCTCGCGACCTGATCGGTTACGGCAACAACCCTCCTCACCCGCAATGGCCGGGCAACGCTCGCATCGCGCTGTCTTTCGTCCTCAACTACGAAGAAGGCGGCGAACGCAACATCCTGCACGGTGACAAAGAGTCCGAAGCCTTCCTGTCCGAGATGGTTGCTGCCCAGCCGCTGCAGGGCCAGCGCAACATGAGCATGGAATCGCTGTACGAGTACGGCAGCCGCGCCGGCGTCTGGCGCCTGCTCAAGCTGTTCAAGGACAGCGGCGTCCCCCTGACCATCTTCGCCGTGGCCATGGCCGCCCAGCGCCACCCTGACGTGATTCGCGCCATGGCCGAAGCCGGCCACGAGATCTGCAGCCACGGCTACCGCTGGATCGACTACCAGAACATGGACGAGGCCCAGGAGCGCGAGCACATGCTCGAAGCCATCCGCATCCTCACCGAACTCACTGGCGAACGCCCGCTGGGCTGGTACACCGGCCGCACCGGCCCGAACACCCGCCGCCTGGTGATGGAGGAAGGTGGCTTCCTCTATGACAGCGACACCTATGACGACGACCTGCCCTACTGGGAACCGAACAACCCGACCGGCAAGCCGCACCTGGTGATCCCCTACACCCTGGACACCAACGACATGCGCTTCACCCAGGTGCAGGGCTTCAACTGCGGCGAGCAGTTCTTCCAGTACTTGAAAGACGCCTTCGACGTGCTCTACGCCGAAGGTGCCGAAGCGCCGAAGATGCTTTCCATCGGCCTGCACTGCCGCTTGGTCGGCCGCCCGGCACGCCTGGCCGCGCTCAAGCGCTTCGTCGACTACGCCAAGAGCCACGACCAGGTCTGGTTCGCCCGTCGCGTGGACATCGCCCGCCACTGGCACGCCACCCACCCGTACAAGAAAGAGAACGCCTGATGACCGCCTTCAAGACCCTCAAGCCATCCGCCCTGGACCGTGACGCCTTCGTCAAGGTGTTCGCCGACATCTACGAGCACTCGCCGTGGGTCGCCGAAAAAGCCTACGACCTGGGCCAGCTGGGCGAACTGGACGAGATCGAGGCGCTGCACCAGCGCATGAGCGACATCCTGCTCAGCGCCAATCACACCGACCAGCTGGCACTGATCAACGCTCACCCGGACCTGGCCGGCAAGGCCGCCATCCAGGGAGAGCTGACCGAATCGAGCACCAACGAGCAGGCCGGCGCCGGTATCCATGAGTGCACCGCCGAAGAGTTCGCCCGCTTCACCGAACTGAACGACGCCTACAAGGCCAAGTTCCAGTTCCCGTTCATCATGGCGGTCAAGGGCAGCAACCGGCACCAGATCCTCGCCGCCTTCGAAAAACGCATCCACAACGATACCGATGCCGAATTCAAGGAAGCCCTGGCGCAGATCAACCTGATCGCCCTGTTCCGCCTGCTGCAGCTGTAAGCAACAGCCGAACCTCATTCAGAAAATCGAACAATAGAAGAGATAACCGCATGCGCACCCTGATGATCGAGCCCCTGACCAAAGAAGCCTTCGCCGAATTCGGAGACGTGATCGAAACCGATAGCAGCGACCACTTCATGATCAACAACGGCTCGACCATGCGTTTTCACAAGCTCGCCACGGTCGAGACCGCCGAGCCTGAAGACAAGGCGATCATCAGCATCTTCCGCGCCGACGCGCAGGACATGCCGCTGACCGTGCGCATGCTGGAGCGCCATCCGCTGGGCAGCCAGGCTTTCATCCCGCTGCTCGGCAACCCCTTTCTGATCGTGGTCGCGCCGGTTGGCGATGCACCTGTATCAGGCTTGGTCCGTGCCTTCCGTAGTAACGGCAGGCAGGGCGTTAATTACCATCGCGGCGTCTGGCACCACCCGGTGCTGACGATCGAAAAGCGGGATGACTTCCTGGTGGTTGATCGCAGCGGTTCTGGCAACAACTGCGATGAGCATTACTTCACCGAGGAACAGATGCTGATCCTCAATCCCCACCAATAAGAAAAGGTCGGTCATCGTTCACGGTGATCGGCAGAGGTACATACTGTGGAAGCACACCTTCACGAATGGCTGAACCTGAGCATTCGCTGGGTTCACATGATCACCGGTGTCGCCTGGATCGGTGCATCGTTCTACTTCGTCTGGCTGGAGAACCACCTGAATCGAAGCAACCCGCGCGATGGGTTGTCGGGTGATCTCTGGGCGATTCACGGCGGTGGTATCTACCACCTGGAGAAATACAAGCTCGCACCCCCGAAAATGCCCGAGAACCTGCACTGGTTCAAATGGGAAGCCTACTTCACCTGGATGTCCGGTATCGCCCTGCTGTGCGTGGTGTTCTACTGGAACCCGAGCCTGTACCTGCTGGCACCCGGCAGCACCCTGAGCGGTGCCGAAGGCGTGGCCATCGGTATCGGTTCGCTGGTCGCCGGCTGGTTCATCTACGACTTCCTGTGCGACTCGCCACTGGGCAAGCACCCTGCCCTGCTCGGCGCCGTGCTGTTCGTCCTGATCATTGCTGCCTGCTTCGGCTTCAGCCTGGTGTTCAGCGGCCGCGGTGCGTACCTGCACACCGGCGCGATCATCGGCACCATCATGGTCGGTAACGTGTTCCGCATCATCATGCCGGCCCAGCGCCAGCTGGTGGCGGCGATCGAGAACAACCAGACCCCGGACCCGGTACTGCCGGCCAAGGGCCTGCTGCGCTCGCGTCACAACAACTACTTCACCCTGCCGGTGCTGTTCATCATGATCAGCAACCATTTCCCGAGCACCTACGGTAGCCAGTACAACTGGCTGATCCTGGCTGGCATCGCAGTAGCAGCGGTTCTGATCCGCCACTACTTCAACACCCGCCACGACAGCAACAAGTACGCCTGGACCCTGCCGGTCGGCGCCCTGGCGATGATCTGCCTGGCCTACGTCACCGGCCCCAAGCCGATGGCCGTCAGCCCTGAGCAGGCCGCAGCGAAGGTCGAGTACCAGCCGCTGCCAGCCACCGCCGTCGGTGGCAAGACCGCTGCCGAGCTGCGCGCCGAGGAAGCCGCCAAGGCCGCCGAAGCCCCAGCCGCACCCGCCGAGGTTCCGGCACAGGCGACCGCACAGGCCGCCGGTGGCGACTTCGAGAAGATCCACAAAGTCATCCAGGAACGCTGCAGCGTGTGCCACTCGTCGAAACCGACCAGCCCACTGTTCAGCGCAGCCCCTGCCGGCGTGATGTTCGACACCCCGCAGCAGATCCAGGCCCAGGCCGCGCGCATTCAGGCGCAAGCGGTCGCCAGCCAGATCATGCCGCTGGGCAACATCACCCAGATGACCGCCGAAGAGCGCAAGCTCGTCGGTGACTGGATCGCCAAAGGCGCTCAGGTCAACTGATCCACCCTCTCCTGCCTGAGCGTCCGCGCGCCCAGGCAGGGGCGGCCTTGCGCCGCGAAGAGGCCGGCACCCCCGGCCTCGCCCTTATAGATTCATGCAACAAGCAAGCATCGAGCGTTCGACTGCGTGCGGGAACCCCAGGCTGCCTCCACCGGGCCTGCCGTATGCGACTGGCGCTTGGATCCGAGAATAAAAACAAAACTCGAGGTGCTGCATGTCCGAGTCACGCAAGGCGTACATTCCAGTTGCGCCGCCGCGACAGCCTCTGCCCCTGTTCCAACTGTTCCTGGTTGGCCTGCAACATGTGCTGCTGATGTACGGGGGTGCGATCGCCGTCCCTCTGATCATCGGCCAGGCCGCTGGTTTGTCCCGTGAAGAAGTCGCTTTCCTGATCAACGCCGACCTGCTGGTCGCCGGTGTCGCCACCATCATCCAGTCGTTCGGTATCGGCCCGGTCGGGATCCGCATGCCAGTGATGATGGGGGCCAGCTTCGCTGCCGTCGGCAGCATGGTGGCCATGGCCGGCATGCCGGGCGTAGGCCTGCAGGGGATCTTTGGCGCGACCATCGCTGCCGGGTTCTTCGGCATGCTGATCGCACCGTTCATGTCCAAGGTCGTACGCTTCTTCCCGCCCCTGGTCACCGGCACGGTGATCACCTCGATTGGCCTGTCGCTGTTCCCGGTGGCAGTCAACTGGGCCGGTGGCGGCCAGGACGCCGCGACCTTCGGTTCGCCGATCTACCTGCTGGTGGCTGGCCTGGTGCTGGCCGTCATCCTGTTGATCAACCGCTTCATGCGCGGCTTCTGGGTCAACGTGTCGGTCCTGGTGGGCATGGGCCTGGGCTACATCCTGGCCGGCTCCATCGGCATGGTCGACCTGTCGGGCCTGAGCGACACGCCGTGGCTGCAAGTGGTAACCCCACTGCACTTCGGCATGCCGACCTTCAGCCTGGCGCCGATCCTGTCGATGTGCCTGGTGGTGGTGATCATCTTCGTCGAGTCCACGGGCATGTTCCTCGCCCTGGGCAAGGTGACAGACCGTGAAGTGACACCCGGGATGCTGCGTCGCGGCCTGCTGTGCGATGCCGGTGCGTCGTTCATCGCCGGTTTCTTCAACACCTTCACCCACTCCTCGTTCGCCCAGAACATCGGCCTGGTGCAGATGACTGGCGTGCGTTGCCGCTACGTCACGATCACGGCAGGTGCATTGCTGATCGTGCTCAGCCTGCTGCCCAAGGCGGCCTTCCTGATCGCCTCGATCCCGCCTGCGGTACTGGGCGGCGCGTCCATCGCCATGTTCGGCATGGTCACTGCCACCGGGATCAAGATCCTCCAGGAAGCCGACATTGGCGACCGCCGCAATCAGCTGCTGGTGGCGGTGAGCGTCGGCTTCGGCCTGATCCCTGTGGTCAAGCCGGAGTTCTTCGCGCAGATGCCGCAGTGGATGGAACCCATCACCCACAGCGGGATCGCCATGGCCACGGTCAGTGCCCTGGTGCTCAACGTGCTGTTCAACATCCTCGGTGGTGCCGAGCGCGCCGTGCACAACGACGCCTGCCACCAACATTGAGCCCTGAGCGGGGCGGCGCAGTGTGCCGCCCCTGCTCATTTTCCGCAGTAACCGCTTCACCGTCGGCCCGCCGGAATGGGCCGCTCGGGGCGCCTGCGCGCCGAAAAAACCGCCAACAAAAACAATAAGTCCGGGAATCACAACATGAAGCGCATCGCATCAAGCCTGCTGCTGGGCAGCAGCCTGCTGGCCACCCTCCCCGCCCATGCAGGCGATTGGCTGCTGTGGCACGGCGAAAGCCTGACGTACTTGTACGGCAAGGACTTCAAGATCAACCCCGATATCCAGCAGACCATCACCTTCGAACACGCCAACAAATGGAAGTACGGCGATACGTTCTTCTTCGTCGACAAGATCTTCTACAACGGCAAGGCTGACCCCGGCAAAGGCGAGGACACCTACTACGGTGAGTTCAGCCCGCGCCTGTCGTTCGGCAAGATCTTCGACCAGAAACTCGCCTTCGGCCCGATCAAGGACGTGCTGCTGGCGATGACCTACGAACGTGGCGAAGGCGACAACGAGGCCTACCTGATCGGCCCCGGCTTCGACCTGGACATTCCCGGCTTCAACTATTTCACCCTGAACTTCTATGTGCGCAACACCGAGGGTGACCGCCCCGGTGACAACGTCTGGCAGATCACCCCCGGCTGGTCTTACACCATCCCCGTGGGCAGGTCCGACATTCTGATCGACGGCTACATGGACTGGGTCCCGGACAACGACCAGAACAACCGTGGCACCTACCACGCCAACCTGCACTTCAACCCGCAGGTCAAGTACGACCTGGGCAAGGCCCTGAACATCGGTGCCAAGCAGCTTTATGTCGGCTTCGAGTACAGCTACTGGAAAGACAAGTACGGCATCGACAGCCGCGGCAACCTGGACAGCAATCAGAGTGTCGCCAGCGCGCTGATCAAGGTACATTTCTGAAAACCTGATCAATCGCCCAGGTTTGAATCACGGTGCTCCAGGACGGAGCACTTGAGGCGCGGCGCGCAAGCCAGTAATCTGCGCGCCCCCTCGATCAGGGCAGGATGGATTCTGCCTGCGTTTACTGACCGCTCAGTCAATGAATTCGGGCGGTTGGCCAACGTGTTGCCAGCCTGAAAGACCCTTTTCATCCGTTCAGAACGAAGTCGAGCAGGAAGGTTTTGCCAACCCAGGAAAGTTGGCTCGACCCTTGCCAAACAGCTGTGGCCTATCGAAAAAAGCTGACTCAAAAGACAAAAAAGCGCCATCGAGCGCTGACAACAGATCAATCAAGGGAGCGACACTCGCAATGCGTACCATCAATAGCCTGATTCTTGCGGGCGGCCTGCTGGCCTGCAGCACCACCTTCGCCGGCGACCTGCTGCAGTGGCAGAACAACAGCCTGACCTACCTGTGGGGCAAGAACTTCAAGGTCAACCCCGACACCCAGCAAACCTTCACCTTCGAGCACGCCGACGGGTGGAAGTACGGCGACAACTTCTTCTTCGTCGACAAGATCTTCTACCAGGGCAAGAAGGACGCCAGCAACGGCCCCAACACCTACTACGGCGAGTTCAGCCCGCGCCTGTCGTTCGGCAAGATCTTCGACCAGAAGCTCGAGTTCGGCCCGGTCAAGGATGTGCTGCTGGCAATGACCTATGAGTTCGGCGAGGGTGACACCGAGTCGTACCTGATCGGCCCGGGCTTCGACCTGAATATCCCCGGCTTCGACTACTTCCAGCTGAACTTCTACAACCGTACTACCGACGGCAGCCGCGCAGGCGACAACGTCTGGCAGATCACCCCAGTCTGGTCCTACACCATTCCGGTCGGTGATTCTGACGTGCTGATCGACGGCTTCATGGACTGGGTCGTCGACAACGACGAGAACCGTCACGGTACCTACCACGCCAACCTGCACTTCAACCCACAGATCAAGTACGACCTGGGCAAGGCCCTGCACCTGGGCGAGAAGCAGTTGTATGTGGGTGTCGAGTACGACTACTGGAAGGACAAGTACGGGATCAAGGACAGCGATGGCTTCACCACCGACCAGAACACCATGAGTTTGCTGGTGAAAGTGCACTTCTGATCATCTGAAACGTGAAAGCGCCGCCATCTGGCGGCGATTTCACAATCACGACTTGTAAGTTAAAGCTTACAACTTTTTCAGCCTTATCTTACTTAGAACAAAAGCTGCCTTATAAGTCAAAAATATGGCCGACGGCAGTGCCATGCCAAAACCCAGCAATATCAACTCCACTTCGTGGTGCGGGATGACCCGGAAGATATCCAACACCAGCACTGTTGCATTAATCGCCAAGGCCAGGCCGAACATCGCACAGCACTTGTAAAGGGCCTGACTGTCGGCACTGCGCAGCAGGAAGCCAAAGCCCAGAGCCCCCCACGCCAGCGCCGTGAGCAGGTAGAGCGCCAAGTGGTAGGCGTCGTACGTCAGTACACCGAACATGTGGGCGCTTCCTCTCGAGCAAGTCTGAAATGGCAAGTTACGACTATAAAGCCATTGCCTTCGCCTGCACTGCGAATTTTTGACAATATTTTTGCAATTTTTCGACTAGACTCGTTGCCCTCGCACAACCAAGAAAGAAAACAGGCCAACTTGATGCGTACTCCCCTCGCCGCGCCATGGCGCTATCTGCTGCTACTCTGCTCAACCTGGTTCGGCATCTTCCTGCTGACACGTTTGATATTGCTGGTGACTCATCTGGGTGAGGTCAGCGGCAATTATTTCTCGATCTTCTTCGACGGTGCCCTCTACGACCTGAGCTTCCTCATCTACACGGCCCTGCCATTGGGTGTGTACTTGATGCTGTGCCCGAACAGGTTGTGGCGCTCGCGTGCCAACCACTGGCTGCTCGGCGGTTTGCTTGTGGTCAGCCTGTTCGTGATGCTGTTCGTCGCCGTGGCCGAGTGGCTGTTCTGGGACGAATTCGGCGTACGCTTCAACTTCATCGCTGTCGACTACCTGGTCTATTCCAAGGAAGTACTGGACAACATCCGCGAATCCTACCCACTGCCGACGCTGCTCAGCGGCATTGCGGTGGCCGCAGTCCTGCTCGCACTGGTGCTGCGCAAGCCACTGGCCCGGGCCCTTACCGGCCCCGGCGCCCCCCTGCGCCAGCGCCTGTCCGGGCTGGCCATGCTGGCTGTACTGGTCGGCCTGAACATCGTGGTGATCGACCAGCAGTTCCCGCGCGGCCAGGGTGGCAACGCCTACCAGCGCGAGCTGGCCAGCAACGGCCCGTACCAGTTCTTCGCCGCCTTCCGTAACAACGAACTGGACTACACCCAGTTCTACGCCAGCCTTGGCGCCGGCGAAGTCGGCGCGCAGATGCACCAGGAGCTGGCCGAACCCAACGCTCGCTTCCAGGGCCAGGAACCTCAGGACATTCGCCGCCACATCAGTGCCAACGGTGAGCAGCGCACCCCGAACATCATCCTGGTGACCATCGAGAGTTTCAGCGCCAAGTACATGGGCAGCAACGGCGACGCGCGCAACCTCACGCCAAACCTCGACGCCCTGCGCCGCGAGAGCCTGTATTTCAACAACTTCTACGCCACCGGCACCCGTACCGACCGCGGCCTGGAAGCCATCACCCTGTCGATCCCGCCCACCCCGGGCCGCTCGATCGTCAAGCGCATCGGCCGCGAAAGCGGCTACGCCAGCCTTGGCCAGCAACTGACCGCCAAAGGCTATGACGCCGTCTTCGTCTACGGCGGGCGCGGCTACTTCGATAACATGAACGCGTTCTTCAGCGGCAATGGCTACCGCATCGTCGACCAGAGCAGCGTCGATGAGAGCGAAATCAGCTTCAAGAATGCCTGGGGCATGGCTGACGAGGACCTGTACCGGCAGACGCTGAAGCTGGCCGATGCTGATTACGCCCAGCAGAAGCCGTTCTTCCTGCAACTGATGACCACCTCGAACCACCGCCCCTACACCTACCCGGACGGCCGCATCGACATCCCGTCAGGCGACGGCCGCGAAGGCGCGGTGAAGTACACCGACCATGCCATCGCCCAGTTCCTCAAGGAAGCCAAGGGCAAGCCGTGGTTCGACAACACCCTGTTCATCTTCGTCGCCGACCACACGGCCGGCAGCGCCGGGGTCGAAGACCTGCCGGTGAACAACTACCAGATCCCGTTGTGGATCTACGCACCGAAAATGATCGAGCCCCGCGAAGACAGCAAGCTGGCCAGCCAGATCGACCTGGCACCGACCCTGCTGGGCCTGCTCAACTTCGACTACACCTCGACCTTCTTCGGCCGCGACCTGCTCAAGGAAGACGACCTGCCACCACGCGTGCTGATCGGCAACTACCAGCACCTGGGGCTGTTCGACGGCAACAACCTGGCCATTCTCAGCCCGCGCGGCGGCATGCGAGTGCATGAGGACGCCCTGGGCAAGAGCCATGAAACCACGGTCGCCAGCGACAACCCGCTGGTCCGTCGGGCGATTGCCTACTACCAGAGCGCGGCCTACGGTTTCAGCCAGGGCCTGCTGGCCTGGAAGCCCGAGGAGCAAGGCGTCGCAGCCGGCAAGTGACAGGCCTGCAACGGTCTACTGTGGGAGCCGCGCTTGCCGGCTCCCACAGGATCGCACCGGCTTCTGAAAAATGAGCACGACAGTTGCTCATGCATCGCACTTCAGGCTGCGGGCCGCAGCGCCCGCCACAGTTTCCCCGCCACCGCCACCCCCGCCAGTACCACGGCCCCGGCCAGCACACCGGCCACGCCATTGAGCAGGCCGCTGGTCAGCGCCCCTCCGCGCCCTTCGCTGAACGCCTCAATCGCGTGATGCAGGGGTGCCACCCCATGTACCAGGATCCCGCCTCCGACCAGGAACATCGCGGCGGTGCCGATCACCGACAGGCTCTTCATCATGTAGGGCGCGGCCCGCAGGATGCCGTTGCCGATCGAACGGGCCAGCGCGGAAGACTTCTGGGTCATCCACAGCCCCAGGTCGTCAAGTTTGACGATACCGCCCACCAGCCCATACACACCGATGGTCATGACCACTGCGATGCCCGACAGCACGATGATCTGCTGCGTCAGCGGCGAATCGGCGACGATGCCCAAGGTAATGGCGATGATTTCCGCAGAGAGGATGAAGTCGGTACGCACCGCGCCCTTGATCTTGGCTTTCTCGAACGCCACCAGGTCGACACTGGCATCGGCCACGGCCTCCTTGCGCGCCTCGTGCTGCTGTTCGTCTTCTTCCTTGCTGTGCAGGAACTTGTGCGCCAGCTTCTCGAAGCCCTCGAAGCACAGATAGGCGCCGCCGAGCATCAGCAGCGGCGTCACCGCCCAGGGGATGAACGCGCTGATCAACAGCGCCGCTGGCACCAGGATCGCCTTGTTCACCAACGACCCCTTGGCCACCGCCCACACCACCGGGATCTCGCGCTCGGCGCGCACGCCGGTGACCTGCTGGGCATTGAGCGCCAGGTCGTCACCCAGCACGCCTGCGGTCTTCTTCGCCGCGACCTTGGTCATCACCGAAACATCGTCGAGCACCGTGGCAATGTCATCGATCAGTACCAGCAGACTGCTTGCGGCCATGGAAAGCGCTTCCTTACGGTTCAAAAGCCGCAGCATACCCCGCGCCGTTCAAGGTGCCCAGCCACCAGGTCAGCTGGCCCAGCAGCAACGGCCTCCCAGGCCCATCAGAAGTCCGTGCGGCTACCCGCGAACGAACTACAGATCAAAACGAACAGGACCACACCTCAGGACAATTGCGCCTAATCACTTCCTTGGCCGGCAACTACAGAATCACTCGAACACGCGTTACCCCAACCACAATTCAGGCGGAACCATTCAGTGAACATAAGCATTATCGGTTGCGGCCATGGCGGCCAGGCACTGGCCGCGCACCTCACCTTGCTCGGCCACTCGATCACACTCTATGCAGATGAACAACATCCCGGCGACCTGCATGGCATCGATGCCAACACCATCACACTCACCGGCAGGCTAAAGGCGACAACCACACTTGCAGCCATGACCACCAATATCGAAATGGCCGTGCGAAATGCAGACATCATCTATCTGTCCCTGCCAACCCACGCGCACTTGCCGCAGTTTCGCAAGATGTTGCCATTTCTGGTCGACAACCAGATCGTCGTCTCGCTGGCCGGCAACTTCAGCGCACTGTATCTATACAGGGAACTCACGCAACAGCCGCACGCACCGGCCATCCATCTAGCAGATACCGCTTCACTGCCGTATGCCTGCCGAGCGCATCGCCCCGGCCATGTCGAGATCATCGAAATCAAGCGGTCGATGCAACTGGCGGCAATGCCGGCCCGAAGCACGTCTTTCATCATGGCCAGGCTGTCGGCAAGCTTCCCGTGCAGGTTGAGCGCCAGCACATCAGTCCTGGAACTTGGCCTGAATATCACCAGTGCAATCAGCCACCCCACGGTAATGATCACCAATGCCGGGCGAATTGGCGAAGGCCAGGCAGCGTTCTACTTTTACAAAGAGGGTATCGGCGCCAGTACGGCAAGGCTGATCCAGGCCCTGGACAACGACAGAATCAACATTGGCCAGCGCTACGGTCTGCAACTACCGAGCTATCTGGACAACATGAACAGCTTTTACGGATATGACTTCAGCACCATCCACGACTTCTTCACGCAATCCCCGGCACACAATGCACTGAAGCTCTGCCCTGCCTCGCTGAACAGCCGATACCTCACTCAGGATATCCCCTACGTCATGCTGCCATGGTACAGCCTGGGCCTGCATGCCCACTATGACTCCGCCGTCATGAAATCACTCATCACCCTGTCGTCTCTACTCAACGACACCTGCTATTTCTCCCAGGGCAGGGCCATCGCCAACGACCTTTTCAATGGCATGAGCATGAATGATATCCAGCAGTACATGCAGCATGGGGCCTGACTTCCATCATGAATGATTTCCGCAAGGCAAGCCTGTACATGGTGGTGGCCTATGCCAGCATCGTGATCATGAGCAGCATGGTCAAAGAGGCCTCGAACCATGATGTTCCGCCCACCGAGACACTGTTCTTTCGCTTTCTTGTCGGCCTGCTGTTCACGGTGCCGCTGATCATCAGGGAGCGGACATTCAGCTGGCGCATCCTTGACTTCAGGTCCAGCATGGTGCGCAACGGAGCCGGCCTGTTGAGCATGCTTTTCATGTTTTACAGCCTCAAATACCTGCCGCTCTCGACCGCCATAATCCTGTCAAATACGTCAGCATTCTTTGCGCCGCTGTTCATCCTGATTTTCTACAAGAAGAAGACCTCACTGGCCACGTTGGCTTGTACCGTCGGAGGGTTCGCCGGCGTCTGCATCCTGCTGTATCAACCTGGCCTGAGCGAAAGCCGCGTGCCCTACCTGCTGACCGCGCTGCTGGGGGCGGTATTCGCCGCACTCGCCTACATGGGCGTCAAATCCCTGAGTCGTCAGCACTCGGCGCTGAACATCATCTTCTATTTCTTCCTGAGCGGGACGGTGATTCTGCCGTTTACCTACACCTCGGACTGGGTTGTGCCTTCAGCGCACGAAGCACTGCTTCTTGGCCTCGTCGGTGTGTTCGGACTGGGCTTCCAACTGTTCGCCACCAAAGCCTTCGCCTTGGCAGATGTCAGTGAAATCACCCCATTTATTTTCATCAATGTCATCCTGTCGGCGATAGCGGACTGGATACTCTGGAGTACGCTCCCCGATACCAGGTTCTGGATCGGGACTGCCGTCATCCTGATCAGCCTGCACACACTGAGCGTATGCAACAGGCAACAGGCAAGCACTGCGCGTAAATCTGCCTGACTGGCATTACCTCAAGCGGTTCCTCGCATGGGTGCTCTGTCCAGCGGTTCTTGATAACATCCCCGCTCGCAGCGTCAAAGGACCGTCCCACCATGAGCACCATTCGCGAGCGCAACAAGGAGCTGATCCTGCGCGCAGCCAGTGAAGAATTCGCCGACAAGGGCTTCGCTGCCACCAAGACCAGCGACATCGCTGCCAAGGCCGGCCTGCCCAAGCCGAACGTGTATTACTACTTCAAGTCCAAGGACAACCTCTACCGCGAGGTCCTGGAGAGCATCATCGCGCCGATCATGCAGGCATCGACGCCGTTCAATGCCGACGGTGACCCGAAAGAGGTGCTGAGTGCGTACATCCGCTCGAAGATCCGCATTTCGCGTGACCTGCCCCATGCCTCGAAGGTGTTCGCCAGCGAAATCATGCATGGCGCACCGCACCTGTCGCCGAACCAGGTGGAGCAGTTGAACGAGCAGGCCCGGCATAACATCGAGTGCATCCAGCGCTGGATCGACCGCGGGCAGATCGCCCATGTCGATGCCCACCACCTGATGTTCAGCATCTGGGCCGCGACCCAGACCTATGCCGATTTCGACTGGCAGATTTCGGCAGTGACCGGCAAGGCAAAGCTGGCCGACAGCGATTACGACGCCGCAGCCGACACCATCATCCGCATGGTGCTCAAGGGCTGTGAGCCAGAGGCAGCCTGAAGCTCGGCGCTGGCTTCTTCGCGGATAAATCCGCTCCTACAAGGATCACCACAGGCCTGTAGGAGCGGATTTATCCGCGATGGCGCCGGATCAGGCAGTAGAGAATTAAGCCGCTACACCCGCATCAGCCTTCAACCCCACCTCTTCGATCGCACTGATCGCGCACTGCTCGTCGATATCCGACGTATCGCCGCTGATCCCCACCGCTCCCAGCACCTTGCCGTCCTGATCACGAATCAGCACTCCACCCGGCGCCGGCACCACCGGCCGCTCGCCCAAGCCGTTCAACGCGGCGAAAAACGCCGGCCGCTGCTGCGCATCCAGCGCCAGCAGGCGCGAGCCCTTGCCCAGGGCAATCGCCCCCCAGGCCTTGCCGGTGGCCACTTGCGGACGAATCAGGCTGGCGCCGTCCTCGCGCTGCAAGGCCAGCAGGTGCCCACCGGCATCGAGCACGGCCACGGTCAGCGGCGCTGCATTGATCTTGCGACCCGCCGCCAGCGCGGCGTTCACCAGGCTGACAGCGACTTTCAGGTTCAAAGCGTTCATGGAAAGGTCCTCTTCTTGTTGTGAGAAGCCCTGAGGGCAGGTGAAAAACCGATGAGCCAATAGAACACAACTGAATCTATTTTTGTATACAATAAATTGAAATGATCGTATGCGAGATCGCAAACCGCCGTTTTCACGGGCGCTCGAACGAAAGCGACCTCGTCCGACGAAAACCCGTTGACCTGAGCGGCCAGCCGTGAATACACTCTGGCACAAAGCAAGTTGTATACAATTACAAAATCGATGAGGCACAAACCATGAGCAAAATGAGAGCAATCGATGCAGCCGTTCTGGTCATGCGCCGTGAAGGTGTAGATACCGCGTTCGGCATCCCGGGGGCTGCCATCAACCCGTTGTACTCGGCCCTGAAGAAAGTCGGTGGCATCGATCACGTCCTCGCTCGTCACGTCGAAGGCGCCTCGCACATGGCCGAGGGCTACACCCGTGCCAACCCAGGCAACATCGGCGTGTGCATCGGTACCTCGGGCCCTGCCGGCACCGACATGGTCACCGGCCTGTACAGCGCCTCGGCCGACTCCATCCCGATCCTCTGCATCACCGGCCAGGCACCCCGTGCCCGCCTGCACAAGGAAGACTTCCAGGCTGTCGACATCACCAACATCGTCAAGCCGGTCACCAAGTGGGCCACCACCGTTCTGGAGCCAGGCCAGGTGCCTTACGCCTTCCAGAAGGCCTTCTATGAAATGCGCACAGGCCGCCCAGGCCCTGTGCTGATCGACCTGCCGTTCGACGTGCAGATGGCCGAAATCGAATTCGACATCGACGCCTACGAGCCACTGGCAATCAACAAGCCGTCCGCCACCCGGGTACAGGCCGAGAAAGCCCTGGCCCTGCTCAATGACGCCGAGCGCCCACTGCTGGTAGCCGGTGGCGGCATCATCAACGCCGACGCCAGCGACAAGCTGGTCGAGTTCGCCGAACTGACCGGCGTACCGGTGATCCCGACCCTGATGGGCTGGGGCACCATCCCGGACGACCACGCACAGATGGTCGGCATGGTCGGCCTGCAGACCTCGCACCGCTACGGCAATGCCACCCTGCTGAAATCCGACCTGGTGTTCGGTATCGGCAACCGCTGGGCCAACCGCCACACCGGTTCCGTCGATGTCTACACCGAAGGCCGCAAGTTCGTGCACGTGGACATCGAACCGACCCAGATCGGCCGCGTGTTCACCCCGGACCTGGGTATCGTTTCCGACGCCGGCAAGGCACTGGACGTGTTCCTCGAAGTGGCCCGCGAGTGGAAGGCCGCTGGCAAGCTGAAGTGCCGCAAGGCCTGGCTGGAAGACTGCCAGCAGCGCAAGGCGAGCCTGCAGCGCAAGACCCACTTCGACAACGTGCCGGTCAAGCCGCAGCGCGTGTACGAAGAGATGAACCAGGTCTTCGGCAAGGACACCTGCTACGTCAGCACCATCGGCCTGTCGCAGATCGCTGGCGCGCAGTTCCTGCACGTGTACAAGCCACGCCACTGGATCAACTGCGGCCAGGCCGGCCCGCTGGGCTGGACCATCCCTGCCGCGCTGGGCGTTGTCAAAGCCGATCCGAAGCGCAAGGTGGTCGCGCTGTCGGGTGACTACGACTTCCAGTTCATGATCGAAGAACTGGCCGTCGGCGCGCAGTTCAACCTGCCGTATGTCCACGTGCTGGTGAACAACGCCTACCTGGGCCTGATCCGTCAGGCACAGCGTGGCTTCGACATGGATTACTGTGTACAACTGGCGTTCGAGAACATCAACTCGACCGACGCTGCCACCTACGGTGTCGACCACGTCGCCGTGGTCGAGGGCCTGGGCTGCAAGGCCATCCGCGTGTTCGAACCGGCAGAAATCGCCCCTGCCCTGCTCAAGGCACAGAAGATGGCCGAGGAGTTCCGCGTACCGGTCGTGGTCGAGGTGATCCTCGAGCGTGTGACCAACATTTCCATGGGCACCGAGATCAACGCGGTCAACGAGTTCGAAGACCTGGCCCTGGTCGGCAACGACGCGCCAACCGCCATCTCGCTGCTGGACTGATCGCCTGACGCCCCCAGGCTTGCCCTGGGGGCCTTCATCGCAAGGAGACAACCCATGCCTCGCTTCGCTGCCAACCTGTCCATGCTGTTCACCGAACAGGACTTCCTGGCCCGCTTCAAGGCTGCCGCTGACGCTGGCTTCAGCGGCGTCGAATACCTCTTCCCTTACGACTTCAGCGCTGCCGAAATCAAGCAGCAGCTTGACGCCCACGGCCTGACCCAGGTGCTGTTCAACCTGCCGGCGGGCGATTGGGCCAAGGGTGAGCGCGGTATCACCTGCCACCCTGACCGCGTCGAAGAGTTCCGCGCTGGCGTCGACAAGGCCATCGAGTACGCCAAGGTGCTGGGCAACACCCAGGTCAACGCCCTGGCCGGCATCCGTCCACAAGGCCTGCAGTGCGCCGACGTGCGCAAGACCTTCGTGGAAAACCTGCGCTACGCCGCCGACAAGCTCAAGGCCGCCGGGATCCGCCTGGTCATGGAAATGATCAACACCCGCGACATCCCTGGCTTCTACCTGAACACCACCAAACAGGCGCTGGAAATCCAGGCCGAAGTCGGCAGCGACAACCTGTTCCTGCAGTACGACATCTACCACATGCAGATCATGGAAGGTGACCTGGCTCGCACCATGGAAGCCAACCTGAAACTGATCAACCACATCCAGCTGGCCGACAACCCGGGCCGCAACGAACCAGGCACTGGCGAGATCAACTACCGCTTCCTGTTCGAACACCTGGACCGCATCGGCTACCAGGGCTGGGTGGGCGCGGAATACAAGCCGCTGACCACCACCGAAGCGGGCCTGGGCTGGCTGAAGACGCATAACGCAATCTAAGGAACAACTCGGAGCCTGCTCCCACAGGGGGCCAAGGCTTGCTTGAGATATCACAATTACAAAGAGGTAGTTTCTCATGGCTAAAATCGGTTTCCTCGGCACCGGCATCATGGGCAAGCCCATGGCGCAGAACCTGCAGAAAGCAGGCCACAGCATCTTCGTTTCCACCCACCACGACGCTGCCCCGGCCGACCTGATCGCCGCTGGCGCAGTGGCCCTGGCCAACCCGAAAGAAGTGGCCCAGGAAGCTGAATTCATCATCGTCATGGTGCCGGACACCCCTCAGGTCGAAAGCGTCCTGTTCGGTGAAAACGGCGTCGCCGAAGGCGTGGGCCCGAACAAGGTAGTGATCGACATGAGCTCGATCTCCCCTACCGCCACCAAAGCCTTCGCCGAGAAGATCAAGGCCACTGGCGCCGCCTACCTGGACGCCCCGGTGTCCGGCGGTGAAGTCGGTGCCAAGGCCGCGACCCTGAGCATCATGGTCGGTGGCTGCCCGAAAGCCTTCGAGCGCGCCCAGCCGCTGTTCGAAGCCATGGGCAAGAACATCACCCGCGTCGGTGGCAACGGCGATGGCCAGACCGCCAAGGTGGCCAACCAGATCATCGTTGCCCTGAACATCCAGGCCGTGGCCGAAGCGCTGCTGTTCGCCGCCAAGAACGGCGCGGACCCAGCCAAGGTGCGTGAAGCGCTGATGGGCGGCTTCGCTTCTTCGAAGATCCTCGAAGTGCACGCCGAGCGCATGATCAAAGGCACCTTCGACCCAGGCTTCCGCATCAACCTGCACCAGAAGGACCTCAACCTGGCCCTGCAAGGCGCCAAGGAACTGGGCATCAACCTGCCCAACACCTCCAATGCCCAGCAAGTGTTCAACACCTGCCAGGCCCTGGGTGGCGGCAACTGGGACCACTCGGCGCTGATCAAAGGCCTGGAGCACATGGCCAACTTCTCGATCCGCGACGAGAAATAAGACGTCTGCACCCTTGAGCCTGCGACCACAGGCTCGAGCGTGACCCCGAGCAACACCCGCCCCTGGTTCGGCCTGCACGGAGGCAGTTCCAGGGGCGTTTTTGATTCTGCAGAACAACAATAAATGGGAGCCTGCCATGTCGGTCGATCCGCAAAAACTTCTCCGCGACCTGTTCGACACAGCCATCGCCGCCGCCCACCCGCGTCAAGTGCTCGAACCCTACCTGCCCGCCGACCGTAGCGGCCGGGTCATCGTCATCGGCGCCGGCAAGGCCGCCGCCGCCATGGCCGAAGTGGTCGAAAAGAGCTGGCAGGGCGAAGTCTCCGGGCTGGTCGTGACCCGCTACGGTCACGGCGCCAACTGCCAGAAGATCGAGGTGGTCGAAGCCGCTCACCCGGTCCCCGACGCCGCCGGCCTGGCCGTGGCCAAACGCGTGCTGGAACTGGTCAGCAACCTCAACGAAGAAGACCGCGTCATCTTCCTGCTGTCTGGCGGTGGGTCCGCCCTGCTGGCACTGCCAGCCGAAGGCCTGACCCTGGCGGACAAGCAACAGATCAACAAGGCGCTGCTCAAATCCGGCGCCACCATCGGCGAGATGAACTGCGTGCGCAAGCACCTCTCGGCGATCAAGGGCGGCCGGCTGGCCAAGGCCTGCTGGCCGGCCACCGTCTACACCTATGCAATTTCCGACGTGCCTGGCGACCTGGCCACCGTCATCGCCTCCGGCCCGACCGTGGCCGACCCGAGCACTTCGGCCGATGCCCTGGCGATCCTCAAGCGCTACAACATCGAAGCGCCGAAAGCCGTTATCG
This sequence comes from Pseudomonas sp. NPDC089422, assembly GCF_044749405.1. Taxonomy (NCBI): domain Bacteria; kingdom Pseudomonadati; phylum Pseudomonadota; class Gammaproteobacteria; order Pseudomonadales; family Pseudomonadaceae; genus Pseudomonas; species Pseudomonas sp. NPDC089422. The sequence continues at coordinate 218,078 of NZ_JBIVHW010000005.1, forward strand.
ACTGGCTCAACAACCCCGCTTCGGAAACCGTCAAGGCTGATGATCCAGCCCTGGCCCGCAGCCACTTCCAGTTGATCGCCAAACCCCAGCAGTCGCTCGAAGCCGCCGCGGTAAAAGCCCGCCAGGCCGGCTTCAGCCCGTTGATCCTCGGCGACCTGGAAGGCGAATCGCGGGAAGTGGCCAAGGTGCACGCGGGCATCGCCCGGCAGATCGTGCTGCACGGCCAGCCGCTGAAGGCGCCCTGCGTGATCCTTTCCGGCGGTGAAACCACCGTCACCGTGCGCGGCAACGGCCGTGGCGGGCGCAACGCCGAGTTCCTGCTCAGCCTCACTGAAAGCCTCAAGGGCCTGCCGGGCGTGTATGCCCTGGCCGGTGACACCGACGGCATCGACGGTTCGGAAGAAAACGCCGGCGCCTTCATGACCCCGGGCAGCTATGCCCGCGCCGAAGCCCTGGGCCTGTCGGCCAGCGACGAGCTGGACAACAACAACGGCTATGGCTACTTCGCCGCGCTCGATGCACTGATCGTCACCGAGCCGACCCGTACCAACGTCAACGACTTCCGCGCCATCCTGATCCTCGAGACTGCCCAATCATGACGCCTGATAAAAAAGTAAAGATCCTCGCCACCCTCGGCCCTGCGATCAAAGGCATCGACGACATCCGCCAACTGGTCGAAGCCGGGGTGAACATCTTCCGCCTCAACTTCAGCCACGGCGAGCACGCCGACCACGCCCTGCGCTACCAGTGGATCCGCGAAGTCGAGCAGCAGCTGAACTACCCGCTGGGCATCCTCATGGACCTGCAAGGGCCGAAGCTGCGCGTCGGCCGCTTCGCCGAAGGCAAGGTCCAGCTGCAGCGCGGCCAGGCCCTGCGCCTGGACCTGGACAAGACCCCGGGCGACAGCCGCCGGGTCAACCTGCCACACCCGGAGATCATCGCGGCACTGGAGCCGGGCATGGACCTGCTGCTCGACGACGGCAAGCTGCGCCTGCGCGTAACCGCCAAGCACGATGACGCCATCGACACCGAAGTGCTGAACGGTGGCGAGCTGTCCGACCGCAAGGGTGTCAACGTGCCGCAAGCGGTGCTCGACCTCTCCCCGCTCACCGAGAAAGACCGCCGCGACCTGGCCTTCGGCCTGGAACTGGGCGTGGACTGGGTAGCCCTGTCGTTCGTGCAGCGCCCGGAAGACATCGTCGAAGCGCGCCAGCTGGTCGGTGACCGCGCTTACCTGATGGCCAAGATCGAGAAGCCGTCGGCAGTCGAACAACTACAAGCCATCGCTGAACTGGCGGATGCGATCATGGTTGCCCGTGGCGACCTGGGCGTCGAAGTGCCGGCCGAAAGCGTGCCGCAGATCCAGAAGCGCATCATCGGCACCTGCCGCCAGCTGGGCAAACCGGTCGTTGTGGCCACGCAGATGCTCGAATCGATGCGCTTCTCGCCGGCACCGACCCGCGCCGAAGTCACCGACGTGGCCAACGCCGTGGCCGAAGGCGCCGACGCGGTGATGCTGTCGGCCGAGACCGCCTCGGGCGACTACCCGCTGGAAGCCGTGCAGATGATGAGCAAGATCATTCGCCAGGTAGAGAACGGCCCGGACTACCAGGCCCAGCTCGACGTCGGCCGGCCCAAAGCCGAGGCCACCGTGTCGGATGCCATCAGCTGCGCGATCCGCCGTATCAGCGGCATCCTGCCGGTGGCGGTACTGGTCAACTACAGCGAGTCGGGCGCTTCGACCCTGCGTGCCGCCCGCGAGCGGCCACGGGCACCGATCCTCAACCTGACGCCGAACCTGGCCACCGCCCGCCGCCTGAGCGTGGCCTGGGGTGTGCACTCAGTGGTCAACGACCGCCTGCGCCAGGTCGACGAGGTGGTGTCCACCGCCCTGGAGATCGCCCAGGCACAAGGCATGGCCAGCCGTGGCGACACGCTGCTGATCACCGCCGGTGTGCCTTTCGGCAAGCCGGGTTCGACTAATACCTTGCGGATCGAGACCCTGGTCTGAGATCGCCGGGGGCGCTTTGCGCCCCTTTCCTCCTACAGGAGACCGCGATCCCTTGTAGGAGCGGCCTTGTGTCGCGAAAGGAGGGCAAAGCCCTCCCTATACACCGAACCTGCGGAAAACCGAGGCCCAAAGAGGCCCACCGCTCCCCCTCAACCTTGCTGACTGCCCCATGTACACCAAGAATTTCGTCAACCCGTGCCCCGACTGGGCCACGGCGCTGCTCAACGGCTTCAGCCAGGTACTGCTGCTGCGCAACCCCCTGTGCGGCCTGTGCTGCCTGCTGGCCATCCTGCTGACCGCCCCCGATCTGGTCGGCGGCGCCCTGCTCGGTGCGCTGTCTGGCCTGCTCACTGCCCAGCGCCGCGGCTACGACCGCGCCGACCGCCAGGCCGGGCTGTACTGCTACAACGGCGTGCTGATCGGCATCCTGATCAGCGCCGTGCTGCCCTGGTCGGTCATCCTGCCGCCGCTGATCATCGCCGCCGGCGGCCTGTCGAGCATCATCACCCACCAATGGCGCAAGCGCGGCGGCAAGCTGCTGGTCGCCTACACCGCACCCTTCGTGCTGCTCGGCTGGGTTGCCCTGCTGTTTGCCAGCCCCGCGCCCAGCGGCTTTGTCGAGGCGGAACCTGCGTATGCCCTAGCGCGTGGCGTGGGTCAGATATTCCTGCTCGACCAGCCGTTGGCCGGGTTGCTGATTATCATCGGGATGCTCATTGCCAACCCCTATGCGGCGATGTGGGCCGTGCTCGGTTCAGCCATTGGCGGCGGTGTGGCACTGCTCGCCGACCAGGCGCAAGCTGCTTGGCTGGGCTTGTTCGGCTTCAATGCCGCGCTGGCAGCGCTGGCGTTCAGCAGGCAAGGTGAAAAACCTTGGGTGACATTGCTGGCTATCACCCTGGCGCTACTGTTGCAATCGCTGTTCAAGCAGCTGCCAGTGCCCGGCCTGACAGCACCTTTCGTCGCCGCCTGCTGGCTGATTCATGTGGCTAGTCATTTAGGCCGCAGGAAACAGAAAATCAGCCCCCATCAATTCCGGAGCTGACTGTTCGATGCTTACACCGGCTGCTGCCGTAAGTGAGTTCGAGCGCGTGCTACACGATCAGTTCTTGGTGGAAGCGGAGGTGGAGGTGGAGGACTAGAATCCGGAGCTGGCGAAAACATGTCAGCCCCCATGACCTCACCGCCTGAAAGAAGATTGCGGTGTACCAGGGGGTGACTCGTTTTGAAAAGATCCATCTCACTTGTGATGCTGATGCTCTTCAATTGCTGTTCAATCACCAGCTTCAATTTCACATTCTCTGGATCGGGTTGTGCAATGGCAGAGAACCGTCCCTTATTGTTCCTAAATACCATAAAAATTCTGTCATCCGAATTGATGAATCTTTGCGTCTGAACGTGCGTTTCACTGTCAGGGATTGCCATGCCCTTCAGCGCTTGCTTGGCGTATTTTTTGTCTAGACTGTGCTTAGCAATCAATGCTGACAGCCCAGTACCTTTGCGCCCTGAAGGGTCAATTTTGTTTATCGGGTCGCCCGAGCAATAAGCATAACAATTGAACCCGCCGTCTCCGAACGGGCTGAGGGCATCTGGACTATGGAAACGAAATAGTCGAGGTTGGTAGAGTCGATGCCCGTTGCCTAAAAGATATCCCTGGCTCATCGGTTCAAGGCACTGGCCATTGAACCTCAGCAGGGTCTGCGCCTGATTTGCCGTCTGGTAACCATAAGGCCCATAGCAGAAATGACCGCGTTGGCCTTGCACACCAAAGGCTCTAGCCATTAATTCATTCTGCAGGCGACTTTTACGAGCTCCATTAAGGTTAAGCATTGCAGCTGTCCTACACCCGTCAAATAGAGTATTACATTGACAAGTCCACGAGCAGGTTAAAACTGGTAGTTTTATCAGGGCGGTTACTCACTCACGCTGTAGTTTTCAAGACAAAACCGCCCGCCTTCATGCTTTGGGAATCAAATTCAATGCCTTTTCCACCCTCCCTGCGCGAAAGCCTCTACATCATCGTCTTCCAGACCGACACCGTAGCCGGCCGGCGCTTCGACAAGATCCTCCTGCTGATCATCCTGGCCAGCCTGGTCACGGTGATCCTCGACAGCATCGACGAGGTCCACCAGGGCTACGCCGGCCTGCTGGCCACCATCGAATGGGGCTTCACCGCGATCTTCCTGGCCGAATTCCTCACCCGCCTGTACTGCTCGCCCAAGCCCTTGCGCTATGCCTTCAGCTTCTACGGTCTGGTCGACCTGCTGGCGATCGTGCCGGGGATCATCGCCCTGTACTACAGCGACGCCCAGTACCTGCTGATCATCCGAGTGATCCGGATGCTGCGGATCTTCCGCGTGCTCAAGCTCAGCCCCTACCTGAAGCAGGCGCACTACCTGATGGAGGCGCTGCGCGGCAGCAAGCAAAAGATCATCGTATTTCTGGTCACGGTTTCGACCTTGGTCACAGTGTTCGGCACGCTGATGTATGTGATCGAGGGGCCGGAGCATGGCTTTACCAGCATCCCCAAGGGCATCTACTGGGCCATCGTTACCCTGACGACTGTGGGCTTTGGCGATATCGTGCCAAAGACTCCACTGGGGCAGGTGCTGTCGTCACTGGTGATGATCACCGGTTACTCGATCATCGCAGTTCCAACCGGCATCTTCACCGCCGAACTGGCCAATGCCATGCGCGGCGAACAGCTGCAACATGACTGCCCGACCTGCCACAAGAAGACCCATGAACATGGCGCGGCGTTCTGCTCGCGCTGCGGCAATGCGCTGTTTCCGAAAACCGAATAAGGAAAGCGCCATTCGGTCTTTAAACGCCACAGAACCAACCGTTATAGTCGCCGGCACATTGCCAAACATTTGAACCAGAACAAGGACGCAACGTGAAAAAACTCTTCACCGCCTCGCTGCTCGCCGCCGGCCTGGCCTTGGGCAACCTGGCCCAGGCTGCCCCGACCCTGCTGAACGTTTCCTATGACGTGATGCGCGATTTCTACAAGGACTACAACCCGGCCTTCCAGAAGCACTGGGAGGCCGAGCACAACGAGAAGGTCAATGTGCAGATGTCCTTCGGCGGCTCGAGCAAGCAGGCGCGTGCGGTGATCGATGGCCTGCCGGCCGATGTCATCACCATGAACATGGCCACCGACATCAACGCCCTGGCCGACAACGGCAAGCTGGTGCCGGACAACTGGGTGACCCGCCTGCCGAACAACAGCGCGCCGTTCACCTCGGCCACTGTGTTCATCGTGCGCAAGGGCAACCCCAAGGCGCTGAAAGACTGGCCGGACCTGCTCAAGGATGGCGTGCAGGTGATCGTGCCCAACCCCAAGACTTCGGGTAACGGCCGCTATACCTATCTGTCGGCCTGGGGCTATGTGCTCAAACAGGGCGGCGATGAAACCAAGGCCCGCGAATTCGTCGGCAAGCTGTTCAAGCAGGCGCCAGTGCTCGACACCGGTGGCCGTGCCGCCACCACCACCTTCATGACCAACCAGATCGGCGACGTGCTGGTGACCTTCGAGAACGAAGCCGAGATGATCGCCCGCGAGTTTGGCCGCGATCAGTTCGAAGTGGTCTACCCAAGTGTGTCAGCCGAGGCCGAGCCGCCGGTGAGCGTGGTCGACAAGGTGGTGGCCAAGAAAGGCACCCAGGCCGTGGCCGAGGAATACCTGAAGTACCTGTGGTCGCCAGCAGCCCAGGAAATTGCCGCGCAGAACTACCTGCGCCCGCGTGATGCGACGGTACTGGCCAAGTACACCGACCGCTTCCCGAAAGTCGACTTCCTGTCGGTGGAGAAGACCTTTGGGGACTGGCGTACCGTGCAGAAAACCCACTTCAACGACGGTGGCGTGTTTGACCAGATCTACACCAATCAGTAATTGATGTAGCCAGGACCGGCCTCTCGCGGATAAATCCGCTCCTACAACCGCGAAGAGGCCGGCACAGGCAACATCAAACCTGGCGGAATACCAGGGCCTTCAGCCCGCCCGCCGGGTCCACATCCGGAAACTCCGGCGGATTCTCCAGCCGCTCGACGAAGGCCAGCGAAGGCGCCTGCTCGGCCATCCCCTCGATCAGAAACTCCGGCCCGATCCCCGGGTCGTTGACACAGGCCAGCACCGTCCCACCTTCACTCAGCAACTCCGGCAGTCGCCGCAGGATCTTGGCGTAATCCTGGGTCAGCACGAAGCTGCCACGCTGGAAGGTCGGTGGGTCGATGATGATCAGGTCGTAAGGCCCGTACTTGCGCACCTTGCCCCACGACTTGAACAGCTCATGCCCCAGGTAGGCGACCCGTGACGCATCGTGCCCGTTCAGGCGATGGTTATCGCGCCCCCGGGACAGCGCCGACTTGGCCATGTCCAGATTCACCACCTGCTCGGCGCCACCCGCAATCGCCGCCACCGAGAAACCGCAGGTGTAGGCGAACAGGTTGAGCACGCGCTTGCCCGCCGCCTGCTCACGCACCCAGCGCCGGCCGTAGCGCATGTCGAGGAACAGGCCATTGTTCTGCCGCACGCCCAGGTCGAGCAGATAGGTCAGGCCGTCCTCGACCACCTCGCGCTGCTGGCAGGGCTCGCCCAGCAGCCACTGGCCCGGGCTGTCGGGCAGGTAACGGTGCTGAATGAGAATCGCCTGACCGGTCCATTGTGGGCGTTCGGCCAAGGTGCGCAGCATGGCTTCCAGCTCGCCCAACTGGCCCTCTGGCGGTTCGCGGAACAGCGCCACCGACAGCACCCCTTGCAGCCAGTCCACCGTGACCTGCTCCAGGCCCTCCCAGCAACGGCCGCGGCCATGGAACAGGCGGCGGGTTTCGGTGGGGGCAGGATCAAGGGCAGCGAGCAGGTGCTGTTCGAGGGTGTGGATCGGCGAAGTCATGGCGGGTCGCAAGCAAGTGAAAAGGCCGCCATTCTACCCCTTGGCCGGCACTTGTGCAGAACGGAACCACCAACCCTGCTGCATGCCCGCTGCCGCCAGCAGGATCAACGCCACCCCCAGCCACTGCAACGGCGCCAGGCGGTGCCCGAAGGCCACCCAGTCGACCAGGATCGCGGCAATCGGGTAGATGAACGACAAGGCACCGGTCAACGCCGTCGGCAGGCGCTGGATGGCGCTGTACAACAGCACATACATCAACCCGGTGTGCACCATGCCCAAGGTCACCAGGCTGGCCAGGGCCGACGGCTCACCAGGCAGCCCGCCGAGCTTCACCCACGGCGCCAGCAGCAGCACCCCGGTGGCAACCTGGATCAACGCGATCAGGTGGGGTGGCGTGCCTTTCAGGCGTTTGATGATCAACGCGGCAATCGCATAGAGGAACGCCGCGCCCAGCGCCAGGGCTATGCCTTGCAGGTAGTCCTCACCACTGGCCTGCCCCGCGCCATGGGCGCTGACAATCGCCAGCATGCCAAGGAATGCCACGCTCAGCCAGGTAACCTTGGCGGCGGTGATCTTCTCGCCCAGAAACAGCGCCGCCAGCCCCACCAGCATGAACGGCTGGACGTTGTACACCGCCGTGCCGATGGCAATCGACGCCCGCGAGTAGGAGGCGAACAGCAGCACCCAGTTGCCGACGATGGCCACGCCACTGGCGATGGCCAGCAGAAATGCCGTCCGGGTTATCACGCCAGGCTTGAGAAAGCCGAATGCCGCGCAGATCGCCAGCAAGGTGCCGGTTCCGAACACGCAGCGCCAGAACACCACCTCCAGCACCGGCTGACCGGACACCAGCACGAACCAGCCAATGGTCCCGGAAATCAGCATGGCGGCAACCATTTCCAGCGAGCCACGGCGCACAGAACTGTCCATCTCACACCTCCCTTGGATGATGGACATAGTATGCGGAGGGTCGCCGTGCACCTTCCAGCTAATATCCAAGGCAGATCAGCCAGATCACCTTTACTATCAAGGTAAATTCACTGATTTGCCTGATGAGGTAAGCATGACCGACGCCATCGACCAACTGCTGATCAATGCCTTGATGGAAGACTCACGCCGCTCGCTCAAGGCGCTGGCGCAGATCAGCGGCCTTTCTGCACCCAGTGTCAGCGAACGCCTGCGGCGCCTGGAGGAACGCGGTGTGTTGCGTGGTTACACCGTGAATGTCGACCCACGCAGCTTCGGCTACCAGTTGCAGGCCATCGTGCGCATACGCCCGCTACCAGGGCAGTTGCAGGAAGTGGAGCGGCAGATCATCGCCATTCCCGAGTTCACCGAGTGCGACAAGGTGACCGGCGAGGACTGCTTCATCGCGCGGCTGCATGTGCGCTCGATGGAGCAGCTCGACACCCTGCTCGACCGCATCAATGTGCTGGCCGAAACCAACACCGCGATCATCAAGAAGAGCCCTGTGAAGCGCCGCTTGCCGCCGATGGATTGAGTGTATCCATTCAACAGGCAAACTGACTATTTTTTGTACGCAAAAATGTCACCATAGGTGCCATTTTTGTGTGCACTTTTCCAGGTAATGCCCCAATACGTTACACATTCCTTGCAACTAATTTTGACCAAATGATCAACTAATCAGCCAACTAAAAAATTAAACCTGTTCATTTGGTCAACTTATATTTCCTTTATTTCATAAACTTAATTTTCAGCTGCTTAGATTCAAATTAGTGGCTACCTGAGACTCGCTTTTTCTCTGGCATGGAACTCGCTTTTGTGTGTTCGTGTTTTGTATACAAATCAGTCAAAACATAAATACACAAGAACTCGCGACGCCGGCCCAACCCCGACCGCCGCGCCCAGAACCCAGTGATGCCAAGCTGCACCGACGAGATGGCGAGCCCGTGCGCATGCCCGCTCATCGCAGTCCACGTGCATCAGGAGCCTGCCGGAATGAGTACCAGCCTCGACCTTGCCCCTGAACTATCCGTCGCCAGCACCAGCCCCGCTTCCACCCTTGCAGGCGATATGCCGCCACTCGGCCTGAGCCCGCGCCTGCATAACCGCGACCTCGCGCCTACCCGTATCGAAGGCCGCCGCTGGGGCCGCTACAGCATCTTTGCGCTGTGGACCAACGATGTGCACAACATTGCCAACTACTCCTTCGCCATGGGTTTGTTCGCCCTTGGCCTAGGCGGCTGGCAGATCCTGCTGTCGCTGGCGATCGGCGCGGCACTGGTGTACTTCTTCATGAACCTGTCCGGCTACATGGGGCAGAAGACCGGGGTACCGTTCCCGGTGATCAGCCGCATCGCCTTCGGCATCCATGGCGCACAGATCCCGGCGCTGATCCGTGCGGTGATCGCCATCGCCTGGTTCGGCATCCAGACCTACCTGGCCTCGGTGGTGCTGCGCGTACTGCTCACGGCCGTGTGGCCGCAGGTCGCCGCCTATGACCACGACAGCATCCTCGGCCTGTCGAGCCTGGGCTGGGTGTGCTTCGTGGCGATCTGGCTGGTGCAGCTGGTGATCCTCGCCTACGGCATGGAGATGGTGCGCCGCTACGAGGCCTTCGCCGGCCCGGTGATCCTGCTGACCGTGGCCAGCCTGGCGGTGTTCATGTACTTCAGGGCCGATGCGCGCATCGCCTGGTCGGTGGCCGAGCCGCTGACCGGCTATGAGATGTGGCGCAACATCTTCGCCGGTGGCGCCCTGTGGCTGGCGATCTACGGGACCCTGGTGCTGAACTTCTGCGACTTCGCCCGCTCCTCGCCGTGCCGCAAGACCATCCGCGTCGGCAACTTCTGGGGCCTGCCGGTGAACATCCTGGTGTTCGCCATGATCACCGTGGTGCTGTGCGGCGCGCAGTTCCGGATCAACGGCCAGATCATCGACAGCCCGACCCAGATCGTCGCCAGCATCCCCAGCACCCCGTTCCTGGTGCTCGGCTGCCTGGCCTTCCTGATCGTCACCGTGGCGGTGAACATCATGGCCAACTTCGTCGCACCGGCGTTCGTGCTGAGCAACCTGGCGCCCCGCCACCTCAACTTCCGCCGCGCCGGGCTGATCAGCGCGACCCTGGCGGTGCTGATCCTGCCGTGGAACCTCTACAACAGCCCGCTGGTGATCGTGTACTTCCTGTCCGGCCTGGGCGCCCTGCTCGGCCCGCTGTACGGGGTGATCATGGCCGACTACTGGCTGCTGCGCAAAGGCCGCATCAATGTGCCGGAGCTGTACACCGAGCACCCGACGGGCGCCTACCACTACAGCAAGGGCATCAACCTGCGCGCCGTGGCCGCCTTCGTGCCAGCGGCACTGCTGGCCATCATCCTGGCGCTGGTGCCGAACTTCCACGGTATCGCGCCATTCTCCTGGCTGATCGGCGCCGGCATCGCCGCTGCGATGTACCTGCTGATCGCCCCGCGCAACCGCCAATACCACGATGTCAGCGGCGAGTGCATCGCCGTCGACCACAGCAGCCATTGATCAAGGAGGACTGCCCATGCGTATTCTGATCGCCAATGTCAACACCACCGAAGCCATCACCGACGCCATTGCCGAGCAAGCGCGCAGCGTCGCGGCGCCCGGCACGGAAATCATCGGCCTTACCCCCTGGTTCGGCGCCGAGTCGGTGGAGGGCAACTTCGAGAGCTACCTGGCCGCCATCGCCGTGATGGACCGGGTGCTGGCCTACGACGGCCCTTACGATGCCGTGATCCAGGCCGGCTATGGCGAGCATGGCCGCGAAGGCCTGCAGGAGCTGCTCAACGTGCCGGTGGTGGACATCACCGATGCCGCCGCCAGCACCGCCATGTACCTGGGCCACGCCTATTCGGTGGTGACCACCCTGGACCGCACCGTGCCGCTGATCGAAGACCGCCTGAAGCTTTCCGGCTTATATGACCGTTGTGCCTCGGTTAGGGCCAGTGGCCTGGCTGTGCTGGAACTGGAGGAAGACCCGCTACGCGCGGTGGAAGCCATCGTCGAGCAGGCCGAACGTGCCGTGCGTGACGACAAGGCCGAGGTGATCTGCCTGGGCTGTGGCGGCATGGCCGGGCTGGATGAGCAGATTCGCCAGCGTACCGGGGTGCCGGTGGTCGATGGCGTGAGCGCGGCGGTGACCATTGCCGAGTCGCTGGTGCGGATGGGGCTCAGCACGTCCAAGGTGCGTACCTATGCCACACCGCGAGCGAAGAAAGTGGTGGGCTGGCCGATGAAGTTCGGGCGGTAATACCGCTTCGCCTGCACCGGCCTATTCGCGGGTAACCCCGCGAAAGGGCCGGCACAGTCAACACAGCATCCGCGCCAACCGCTCACCACTGCCACAGGCCAAGGTAAACCCCAAGGCCCCATGCCCCAGGTTCAGCCACAGGTTGCGATAGGCGCAAGCCCCCACGATGGGCACCCCGGTCGACGTCGCCGGCCGCATCCCAGCCCACTCCACTGCCTCTGCGTAATCCGCCGCCTGCGGCAACGTCTCCAATGCCTGCCGACGCATGCTGTCGAGCCTGTGCGCATCCACCGCTTCGTCGTAGCCGACGATATCCACCATCGCCGCCACGCCAGTATTTCAGGGTGGCCTGGCTGTGCAAGGCCAATTCCAGCAGTTGGGCGGCATTGCGACGATTGACGCTGCTGCGGCAGGCCATCACGAACGCCAGCAGCCAGCGCCATTGGGTGGGGTCCAGGCGCAGCGGCGAGTCGCCGCGCAATAGCCAGCCAAGTGCCTGCCACGGTACACCGGCATCGGCCAACGGCGCCACATAGCGATAGCCGTCGCCAGGCCGACCACGCCACCACCGATTACCGTCACCCGTTGCGTCATTGCGCTTCCCTGTCGTGGCTTCCCTGCCTGGACAGTAACAGCGGATCAGGTCGGGCAGCTATGGGCACCGCCATTCAGGCCCTGGCGAACGTTGCGGCTGAGCAGGCTGGCCTTGCCGTCGTGCCAGGTCAGGGTGAGGACGTAGAGGGTATCGAAATCGTCGCCGCTCCAGTCCTTGGTGATCACCCGATCATCGCCCAACGCTTTGCCGGCCACGGCGTTGATCAGTTCTGGCAGGTAGCCATGGGACCAGGCGGTATAGACGGTGGCATTACGGTATTTCTCGCTGAGCAGTTCGTCGGCGAGCTCGTCGGTGTCGTTGGCGCCGAAGTCGATATTGACCGGCAAACCGAGGCGAATGGCGCTGGGCGTGATGGTCATCAGCGGGCGGATGTAGCTGTAGCTCTGGTCCTGACTGCCTTCCTCGACGTGCCGCGAGGGGTTGGCGGCAAATACGTAATCTGCCTTGCCGAAACGCTCCGGCAGCAAGGTGGCCAGGTCCAGCGCACGATTGAGCCCCTGGCAGTTCAGTTGCCCCAGGCCTTCTCCGGGCTTTTCGGCATGGCGCAGGAATACCAGCGTCTGGGTGCCGTCGACCGGCTGAGCACGGCTTTCGACCACTTCCAGTGCCAGCGGTACAGCTGCGGCAACGAGCGCCAGGCTTAGCAACAGGTGGCGGCGACGTCGAAGGAAAGATGGCAGCTTCATGTAGGCAGGCTCTTGTGGCAAAAGGTATCTGGATACCCGCCACATTGCCCCGCGGCCCATGCCGCGAGGCATCCGTGTTAGTGATTGCCATCCTTGGCAACGAGCAGGACTCAGAGTGCCCTCAACCCGTTTGGTTCCTCCCTGAGTGTGGATGCCGTTCCCTAGGCAAGGATTACGTTAGCGCAGGCGTGTTGCGGAATTATTTAAGGCCGGGGGGTTCGGCTTGGGGGGTGTAGCGCCTGCAAGATCGAGCGCCGCCCGTGCGGCGCATCGCAGGCAAGCCTGCTCCTACATCTGTTTCGGGCCAGTTACTCCTGCATTTTCGGCACGCGTACCCTGGGTGCATGACTAGAGAAAGATGAGAAGCAAATGCTCACCTTTCGATATCGAATGGTACAAACAAGGGATCGCGCGCCAATGGCACAGGCAAGACTGGCCCGAAACAGATGTAGGAGCAGGCTTGCCTGCGATGCGCCGCGCGGGCGGCGCTCGATCTCCCAGGCGCTGCCCCCCAAGGCAAGCACCCCCCAGCCCCACCGCCATCAATCATCCCGCGTCAGCACTTCCAGCAATTCGATCTCGAAGGTCAGGTCCGAATTCGGCGGAATAGCCCCCACGCTACGCTCGCCATACCCCAGGTGCGCCGGCACTTGCAGCTTGCGCTTGCCACCCACGCGCATGCCCATCAGCCCCTGGTCCCAGCCTTTGATGACACGGCCGGTGCCAATCACGCACTGGAACGGTTTGCCGCGCGACCACGACGAGTCGAACTCGCTGCCGTCGGCCAGCCAGCCGGTGTACTGGGTCGTGATCAGGGCGCCCTTGACGGCGGCCTTGCCGTCGCCTTCGACGAGGTCGGTGATCTGCAGTTCGCTGCTCATGGGCATGCTCCAACGCTGAAATTCAAGGCGCCCTTTTCTCAGGAATGCACCGGTTTGGCAAGTTCACGGGGTGTTCCATGCTGACGCATCGACCACAGCACCCCGCCGATCACCAGAATGATTGCCGCGGCCTCCAGCAGGCTCGGTCCGGCCTGCCGCCAGAGGAAGGCGTACAGCAGCGCGAACAGGGTCTCGAACACGATCAACTGCCCGCTCAAGGTCAGCGGCAAGCGTTTGGACGCAGCGTTCCACAGCGCCGTGGCCAGCCACGAACCCAACACCGCGCAACCCAGGCAAGCGCCCCAGAACAGCCACCAACGCGCCATCGGCGCCTCGACCTGCAGCTGCTGCGGCTGCCACATCGCCAGGGCGACCACCATCACCAGGCTGCTCAGGCCGGTCAGCACGCCGATCAGCACCGACCACTGGTGGCTGTCGAAATGCCCGCTCTGCTTGAGATAACGGCTGTTCTGCACCGCGTACCAGGTCCAGCAGGCCAGCGCGGCCAGGGCGTAGAACAGCCCCATGAGCTTGTCGCCGATATCGCCCGGGGCGAAGGCAAAGGTCTGCAGATTGATGCACAGCATCCCGGCCAGAATCAGCGCCAGTGGGCCGATCAGTCGCCGGATCGGCACTGCGCCGCTGTCGTTGCGGCCATACAAGGTGATGGTCAGCGGCAGCACACCGACGATCAGCGAGGCAGGTGCCACGCCCAGTCGCTGGATCGCCGCCACCAGGCAGATGAAGTACAGCAGGTTGCCGACCACTGCCAGGCGCAGCAGCATCCAGCCGTCCGCCAGGGTCAGCTGGCGCAGCTGCCGGGCCATCGGCACCGCCAGCAGCAGCGAGATCAGGCCGACCATCGCATAGCGCACGCTGCTCAACAGCATCGGGTTGAACTCCGGCAACAGCTCCGGAACCATCAGTACCATGCCCCACAATGCGCCGGCCCCACCGGCATACATCACACCGCGCTTCACGCTTTTTGCTCCTGTTCGTGGATGCGCGCAGGCTAACGCTGTAAGGGGCCGGCGGCAAAGGATCTTTGCGCATGCGGGCATTGCCGTGGGGAATGGCTCAGCCGAACTGCTCGAACGCTTGCTCGCCGGTCAGCTCCTTGGTCTGGTTGGCAAAGCAGTACCAGGCGGGTTTCTGCTCGACGAAGATCTGCAGGTCGAAATCCCAGGCCTCGTCGCCGTCCAGCAGGCCCACCGGCACCGCATAGTGGTCTTTATCCTTGAGCCGGTAATACAGGTGCGTGCCGCAACGGCTGCAAAAACCACGCTGGGCCCATTCGGAGGAGTCGTAGACCGCCGGCGCCCGCCCCTCGAAGACCGGCGCCTGGCTGCAGTCCACGACCAGCAGCGGGCCGCCGGTCCATTTGCGGCACATGCTGCAATGGCAGGCGCTGATGTGGGTGTTGTCGACAGTGACGCGCAGACGGGTTTCACCGCAAAGGCAGCTACCGCTTTTTTCCAGGGTCATGATGGGGCTCCTTGCAGGTTGGGCCAGCAAGTATAGATCGGGCGCCAAACCACAGCGCCCGCAGCCCCATCCGCGCGCTCAGATGAACACGCTACCGCGCAGGTACAGCGCCGCACGCCCGCTGATGATCACCCGGCCATTGCCCGGCACTTCACAGTGCAACTGCCCCTTGCGCGCGCCACCCTGTTCGCAGCTCAGCGACGATTTGCCCAGCCGCTCGGCCCACAATGGCGCCAGCGAGGTATGCGCAGAGCCGGTAACCGGGTCTTCATTGACGCCGACCCGCGGGCCGAACCAGCGGGTGACGAAGTCGAAGCCACGGCCGGCGGCAGTGACCGCAATGCCACGCACGTCGAATGCCGACAAGGCGACGAAATCGGGCTTCAGCGGGTCGAGCAGCGCGGCATCATCGACCACCACCACATAGTCGTCGGAGCGATACACCGCCTTGGCCGCACTCAGGCCCAGTGCCTCCAGCAACCCGGCCGGCACGTCCACGGCTTGCGGCTGCTTGGCCGGGAAGTCCATGGCCAGCAGGCCGTCGGCGCCACGGCTGACCCGTAGCTCACCACTGCGGGTGTTGAAGCGCAGCACTTCGGCTTGCTCGCCCAGCTGTTCGAACAGCACGTAGGCCGAGGCCAGTGTGGCGTGGCCGCACAGGTCGACTTCGACGGCGGGAGTGAACCAGCGCAGGTCGAAGGTTTCGCCATTGCGCACGAAGTAGGCCGTTTCCGACAGGTTGTTCTCTTCGGCGATGCGTTGCAGCACATCGTCCGGCAGCCAGCTTTGCAGCGGGATCACCGCCGCCGGGTTGCCACCAAAGGGCTCGGCGGAGAAGGCATCGACCTGGAAGATTTCGAGTTGCATCAAACGCTCCTTGTGATCCGGGCAATGCCGGGGGTATTGAAAAGGTTAGGCGCGGACCGGCGTGAGCACCGGCTCGCCGGCAAAGAAGGCCTGCAGGTTGCGCAACACAAGGGTCACGGTGTCGCGTGCGGCCTCCGGCGACTGGCCGGCCACATGTGGCGTGAGCACCGTATTGCCGAGGGCCTTGAGAGCATCTGGCACAGCGGGTTCGTCATCGAACACATCGAGCGCGGCGCCGGCAAGCCGGCCTTGCTCGAGGGCAGCTACCAGCGCCTGGGTATCGACCACGCTGGCCCGGGCGATATTCACCAGGTAACCCTCCGCGCCCAGTGCCTCGAGCACCTGGGCATCAACCAGATGGCGGGTATTGGCGCCACCGGGTGTGGCGACGACCAGGATGTCGACGGCCTCGGCCAGGTGCAACGGGCTGTCGTACCAGGTGTACGGCACGTCCGTTCGCGGGGTGCGGCTGTGGTAGCTGACATTCATGTCGAAGCCCAGGCTGGCGCGCTTGGCGATGGCCTGGCCGACCGCGCCGAGGCCCAGCAGGCCCAGGCGCTTGCCGCTGACCGACGGGCTGATCACCCGGTTCCACTCGCCGCGGCGGGTGCTGGCATCGGCGCGAGGGATGTCGCGCAACAGCGCCAGCAGCATGGCCAAGGTGTGGTCGGCAACCGCCGCGGCATTGGCGCCGGCGCCATTGGTGATGGTGATGCCACGGCCGGCAGCGGCAGCCAGGTCGACCTGCTCGTAGCCAGCACCGATCACGCAGATGATCTGCAACTTGGGCAAGGCGGCGATTTCAGCGGCGGTCAGGCCCAACGGGCCTCGGGTCAGCACGGCGTCGATCTCGCCGGCATGGCGCTGGATGGCGTCGGCACGCATTTGCGGGGATGGGGCGCGAATCAGACGGTAGCCGGCCTGTTCGAGTAATGGCAGATAATCGTCGACGGTTTCTACCAGTACCAGGACTGTCTTGCTCATGCCACCTCCGAGTCAATTTGAAGGGGCATTATGCGGAGTCACCGTCCAGTACAGTCAATCGAAAAATAAGGGGAAAACTGTACTGTATTGGTTATCAGGCCGCTCCTACAATTACTGCCCGTAAGCGCGCCCCAGCCCTCCAGGCACACCACTGCTGTCGGTTTCCTGCCACGGCCCATCCGGGTTCAGCGACCAGCTCCAGCCATTGTCATAGCGGTAGTAGGTACGCTGCCGGTAAAACACATTGGTCTTGTTCTCCAGCACATATACGCCGAGCTTCGGATCCCAGTGACTGGCGCCACCCGGCGGCGGCGCGAAGCTGGCAGAGGTACGCGGCATCGGTTTGGGGATCCCCGCCGGCTTGCTCGGCTGTGTCGACGGCTGGCCGCCTGGCAACGGTTTCACCGCTGGCCCCTGGTGCGGTGGTGCTGTCTCGATCGGCGGCGACGGCTGCTCGTACGGCTGATGCACCGTACACGCGGACAAACCCAAGGCCAGGGTGATCAGGGTCAGGCGGACGGTGCTGTGCATGGCGTTGTTCTCTTACTGGTCGGGGCTGTCGATGGTCAGGTGCTGGGTGGCCTGGGTGGTATTGGCCAAGGGCGCGCCCTGGCCGATCCATTCGCCGCGGGTCGGCTGGCCTGCGCGCGATACGCGTGCCACCAGTTGGACTTCGGCGAACTGGGACAGTTTCATCTGCGGCAGCATAGCGTCAGCGTCGGACAATTCCACTTCCAGCGGCAATTGCGCCACGGTGACCCGCTTGGCCGCCAGCGGCATGGGCGGGCCGTTGCTGGCACGGGCGAAGATGAACACGGTATCGTCAGGCTTGACCTTGTCCTTGAGCGCCGCCGCCAGTTCCACCCGCACCTTCAGGCGGGCAGCCGCAGTGGCCTGTGGTTTGCTGCCGGTGCTGCCCAGGCGCTCTGCCGCGCGGTCGATGCCGCCTTGCAGCGCCGCCCGCGAGGCATCGCCTTCGGGCAGTTGCGCCAGCAGGCGGTTCCAGTAGTCGATGGCTTCCTGGTAGCGCTCGCCCTCGAAGGCGGCGATGCCGCGCAGGCCAAGGCTGGTCACCTCGTTCGGGTCGGCCTTGAGCGCTTCGTCGGTCAGCGCCTGCACCTGCGGGCTCCATTTCTTCTCGGCCGCGAAGTACAGCGCCTGGGCCCACTGGCCCAGCAGCTCGGGCTGGCGGCCGGCCAGGGCGACGGCGCGCTCGTAGGCCCGTGCCGCGTCGGCCGGACGTTGCTGGGCCATGTAGGCCCGGCCCAGGAAGTACAGGCCTTCGGCCGAGTCCGGCTGGGCTTCCACGGCACGCTCGAGGCGCGTGGTCATTTCGTCCATGGTCTTCGGTGCGGCGGCGAATTCCTGGGTCAGCTCGACCTTGTCTGCCGCGCCAAAGTGCAGGTACAGCGCGAGAGCCAATGCAGGCACCAGCACCGCCGCCAGCAATGGCAGGGCCTTGCCCAGGTGGCCCTGGCGCGCCGGTTCCGCGCCTTCGGTGTCGGCCAGCAACTCACGGGCCGCCTCATCGCGGCCCTTGGCCATTTGCGCCGCGTCGAGCACGCCGGCTGCCTGCTGGGCGGCCAGTTCGGCGACACGCTCCTGATACAGTGCGACGTTCAGGGCGGTGCGGTCTTCTTCCTGCTGCTGGCGACGGCCACGCAGGATCGGGATCAGCAGAAAGCCGAGGGCGGCGAGCAGCAGCAGGCCCGCGCTAAGCCAGAATTCAGTCATGGGTCTGTTCTTTTTCCAGCAGTTTGGCGAGACGCTCGCGTTCTTCGACGGACAGTTCCTGTGCAGCCTGGGTCGCCGGGCCACGGCGACGGCGGACGATCACCGCCAGCACCACGAAACCACCAGCCAGCAGGATGCCCGGGCCGAACCACAGCAACCAGGTGCGGCCGCTGAGCGCCGGCTTGTAACGCACGAAGTCGCCATAGCGGTCGACCATGAAGTCGACGATCTGCTGGTTGCTCTTGCCTTCGCCGAGCATGCGGAAGATCTCGCGGCGCAGGTCGGCGGCGATCGGTGCGTTGGAGTCGGCGATGTCCTGGTTCTGGCACTTGGGGCAGCGCAGTTCCTTGGTCAGCTGCTGGTAACGCTCGCGCTCGGCGTCATCGCGGAACTGGTAGGTATCGATGGCCGCCTTGGCCACACCGGCCAGGCTCATGCCCAGCACGGCGGCTGCCAGCCAGCGCCTCATGGCTTGGCCTCGTCGACCAGGCCCTGGTACAGCGGCGCCAGCTGCTCGCGCCACACGTCGGCATCGACGATGCCGACGTGCTTGTAGCGGATGATGCCCTTGGCGTCGATGAGGAAGGTTTCCGGCGCGCCATACACGCCCAGGTCCAGCCCCAGGCTGCCCTGCTCGTCGCGGATATCCAGCTGGTACGGGTTGTGGAACTCGGCCAGCCACTTCTGCGCGGCGGCGTTGTCGTCCTTGTAGTTGATGCCGTGGATCACCACACCCTGCTGCGCCAGCTGATTCAGGTACGGGTGCTCGACCTTGCACGACGGGCACCAGGTGGCCCACACGTTGACCAGCGCCGGCCGGCCGTGCAGGTCGGCCTGGGTCAGGTTGCGGTCACCCTGGGTCGACGCCAGGGCGAACGCCGGGAACGGCTTGCCGATCATCGCCGATGGCAGCTCGTCGGGCTTGAGGAACAGCCCCTTGTAGAGGAAAACCGCCATCAGCAGGAATACCGCCAGTGGCACGACCATGATCCAACGCTTCATGCAGCAGCTCCAGACACGCCCAGGGCTTCACGCACCCGGGTCTTGACCTTGACGCGATAACGCCGGTCGAAGGCCGCCAGCAACCCGCCCAGGCCGGTCAGCAGACCGCCCAGCCAGATCCAGCGGACATAAGGCTTGATATGCACGCGCACTGCCCAGGCGCCGTTCTCCAGCGGCTCGCCCAAGGCCACGTACAGGTCACGGGTGAAACCGGCATCGATGCCGGCCTCGGTCATCATCGATTGCTGCACGGTATACAGGCGCTTTTCCGGGTGCAGGGTGGTCACTTCACGGCCGTCGCGGCTGACCACGATGGTGCCCTTGTCGGAGATGAAGTTCGGCCCCTCAAAGTGCTTGGCGCCCTCGAACAGGAAGTGATAACCGCCCAGTTCGACGCTCTCGCCCGGCGCCATGCGCAGGTCGCGCTCGGCGCTGTTGTTGCTCGACAGCACCACGCCCAGGGCGCACACCGCCAGGCCCAGGTGCGCCAACTGCATGCCCCAGTAGCTGCGGGTCAGGCCGCGCACACCCTTGGCCAGGCCTTTGTGGCGGGTCTTGTCGACGATATCACGCAGCCCGCCAAGCACCACCCAGACCGCCAGGGCGAATGCGCTGAGGACCGGCCAGTCGAGGTCGTCGACGATCAGGCCGGCGACCGGTGCCAGCACTGCGCTGCCGATCAGCACCGGGGTCATCATGTTCGCCAGCCACTTGCCGGGGGTGTCCTTCCAGCGCACCACCACCCCCACGCTCAGCACCACCATCAGCAGCGCCATCAGCGGCAGGAACAGGGCATTGAAGTAAGGTGGGCCGACCGACAGCTTGGCCCCGGTCAGGGCATCGAGCACCAGCGGATACAAGGTGCCGAGCAGGATCATCGACGCCGCCACCACCAGGATCAGGTTGTTGGCCAGCAGCAGGGTTTCACGCGACCACAGGGCGAAGCCGACCTGGCTCTTGACCACCGGAGCGCGCAGGGCGAAGAGGGTCAGCGAGCCACCCACCACGAACAGCAGGAAGATCAGGATGAACACACCGCGCGCCGGGTCGGCGGCGAACGCGTGTACCGAGGTCAGCACGCCGGAACGCACCAGGAAGGTCCCCAGCAGGCTCAGCGAGAAGGCGGCAATCGCCAGCAGCACGGTCCAGCTCTTGAACACCCCGCGTTTTTCGGTTACCGCCAGCGAGTGGATCAGCGCAGTGCCCACCAGCCAGGGCATGAACGAGGCGTTTTCCACCGGGTCCCAGAACCACCAGCCGCCCCAGCCCAGTTCGTAGTAGGCCCACCACGAGCCCAGGGTGATACCGACGCCAAGGAAGGCCCAGGCGACGATGGTCCAGGGCCGCGACCAGCGCGCCCAGGCCGCATCTAGGCGCCCGCCGAGCAGCGCGGCGATGGCAAAGGCGAAGGCCACCGAGAAGCCCACATAGCCCATGTACAGCATCGGCGGGTGGACGATCAGGCCGAAGTCCTGCAGCAGCGGGTTGAGGTCACGGCCGTCGGTCGGCACCTGCGGCAGCAGGCGCTGGAACGGGTTGGAAGTGATGATCAGGAAGCTCAGGAAGCCGACGCTGATCATGCCCATGACCGCCAGCACACGGGCCAGCATCACCTGCGGCAGTTGCCGCGAGAAGATCGACACGGCAAAGGTCCAGCCACCGAGGATCAGCGCCCACAGCAGCAACGAGCCCTCGTGCGCGCCCCAGACCGCACTGAACTTGTAGTACCACGGCAAGGCGCTGTTGGAGTTGCTGGCCACGTAGGCGACCGAGAAGTTGTCGGTCATGAACGCGTGGGTCAGGCAGGCAAAGGCGAAGACCAGGAAGGTGAACTGGCCCCAGGCTGCCGGGCGCGCCAGGCCCATCCACAGGCTGTCACCGCGCCAGGCACCGAGCAGCGGCACCGTGGCCTGCACGGCAGCGAAGCAGATCGCCAGGATCATCGCCAGCTGGCCGAGTTCGGGGATCACCAGTGCCGCGTTCATGGCTTGGCCCCCTCACCGCTGGCCGCCTGGCCGCTTTCCTTCAGGGCCTTGGTGACCTCGGGTGGCATGTACTTCTCGTCGTGCTTGGCCAGCACTTCGTCGGCCACCACCACGCCGTCGCCATTGAGCTTGCCGAGGGCGACGATGCCCTGCCCTTCACGGAACAGGTCCGGCAGGATACCGCGGTAGGTGATCGGCACCGACTTGTTGAAGTCGGTGACCACGAAGCGCACGTCGAGCGAATCGGAGGAACGTTGCACCGAGCCCTTCTCGACCATACCGCCGGCACGAATGCGCGTGTCCAGCGGCGCCTCGCCGTTGGCGATCTGGGTCGGGGTATAGAACAGGTTGATGTTCTGCTGCAGGGCGCTCAAGGCAAAGCCGACGGCAACCGCAACCCCGACCAGCAGGCCGAGGATAATGAACAGGCGTTTCTTGCGCTGCGGATTCACTGGTGGTTCTCCCGGCGCAAACGGCGCGCCTCATCTTGCAGGTAGCGGCGGCGGGACAGCAACGGTGCAGCGACATTCAGCGCCAGCACCGCCAGGCAGATGCCATAGGCCGACCAGACATACAGGGCATGATGGCCCATGGCGAGAAAATCGCCGAAGGAAGCGAAACTCATCGCGCGGCCCTCCGCCCCAGGCTGTTCAATACTTCATCCTTGACCCAACTGGCGCGTGCCTCGCGCTTGAGCACTTCGAGGCGCATGCGCAGCAGCAGCACGGCGCCGAAGAAGCAATAGAAGCCCAGCGCCGTGCACAGCAGCGGCAGCCACATCTCGGCCGGCATCGCCGGTTTTTCGGTGAGGGTGAAGGTCGCGCCCTGGTGCAGGGTGTTCCACCACTCCACCGAGTACTTGATGATCGGAATGTTGATCACGCCGACGATGGCCAGCACCGCGCAAGCCTTGGCCGCGCTGTCGCGGTTGCTGATGGCCTGGCCCAGGGCAATGATGCCGAAGTACAGGAACAGCAGGATCAGCATCGACGTCAGCCGTGCGTCCCAGACCCACCAGCTGCCCCAGGTCGGCTTGCCCCAGATGGCCCCGGTGACCAGCGCCACGGCGGTCATCCAGGCACCGATGGGCGCTGCGCATTGCAGCGCGACATCGGCCAGTTTCATCTTCCATACCAGCCCCACCACGCCGGCCACTGCCAGCAGTACATAGCAGGACTGCGCCAGCATCGCCGCCGGCACGTGAATATAGATGATGCGGAAGCTATTGCCCTGCTGGTAGTCCTCGGGGGCGAAGGCCAGGCCCCAGACCACGCCGGTGACCAGCAGCAGCACAGCGGAAACGGCCAGCCATGGCAGCATGCGGCCGCTGATGGCATAGAACCATTTCGGCGAACCCAGTTTGTGGAACCACGTCCAGCTCATTTTCATCAGGTACATCCAGGGTATTAGCCGGGCTTGAGAGCCCGGGACTCGTTATTCGCCGACGCTGATCTTCAGGCCGGCCGCTATCGCAAAGGGCGCCAGGGTGACCGCCAGGGCCGTCAGGCTGGCGAGCCAGAGCAGATGGCCGGTGGCAGGCATATTTTGCAATGCCGCCTGCAGCGCACCACTGCCCAGGATCAATACAGGGATATACAACGGCAGAATCAGCAACGCCAGTAACAAACCTCCGCGCTTGAGACCGACCGTCAGCGCAGCGCCAACGGCACCCAGCAAGCTCAACACCGGCGTGCCCAGCAGCAGCGAGCCGAGCAGCACCGGCAGGCAGTGGCTGGGCAAGCCCAGCATCAGCGCCAGCAATGGCGCCAACAATACCAGCGCCAGCCCGGAAAAGATCCAGTGTGCCAGCACCTTGGCCAGCACCAGCAGGGCCAGCGGGTGCGGCGACAGCACCCACTGCTCCAGCGAACCGTCCTCGAAATCGCTGCGGAACAGGCCGTCGAGCGACAGCAGCACGGCCAGCAAGGCCGCGACCCAGACCAGCCCAGGCGACAAGGTTTGCAACAATTGGCTTTCCGGGCCCACCGCCAGCGGGAACAGCGCCACGACGATGGCGAAGAACACCAGCGGGTTGGCCAGCTCCGCCGGGCGGCGGAACAGCAGGCGCGCTTCACGGCGCAGCAACAGGATGAATACGCTCATGCCGCCCATTGCCCCAGATTGAGTTCCCGGTAGCCGGACGGTTTGCGCTCCAGCGTGTGGTGCGTGGTCAGCACCACCGTGCCGCCCTGTTCGCAGTGGCTGGCCAGGTGTGCTTCGAGCTGCGCCACGCCCTGTTTGTCGAGGGCGGTGAAAGGTTCGTCGAGGATCCACAGCGGCGGGCTGTCCAGGTGCAGCCGGGCCAGGGCCACGCGGCGCTGCTGGCCAGCGGACAGGGTATGGCAGGGAACATCTTCGAAACCGCGCAGGCCGACCGCTTCGAGTGCCGACCAGATGGCTTCAGGGGTGGCCGGTTGGTGCAGCGCACAGAGCCAGGTGAGGTTTTCCTCCGCCGTGAGCAGATCCTTGATACCGGCAGCGTGGCCGATCCACAACAGGATGCTGGCCAGGGCGTGGCGCTGTTCGCCGAGCGGTTGGCCACCCAGCAGGATCTGCCCGGCAGTCGGCTGCATCAGCCCGGCCAGCAGGCGCAGCAGGCTGGTCTTGCCGCTGCCGTTGGGGCCGCTGATCTGCAGCATGTCGCCGGGGCGCAGCTCGAAATCGAGGTGCTCGAACAACAGGCGCCAGTCGCGCTCGCAGGCCAGGCCCACGGCTTGGAGGTGAAGGGTCACGGATTCGCCTTATCTATATGCTTCTCAAGTCGCCCAACTCGCTGCCGTTATACTGGCAGTGACAGGCGGCAGGCATTATTACATGTGCTGCCACGCTGCCAAGAGGGCGGGCTCCACAGGTTGTATACAATCATGACTGAAATCAATAGTCTCGGCGCACAAACCGCCATCAATCCGCAGGCGATCAAGGCCCAGCTGACCGGTGAGCTGCTCAACCTGACCCAGGCCCAACCCGGCCTGCTCAAACCCGGCGAAACCGCCCAGGCCGAAGTGCTGGCGATGCGCCAGAGCGGCGGTACCTTCCAGCTGGTGTTACAGGTGATCCAGGCCAGCGGCAGCCAGACCCAGGTCCAGGCCACTGCCAGCCAGCCGCTCGCGCAGGGCAGCCAGTTCACCGTCAGCCAGCCTGAAAGCAATCGTCTGGCCGTCATGGTGCAGCAAGCCAGCGCCAGCAACATCGCCACCCTCACCCAGCTCGACACCAGCAAGGTGCCGGTCGGCACCCTGCTGCAGGGCAAGGTTCTGACCAACCAGCCACTCATGTCGAGCCTGGGCGAAGCGGCCAGCTTCCGTTCGCTGGTCAGCCTGCTCAACACGGCCCAGGCCGGCGCAACGCTGACCATCGACAGCCCACGCCCGCTGCCAATCGGCAGCCTGCTCAGCGCCCTGGTGCAAGGTGACCAGTCGCTGCGCTTCGTGCCGCTCAGCGGTCGCCAGGAACAATTGAACATTGCCCAGCAACTGCTGACTCAGCAAGGTCGCCAGGCGTCCCTGCCCGGCCTGCTCGGTGCGCTGCAGCAGATTGCCAACAGCCCGGGCAGCGACGGCGAACTGCGCAGCACCGCCAACAGCCTGCTGGCCAACCTGCCGGATGCCCGTCAACTCAGTGACGGCAAGGCGCTTGCCCAGGCCCTGAACAACAGCGGCGCCTTCCTCGAAGCCA
Source organism: Pseudomonas sp. NPDC089422 (assembly GCF_044749405.1). Taxonomy (NCBI): domain Bacteria; kingdom Pseudomonadati; phylum Pseudomonadota; class Gammaproteobacteria; order Pseudomonadales; family Pseudomonadaceae; genus Pseudomonas; species Pseudomonas sp. NPDC089422. The sequence continues at coordinate 243,136 of NZ_JBIVHW010000005.1, forward strand.
AGCTGCTCGGCGGCCTTGGCGCCAGCGTGGTCACTGACCTCAAGGCGCAACTGGTCAGGCTGGTGGCGCAGGCATCGGTGAACGCGCCCGCCAGCCCGGTAATCGCCTCCACCACCCTGGCGCAGGCACTGCCAGCCATGGCCCGCAGTGCGCTGGGCATGCTCGACCGGGTCAGCCCGAGGACACCACCAGGCGCATTCCCGTTGCCCTCCCGGCTGTTGCAGGCGATGGAAAACGAAGGTGACCTGCAACAACTGCTGCGTCTGGCCGCCGCCGCCATCTCGCGCCTGCAGAGCCACGCCCTGAGCAGCCTGCAACAGTCCGGCACGCTGGATAACGGCAACCTGCAGACCACCTGGCAGACCGAGATCCCAGTGCGCCACGGCCAGGAATTCATCCCACTGCAGGTCAAGCTACAGCGCGAAGAAACCCCGGAACAGCAGGCCGAGCGCCAACGCGAGCAGCAAGACCCGCTGCAGGCACTATGGCGGATCGAGCTGGCCTTTGATCTCGCCCCGCTGGGCCCGCTGCAGGTCCAGGCACAACTGGCTCAAGGGCACCTGTCCGGCCAGCTGTGGGCCGAGCGCGAGCAGACCGCGCGGCTGATCGACAGCCAACTCGGTGCCCTGCGCGAACGCCTGCTGGCCCGCGGCCTGGAAGTCGGTGACCTGGAATGCCACTCCGGCATTCCACCTCAGGGCCCGCGCACGCGGGTGGAACAACGCTGGGTGGATGAAACCGCATGACCAACAAACAACCGCGCCAGGCCATCGCCCTCAATTACGATGGCCAGCAGGCCCCCACACTGACCGCCAAGGGCGACGACGAGCTGGCCGAAGCCATCCTGGCCCTGGCCCGCGAGCACGAAGTGCCGATCTATGAGAACGCCGAGCTGGTGCGCCTGCTGGCCCGCCTGGAGCTTGGCGAACAGATCCCCGAAGCCCTCTACCTGACCATCGCCGAAATCATTGCCTTCGCCTGGCAACTGCGTGGCAAGGTTCCGGTCGGCTTCAGCGACGAGCCCGCCACCGAACGCGACATCACGCCCGACCCATTGCGCCTGCCCCCAGGCCGCCCCCTGTAGATATCTAACGCAGCCAGCGAGCCCAGACGTCGCAGCCTTGCCAGTTCCTCAACCGAGCAAGGTGAATTCCATGTCTGCCAGCAGAATCAACGCCAGCGGCGTGCAGTACGTCCGCGACCACTTGAGCAACCTGCCACGCCCCGATCGCGAGGCCAACCGGCGGATCCGCCAGTGGCTGGCCCAGCGCGGCCTCGACCTCGACCCCGACCAGATCGATGTCGTCACCCTGCATTACCGCGCGGATGGCCCGCGCGCCTACCTGGCGGCAGTGACCCAGCGCCAGAGCCTGGCACAGGCGCTGCTGGGCAATTGGCAAGGTGAATCCAGCAACGACCTGCTCGACGCCCTGATCAAGCCCTCTTGGGCCGGTACCCTGCCCGACGGCCCGTTGCGCATGGTCGAAACCTTGCCGGCGCCAGCCTTCAACCACTATGGCGCGGCCCACGAAGTGTTCAATGGCCTGTTCCGGCGAACCGAGCCCGCCCGTTACGACGCCTCGACGCACCTTCCGATAGCCGCCGAGGCGTTTCAGCAGTTCATCGCGACGCTGGACTTCCACACGCCGTTCAAAGCCATGCTGGATGATTACTGGCGCAACCACCTGCACAGCTACCGATTGTCCAGCAAGCTCAATTTCATCGCCGCCTGCAACCTGCAGGTCGCACAAGGCAGCCTCAGCGATGCCGGACGCCAACTGGCCTGGCGTGCCGCCGACCTGCTGCCGCGTGGCCAGGACCTGCGCCTGAGCACCCTGAACATCTATGGCTACGCCGCAACCGACCTGTTGTACATCAACGACGCCAGTAGCGATCTGACCCTGCTGTACGCCCCAGGCAACAGCGCTCCGCTGTTGGAGTTCGCCAGCGAGACGCTGCTCAAGGACTGGGTTGGCCAACAATGCAAGGCGCCCGCCAGTCGCCAGGCCCTCAGGCAGCACTTCAGACTGGCCGACGGCCCCCAGGGCCTGGACTTCAGTGGCCTCGATACCGCCCTGGAAGGCTTGGGCGAGTATCCCCGCAGGCATCGTTTACCACCTGAGCACGGCTTTTTCAACGACGATGGCACCTGGTCGCCCCGCAACTATGTCAACTATCGGCCTGGCAAGTACAACCCCAGAATCGCTGGCGACCTGTTCCAGGCCCTGGCTGAGCGGCAGCGCCAGCGCAGCTACGACGATGCCGACTTCATCATCACCACCGACAGTGACGTCACCAAGGCACGTTGGCGCACCTACCTGAACACCACGCTCAACCTGATAGCGCCGCTGAGCCTTGTGGTACCTGGCCTGGCACCGCTGCTGGCGCTTGGCGGTATCGCCCAGCTCGGCCTTGGGCTGGACCAGGCCATCAATGGCAAGGGCCTGCAAGACAGGCAAGACGGCTTGGCCGACATCGCCTGGGGCCTGCTCAATGCCGTGCCGCTGATCGTGCACGGGGTTGCCCGCAGCAAGGTACTGTTCGAAAGCAAGAGCGACCGTTTCGTAGTGCCAAGCCGCCTCAACGATCAACTCGGCTACCCGCTCAGCCCGCTTTCACCGCCACACCTGCCAGACGTCGATATCGCGCCGTACTTCCACATCCCTGACCCCATCCCGCCATTGCCGGAAGGCGATCAGGCCGTGGCCGACTCGGTGATACGGGTCCCTCGCTACGATGGCACACCCGATAACCTCGACGCGCGTATCGATACCTACAACGTACGCGTCATCTACGACATGGAGCGAGATGCATTCATTCAGGAAAACGCGCTCAATGAAGTCGACCCGGTTGCCTATATAGCCCGCCCTGGCAGCCACGATCTGGTCCCGGCAGCTGCCGGTCGAGAAGTCAGCAACGCCACACGCGTGCGTACCCTTCGGGCGCTGGGCGTCGACTTGCCACTGCCGGTCGATTTTCCGTTGGCGGCGGACGAGGGCAGCCAGGCAATCCCGAAAACGATCTCCTGCCTTTGGGTTGGCGACAAGGTGATCAGCCCGTCGCTCATCGCCAACCTGGCCAGCAACGCCGCACGTGCCAACGACAGCGCCTACACCCTGCGCTTGTTTCTTTCCGCCGCGTCGCCATCGGCCTATGCCGAAAACCTGCGTCTCCTGGCCGAGCAGGCCCCTGCCCTGCAGGTTCTGCCGCTGGAAGAGCAAACCTTCTTTCGAAGCTTCCGGCAAAGCAGATACTACGGCCAGTACCAGGCCGCGCTGGACGGCAACGGCGGACTGGCAAGCAACTATGCCTCAGCCTCCGATGTGCTGCGCTACCCCATGCTGCACCATGAAGGTGGGCTGTACATGGACGTGGATGACTACCTGCTGGCGCAGGGTGAGCCGCCACTGGTAGTCAACGGGCAGGCCATCGGCAACCCGGGTGAAACGCTCGATCAGGTCGCGCTGGTCAGCGCAGCAGATGGGCTGCTGCTGCCGCCGCCGATGTCCAACGAGAAAATGAGCATGAACTGCCTCTACAACACCAGCGTGATCGGCAGCCATGCCGGTAACCCGACACTCGAGGCAATTTCCGAAGAAATGCTTTCCCGCTACCAGGCCAACCTGGACTTTTACGACAGCAAACCAAGCCTGGCGCAAGACCCTGCTGGCTTCTATCGCTACGCCAAGCGCCTGAGCTACCTGACCGGGCCAGACTTGCTCTCCAGCGTTGTCGATCAACGCCTGCCGGCCCTGCGCACCCTGCGCCAGATCATGAACCTGTACAACATGCCGCGAATCCACGCATGGCAGCACGTCAACATCGACCATTACAACCAGGCACTGCGCAACCTGTTGCCGCTTAACCGCACGGTCAGAGTCGGTGCCAACCATTCCTGGGCCACGGCCTGACTACATACATACCCCATGGGCCGTGGGGCCTGCACCCATCATGCAGGCCCCACGACTATGGCAGGTCAGCCCATGACGACTCAATTGCACCCTTGCGCCATCCAGCACGCGCGCGACCATCTCACCCAGATCCCCCGCCCCGATCGGCTCAGCCTCGAAAAGACAAAGGCGTGGGCGCAGGCTCAAGGCGCGGATTTCGACCCGGAAACCACGCTGGCAGTGACCTTGCACTACAAGCCCAACCCCGAGGGAGGCTGGATGGCTCAGGTGGTCGAGCAGATACCGCTTGCGCAGGCGGTACTTTCCAAGTGGCAGGAGCAGCCCGACAATTTGCTGCACGTTCCGCCAGGCACCTTGAGCGCCCTCAATTTTCTCGGCCTGCTGCGCGACTGGAGCCTGCCGCAGGAGCGCTGGTCCGAGGCTTTCGCCCAGGCGCAGGTGCAGATCGTCGATGAACTGCCAAAGGGCGGCCTGTTCGGCACGCTCGACGATTACGCCGTGTATCAAGGGCTGTTCCGCAAGTCGCAGCCCATGCAGTACTCCCGCGAAACCCAGGTCGCCACGGATACCCAAGCGTTTCAGACGTTCATCTGGGCGCTGGATCTGCACGATGAGTACATCGCTCAACTCGACAACTACTGGCAACACGCGTTCGACGACTACACCACACTGGCCCAGGTCAACTTTCTCGCAGCCTGCAACAGGCAGGTCGAAGAAGGCAGCCTGAGCGAGGCCGGTTGCGCGCTGGCCTGGCGCTCGGCTGGCATCGCCAGCGCGGGAGAACCATCAATGGGTGATGAACGCCCGTTCGAAGCACGCATGCTGAATGTCTATGGCTATGTGGCCACCGACATCCCGTGCCTCACCGATCAGGACTCGGGACTGACCTTGCTGTACATCCCTGGCAACTCATCGCCGCTACACGAGTTCGAAAACGCCGACGCGATGAAAGCCTGGCTGGTGGAACAGTGCAAGGACGCCGAAAAGCGCAAGGCACTGATGGCGCACTTTCGTCTCCAGGACTTGTCGACCGGGGTCAACTTCACAGGGCTGGAGGATACGCTCAAAGGGCTCGCCAATTACCGGGGGCCGCGTTTCGTGCATGTTAGCAACCTGATCATTCCAGCCCGCGGCTGGTCCACCGACTACATCAACTACAAGACCGACGAATACAGCCCTTTGATAAGCGAGGGTCTGTTCGGTCATATTGCCACGCGGCAAAAACTGCGCAGTTATGAAGATACACAGTTCCTGATCACGACCAACAGCGATGTCATCAAGGCGAAATGGCGCGGTTATCTGAACCTGACGATTACCCTGCTTGCCCCACTGACGCTGGTCGTGCCTGGGCTGGGATGGGTGGTTGCCATAGGCGGCATCGCTCAGCTTGGCTTGGGGCTGGATGAAGTCATCAATGGCAAGAACCTGGAGGAGAAGGTCGATGGCGCCGTGAATGCAGCGTTCGGCGCACTATGTGCCCTGCCGTTGGCTGCCAATGCCTGGAGCGCCAGCAAGCAGATCTTCCAGACTCAATTCGATGGATTCGTCGCCCCCGAAAGAGTCAATGGGCAGATCGGCTACCCGCTCAGCCCGATACGGGCACCCAGGACGCGCTGGACCGGTCACAACTTCGAGACATTCTTCGAGCAACCGGTCCCGGTCGAACCGCTGCCGGCACCCGCGCCCCAAATGCTGATCAGCCGCCAGACCACCCATGTCGGCATGGACACGCTCGTGGACACGAGCAACCCGGCAACGCATTGGGTGTATGAGCTCGAAACGGACGCCTTTGTAAAAACAAGCGATCTTGAACAGCACTCACCCGAACGCTACATCGCCCAGAATTCCCGCTTGCGTGTCTACCGGCCAGAAATCAACGGCCCACGTGTGGTGACGGACGCCATGCGCGAAAGCACGCTGCGCACCCTCGGCATAGAAATAAGCCTGCCCATCGAAGTACCGAGGGTGCCTGAGGTAAACCAGGTAGATATTCCCAAGCGTGTGATGCACCTGTGGGTCAGCGACGATCTCCTTGCACCTGACATGCTCACCCGCATCGCCCGCAATTCCAGGCTGCTCAGGGATGCGGGTTATGGCCATTGCCTCTATCTGTCCGAACAGAACGCCGCAGCCTTCAACCAGAATGCCCGTGCCTTGGCGGTTGCCGCACCCAACCTGCAGGTACTGCCGCTCGAGCGACAAGGTTTTTTCGCCAACATGGGACACACCAGACGCTACTACGATGCCGCCATGCAAGGCCCTGCGCGAGGTTCATCCCACCTGACCGCCGCCACCGACATGCTGAAGTACCATGCGCTGCATGAGAATGGCGGCCTGTACATGGACATTGGCAACGACCTGCTGGCCCCCCCGGCCCACCCTTCGGCGGCAGGCATCACCAATGAAGCTTCACCCAGTGACTGGATTGGCAACATACCCCTGCGGACCACGCCCGATGGGCTATTGCTGGAGCAGCCTACATCGAACCCGTTCAAGGGGGTTCACCAGCAATACAACACCAGCGTGATCGGCAGCCATCCGGGCAACCCGACACTGATGAATGTGATTCGCAACATGGACCTTCAGCTGGATACGCGACCTGGCTTTTTCACGCAGAGCTCCCATTGGCCGGGCAAAGGCGCTCATGCCCCCAAGTATGCAACTTATGCCAGAGCGCTGAGCGAGCTCACCGGCATTGGCATGTTCAATCAGGCCGTGGACCAGAGCCTGCCCACCCTGCGACAGATGAAAAAGCTCTACAAACTGCTCAGCTGCCCATTGCTGAACGCGCCCACGTTGCTGGGGGCTGACCTGCAGCCTGTGTCGAACACAGAGCTGCAGACCACCCTGCAGTCGCTGTTTCGCGTTTCACGGGTCGTACGCGTCAACAACGGGTTCGGGTGGCGGAACCTGAATCACTGACCGTGCCAAATTGCGTACTGAAGCGGAAAACCAAAGGGCGCCCTCAGGCGCCCTTTGCTGTTTCATTCGCTGCGATGCAGCTTGCTCATCAGTTCCGCCTCGGCCTGGGTCAGGCCGCAGGTTTCCGTAAGCTCCGCCACACTGGCGCCCATGCCTACCAGCTTGGCGGCCTGGGTGAAGGTCACGCTGTTGGGGTCGCGCTGCTCCAGCTGATGGAGCTTTTCCGGCAGCGGTGCCACGGTCGCGCGCAGTTCATGGATGGCCTCACCCATGCGCACGGTCCCGTTCTGGTAGTCGTCCAGGCGCTTGGCCAGGTCCTTGATGCGCTGGTCGCGCAGGGCATCGCCCACGGCCTGCTGCGCCGCCAGTTCGCGCTGGCGCTTGCTGTAGTTGAGGAAGAACCACAGGCTCAAGGCCCACAGCAGCGCCAGAAAGATTACCGCCACCTCGAAGATCAACTCAGATGTTCTCCAGCTCGGACCACTCTTCCTCGGTCATCATCTTGTCCAGCTCGACCAGGATCAGCAGTTCGCCGTTCTTGTTGCACACGCCCTGGATGAACTTGGCCGACTCTTCGTTACCCACGTTCGGTGCCGTTTCGATTTCCGACTGGCGCAGGTACACCACCTCGGCAACACTGTCGACCAGGATGCCGACCACTTGCTTGTCCGCCTCGATGATGACGATACGGGTGTTGTCGGTCACATCCGACGGCATCAGGCCGAAGCGCTGGCGGGTGTCGATCACCGTCACCACGTTACCGCGCAGGTTGATGATGCCCAGCACGTAGCTTGGCGCGCCCGGCACCGGAGCGATCTCGGTGTAGCGCAGTACTTCCTGCACCTGCATGACGTTGATGCCGTAGGACTCGTTGTCCAGACGGAAGGTTACCCACTGCAGGATCGGATCTTCAGAACCTTGCGCAGACGACTTTTTCATTCCCCTAGCCCTCTAAATCCGCTGTTGGCGGTTGTGTTCGGTGTCATTTCTGTTTGCCATGCAACTGCTTGACCGCGCCACTGGCGATCAGCTCGGCCAGTTCGGCGACGTCGAGCAGTGCACACATGTGTTCGATGACCGTGCCAGCCAACCAGGGTCGCTGGCCACGCTGGCTGCGCCACTTGATCTCGGCGGGGTCCAGGCGCAGCGAGCGGCTGACCTGATGCACCGCCAGGCCCCATTCGTAGCCCTGCACGGAAATCACGTAATTCAGGCCCTGGCGGAAGTCGTCGCGGTAGCGGTCGGGCATGACCCAGCGCGCGGTATCCAGCACCTTGAGGTTGCCGGCCTGGCAGGTCAGGATGCCCAGAAACCAGTCCGGCTGGCCGAACAGCGGTGTCAGCTCCTGGCCTTCCAGGCTGTAGATCGAGCCCAGGCAAACCAGCGGCACCGCCAGGGTCAGCCCGGCGACGTCGAACAGCAGGCACTCGAACGGCTCGGCAGCCCAGGCCGGGCGGCCATCGACGCTGGCCGGCGGGGCCGGCGTGTCAGCCATGCCTGCCGCTGGCAGGTGTACTTCCACCAGGGGCGCAACCGGCTCCGGCGCCGGCACCTCGGTCAGCACCGGGATGCTGGCCTGCACCACCACTTCAGCCTCGACCACGGCCACCACCGGCTGCTCTACCGGCATCACGGCGGGCAGCACCTTCACCTGCGGCTCGGCGAACGGCCTGGCTGCGGGGGTTGGCTGGCGTGCGTCACGGGCCTGCTCTTCACGCACGGCGGCGGTGAATTCGTCGTTGGCCGTGGGCGCCTGGGCAGGCGTTGCCAGGTCGAGGATATCCTCGGCCTCGGTGGCCTCCTGCAACAGCCCATCAAGGTACGACTGCAGGGCCAGTTGTGGCTTGGTACCGACAGGCCGGTTCATGAAACCACCTGCGCGGCCGGCTTGTAGGTGAGCATGTGCTTGAGCAGTGCCCGGTAGGCGATCACGCCGCGACTCTTGCCATCGAACTGTGACGGCGTGACGCCATTGCGGCTGGCATCGCGCAGGCGCGTGTCGACCGGGATGTAGCCCTGCCACACCTGGTGTTCATAGGTATCGCGCAGCACCTTGAGGGTGCCCAGCGAAGCCTGGGTACGGCGGTCGAACAGGGTCGGCACGATCTGGTAGGGCAGCGCCTGCTTGCGCGAGCGGTTGACCATGGCCAAGGTGCCGATCATGCGCTCCAGGCCCTTCACCGCGAGGAATTCGGTCTGCACCGGGATCACCAGCTGCTGGCTGGCAGCCAGGGCGTTGACCATCAGCACGCCGAGCAAGGGCGGGCTGTCGATCAGCGCAAAGTCGAAATCCTGCCAAAGCTGCGCCAGACTCTTGGCGATCACCAGGCCCAGGCCACTCTGCCCCGGCGACTGACGCTCCAGCACCGCCAATGCGGTACTCGACGGCAGCAGCGAGATACGCTCATCGCTGGTGGGCAGCAACAACTGCCCCGGCAGGCCCTCGGGTACGCTGCCCTTGTGCAGGAACAGGTCGTAGCAGCTGTGCTCCAGGGCATCCGGGTTGTGCCCGAAATAGCTGGTCATCGAGCCATGCGGGTCGAGGTCGACGACGACCACGCGCTTGCCCGCCTCGGCCAGCAGGCCGGCCAGGGCGATGGTGGTCGTGGTCTTGCCTACGCCACCTTTTTGATTGGCTACTGCCCAGACTCTCATAGGACAACTCTTGTCTCATTGGTGTCGCCGGCTCCCACAGGGCATGCGGTGACGGAGAATTGACGGCTCACTTGGCCGTCGTCGCTGCTGGGGCTGGCGGTGCACTTTGTGTGCCAGCACGGCGCAACGCTGCATCCGGGGTCGCATTGGCACTGCCCGAGCCGGTCAGGCTGCGGCGCACTTCGAGGTTGCGGGAAATCACCAGCACGACCCGGCGATTGCGCGCACGCCCTTCGGCGGTGTCGTTGCTGGCCACCGGCTGGTACTCGCCATAGCCCACCGAGGCCATGCGCGCCGGGTTGACCCCTTCCATGGCCAGCAGGCGCACGATGCTCGCTGCCCGCGCCGCCGACAGTTCCCAGTTGGTCGGGTACTGCGCCGTGCGGATCGGCAGGTTGTCGGTGAAGCCCTCGACGTGCACCGGGTTGGCGAACGGTTTGAGGATGTTGCCGACCTTCTCGATGATGGCGAACGCCTGGTCACTGGGCATGGCATCGCCACTGCCGAACAGCAAGGACGAGTTGAGCTCGATCTCCACCCACAGCTCGTTGCCACGCACGGTCATCTGGTCGGACTTGATCAGGTCGCCGAAGGCATCGCGCACGTCGTCGCTGATGGTCTTCAGCGGGTCGACGTTGGTCTGGGCCAGGCCCGCATCGGTCTGCTCGCTGTCCTTGATCAAGGGTTCCGCGGGTTTCACGCTGAGCGGCTGTTCATCGCCGATCGGGATCGGCTTCATGCTCCGCTCAGGGTCGTTGAACACCCCGAGCAGCGCTTGCGAGATGACCTTGTACTTGCCCTCGTTGATCGAGGAGATCGAATACATGACCACGAAGAAGGCGAACAGCAAGGTGATGAAGTCGGCGTACGACACCAGCCAGCGTTCGTGATTCTCGTGCTCCTCGGTATGACGGCGACGGCGCATGGCTTACTCCATGAAGCCTTGCAGCTTCAACTCGATCGAGCGCGGGTTCTCGCCCTCGGCGATCGACAGCAGGCCTTCGAGCAGCATCTCGCGGTAGCGCGACTGGCGCAGGACGATGGCCTTGAGCTTGTTGGCGATCGGCAGCAGGATCAGGTTGGCGCTGGCCACGCCGTAGATGGTGGCGACGAAGGCCACGGCAATGCCGTTGCCCAGCTGAGACGGGTCGGCCAGGTTGCCCATGACGTGGATCAGGCCCATGACCGCACCGATGATGCCGATGGTCGGGGCGTAGCCGCCCATGCTCTCGAACACCTTGGCGGCCTGGATATCACGGCTTTCCTGGGTCAGAAAGTCGACTTCGAGGATGCTGCGAATCGATTCCGGCTCGGCACCATCGACCAGCAGTTGCAGGCCCTTGCGGGCGTACGGGTCGGGCTCGGCATCGGCCACGCCTTCCAGGCCGAGCAGGCCCTCCTTGCGCGCCGTCAGGCTCCAGTTGACCACCCGGTCGATACCACCGGCCAGGTCGACCCGCGGCGGGAAGAAGATCCAGCGCAGGATCTGCAACGCGCGCTTGAACGCCGACAGCGGCGACTGCAACAGTGCCGCCGCCAGGGTGCCGCCAAGCACGATCAGGCCCGCCGGGCCATTGAGCAAGGCACCGACATGGCCACCTTCAAGGAAGTTGCCACCGACGATGGCGACGAACGCCAGGATCAGGCCAATCAGGCTGAGCACATCCATCAGACACAAGCCTCGACCAGGTGTTTGCCGATTTCATCCAGGCTGTACACCGCGTCCGCCAGGTTGGCTTTGACGATGGCCATGGGCATGCCGTAGATCACACAGCTGGCCTCATCCTGGGCCCACACGGTACTGCCGCCCTGCTTGAGCAGGCGCGCGCCTTCACGGCCATCGGCGCCCATGCCGGTGAGCACCACCGACAGCACCTTGTCGCCGTAGGACTTGGCCGCCGAGCCGAAGGTGATATCCACGCACGGCTTGTAGTTCAGGCGCTCGTCGCCCGGCAGGATCTTCACCGTGCCACGGCCGTCGATCATCATCTGCTTGCCGCCCGGGGCCAGCAGCGCCAGGCCCGGGCGCAGCATGTCGCCGTCCTCGGCTTCCTTGACGCTGATCTTGCACAGCTTGTCGAGGCGTTCGGCGAATGCTTTGGTGAAGGCCGCGGGCATGTGCTGGATCAGCACGATCGGTGCCGGGAAGCTCGCCGGCAGCTGCGTCAGCACCCGCTGCAGGGCCACCGGGCCGCCGGTGGAGGTACCGATCGCCACCAGCTTGTAAGGCTTGCGCTTGGGTGCCGGGGCATGCGCCGGTGCCGGTGCCGCCGCACGGGCAGGCGCGGCAGGCCGCACCGGCGCGGCGCTGGCCAGGCTGCTGGCGGGTGCATGGCTGCTGGCCGGTGCCGGAGCGGTGAGCGGCGCGTGGCTGCTGTAACCGCCGAAACGGCGGTTGCTGCGCGAGAGGGTATGCACCTTCTCGCACAGCAGCTGCTTGACCTTCTCCGGGTTGCGCGAGATGTCTTCAAAGTTCTTCGGCAGGTAGTCCACCGCACCGGCATCCAGCGCGTCGAGGGTGACGCGGGCACCTTCATGGGTCAGCGAGGAGAACATCAACACTGGCGTCGGGCAGCGCTGCATGATGTGCCGCACTGCGGTGATGCCATCCATCATGGGCATTTCGTAGTCCATGGTGATGACATCGGGTTTGAGCGCCAGTGCCTGGTCGATCGCTTCCCTGCCGTTGGTCGCGGTGCCGACCACCTGGATCGTCGGGTCCGCCGAGAGGATTTCCGAAACGCGGCGGCGGAAGAAACCGGAATCATCCACCACCAGGACCTTGACTGCCATAAACACTCCATATAGGCGGCGCAACCCGCCAGGGTGCGCCGCCGAAAATCAGATACGCCGTGCCGCGTAACGCTTGAGCATGCTCGGCACGTCGAGAATCAGCGCGATGCGGCCGTCACCGGTGATGGTGGCGCCGGACATGCCCGGGGTGCCCTGCAGCATCTTGCCCAGCGGCTTGATCACCACCTCTTCCTGGCCCACCAGCTGGTCGACCACGAAGCCGATACGCTGGGTACCGACCGACAGGATCACCACATGGCCCTCGCGCTGCTCCTCGTGCACCTGGCCCTGAACCAGCCAGCGCTTGAGGTAGAACAGCGGCAGCGCCTTGTCGCGCACGATCACCACTTCCTGGCCGTCGACCACGTTGGTGCGCGACAGGTCGAGGTGGAAGATCTCGTTGACGTTGACCAGCGGGAAAGCGAACGCCTGGTTGCCCAGCATCACCATCAGGGTCGGCATGATCGCCAGGGTCAGCGGCACCTTGATGACGATCTTCGAGCCCTGGCCCTTGGCCGAGAAGATGTTGATCGAGCCGTTGAGCTGGGAAATCTTGGTCTTCACCACGTCCATGCCGACGCCGCGGCCGGACACGTCGGAAATCTCGGTCTTGGTCGAGAAGCCCGGGGCGAAGATCAGGTTGTAGCAGTCCGACTCGCTCAGGCGGTCGGCGGCGTCCTTGTCCATCAGGCCCTTTTCCACGGCCTTGGCGCGCAGGATGTTCGGGTCCATGCCCTTGCCGTCGTCGGAGATCGACAGCAGGATGTGGTCGCCTTCCTGCTCGGCCGACAGCACCACACGGCCGGTCCGGGCCTTGCCGGAGGCTTCACGCTCGTCCGGCATCTCGACACCGTGGTCGACCGCGTTGCGCACCAGGTGCACCAGCGGGTCGGCCAGGGCCTCGACGAGGTTCTTGTCGAGGTCGGTCTCTTCACCGACCAGCTCCAGGTTGATCTCTTTCTTCAGTTGCCGAGCCAGGTCGCGGACCAGGCGCGGGAAGCGGCCGAAGACTTTCTTGATCGGCTGCATGCGGGTCTTCATCACCGCGGTCTGCAGGTCGGCGGTGACCACGTCGAGGTTGGACACGGCCTTGGACATGGCCTCGTCGCCGCTGTTCAGGCCCAGGCGCACCAGGCGGTTACGCACCAGCACCAGCTCGCCGACCATGTTCATGATCTCGTCCAGGCGCGCAGTGTCGACACGCACGGTGGTTTCCGCTTCGCTGGCAGGCTTTTCCGCGGCCGGGGCCGGGCTGCGGGCAGGCGCGGCAGGTTTGGCAGCGGCCGCAGCAGCCGCAGCCGGGGCTGGCCGGGCGACCGGTGTGCTTTCGGCCTTGGCGACAACCGGCGCAGCCACGGCGACAGGCGCTTCGGCAGCATCGGTTTCACCGGAAAACTTGCCCTTGCCGTGCAACTGGTCGAGCAACGCTTCGAACTCGTGCTCGGTGATCTCGTCACTGCTGGCGGGTGCGACAACGTTTTCCACTGCAGCGGTGGCAGCCGGCAAGGCATCGGCCTGGAAGGTGCCCTTGCCGTGCAACTGGTCCAGCAACGACTCGAATTCTTCGTCGGTGATCTCGTCGCTCACCGGCGCACTGCCATCGACCAGCGCTTCGGTGGCGGCCACTTCGGGCGAGAACTGGCCCTTGCCATGCAATTGATCGAGCAGCGATTCGAACTCGGCGTCGGTGATGTCGTCACCCGCGCCGCCCAGGGTCTCGCCCTGCAGCTGTTCTTCGGCTGCGGCCGCTTCGGCCTTGACCGCGTCGAGCGAGTCGAGCAGCTGCTCGAACTCGGTGTCGGTAATGTCCGCCTCGGCAGCCACCGGCTCCGGCGCAGCTTCGACCACCGCTGCCGGGGCGTCGGCGCTGGCAGGTTCCGCCAGGCGCGACAGGGCCGCCAGCAGCTCCGGCGTGGCCGGGGTCACTTCGCTGCGCTCACGCACCTGGCCGAACATGCTGTTGACCGTGTCCAGTGCTTCGAGCACCACATCCATCAGTTCCGCGTCGACCCGGCGCTCACCTTTGCGCAGGATGTCGAACACGTTCTCGGCAATGTGGCAGCATTCCACCAGCTCGTTCAGCTGAAGGAAGCCGGCGCCCCCTTTTACAGTGTGGAAACCGCGAAAGATCGCATTGAGCAGGTCGGCATCGTCGGGCCGGCTTTCCAGCTCGACCAGTTGCTCGGACAGTTGCTCAAGAATTTCGCCGGCTTCTACCAGGAAATCCTGAAGGATTTCTTCATCGGCGCCGAAGCTCATTAAACGTGCTCCTTAAAAACCCAGGCTGGACAGCAGATCGTCGACGTCGTCCTGACCGGACACAACGTCTTCACGCTTATCGGCATGAATCTGCGGACCTTCACCCCGAGTCGGATGTTTTTCTTGATCTTTTTCAGCGCGCAGCTGCTGGTGGTCATGTTCGATACCGGCAAAACGGTCGACCTGACTGGCCATCAGCACGAGCTTGAGCAGATTGCTTTCCACTTCGGTGACCAGCGCCGTCACGCGCTTGATCACCTGGCCGGTCAGGTCCTGATAGTCCTGGGCCAGCAGAATGTCGTTGAGGTGGCCGGCGACCTTGCGGTTACCCTCGGCGCTGAGCGTCAGGAAACTGTCGACGCGCTTGACCAGGTCGCGGAACTCCGGCGCTGCGACTTCGCGGCGCATGAAGCGCTGCCAGTCGACGCTCAGGCCTTGCGCCTCGGCTGCCAGCTCGTTGAGCACCGGCGTGCTCTCCTCCACCAGGTCCATGGTGCGGTTGGCAGCGCCCTCGGTGAGCTTGACCACGTAGGACAGGCGCTCGGTGGCGTCGGTGATCTGCGAGACTTCCTCGGCCTGCGGCATGCGCGGGTCGATCTGAAAGCTGACGATCGCGCTGTGCAGTTCACGGGTGAGCTTGCCGACTTCCTGGTACAGGCCACGGTCGCGGGTCTGGTTGAGCTGATGAATCAGCTGCACCGCGTCGCCGAAACGGCCCCGTTCCAGGCTCTCGACCAGCTCCTGAGCATGTTTCTTCAGGGTCGACTCGAACTCCCCCAAAGACGTCTGTGTTGATTCCATGGCGCCCCCTGACGTGACTCAGCCGTTGACGCGTTCGAAGATCTTCTCGATCTTTTCTTTGAGCACCTGGGCGGTGAACGGCTTGACCACGTAACCATTGACGCCGGCCTGGGCCGCTTCGATGATCTGGTCGCGCTTGGCTTCGGCGGTCACCATCAGCACCGGCATGGTCTTCAGGCGATCGTGGGCACGGACCTTGCGCAGCAGGTCGATACCGGTCATGCCAGGCATGTTCCAGTCAGTCACCAGGAAGTCGTAATGGCCGCTTTCGAGCATCGGCAGCGCGGTGGTGCCGTCATCGGCTTCATCGGTGTTGGTGTAGCCCAGGTCACGCAACAGGTTCTTGATGATCCGCCGCATCGTCGAAAAGTCGTCAACGATGAGGATTTTCATATCTTTGTTCAAGTAGACCTCCAAGCAGTCTCAAACGCGCTCGGCCCCGAGCACGCGTATTCATTCAATTCGGTACAACGTAGAAAACGACTGCAACGACCCTTGGCTCAACGCGCCCGCCATTCCCCCAGGCGGCTGCGCAGGCGCGCGGCACACTGGCTGTGCAACTGGCTGACACGCGATTCGCTGACCCCCAGCACCTCACCGATTTCCTTGAGGTTCAGCTCTTCGTCGTAGTACAGCGCCAGCACCAGGCGCTCACGCTCCGGAAGGTTGGCGATCGCATCGGTCAGGGCAGCCTGGAAGCGCTCGTCCTCCAGATCGCGCGACGGCTCGACCTGGCCACTGGCGCCGTCCTCGTGCAACCCTTCGTGCTCGCCGTCCTGCAACAGGTCGTCGAAACTGAACAGGCGGCTGCCCAAGGTATCGTTCAGGATCCCGTAGTAATCATCGAGACTCAATTGGAGTTCGGCAGCAACTTCATGATCTTTAGCGTCGCGGCCCGTTCTTGCTTCCACGGCGCGCATCGCGTCACTGACCATGCGCGTATTGCGGTGCACCGAACGCGGTGCCCAATCGCCCTTGCGGACCTCGTCGAGCATCGCCCCGCGGATGCGGATGCCGGCGTAGGTTTCGAAGCTGGCGCCCTTGCTGGCGTCGTACTTGTTGGCCACTTCCAGCAGGCCGATCATGCCGGCCTGGATCAGGTCCTCGACCTGGACGTTGGCCGGCAGGCGTGCCAGCAAGTGGTAGGCGATGCGCTTGACCAGCGGCGCGTAGCGTTCCACCAGCTCGAACTGGGCGTCTTTCGACGCCTTGCTGTACATCTTGAAGCCGCTCGCGTTCATAGCACAGGTCCTGCGCTGGTGGGTTGCACCAGGCGCTCGACAAAGAACTCAAGGTGGCCGCGCGGGTTGGCCGGCAGCGGCCAGCTGTCGACCTTCTGCGCGATGGCCTTGAAGGCCAGGGCACACTTGGAGCGAGGGAAAGCCTCGTACACCGCGCGCTGTTTCTGCACCGCCTTGCGCACGCTCTCGTCATACGGCACGGCGCCGACGTATTGCAGGGCGACGTCAAGGAAGCGGTCGGTGACCTTGGTCAACTTGGCGAACAGGTTGCGCCCTTCCTGCGGGCTCTGCGCCATGTTGGCCAGCACACGGAAACGGTTCATGCCGTAGTCGCGATTGAGCAGTTTGATCAGCGCGTAGGCGTCGGTGATCGAGGTTGGCTCGTCGCACACCACCAGCAGCACTTCCTGCGCCGCGCGCACGAAGCTGACTACCGAGTCACCGATACCCGCAGCGGTGTCGATCACCAGCACGTCGAGGTTGTCGCCGATCTCGCTGAAGGCCTGTATCAGCCCGGCATGCTGGGCCGGGGCCAGGTGCACCATGCTCTGGGTGCCGGAGGCGGCCGGCACGATGCGCACACCGCCAGGCCCCTGCAACAGCACATCACGCAGCTCGCAGCGCCCCTCGATGACATCGGCCAGGGTGCGTTTCGGGGTGAGGCCAAGCAATACGTCGACATTGGCCAGGCCAAGGTCGGCGTCCAGCAACATCACCCGGCGGCCGAGTTCGGCCAGCGCCAGGGACAGGTTCACTGAAACGTTAGTCTTGCCGACGCCACCTTTGCCACCGGTGACGGCGATCACCTGTACGGGATGCATGCTACCCATGTTCGTTGTTTACCTTGTCTCGCTTGGACCCAAGCCACACGCGGGGTAGCACTGCCAACCCCGGAATGTAGGTACTTTGCATACGCTTCATCCTCAACCTGCGCGCCGCGGGTTGTGGTAGAGATCAGCGAACATGTCGGCCATCGCCTCTTCGCTGGGCTCGTCCTGCAGCTGCACGTTCACCGCGCGGGTCACCAGCTGGTGCGGGCGCGGCAGGTGCAGGTCGTCAGGAATGCGCGGGCCGTCGGTGAGGTAGGCCACGGGCAGTTCATGACTGATGGCCAGGCTCAGCACGTCGCCGAGGCTCGCCGTTTCATCGAGTTTGGTCAGGATGCATCCGGCCAGGCCGCAGCGCTTGTAGCTGTGGTAGGCAGCGGTCAGCACCTGCTTCTGGCTGGTGGTGGCCAGCACCAGGTAGTTCTTCGCGGCAATGCCACGGCCGGCCAGGGTTTCCAGCTGCATGCGCAGGGCCGGGTCGCTGGCTTGCAGGCCGGCGGTATCGATCAGCACCACGCGCTTGCGCAGCAGCGGCTCCAGCGCGGCGGCCAACGACTGGCCCGGATCGACGTAGGTCACCGGTACGTTGAGGATGCGCCCCAGGGTCTTGAGCTGCTCCTGGGCACCGATGCGGAAACTGTCCATGCTCACCAGGGCCAGGTTCTGCGGGCCGTACTTGAGCACGTAACGCGCTGCCAGCTTGGCCAGGGTGGTGGTCTTGCCCATGCCGGCCGGGCCGACCATGGCGATCACGCCGCCCTCTTCGATCGGTTCGACCTGCGGCACTTCGATCATCCGTGCCAGGTGCGCCAGCAGCATGCGCCAGGCCTGGCGCGGCTCTTCGATGCCATTGGTGAGGTCGAGCAGTTCGCGGGCGATCGGGCCGGACAGGCCAATGCGCTGCAGGCGACGCCAGAGGTTGGCCTGGGCCGGTTTGCTGCCCTGCAGCTGGTTCCAGGCCAACGAGCCGAGCTGCACTTCGAGCAGCTCACGCAGGCCCGACAGCTCCGAGCGCATGGCGTCGAACAGGCGCGGGTCGACCGGGGCCGGAGCAGGCGCGGCAGCCGCTGCCGGGGCATCGACATGCGCTTCGATCAATGGCTCGGCGGCGGTCAGCGACTGGCCGGCGAACAATTGGCGGTTGCCTTCGCTGGCCTCGGCGCGGTTGTCCAGCTCGGCCTGGGCAGTGGCGATGCGCGACTGGGTCTTGCGCAGCTCTTCTTCCAGCTCGACGTTGGGCACGCGCGGGGCCAGCGCGGACAGCTTGTAGTCCAGCGCGGCGGTCAGCTCGACACCACCGGCGATGCGGCGGTTGCCGATGATGGCGGCATCGGAGCCCAGCTCATCACGAACCAGCTTCATGGCCTGACGCATATCGGCGGCGAAAAAACGCTTGACTTGCATAACCCACTACCTCAGCCGTTGGGGCCCACTGTGGCAACGATGGTGACTTGCTTGTTATCCGGTATTTCCTGATACGCCAGAACATGCAAATTCGGTACAGCCAGGCGGCCGAAGCGCGACAACATGGCACGGATCGGGCCAGCTACCAGAAGAATGGCCGGTTGGCCTTGCATTTCCTGGCGCTGGCAGGCGTCGATCAGCGAACGCTGCAGCTTTTCGGCCATGCTCGGCTCAAGAAGAACACCGTCTTCCTGACCTTGCCCGGCCCTTTGCAAACTATTGAGCAAGATCTGTTCCAACCTTGGCTCAAGGGTGATCACAGGCAGCTCGGACTCAACGCCGACAATGCTTTGGACGATGGCACGACACAATCCGACGCGCACTGCCGCCACCAGCGCGGCGGTATCTTGACTCTTGTTGGCATTGTTGGCGATGGCCTCGGCAATACTGCGGATGTCACGCACCGGCACTTGCTCTGACAACAACGCCTGCAGGACCTTGAGCAGCCCCGACAAGGAAATGACACCAGGCACCAGCTCTTCTGCAAGTTTAGGCGAAGCCTTGGACAATACCTGCAACAGCTGCTGGACCTCTTCGTGACCGATCAGCTCGTGGCAGTGCTTCTGCAGGATCTGGTTGAGGTGGGTGGCAACCACGGTACTGGCGTCGACCACGGTATACCCCAGCGACTGCGCCTGGGCGCGCTGGCCGATGTCGATCCACACCGCCTCGAGGCCGAATGCCGGGTCGCGCGCGGCGATACCGTTGAGGGTGCCGAACACCTGCCCCGGGTTGATCGCCAGCTCGCGGTCCGGGTAGATCTCGGCTTCGGCGAGAATCACGCCCATCAGCGTCAGGCGATAGGCGCTGGGCTGCAGGTCGAGGTTGTCGCGGATGTGCACGGTCGGCATGAGGAAGCCCAGGTCCTGGGAAAGCTTCTTGCGCACCCCCTTGATCCGCGCCAGCAGCTGGCCACCCTGGTTGCGGTCGACCAGCGGAATCAGGCGGTAGCCGACTTCCAGGCCGATCATGTCGATCGGCGTCACGTCGTCCCAGCCCAGCTCCTTGGTTTCCAGCGCGCGCTGCGGCGACGGCAGCAGGTCCTGCTGGCGCTGCGCCTCCTTCTGCGCTTCGACCTTGGCCTTCTGCTGCTTCTTCCACACCAGGTAGGCACCACCACCGGCCAGCAGGCCGAGGCTGAGGAAGGCAATGTGCGGCATGCCCGGCACCAGGCCCATGATGATCATCAGTCCCGCGGACACACCCAGCGCCTTGGGCGAGTCGAACATCTGGCGGTTGATCAGCTTGCCCATGTCCTCGGAGCCCGAGGCCCGGGTGACCATGATCGCGGCAGCGGTAGACAGCAGCAGTGATGGCAATTGCGCCACCAAACCGTCACCGATGGTCAGCAAGGCGTAGACCTTGCCCGCATCGCTGAACGACATGTTGTGTTGCAGCATACCGATCAGCATGCCGCCGATCAGGTTGATGAAGAGGATCAGCAGGCCGGCGATGGCGTCACCGCGGACGAACTTGCTGGCACCGTCCATCGAACCGTAGAACTCGGCCTCCTGGGCCACCTCGGCGCGGCGCGTCTTGGCCTGGGCCTGGTCGATCAGGCCGGCGTTGAGGTCGGCGTCGATCGCCATCTGCTTGCCGGGCATCGCGTCGAGGGTGAAGCGCGCGCTCACCTCGGAAATACGCCCGGCACCTTTGGTCACCACCACGAAGTTGATGATCATGAGGATGGCGAACACCACCGCACCCACGACGTAATTGCCGCCGATCACCACCTCACCGAAGGCCTGGATCACTTTACCGGCAGCGCCGTGGCCCTCCTGGCCATGGAGCATGACCACCCGCGTGGAGGCCACGTTCAGCGCCAGGCGCAGCAAGGTCGCCACCAGCAGGATGGTCGGGAACGCGGCGAAGTCCAGCGGGCGCAGGGCGTACACACAGACCAGCAGGACCACGATCGACAGGGCGATGTTGAAGGTGAAGAAAACGTCGAGCAGGAACGGCGGTATCGGCAACATCATCATTGCCAACATCACCAGCAGCAGCAACGGCACGCCCAGGTTGCCCCGGCCGAGCCCGGCCAGGTTGTTGCGGGCGTTGCTGATTAACTGAGTGCGATCCACCGCGAGTCCTCTTGATGCAAAACTTTGACGCCCAAGGGGCGCTTGGGCGTGGCTTTGCAAGAAGCCTTCCAACTTTGCTCGCCTTTAGGTAGTTGGCGCCTGAGAGATCGAGCGCCGCCCGCGCGGCGCATCGCAGGCAAGCCTGCTCCTACATCTGTTTCGGGCCAATTAATCCTGAGGTAATGGCGCGCGTCCCCTTGGCGCATGGCTCGATATCGAGGAGAGCAAAGAAGGCGCTCGCGCGCGATGGCGCAGGCGTTATTGGCCCGAAATAGATGTAGGAGCAGGCTTGCCTGCGATGCGCCGCGCGGGCGGCGCTCGGTCTCACAGGCGCAGCATGCATCAAGGCGGACCCTTTTCAATCATCACGCCGCAGGTCCGGCGGAATCGGCAGGTCTTCCTTCAACGGCTCGGGCCGCTTGCCCTTGCCGGCACGGTACTGGCGGATCTGGAACACATAGGCCAGCACCTGGGCCACCGCCAGGTACAGCCCCGCCGGGATTTCCCCTTCAACCTCGGTGGAGTAGTAGATCGCCCGCGCCAGGGCCGGCGATTCGAGGATCTGCACCTTGTGCTCGACGCCGATCTCGCGAATCTTCAAGGCGATGAAGTCAGTGCCCTTGGCCACCAGCAACGGCGCCACCCCACCCTTCTCCGGGTCGTACTGCAGGGCCACGGCATAGTGCGTCGGGTTGGTGATGATCACGTCAGCCTCGGGCACTGCGGCCATCATGCGCCGCTGCGACACCTCGCGCTGCAGCTGGCGGATACGCTGCTTGACCTCGGGCTTGCCTTCGCTGTCCTTGTATTCGTCCTTGATCTCCTGCTTGGTCATCTTCAGCTTCTTGTGGGTCTGCCACAGCTGGTACGGTACGTCGGCCGCAGCAATCAGCAACAGGCCGGCGGCCATCCACAAGGCACTCCAGCCAACCACCTGGACACTGTGGATGATCGCCTGCTCCAGGGGCTCGTTGGCGATTGCCAGCAGCGCCTGGCGATCATTGCCCAGCACCACCAGCGCAACGATCAGGATCACGAAGAACTTGGCCATCGCCTTGAGCAGCTCAGTCAGCGAGTTCAGCGAAAACATGCGCTTGATGCCCGACAATGGGTTCATCCGGCTGAACTTTGGCTGCAACAGGCTGCCGGAAAAGATGAACCCGCCGAGCACGATGGGCGACACGAATGCAATCACGAACAGCAGCATGAGAATCGGCTGTACCGCCCAGATGGCCATCTTGCCCGAGGTCAGCAGAAAGAGCCCCATCGACCGCTCATCGGTAATCACTTCGCGTGTCAGCGAGAAATTCAGCTGCATCAACGTCATCAGCGTTTCTGCCAGGTTGCCGCCAAACGCCAACAGCGCGCCCGCGCCGGCCAGCGTCGACGCCACCGTGTTGAGCTCCTTGGAACGCGCGATTTCGCCTTTCTCACGCGCGTCACGCTTGCGCTTGTCGGTGGGCTCTTCCGTCTTGTCCTGACCGCTCTCGCTTTCAGCCATGCTCAGCGCGCCCTTGCCAGTTCACGCAGCCACTGCAGCGCTTCACTGGCCAGCGACTGGTAGTGGGAAAGAATATCGGCCAAGCCCACCCAGAAGATGCCCATACCCAGCACCAGCGTCAGGGGGAAACCGATGGAGAAGATGTTCAGCTGCGGTGCGGCACGGGTCATCACGCCAAACGCGATGTTAACCACCAGCAGCGCGGTGATTGCCGGCAAGATCAGCAGCAGGCCGGCACCGAACACCCAGCTCAGGCGCCCCGCCAGTTCCCAGAAGTGACTGACCACCAGCGCGTTGCCCACCGGCAAGGTGGTGAAGCTCTCGGTCAGCACCTCGAATACCACCAGGTGGCCGTTCATCAGCAGGAACAGCACGCTCACCAGCATGGTCATGAACTGGCTGATCACTGCCACGTTGACACCGTTGGCCGGATCGACCATCGAGGCAAAGGCCATGCCCATCTGCACGGCGACAATCTGCCCAGCGATGACGAAGGCCTGGAACAGCATCTGCAGCGAGAAGCCGAACAGCGCACCGACAATGACCTGTTCGCCACACAGCAACAGGCCGCGCAGGCTCAGCGGGTCGAATGCCGGCAATGGCGGCAGTGCCGGCACGATCACCACGGTGATGGCCAGCGCCACGTACAGGCGGATGCGCGCTGGCAGCATGCGCGTGCCGAAGATCGGCATGGTCATCAGCACCGCCGTCACCCGGAACAGCGGCAAGATGAACGTGGCAACCCAGGTGCCTATCTGCGCATCGGTCAGCTCCAGCATGGCAGGCTCAACCGATCAGCTGCGGGATGCTGGTGTACAGGCCGGTGATGTACTCCATGAACTTCTGCACCAGCCAGGGCCCGGCGACGATCAGCGTGACCAGCATCACCAGCAGGCGCGGCAGGAAGCTCAGGGTCTGTTCGTTGATCTGCGTGGCCGCCTGGAACATCGCCACGATCAGCCCGACCAGCAGGCTCGGTATCACCAGGATGGCAACCATCAGGGTGGTCAGCCACAACGCGTCACGGAACAGGTCGACGGCTACTTCAGGTGTCATGCAGGGCTCTCCTTGGCGGCGTCAGACGCCGCCGAAACTGCCGGCCAAGGTGCCCATGATCAGCGCCCAGCCATCGACCAGGACGAACAGCATGATCTTGAATGGCAGCGAGATGATCAGCGGCGACAGCATCATCATACCCATGGCCATCAGCACACTGGCCACCACCATGTCGATGATCAGGAACGGGATGAAGATCATGAAGCCGATCTGGAACGCGGTTTTCAACTCCGAGGTGACGAACGCCGGCACCAGGATCGTCAGCGGGACCTGGTCGGGGCCGGCGATGTCGGTGCGCTTGGACAGGCGCATGAACAGGTCGAGGTCACTCTGCCGGGTCTGTGCCAGCATGAAGTCCTTGAGCGGGCCCTGGGCCTTCTCGATGGCCTGCTGGGCCGTCATCTTCTCGCTCAGGTACGGTTGCAAGGCATCCTGGTTCACCCGGTCGAATACCGGCGCCATGATGAACATGGTCAGGAACAGTGCCATGCCGGTCAGCACCTGGTTCGATGGCGTCTGCTGCAGGCCCAGGGCCTGACGCAGGATCGAGAACACGATGATGATGCGGGTGAAGCTGGTCATCAGGATGACGAACGCCGGAATGAAGCTCAGCGCCGTCATGATCAGCAGGATCTGCAGGCTGACCGAATACTCCTGCTGCCCGTCCGCGGTGTTGGACAGGGTGATGGCCGGGATCGACAGCGGGTCGGCGGCCAGGGCCAGCGGCGCAGCCAGCAGCAGCGCCAGGGTCACTACAATGCGCAGCGCGCTGCTCATCACTTCTTGTCCTTCTGATCCTTGCCCATCAGCTCCATCAGCCGCTGGGCAAATTCCGGCGTCGCCTGGCGGGCGCTGGCGGGCACTTCGACGGGTTCGGCCAGCACGTGCAAGGCCTCGATGCTGCCTGGGGTATGACCGATGAGGATCTGTTCCTTGCCGACCTGCACCAGCAACAGCCGGTCACGCGGGCCGATGGCGCGGCTGCCGACGATCTCGATCACCTGGCCGCCCTTGGGCGCGGCGCCCTGCATGCGGCGCAGCGCCCAGGCCAGGAAGAAGATCAGCCCCACCACCAGCAACAGGCCGAACACCATCTGCGCCAGCTGCCCGCCCAGGCTTCCGGGCGCAGCGGCCGGCGCCGCAGCCGGGCTGGCTGCAGGGGTGGCGGCGGCGATGGCCAGATCGCTGGCCAACAACGTGGCCAGGGCCATCACGGCCCGCATCGTAGCCTTCACTCAGCGCAGCTTCTTGATACGTTCGCTGGGGCTGATCACGTCGGTCAGGCGAATGCCGAACTTCTCGTTGACCACGACCACTTCGCCATGGGCGATCAGCGTGCCATTGACCAGCACATCGAGTGGCTCACCGGCCAGGCGATCGAGCTCGATCACCGAGCCCTGGTTGAGCTGCAGCAGGTTGCGGATGTTGATTTCGGTACTGCCCACTTCCATGGAAATGCTCACCGGAATGTCCAGGATCACATCCAGGTTCGGGCCTTCGAGGCTGACGTTCTCGTTAGGTCGTGGCGAGCTTGCGAACTCTTCCATCGGCAGGCGACCGGCACCGGCCTTGCCGCTGTCACCGGCGAGCAGCGCGTCGATATCGGACTGGCCGGCATCACCGGTTTCTTCCAGGGCCGCAGCCCACTCATCGGCCAAGGCCTGGTCTTCCGGGGAAGTGATCTCGTTTTCGTTAGCCATGATGTCCTCGACAGGCATTCAATTCGTTAAGAGCGACCGGCACGCGTTCAGCGGCGTTCGATCGGGTCGATGATCTGCAGGGCCAGGTTGCCCTTGTGCGAGCCCAGGCGCGCCTTGAACGACGGCACGCCATTGGCGCGCAGCACCAGGTGCTCGGGCAACTCCACCGGGATCACATCACCGGCCTGCATGTGCAGGATGTCGCGCAGCTTCAGCTGGCGGCGGGCAACCGTGGCGGTCAGCGGCACGGAGACGTCCAGCACGTCCTCGCGCAGGGCCTTGACCCAGCGCTCGTCCTGGTCGTCGAGGTCGGACTGGAAGCCGGCATCGAGCATTTCCCGCACCGGCTCGATCATCGAGTACGGCATGGTCACATGCAGGTCACCGCCACCGCCGTCCAGTTCGATATGGAAGGTCGACACCACCACCGCCTCGCTCGGGCCGACAATGTTGGCCATGGCCGGGTTGACCTCGGAGTTCATGTACTCGAAGTTGACCGGCATGATCGCCTGCCAGGCTTCCTTGAGATCGACGAAGCACTGGTCCAGCACCATGCGCACCACGCGCAGCTCGGTGGGGGTGAATTCGCGGCCCTCGATCTTGGCGTGACGGCCGTCACCGCCGAAGAAGTTGTCCACCAGCTTGAATACCAGCTTGGCATCGAGAATGAACAGCGCGGTGCCACGCAGTGGTTTGATCTTGACCAGGTTGAGGCTGGTCGGCACGTACAGCGAATGCACGTACTCGCCGAACTTCATCACCTGCACGCCACCGACCGCCACATCCGCAGAGCGGCGCAGCAGGTTGAACATGCTGATGCGGGTGTAGCGGGCGAAACGCTCGTTGATCATTTCCAGGGTCGGCATGCGACCCCGCACGATCCGATCCTGGCTGGTCAGGTCGTAGCTTTTGATGCTGCCGGGCTCGGCAACGCTCTCGGTCTGTACCAGACCATCGTCGACGCCATGCAACAGGGCATCGATCTCATCCTGGGACAGCAGGTCCTGTACGGCCATTGCGGACTCCTACTGCAATACGAAATTGGTGAACAGCAGCTGGTCGACCACCGGCTTGCCGACTTCCTTCTGCGCCACTTCCTGGACCACCGCGGTGGCTTTCTGACGCAGCATCTCCTGGCCCACCGAACTGGCCGCCAGGGTGTCGAAACCCTGCCCGGAGAACATCATCACCAGGTTGTTGCGGATCACCGGCATGTGCACCGAGAGTGCGTCAAGGTCGGCCTGACTGCGGCCTTGCATGGTGATGCTCAGCTGCATGTAGCGCTGGCGACCGTTCTGGTTGAAGTTGACCACGAAGGCGGGCGCCAGCGGCACGTAGATCGCAGGGGCCTTGACGTTGGTGGCGGCCGCTTCCGGGGCGGGGGCTGGTTCACTCTTGTGCATGATGAACCAGGTGGCACCCACCGACAGGCCGACCGCCAGCAGCAGGGCCAGCACCAGCAGCAGGATCAGCTTGAGTTTGCCTTTTGCGGCGGGGTCTTTCACTGCGTCGCTCTTCGCCATGCCAATAATCCGTCGTCCATCGGGGTTTCAAAGGAGGATGACGTGGCTTGAGCAAGTGTTATGCCATGTTTGGCTTGAGAGCTGCGGCGCCTGTGCAATCGAGCGCCGCCCGCGCGGCGCATCGCAGGCAAGCCTGCTCCTACATCTGTTTCGGGCCAATTGTTCCTGAGGCATTGGCGCGCGCCCCCTTGGCGTACGACTCAATACCGCGTCGTACAAACAAGGGGTCGCGCACCAATGGATACAGGAGATACTGGCCCGAAACAGATGTAGGAGCAGGCTTGCCTGCGATGCGCCGCGCGGGCGGCGCTCGATCTCACAGGCGCTGAAAATTCAAAGCCAAACGCATCAGGCGTAATAATCGACGGCGCTGTCGCCGATGACCACCTGCTGCTCGGCAGGCCGGGAGACTTCGCCCAGCCCACCCTGCTCGCCCTCATCCCCTTGGGCCCGGCGCGCGGCCACGCCGGACAGCTGCGAGCCATCCTGCTGCGCCTGCTGCTGTTGCTGGCGCGACTGGTCGGCGACATTCACGTCCGGCTGTGCCAGCCCCTGCTGGGCGAACAGCTCGCGCAGGCGATACACCTGGCTGTCCAGCGCATCACGCACGCCAGCATGGCCACTGACGAAGGTGATCTGGGTGGATTGGTCAGTCGCGACATTGACGCGGATATCGAGGCGTCCGAGCTCGGCCGGCTCCAGCTGGATATCCGCCGACTTCAGGTTCTGGCTGGACAGGTACATGACCCGATTGACCAGGCCTTCGGCCCACGCGCCCTGGTTCATCTGCAAAGGCTGATGCAGGGGATTGGCATTGACCGGCACGGCATTGGCGGTCTTGGCAGTAACGGCCTGGGTCAGGCTGGCCAAGCGGTTGGCGAAGTCGTCGATCCGGGTATCGCTGCTGGCGCTCTTGGTGTCCTTGAGCCCGTCTTCAAGCAAGGCCCCGAAGGCCTTGTCGCCGGTCTCCGACTTCCCTGCTTCGCCCTCGACCTTGTCGATCAGGCTCGCCAACGGATTGACGGCCACCTGACCGTCATCGGACTGTACCTTGGAAGGGTCAGCCGCATGCGCCGAAGTCGTGCCTTTGGCCTGGGCGTTCTGCTCCAGGGCCAGGCGCAAGGTCGGCAGGTTGGCCAAGGGGTCGGCATCAGGGTCAAAAGCTTCGGCCTCAGGCTCTTCCGGCAACGGCTCGGCAACCTCTGCGACGGGCGGCGGCTGAATGGCGGCCTGCAAAACCGCCGCTTCGGCCTGAGCCTGCAGCAACTGCGCGCCAGGTTGCGCATCGGTCACCTGGCCCGCCACCAGATTGGCATCGAGCGAGCCCACGTCGCTGGCGGTCGCAGCATCGGCAGCGGACTGCGACGCATCGTCTGCTGGCAATTTGTTGCCGTCATCGGCAACCGCCGGTTTATCGGCGGCCTGCTTCTTGCCGCCCTGGGCTACATCGGGCTTGTCTTTCGGGGCGGGCTGGGCAGGTTTGTCATTGCGCACGGGCGGCTTGTCACGCCCCTGCCCGGCCATGACCTGATCGAAGCCGCCGCCCAGCCCGCCCGCCGCCTGCAGCGGCTTGTCCAGCCGCGATGAGCCTGCACTCGAAGGCTTGCTCAGGGTGTTGGCTTGCAACAAAGGGTTGGGTGCGACAGGCATTGAGCGGTCTCCGCGCCAGAAACTGAAATATCATCTGGCCACAGAGAGGCAAAAGTCGCGCCAACTTGCCATCAGTTCGCCGAAACGCGCTCATGCTCGCCGCGATAGAAGCACTGCACCTCCAGGTATTCCTGATCGATGCGGTTGATCAGGTCTTCGATGCCATACAGCGACCGCACCCTCACCCGCTCCTCCAGCTGCTGGCACAACTTGGCAAGGCCGACAGCCCCCATGTTGCTGCTACTGCCCTTGAAGCTGTGCGCGGCCATGCCGAGCTCATCGGCGCTCTTGGCCTCATGCAGCTGGCTCAAACGCCGCTCGGAGTCTTCCAGAAAGGTTTCCAGCAGCTGCAGGTAGCCATCTTCCATGACCTCCCGCAAGTCGCTGATTACCTTGTGGTCAATATGCATGTCAGTCACTTGTTCACTCCTTGATCAAGCCGGATTATGCCTGAGCCGCCAGGCGGCGCTCCAGGCGCATCACCAATCGAACCGTACGCGGGCGCAGCGCCCGCCTTCGCACCACTCGGCATGGCTGCCAAGCCGCTGCACCAGGTTCAGCCCGCGCCCGCTCAATTCCTGCTCCTGGGGCGGACGCGACAACACACGCTGCACGTCGAACCCCGCACCACTGTCGCGGACCTCGACAGTAAGACGCCCACCCGCCCCTGAGGGTTCCACCTTCAGGTCGATGCGCACGAAACCCTCGGCCAACACCAGCAAGCGTCGGGCCCGTTCCTGATAGTAGTCGGCAAACCCCTGCACATCACGTTTGAGCTGCGAGTCCAGGCCCAGTACACCATGTTCCAGGGCATTGGAATACAGCTCACTGAGCACACTGTGCAAGGCGCCGGTGCGCGGTCGCAGACCATGTATCTCCTGCAACAACTGCACCAGGTAAGGCACCGGGTTGAATCGCTTGAGGCTTTCACCGCGCAATTCGAACCCCAGCACCCAGTCCAGCGGGCTGGAGCGCCCGCTGTCGGAATACAGGGTCGGCGCCGGCACCCGGTCTTCGCCACTGAACATGCGGATGTCACACAGGCTGATGTCATCCCGGGGCCGCCCGCCGAAACGCTCCAGCGCCTGCATCAACTCATCGAACAGCTGCGCCGGGTCTCGATTGGCGGCCAGCACCTCGCGCAAGCGCTCGACACCGAACAGGCGCTCCTGCTCGTCCGCAGTATCGACCACGCCATCGGACAGCAGCAACAGCCGCTCGCCCGCCGCCAATGGCAGCACTTCGGTGCTGTCATCGAAGCGCTCCGGCGCCAGGATTCCCAGCGGCAGGTGACGCGACCCCAGGCAGCCAAGCACTTCGCCGTCGGCCGACAGTCGGTAGCCATCCGGCATGCCACCATTCCACACCTCCACCGCACCGCGCTGCACGCTCAGGTTGAGCAGCAGCGCACAGCAGAACATGTCTACCGGCAGGATGCGCTTGAGCTTGGCGTTCATCTCGCGGAGCATCTGCGCCAGGCCGTAGCCTTTCGCGGTCATGCCGTAGAACACTTCTGCCAGCGGCATCGCACCGACTGCGGCCGGCAAGCCATGGCCGGTGAAGTCACCCAGCAGCACATGCATGTCACCGGCCGGGGTGAACGCGGCCAGCAGCAAGTCGCCATTGAACAGCGCATAGGGTGACTGCAGGTAACGGATGTTCGGCGCCGTGATGCAGCCGGAATGCGCGACCTTGTCGAACACCGCCTTGGCCACCCGCTGCTCGTTCAGCAAGTGGTGATGGTGACGGGTGATCTGGTCCCGCTGCTCCAGCACGGTCGCCTGCAAGCGGCGCAGGCGGTCCATGGCGCGAATCTTGGCACCGAGGATCACCGCACTGTAGGGTTTGGCCATGAAGTCGTCGCCCCCGGCCTCCAGGCAACGCACCAGGGCATCCTCCTCGTTCAGCGAGGTCAGGAAGATGATCGGCACCAGCGCCTCGCCGGCCAGCGCCTTGATCTGCCGCGCCGCCTCGAAACCGTCCATCACCGGCATCAAGGCGTCGAGCAACACCAGCTGCGGACGTTTCTCGGCGAACAGCGCCACGGCTTGCTCGCCGTTTTCTGCGGTGTACACCTGATGGCCCTGGCGACGGACGATCTGCGCCAACAGCAGGCGGTCGACCGCCCCGTCCTCAGCCACCAGCACGGTCAATGCCTGTTCGGCCGGCATCTGGGCACTCAACTGATGTCGAACAGTTTTTCGAAATTGGAAATGGCCAGGATCTTGCGCACGTCGGAGCTGGCATGCACCACGCGAACGTCCGAGTCGTCACCGCCGGCATGATCACGCAGCAACAGCAGCATGCCCAGCGCAGAGCTGTCCAGATAGGTGGCGTCCTTCAAATCGACTACTACCGAATCGGGCCTTTCAGGCTGGCGTTCGTAGGCATCACGGAATTCCTGATGCTTGCCGAAATCGAAGCGCCCCCTGACCTTGATTGTGAGCTTTTTCCCGTCCTGCGAAAAATCAGTCTCGACTGCCATGCTAGCGATTCCTTCGATGATGGCGAATGCAACTCTTCAAGGTTTAGCAGGCCGCGGCAGGACTATCAAGGTAAGCCTGTCCTGGCCTCTTCGTGGGTTTACCCGCGAAGAGGCCGGCGCAGATTACAGATGAGCTTGCCTTGGCAAGCGCTGAGACAGTTCGTCGAGCAAGCGCTGCTCGCGCTTGTCTTCGGCCCGCCGCGCCTCCTCCATGTACCGCTGCACCAGCTTGCGCAGCCCCTCCACCCGGGCATAGGCCTGCTGCCAGGTGCCTCGGGCATTCTTCAGGTTGTTCTCATGCCAGGCCAGGCTTTGCCGCTGCTGGGTCATGGCCGTTTCCAACTGGGCCAGGAAGCGCTGGTAGTTAAGCAGCCAGCTGCCATTCACCCCCTGCCCGCCACGATTGATCCACTGCGCCTGGTACCCTTCGCGGAACGATTCCAGCTCGGCCAGCTTGGCCTGGGCCTGAACCACCTGCTGCTGGAAGTGCCCCACGCGCTGGGCGGCCTTGCGCTCAGCTTCTTCAGCCATGTTGACCACAGGGGCCAGGCGGGCAGCGCGACCGGGCAGGCTCATGGCCTATCAGCCCTTCGCCGGTGGCGTGAAGATCGCCGCCAGCTCGTCGCGGCTCTGGCCCATGCCGACATTCTCGTCCAGCCCCTGGCGCAGGAAGTCCACCAGCCTGGGCTGCAAGGCAATGGCCAGGTCGGTTTCCGGATCGCCGCCGGCAACATAGGCACCCACGCTGATCAGGTCTCGGCTCTGGGACAGGCGCGACCACAGTTGCTTGAATTTCTGGGCCTGGCGCAAGTGCTCGGCACCCACCACCTGCGGCATGACCCGGCTGATCGAGGCCTCGATGTCGATGGCCGGATAATGACCTTCCTCGGCCAGGCGCCGCGACAGCACGAAGTGGCCGTCGAGCACGCCCCGCGCCGAGTCGGCGATCGGATCCTGCTGGTCATCCCCCTCGGACAACACGGTATAGAAGGCGGTGATCGAGCCACCGCCGGGCTCGCCGTTACCGGCGCGCTCCACCAGCTTGGGCAGCTTGGCGAACACCGACGGCGGGTAGCCGCGGGTGGCCGGGGGCTCGCCGATGGCCAGGGCAATTTCGCGCTGGGCCTGGGCGAAACGGGTCAGCGAATCCATCAGCAGCAGGACGTTCTTGCCCTTGTCGCGGAAGTATTCGGCAATTCGCGTGCAGTACATGGCTGCGCGCAAGCGCATCAGTGGCGCATCGTCAGCGGGCGATGCCACCACCACCGAGCGCTTGAGCCCCTCCTCGCCGAGGATGTGCTCGATGAATTCCTTGACTTCGCGGCCCCGCTCGCCGATCAGGCCGACCACGATGATGTCCGCCTCGGTAAAGCGGGTCATCATGCCCAGCAACACCGATTTACCCACACCGGTACCGGCGAACAGCCCCAGGCGCTGGCCGCGACCGACGGTGAGCAGCCCGTTGATGCTGCGAATGCCTACGTCCAGCGGCGTGCTGATCGGGTCACGGTTGAGTGGGTTGATGATCGGGCCGTCCATCGGCACCCAGTCTTCGGCACGCATGCCGCCCTTGCCGTCGAGGGCGCGCCCGGCACCGTCGAGCACCCGGCCGAGCATGCTCATGCCCATGGGCAGGCGACCACTGTCGTCCAGCGGCACCACCCGGGCACCTGGGGCGATACCGGCGATGCTGCCCACCGGCATCAGGAATACCTTGTTGCCGGCAAAGCCCATCACCTCGGCCTCCACCTGCACCGGGTGGTAGCTGTCGTCGTTGATTACCAGGCAGCGACCGCCTACCGCAGCGCGCAGGCCCTCGGCTTCAAGGGTGAGGCCGACCATGCGCAACAGGCGGCCTTCGACCACCGGCTGCACCGGCAGCTCGATCGCCTCGGCGTAGCCGCCCAGGCGCTTGCCGAAGCTGGTGCGGTCAAGGCGCATCGCGGGTGTCCAGTTCGACCGACAGGTCCGCCGCCGCCGGGTGCAGGGCCTGATCGTGCAACTGGTCGAACAATTGCGCCACGGCTTTCTCGATGCGGGTTTCCATGGTCGCGTCGATACGGCTATGCAGGGTCTCGATCCGGCAGCCGCCTGGCAGCAGGGCTTCGTCTTCGAGCAGCTTCCAGCTTTCCTCATGGCGTTCGCGCAAGGCCTTGGCCAGCTCGAAATCCTGCGGGTTGAGGTGGATGCGAATGTTGTCGGCGCCCATCGGCAGCAGCTTCAGCGCCTCGCGCAGCACCTGGGTGATCTGGCTGGAGTCGTTGCGCAGCTCACGGCCGATGACCTGGCGCGCCATGTGGGCAACCAGATGCACCAGGCTTCGTTCGATCTGCGTGTCCTGCTCGGCGATCGGCTCCAGCAGATGCCCCATCAGCTGCTCCAGGCTGGCCAGCTTGGCGGCAAGCGCCTCCTCGGCCTCCTGGCGTACCTTCAGTTGCGTGCTGTGAAAGCCCTCACGCTCACCGGTGGCGAAGCCTTCGTTGTAGGCCTCCTGGCGGATCGCTTCGAGTTCTTCGAGGGTCAGCGGCTGAACTTCTTCCAGCGGCACTTCTTCGACTTCTTCGACGACTTCCGGCTCAGGCTCGGGTTCCGGCTCAGGCTCCGGGTCGAAGCTGGGCAGTGCCCAGACATCGACACCCTCGAGGTCGCGGGCACGGATCAGGTCGCTGGGATGGGATTCTTTGGTGGGCATGTTTTCAGCTACTCATCTGCAAGCGACACGATCCTACAAGGGCTCGGGTCGCCTGTTGGATCAGATCATTTCCTCGGCACCCTTGCCGCCGAGCACGATCTCGCCGGCCTCGGCCATGCGTCGGGCAATCGTGAGGATCTCCTTCTGCGCCGTTTCCACGTCGCTGACGCGCACCGGGCCCTTGGCCTCGAGGTCGTCGCGCAACAGCTCGGAAGCACGCTTGGACATGTTCTTGAAGATCTTGTCCTTGACCCGCTCGTCGGCGCCCTTGAGCGACACCACCAGCACATCGGACGACACTTCGCGCAGCAGTGCCTGGATGCCGCGATCGTCGACATCGGCCAGGTTGTTGAAGACGAACATCAGGTCCTCGATCTGCTCCGACAGGTCGCTGTCGATCTCGCGGATCGCGTCCATCAGCGCACCTTCCACCGAGCTGTCGAGGAAGTTCATGATGTCGGCGGCGCGCTTGATGCCGCCCAGGGTGGTGCGCGCCGCATTGGAATTGCCCGAGAACTGCTTCTCGAGGATCTGGTTCAACTCCTTGAGCGCCGCCGGTTGCACGGTATTGAGCGACGACACGCGCAGGACGATGTCCAGGCGCACCTTGTGGTCGAAGTTGCTCAGCACCTCGCCGGCCTGGTCGGGGTCGAGGTAGGCGACCACGATGGCCTGGATCTGCGGGTGCTCGTAGCGGATCACATCGGCCACGGCACGCGGCTCCATCCACTTGAGGCTGTCCAGGCCGCTGGTGTTGCCACCGAGCAGGATGCGGTCGACCAGGCCATTGGCCTTGTCCTCGCCAAGGGCCTGGTTGAGCATCTTGCGGATATAGGCGTCAGAGCCCACGCCCAGGCTGGTCTGGTCGCCGACGATCTCGACGAACTCGCTCATCACCTGCTCGACCTGCTCGCGGTGCACGGTGCCCATCTGCGCCATGGCCACACCCACCCGCTGCACTTCCTTCGGGCCCATGTGTCGCAGCACTTGTGCAGCATCGGTCTCACCGAGCGACAGCAGCAGGATCGCGGCTTTGTCGACACGGCTCAGCTTGGCGGTAATGGCTCGATTGTCACTCATCGGCGTTGATCCACTCTTTGACGACCTGGGCTACGCGGCCCGGGTCTTCGGCCACCAGGCCCTTGATTGCGTTGAGCTGTGCTTCGTAACCCTCGGTCGGGCTCGGCAACAGAATGCTTGACGGGCCACCGAGGCTGACACGGTCGTTGGCCAGTTCGCCATCCAGACCGATCATCCCGCCCAGTTCCATGTCGCTGTCCGCAGCAGCCTGCTTGCCGCCACCGGTGATGTTGTTGAGGACCGGGCGCAGCACACCGAACACCAGCACCAGGATGAACAGCACGCCCAGCACCTGCTTGACGATGTCCCAGAACCACGGCTGCTGGTAGAACGCGATATCGGCGATCTCTTCGCCACGGTCGGCGGCGAACGGCACGTTGATCACGGTCACGCTGTCGCCACGGCTGGCATCGAAGCCCACCGCGTCCTGCACCAGGCGCGTGAAGCGCGCCAGGTCTTCGGCACCCCAAGGGGCACGGGTGGTTTCGCCATTGGCATCGACCTTGACCTGGTCGTCGACCACCACCGCCACCGACAGGCGGGTCAGGCGACCTTGCTGCTGGCGGGTGTGGCTGATGGAACGGTCCAGCTCGAAGTTCTTGGTGGTCTGCTCACGCTTGTCCGACGGGTACGGGGCCAGCATCGGCTGGCCGGTGGCCGGGTCCATGATCTGCTGGCCGTTGGCATCCACCAGTGGCTGACCAGGCTGGATGGCAGCGGCCGCCCCGGCAGCGCCACCCGTGGTTTGCGGCGCCGACGCCGGGCCGGGCGGCTGGTTGCTCAGCGCGCCCGGAACGCCCTGTGGGCCCTGGCTGCTGGCGCGCTGTTCGTTGACCGCCTGCTCGCTGCGCAGCGCCGGCTGGTCCGGGTTGAACTGCTCGGAGGTCGATTCGACCGCACTGAAATCCAGGTCGGCGGACACTTCTGCCTTGTAGCGGTCGTTGCCCAGCACCGGCTGCAGGATGTTGTGCACACGCTGGGTGAGCATGCCTTCCATGCGGCGGCTATAGTCGAACTGCTTGCCGGCCATGGTCAGCGCGGTGTCCTGCAGCTGCTCGGAGAGCAGGTTGCCCTTCTGGTCGACCACGGTGACTTGCGACTTGTCCAGTTCGGGCACGCTGGTGGCGACCAGGTTGACGATGGCCATCACCTGACCGGCCTCCAGCGAACGGCCAGGGTACAGCTCGACCAGTACCGAGGCGCTTGGCTTGCGCTCGTCACGCACGAACACCGAGCTTTTCGGAATCGCCAGGTGCACGCGCGCGGCCTTGACGTTGTTCAGGCTGGAGACGGTACGCGCCAGTTCACCTTCCAGGCTGCGGCGATAGCGGGTCGCTTCCATGAACTGGCTGGTGCCCAGGCCCTGCTCTTTGTCGAGCAGCTCGAAGCCGACATTGCCATCGCTCGGCGCCACGCCGGCCGCCGCCAGTTTCAGGCGCGCACGGGAGAGGTCGTCGGCCTTGACCAGCAGAGCACCGGAGTTGGGCTCGACGTGATAGGGGATGTCTGCGGAGGCCAGGGTATCCATGACCTGCTTGGTGTCCATGCCGGCCAGGCTGCCGTACAGCGGCCGGTAGTCCGGCTGCTGCGACCACAGCACCACGGCGAAGCCGATCGCCACGCTCGCCGCCAAACCGACCAGCAGGCCGACCTGACGCAGCATGGGCATCTGCGAGATGTTTTCCAGGAACGCCATGTTCAACAACGGTGGCTTGGAACCTGGCGCGCCGCTCTTGGCGGGGGCGTTATCGACGACTGCATCAGCCATGGCTTACTTCCGTCCTCAAACCGGCATCTGCATGATGTCCTGGTACGCCTGGACCAGCTTGTTGCGTACCTGGGTCAACGCCTGCATGGACACGCTGGCTTTCTGCGAGGCGATCATCACGTCAGTCAGGTCGACACCGCTCTTGCCGATCTCGAAAGCATTGGCAAGCTGGGTTGACGCCTGCTGGGTCTCACTGACCTTGCCGATGGCCTGGCCGAGCATGTCGGCAAAGGTGCTTTGGCCAGGCGCCAGCTCGGGGGCAGCGGTGGCTTTGGGCAACGACATGGCATCGGCCTGCATGGCCCGCATGTCCAACATCAGACGATTGAATTCAACACCTTGGCTCATGACCTTCTCTCTCCGGCGGCCGCATTTTTTTGACACTCATGCGGCGGATAGCCCTGAACTAGCAACTCATGTGCCAGCCCGCACCGCAAACATATAAATGACTGTCTTCAGCCGAACAGACTGGCTTCCACATCAAGCCCGGCATCACGCATCTGCGCCAGCTTGTAGCGCAAGGTACGCGGACTGATGCCCAGTTTTTCGGCCGCTTCCTTGCGCCGACCACGCTCGGCGCGCAGGGTGTCGATGATCATCTGGAATTCGTGGCGACGCATGTCGTCGCCCAGCCCCCCCGAGTCCACCGCCGCATCGACAGATAGTGGCGATGTAGTGGCTACTACCCCAGCCGACAATGGAATGGCGCCTGCCAGACAGAAATCCGCCGCTTCAATCACCCCGCCTTGCTGCAGGATCAACGCCCGCTGCAAGGCGTTGTCCAGCTCGCGCACGTTGCCTGGCCAGGCGTGCCCCTGCAGACAGGCGCATGCCTCGGCAGACAACCGCACCGGCGCATGCTTCATCTTCGCCACATGGCGCGAAAGCAAGCGCTCGGCCAGCGGCAGGATGTCGCCAGCGCGCTCGCGCAGCGGTTGCCAGGCCAGCGGGAATACCGAAAGACGGTAATACAAGTCTTCGCGGAAGCGCCCTGCTGCCACTTCACCTGCCATGTCGCGGTTGCTGGTGGCCAGCACACGGATATCCAGGGCGATCGGCTTGCGCCCACCGACCCGCTCCACCTCGCGCTCCTGCAACACGCGCAACAACTTGGCCTGCAGGCCAAGGGGCATTTCGGAGATTTCGTCGAGCAGCAGGGTGCCGCCCTCGGCCTGCTCGAACTTGCCAGCCTGGGCAGCGATGGCGCCGGTGAAGGCCCCCTTTTCGTGCCCGAACAGCGTGGCCTCGAGCATGTTGTCGGGGATCGCCGCGCAGTTGATCGCGACAAAGGGCTGCGCCGCCCGCGGCGACTGCTGATGGATGTAGCGCGCCAGCACTTCCTTGCCAGTCCCCGACTCACCGGAAATGAGCACGGTCGAGTCGCTGCGAGCCACGCGCGCAGCCAGCTCCAGCAAGTGTCGGCTGGCGGCCTCGCATGCCACCGGCCCTTCGCTGTCGGCTGCCGTCAGGCGCCCGGCAGCATGGCGCTCGACCAGGCTCAGCAACGCCTTGGGCTCGAACGGCTTGACCAGGTAATCCGCAGCCCCTTGGCGCATGGCCTCCACAGCCCGCTCGACGGCCGCGTGGGCGGTCATCAGCAACACCGGCAACTGTGGATGATGTCGTCGCAGCTGCGCCAGCAACTGATGCCCGTCCATGCCCGGCATGTTCACGTCGCTGACCACCAGGCTGTATGCCTCGCCCGCCACCGCCTGCAGCGCCTCCTCGGCACTGCCGACCGCATCGAAGGCGAAACCGCCGATCTCCAGGGTATCGCCCAGCGCCTGGCGCAAAACGCGGTCATCCTCGACCAGCAGCACCTTGATTGCCATTACATGCCCTCCGTTGCCTGCCCGTCGATCAACGGCAGCTCAACCTTTACACAGGTGCCACGCCCGACTTTCGAGCGCAGCTGAAGCGTGCCCCGGTGCGCACGCACCACAGCCTTGACCACCGCCAGCCCGAGCCCGGTGCCCGTGGCCTTGGTGGTCAGGAACGGCTCACCCAGGCGCGCCAGCAACTGCGCATCGATACCGCTGCCGGCATCGCTGATACTCAAGTGCAGGGTGTGCTCACGGCGGAACAGGTGCACCTTGAGCCGCGCCGGGCCGTCACTGGCCTGCAAGGCGTTCTCGACCAGATTGAGCAAGGCACCGACCAGGGTGTCGCGATTGCACAGCAACTCACCCAGATGGCTGTCGCACTGCCAGCGCACTGCATGCCCTTGCACATGGGGCTGGGCAGCTTGCTGCAGGGCCTGGAACAGGCCCTTGGGGGTCAGCCGGTCACCCAGCGGCAGCTCGCCACGGGCAAACACCAGCATGTCGCGCACCTGATGCTCCAGTTCGTGCAGGCGCTCCTTCAGGCTGCCGGCAAAGCGCTCGCGGGTTTCTGGCGCAAGCTCGCGCTCAGTGTCAGCCAGGTGACTGGCATAGAGCATGGCCGCCGAAAGGGGCGTGCGAATCTGATGCGCGAGCGAGGCGACCATGCGCCCCAGGGAGGACAGGCGCTCATGCCGGGCCAGTTGATCCTGCAGGCGACGGGTTTCAGTCAGGTCGTTGAGCAGCACCAGCTGGCCAGGCTCGGCATCCAGCGAACGCGTGGCAATGGACAAGCGACGACCATCCCGCAGCGAGACCTCATGGCCGTCATCCTTGCGCGGCGCGAAGCTGCGGGCGATGACGTGACGCCACAGCTGGCCGACCAGCGGCTCGCCGAGCAATTCGCAGGCCGCCGGGTTGGCCTCACGCACCAGGCCCTGGTCGTCGATCACGATCACCCCGCCCGGCAACAGGTCGAGCAGGTTCTGCAGGCGGTTGGCCAGGCGCTCCTTCTCGTTCAGCTCGGCCATGCGCTGCGCACCGACCACCGCCAACTCGCCCTTGAGCTCGCTGACGCGGGCCTCGAGCATGCTGTAGGACTGGTTGAGCTGGGTGGAAACCTGATTGAACAGGGCGAACGCCTGCTCCAGCCCCTGTCGACTCTCCTGTTCGACCGGGGTACGCCCCTGCGGATCAGGGACTCGGGAAAAGTGGGCGGCCTGGGGCATCGTGCTCTCTCGCGTGGCTGACCGTCATAAAAACGGTGTGGTGAGAGCGGTGTAGCAATAGCCGTGCCGGGGATGGGGGATTGGCTGAGAGATCGAGCGCCGCGCGGGCGGCGCTCGATCTCAGCCACACCATCAAACTCAAGGCATACACCCAAAAGCGGAATCAGTCTTCCGCCTGGTCCTCGCCGCCCTGGCGGCTCATGCCGTACTTGCGCATCTTCTCGACCAGGGTGGTCCGGCGAATGCGCAAACGTTCAGCCGCGCGCGCAACGATACCGTTGGCATCGTCCAGCGCCTGCTGGATCAGGCCCTGCTCGAGGCTGCCGAGGTAGTCCTTCAGGTCCAGACCCTCTGGCGGCAACATCGCATGGTTACTGAAGTTCGGGGTGTGACCGTTGATCGCCACGCGCTCTTCGAGGTCGCTGCGCAGGCTGTCGACCAGTTGCTCATCCTCGTCGTCGATGTAGCGGAACTTCTTCGGCAGCTCCGACACCCCGATCACGCCATACGGGTGCATGATCGCCATGCGCTCGACCAGGTTGGCCAGTTCGCGGACGTTGCCCGGCCAGCCGTGACGGCACAGCGACATGATCGCCGCCGAATTGAAGCGGATCGAACCGCGCTTCTCGTGCTCCATGCGCGAGATCAGCTCGTTCATCAGCAACGGGATGTCTTCCACGCGCTCGCGCAGGGGCGCCATCTCGATCGGGAACACATTCAGGCGGTAGTACAGGTCTTCGCGGAACGTCCCGTCCTCGATCATGGTTTCGAGGTTCTTGTGGGTCGCCGCGATGATGCGCACGTCGATGCTCTGGGTCTTGTTGCTGCCCACGCGCTCGAAGGTCCGCTCCTGCAGCACACGCAGCAGCTTGACCTGCATCGGCAGCGGCATGTCGCCGATTTCGTCGAGGAACAAGGTACCGCCGTTGGCCAGTTCGAAGCGCCCGGCTCGGCTGGTGATCGCGCCGGTAAAGGCGCCCTTCTCATGGCCAAACAGCTCGCTTTCCAGCAACTCGGCAGGGATCGCCCCGCAGTTGACCGGCACGAACGGCGCTTCGCGGCGCTTGGAGTGATAGTGCAGGTTGCGCGCCACCACTTCCTTGCCGGTGCCGGACTCACCGAGGATCAGCACGCTGGCGTCGGTATCGGCCACCTGCTGCATCATCTGGCGCACATGCTGGATGGCACGGCTGGTGCCAACCAGGCTGCGGAACAGGTTGGGCTCGCGCTGACGACCGCGCTCACGGGCCTGGTCGTACATCTCGCGGTAGACCTGGGCACGGTGCAGCGAATCGAGCAGCTGGCTGTAGCTCGGCGGCATCTCGAGGTTGGACAGGACCCGACGGCGCAGTTCTTCCGGGTAGTCCGCAGAAGAAATTTCACCAATCAGCAGAACCGGAAGGAACTCATCCCACCCAGCCACTGTCTTAAGCAGCCCAAGTACACTGCCCGGGGCATTGACGGTACCGATCAGCACGCAGAGCACTTCACGACTCGAAGACAGGCTCCCTACGACCTGCTGCCAATCCTGGCTGGAGCATGGGAGGTTTTCTTCGCCGAGAAAGTTCAGGACCACCGCCAGATCGCGGCGGCGGGCGCTGTCGTCATCGATCAGGAGAATCTTGGTTTCACGCCACATGCAATAGCAACTTCCCTAGTCATATCGGCGCCCTTCTCAGGGCATGCTCGACATCTCCGACTGAATGGTCAGTGTTCGGACGTCTGAAATTCGAAAACAGCCACTAGTAAAGTCAAAAAAACCCGTGCAGTCAAATTAATGGCGCACGGCTTTCTGTACATCCGTGGTCAACTGAACAGATGGTATACCTTGGCGGCGTTTTTCGCCTGACGGATTTGCGTCATCTCGTCGACTATTGATTGACGCTCGCCACTTGCAACGTCGATTAGTTGCCGGTAAACGTCGAGCAACTGCTCCAGGCTGTCGCGAACATCCGCTTCCTGGCCCTGGGCTTCACCCAGCACATCGCTGATGCGCAGGCGGCATTCCAGGTCCAGCTCGCCCACGGCATCCCAATCGCGCTTTTCCAGCGCCGTCAGCAGCAGCTGACGGGTCTGTTCGATACGGGCGATCACATCGCTCATGTCATCCTCCTGGCTCAGGAAGCCGACGACTGGTCGCCGATTGCGTCCCAACCTTCTTTCACGGTGATCAGCAGGCGCGCCACCTCATCGATGATGGCCGGGTCGCTCTTGACGTTGGCCTCGATCAGGCGGCGACTCATGTAGGTATACAGGCTGTCCAGCTCGGCCAGGCTGTCGGCGTGGTTTTCCAGATCCAGACCCTCGCGCAGGCCGCCGATGATGTCGATGGCCTTGCCGATCAGAATGCCTTTCTGGGCGATATCGTTGCGCGCCATGGCCCCCTTGGCCTGGGCCATGCGGTCAAGCCCGCCTTGCATGAGCATCTGCACCAGACGGTGCGGGCTGGCTTCGGACGTTTGAGCCACACCGTTGACTTTCTGGTACTGCCGAAGGGCCAACATCGGGTTCATGGATCTACCTCGTTGCTGCGAAAAAGGTTGCTTGTACCCTGTGTATCGCCGGGACGTCAAAAAACTTTAGGAAAAAGCCAAAAGCCCGGGGCATCCAGAGGACGCCGCCGGGCTTTTGTCAGAAGACGCCTGATCAGGACTTCTTGGCCTGGGCGTTGATCGCTTCGAAGATCGAGGTGATCTGATCAGCCTGGGCCTTCATCTTGCCCAAGGCGGTGTCGAGGGCAACATACTGCTTGGTCAGCGCCTCGGTCAGCGACTCGGTGCGACGATCCAGCGCCTCCTGCTGGGCTGCCAGCTGCGAAGCTGCCTTGTCCAGGTTCGACTTGCGCGTCGCGAGACTGCCATCAGACTTGTTGTAAGGGTCGATGGCCTTGTTCATGCGCTCGAAGATACCGTCGGTGCCGGTGAACAGGGTCTGCACCTCCGGGCCGAGCTTCTTGTCGTTCATCGCCGACGTGAACTTGGTGCTGTTGAACTCGAGCGTGCCGTCCTTCTGGGTATTGATCCCCAACTGGCTCAGAGTGGTCAGGTTGTCGCCCGCACCGACCTCGCTCAGCACCTTGCGAACATCACCCAGCAACGAGCGCGTGGTGGGATCGTTGGTGAGCGGACCAAGCACCAGCTTGTCATCAGTGTCGCGACTGGTCGAGGTCAGCGAGGTAATCGCCTTCTGCAGGGTGTTGTAGGCATCAACGAAACTCTGGACCGATTTCTTCAGGCCATCGTTGTCGGCTGCCACAGTCACTGCGGTAGGCGTACCGGTAGTCGCACCACTGGCCTTGGCGCTGACGCCCGTCAGCTCGAGGGTCATGCCACTGATGGCGCTGTCGACGGTATTGGAGGCACTTTTGACTTTCAGACCGTCGATGGTCAGCTCGGCATCCTGAGCCTTGGCACTGATGAAGCCAGCGCCGGTACCGGACATCTGCGTGGTGCCATCGATGGTCAGCTCGGCGATACCACCCAAGGAAATATCGGAGCCCGCACCCGTGGTGGTAGAGCTGAGCACGAGACGGGAACCACCCTCCTCGTTGACGATGTTGGCGGTAATACCGTTGGCGCTCATTTCCTTGTTGATCTGGTCGCGCACGCTCTGCAGCGTCGAACCACTGGCCACATCAAGATTGTAGGTCTTGCCGCCCTGGCTGATCGTCAGCTGGCCCGCAGTGATCGCGCTGGAGGCGCCGCCTGCAAACTGCTGGCTGGCCACCTTGGAACTGGTGGCCAACTTGTCGACGACGATGTCATAGCTACCGGCCACTGCCGTGTTGCTGGACTTGATCTTGACCACGGACTCGTTGGCCGAGGTCGCAGCATAGGCGTTGAACGATGGCGCATCCTTGTCATTGAGGCCCTTCATGGCATCCTGGAAGGCCGTCAGGGCACTGCGCAGCGAGCCAATACCCGAAATCATCGCGCTGTTGTTGCTGGTCTGCCGGGTGATCTGCGACTGCTTTGCGGATGTATCGGCCTTGACCAACGCAGTCACGATCTCGGTGATATTGAGACCGGAACCCAGGCCAGTACTGGAGGTAATCGGGCTTGCCATGCTGTTGTCCCTCTCGTCAACGCGTCAACCCCACTCCTGCAGGGCCGACATGCATCACTTCGTTAGCGTTCGCCGCCGGTCATACCTTGGCGTCGAACAGAACACTGTTGGCATCGCTGAGGCTGTGGGCGATGCGCAAGGCCTCTTCCGAGGGCAACTGGCGAATCACCTCACCGCTGTCGGTAGCGATGACTTTGACAACTATCTTGCCGGATTCTTCATCCGTGGAAAATTCCAGATTGCGCTGAGACGCCTTCAGGAACTTTTCGATATCCGAGACGGCTTTCTTGACCTTGTCGGCATCCTGCACCGCCGGCACGTCTTTCTTGTCGTCCTCGGGCTTGGCTGAATCCGAGGACCGGGCTACCGGTTTCTCGACAACCTGCTCGGCCGAACGTGCGGCCGGATAAGACAGGTTCAGCTTGACGCTCATGTCCATGTCCACCACCTCGCAATGAAAAGGCGGGGAAGCGCCGCAAGTGCACTCCCCCGCCAGCAACTAGGCAGATTAGCCCAGCAGCTTCAGTACTGCCGATGGCAGCTGGTTGGCCTGGGCCAGAACCGAGGTGGAAGCTTGCTGCAGGGTCTGCTGCTTGGTCAGCTGGGCAGTTTCAGCAGCGAAGTCGGTGTCCTGTACACGGCCACGGGCAGCTTCGGCGTTTTCGTTGATGTTCTGCAGGTTGTTGATGGTGCTGGTCAGACGGTTCTGAGCGGCACCCAGGTCAGCACGGTTGGTGTTGATGGTCTGCAGAGCGGCGTCAATGGCCGAGACAGCGGCGCTGAAGTTGGCTTCGGCGGTGGTGGTGTCCGAACCCTGAATGTTGATCGAGCTGGTAACACCCAGGTCGGAAGCGGTGAACTTGGCGCTCAGGTCGATCTTGATCTGGTTGGCAGAACCGGTGTTCGAACCCACCTGGAAGGTCATGACCGAAGCGGAACCGTCCAGCAGGTTCTTGCCGTTCAGCTGGGTGGACTGGGCGATACGGGTCAGTTC
The DNA here is from genome assembly GCF_044749405.1 of Pseudomonas sp. NPDC089422. Lineage (NCBI taxonomy): Bacteria > Pseudomonadati > Pseudomonadota > Gammaproteobacteria > Pseudomonadales > Pseudomonadaceae > Pseudomonas > Pseudomonas sp. NPDC089422. Next base: position 287,653 of record NZ_JBIVHW010000005.1, read on the forward strand.
CGAAGCCATCGACTGGAATTCTTTGTCCAGAGCGGCACGGTCCTGGGTGCTGTTCGAGTCGTTTCGCGACTGAACGGCCAGTTCACGCATACGCTGCAGGATGTTGGTCTGCTCTTGCATCGCGCCTTCAGCGGTCTGGGCGATGGAGATACCGTCGTTGGCGTTCTTGATAGCCATGGTCTGACCACGGATCTGCGAGGTCATGCGGGTAGCGATCTGCAGGCCGGCGGCGTCGTCTTTGGCGCTGTTGATTTTCAGGCCGGAGGACAGACGGGTCATCGAGGTGCTCAGTGCATCGGAAGCACGGTTCAGGTTCTTCTGAACGCCCAGGGAGGTAGTGTTGGTGTTAACGGTCAAAGCCATGACGAATTCCTCGTTGGATTGGGTACTACGGCTTCCGGCCTTGGCAATTCGCCGGGTGTGGCACAGAGAACCTTCGTAATGGTTATCGTCGTCAGGGCGGGTTGCTTTAGGGCAATTTTCAAAAAAATTACTGGCATCCTGCCAGCCCAATGAAATCAAGGAGTTGACGCCAGATTACAGGCGGCAAGCACTGGCGGCCCGGAAAATAAAACGCCGCCAGAAGGCGGCGGCGTCTATCACGGCGATGAGCGGTCAGTCACGGCGCTCGATGATGGCCGAGCCCCAGGACAGGCCCACACCGAAACCACTGAGGGCAACGCGCTTGTGCGACGAACCCAGCACGTGCTTCTCCAGCAGCAGCGGAATGCTCGACGACACGGTATTGCCGGTCTCGACCATGTCCTTGACGAACTTGTGCTTGTGCTCGCCCTCGAGGAAGCGCGCGGACACGGCATCGACGATTGCCGCGCTGCCCTGGTGCAGGCAATAGAGGTCGACGTCGTCGGCCGTGAGCTCGCTGGCATCGAGCAGCTGCTGCAGATGCGCAGGCACCTTGACCAGAGCGAAGTTGTAGACCTGGCGGCCATTCATGAAGAATTTGCCATCGGTGGTCCGCAGGTGCTCGGCACCCGCACCATCACTGCCGAACAGCGACTTGCCCAGCTGCCAGGCCGCGCCCTCGCCCATCCACGTGGCCGTGGCGGCATCGCCGAACAGCATGGTGGTGTTGCGGTCTTCCGGGTCGACGATCTTCGAGTACGGGTCGGCGGTAATCAGCAGGCCATTCTTGAGCCCGGCGGCTTCCATGAAGCCCTTCATGGCATACAACCCATAGACATAGCCGGAGCAGCCCAGGGAAATGTCGAAGGCGGCGACCTGGGTTGTCAGGCCGAGCTTGTGCTGGACGATGGCGGCGGTGTGCGGCAGGCCTTCAGCATCGCCGTTCTGGGTGACCACGATCACCACATCGATGGCCGCCGGGTCAAGCGAAGGATTGGCAGCGAACAACGTCCTGGCCGCCTCGACGCAAAGGTCGGAGGTTTCCTGGGTCGCTTCCTTGCGTGGCAGGAAGGTCGAACCGATCTTGCCAAAGATGAAATCCTGATCCTTGCCGAATTTCGCACCCTGGGCGTAGTTGTCCACGCCTTCGACAGGTACGTAACTGGCGATGCTTTTGATGCCAATCATTGTGGCTTCCCGATGGAAATGGCGAAAATTCTCAGGTACCGCGGCTACGACATGCAACCCATGCACGCGAGGCCGACAGAACTACCCACAGACTCAATAGATTAAAGATGCACGTTTCGACTGCCAAGTCACGATAGACGACAGATTGAACGTAATCATACCAATGGCGCAGGTTGGCCGACTTCTTGCTTTTCACCCCTCAACCCGGTGCAGGCCGTCGGTTTCATGGCGAAACCTCGTCTGCGCACGTTGTTCAGCAGCAGGGCATGCATGCCCCGCTTCTATATAAACGCAAAGAACGAGCAGTGCCGCCCATGGCCAAACAGATCACCGTCACCAGCCCTCTCCTGCCTCCCCTGGAAGAGTTCATGCCTTACCTGGAGAGTATCTGGAAAAGCAAGCGCCTGACCAACGCAGGGCCGTTCCACCAGCAGCTGGAAAGCGAGCTGGCCGAATACCTCGGCGTCAAACATATTTCGCTGTTCTCCAACGGCACCCTGGCACTGGTGACCGCGCTTCAGGCCCTGCGCGTGACGGGCGAAGTCATCACGACCCCGTATTCGTTCGTCGCCACTGCTCACTCCCTGCTGTGGAACAACCTCAAGCCGGTCTTCGTCGATATCGATCCGCGGACCAACAACCTGGACCCGCAACGTGTCATCGAAGCGATCACCCCTGAGACCACGGCTATCCTGCCAGTCCATTGCTATGGCATCCCTTGCGACATCGCTGCCATTCAGGAGATTGCCGACACCTATGGCCTGAAGGTGATCTACGACGCAGCCCATGCCTTCGGCGTGCGCCAGGACGGTCAGAGCATCCTGGACAATGGCGACCTGTCGATCCTCAGCTTCCATGCCACCAAGGTATTCAACACCTTTGAAGGCGGCGCGATCATCTGTCAGGACGAAAAACTCAAGCGTCGGATCGACTTCCTGAAGAATTTCGGCTTCGTCGATGAAACGGTGATCATGGCAACCGGCATCAACGGCAAGATGAACGAGATCCAGGCGGCGTTCGGCGTATTGCAACTGCGCCACATCGATGACGCCCTGCAGCGCCGCCGCCAGGTGTTCGAGCGCTACCAGCGGGCCCTGGAAGGCATTGACGGCATCTCCCTGCTGCAACAGCCCCAGGGGCTCGACTGGAACTATGCCTACTGCCCGATCCTCATCGACGAACAGCGCTTTGGCTTGTCGCGTGATGCGGTATACCAGCGTTACCGCGACCAGGACATTCTGGTGCGCCGCTATTTCTACCCGTTGATCTGCGAGTTCCCCATGTATCGTGGGCTCGCCAGCTCCAATCTGGAGCGCTTGCCCAACGCCCTGAGAATCTCCAGCCAGGTCTTGTGCCTGCCTATCTACCCTGACCTCGACGTGCAGTCCCAGGAGCAGATCATCGAGATCCTGCTGCAGGCCCGTCAGGCATGAATCAGCAGTCCGCCCCCCTTGCGCCCGGGCGCCAGCGGGTTGCCCTCATGCAACCGTACTTCCTGCCGTATCTGGGTTACTTCCAGCTGATTGCTGCGGCGGATCACTTTGTCCTGTACGACAACGTGCAGTTCATCAAGAACGGCTGGATCGAACGCAACCGCTACCTGCTCGAAGGCGAAGCCAAATGGTTCCGTATCGCCCTGGCCAAGGCCAGCCATACCCAGCACATCATGGAGCGGCGCATCAGCGAAGGGTTTGACCTGAGTGAATTGCTCAACAAACTCGATTTCGCCTATCGCAAGGCACCGCGGCGCTCGGAAATGATGACCTGGCTGGAAGCCCTGCTCACCCCGGCAGCCGACAGCATCGCCGCGCTCAATGAGCGCGTGATCAAGGCCTGCTGCTTGCTGCTGGGTATCGAAACACCCATATCACGCGCAAGTGCACTCCCGGTGGCCTGCGAGAGCGCCAGCCAGGAGCGGGTCATAGCGATCATCCGCACCTGTGGCGCAACCCACTACCTCAACCCGATCGGGGGTGGTCACCTCTATCAGGCCGAGGCATTCCAGCAAGCCGGTATCACCCTGGAACTGCTTGGCGCCACACTGCCCCCCTACAGCCAAGGCAGCAGCCACCCCTTCGTTGCCGGGCTGTCGATCCTCGATGCCCTGATGTTCCAGGCGCCCGAAGCAGTCGGCGAATGGGCCAGGCTCGGAGAAATCAGACGTGCCTGAGGCCATCGGCGGCTATTTCGAGCTGGAGCTGCGCAGCGGCCAGCACCCCTACCCCCAGGCCGTTGCCTTCAACAGCGCCCGCGCGGCCTTCCGTGCCTTGGTGCAGGCACGCGGACTGCGCCGCATTTACCTGCCGCATTACATTTGCGCGGTCCTGGAGCATGCGCTTCAAGGCCTGGATATCGATGTACGCCGTTACGCCCTGGATGCCGAGCTTGGTCTTGCCGGCCTGCCTGACCTGGCGGGCGACGAAGGGCTGCTGTATGTCGACTATTTCGGCCTCAAGGCTGATTACATCCGACAAGTACTCGCCCCACATTATGGAACGCAGCTGATCATCGACAATTCCCAGGCGCTGTTCAGCCAGCCGCTGCCGGGCATTGCCACGCTCTACTCGCCACGCAAGTTCGTGGGCGTCGCCGATGGTGGCTGGCTGGTCAATGGCCCCGCGACCCTGCCTGCGCCGCCAGAAAGCGCATCGCGCGAGCGTTTCGCAGCACTGCTTGGACGCCTCGAGCAGGCGCCCGAAAAGCATTATGGCGACTATCAGGAGAATGAAGCAGCACTGGCCGCGCAAGGCGTCCTGGCCATGTCAGCCAGTACCGCACGCGTCCTCGACAGTATCGACTACGCCAATGTGGCAGACCGCCGCCGCCGCAACCTGATGCTGTTGCGCGAGCGCCTGGACGGTCGCAACCGCTTCACTGCCTGGCCAGCCGACGTCCCCGCGGCACTGTGCTACCCGCTCCTGCTCGATTCGCCGGCACAGGCAACCCGGCTGCGCCAGCACCTGCTGCAACAAGCAATCTTTGTACCCTGCTACTGGCGGGAACTGATCGACAACCCGACGACGCCTGCGCTGGAGCGCCATCTGGCCGAGTGCCTGCTGCCCCTGCCAATGGACCAGCGCTATGGTGACGCAGACATGCATCGCCTGGCCGACGCCGTCATCTTGAATATGAGGACGCCATGAGCATCAACGGCCAAAGAATCGTGCTCAGAGCACTGGAACTCGACGACCTGCCCTTGCTGCATCGCTGGTCCAACGATGAGGCGTTGTGGAGCCTGTTGGGCGGCTGGCACTTCCCGACTTCGCGTGAAGCTCAACGGGACTGGCTGCTGGGCCTGAAGAACGATCAGCTGAATCAGCGCTTCGGCATCGAAGTGGCCCAGCACGGCCTGATCGGCACCGCCAACCTGGTGGGCATCGACTGGAAGAACGGCACGGCCGAGCACGGCATGATGATCGGCGACAGCGCACTGCGCGGCCAGGGCTATGGCACAGAAGTGATCGCCACGATCATGCGCTATGCCTTCGATGAGCTGGGCTTGCATCGCCTGTGGACGACCATCATCGAATACAACGAAGCCTCCCTCGCGACCTACACCCGCAAGGTGCCGTGGTCCATCGAAGGGGTCCAGCGCCAGTGGTACTACCGTAAAGGACAGCGCTGGGACCGTATCCTGCTTGGCGTCAGCGCAGAAGAATACCGCCATTGGCGCGGCGAGCAGGAGCAAGGCCGATGAATGCCCTGCTCGAAGCGCTGCAGCGTGATGGCTATGCCTGCGCGCCCAGCCTGATCGCCCGACCGCTGCTCGACCAGCTGCGTGACGACCTGGCCACGGCCATTGAACGCTGCCGCCTGGTACAGCTGGAAAACGGCATCACCCAGCGCACCGAACAGACGGCCCACCACATCATCACCGGCGACAGCCACTTTCCCGACCTGCTGGCGCGATTCGCCGACTGGGGCCTGATCGACATCCTTGCGCAGATGCTTGGTGGCTTGCCGATACTCAACTCCTTCGGCGGCCTGAACAACCTCAACAGCACCGATGCCTATGTGCGCAATGTGCACCGGGATGTGCGTTCGTGGTCAGCCGAGAACATGCAGATGGCTCAGGCCCTGGTCCTGCTGGACGACTTCACCGCCGACAACGGCGCGACGCTGTTCCTGCCTGGTTCCCATGGCGCCCCGCACAAGCCCGATGACGCCCAGTTCGAAGCCGATGCTCGCAAGGCGCTGGGCAGTGCGGGCTCGATCTATCTGTTCGACTCTCGCATCTGGCATGCCGCCGGGGTCAACCGCACCTCGCTACCCCGCCGCTGCCTGACGCTGACGTTCACCCGCAGCCATTTCAAGCCGCAATTCGACTACTGCCGGGCTCTGGGCGAAACCTTCTGCATTGCACAACCGCCTGCGGTCCAGCAGCTGCTTGGCTGGTACGCCCGCACCCCGACAACCCTTCATGAGTGGTACCAGCCTGAAGATCAGCGCTTTTACCGCAAGAACCAGGGATGAGCCCCATGACCACACGCGACTACAACAAAGAATTCCAGGACAACGCACATCGTAGCTACTTCTATGATTTCGATGCGCGACTGCGGGGCTACATGCTGGACACTTTCGCCCCTTGGCTGATCGACGGTCCGGCCCTGGAAATGGGCTGCTTCGAAGGCGCCTTCACCGCATTGTTCGCCGAGCGCTTCAAAGACCTGACGGTAATAGAGGCGGCCAGTGACCTGATCGAGGTGACACGCAAGCGCGTCGATGCCCCCATCCAGTTCATCTGCAGTACCTTCGAGCACGCGCAGGTCGAACCGCGGTACAGCAACATCTTCCTGATCCACACCCTGGAACACCTGGATGATCGTCGAGGCGTCCTGGAGCGCGTGCGCGGTTGGCTGGCGCCCGGCGGCCGGCTGTTCATCGCCGTTCCCAACGCCAACGCACCTTCGCGCCAGATTGCCGTGAAGATGGGCCTGATCGAGCACAACAGCGCAGTGACCGAAGGCGAACGCCTGCACGGCCACCGCGTGACCTACAGCCTCGACACACTGGAACAGGAAGTGCGTGGCGCTGGCTGGACCGTGCGTCAGCGCGGCGGCGTGTTCTTCAAGCCGCTGGCCAACTTCCAGCTGGACAAGGCGCTGCAGACGCAGCTGATCGATGACCGCTTCATGGATGCCTGCCAGGCCCTCGGCATGGTCTACCCGGACCTTTGCGCCAGCGTCTACGTTGTCTGCGAGAACTGAACATGATTTCTGCAAGCCTGCATGGCAAGCCGCGTCACCCCTACTACATCTGCGCGCCCGATTACCGCGAAACCTCGTCCGGGGTATGCGTGCTGCACTATCTTTGCCACGCCCTGAACCTGGCCGGTCATGAAGCCTATGTGACCCACTGCAAGGTCAACCCCAGCCTGCGCACGCCGATCCTTACCGATGAAATCCGCCTTCGGCACCTGGCCCTTGGCCTCGCGCCCATCGCCGTCTACCCGGAAGTGGCTGACGGCAACCCGATCGGTGCGCCGATCGTGGCCCGATACATTCTGAACCGTGAGGGTTTCCTGACCGGCAAAGCCATCGACGCCCTCGATTCGGACCTGTTCTTCTACTACACCCAGGATTTCCGCGGTGACGCCAAGAGCGATGACCTGCTGCTGTTGCCGGTCATCGACTCGGAACTGTTCTCACCACCGGCCGAGCCGGTCGAACGTCGGCGCAGCTACCTCTACCTCAACCGTTTCGACAAGACCAAGGTCGACTATTCGCTGTTGCCGGATGACGTCGAAGTATTGAGCCTGGCCAGCCCGAAGACACTGGCGCAACTGGCGCAGATCTTCCGCCAGGCTTCGGTGCTCTACAGCTACGAGATTTCTGCCACCTGCACGGAAGCCATGCTGTGCGGCTGCCCTGTCATCTACATGCCCGACGGCCACGTCAAATCCCAGCCATTCGTCGAACAGTTCGGCAATGCAGGTTCGGCCTTGTACCACGAGCCAGGCGGGCTGGAGCGCGCACGGGCAAGCGTCATGCAAGCGCGCATGCGCTGGCTGGACATCGAGCGAGCCTTCTGGCCGCAACTGCAGCGCTTCATCGAAACGACCCAGCGCGCGTCGGTTCGCCACGTTGCGCTAAGCCAGGTGCCTTCTGTCCGGGACTGGCTGCTGCAGCGCCAACTGACCCCCGTGCAACAGCAGCTGACCGACGCACGTCGGCAGCAGCTGTCAGGGCTGACCAGCCTGACCTTGTTGGTACGTGACGAAAAGGCCGATGCCGCCGCGCTACAGGACACGCTCGACAGCATTGCCTGGTGGCGCACCTCCTCGTGCATCCGCCTGAACACCGTGGTACTCAGCGCCCAACCGGCACCGTCAGCGCTCGCCGCCGGCCTGCGCTGGATGCAATGCCCATCCCCAGGCGCCCTCGAACTCAATGAAACCCTGCAAAGCGACGACAGCGACTGGATCATGCTGCTCAACGCCGGTGACGAGATCCTGCCGTCCGGTGCCTTGCTGCTGGACCTGGAGCTGGCCGGGGCAGAAGGTTGCCGCATGCTGTACTGCGATGGCATGTTCCGCTCCGGCGAAGGCCCTGGCGCGGTATTACGCCCCGGGGTCAACCTCGACTACCTGCTGAGCCTGCCCCTGGCCATGGCCTCCCATTGGCTGGTACGTCGCACCCTGGCGCTGCAGGCCGGCGGCTACGACCCGGGCATGCCGCGCGCACTGGAACTGGACCTGATCCTGCGCCTGATCGAACAGGAAGGGCTAGCCGGCATCGCCCACCTCGATGAAGCCTTCATCGTCAGTGACGCCCCGGTGATCGAAGACACCCCCGACGAGCGCAACGCAATCACCCGGCACCTGGCCAACCGCGGCTATGTCAACGCGCAGGTGCTGGAGAGCCCCGCTCGTCACTACCACATCAAGTATGGGCATGCGCAGCAACCGCAGGTATCGATCATCATACCCAGCCGCGACAACCTGGCCCTGCTGCAACGCTGCGTGGAGAACCTGCTGGAAAAGACGGGTTACCCGCATTTCGAAATCATCCTGGTCGACAATGACAGCCAGGACCCGCAGACCCACGACTGGCTGGCCAACATGGCCATGATCGGCCAGGACCGCTTGCGCGTGCTGCACTATCCGGGGCCGTTCAACTTCAGTGCCATCAACAACTTCGCTGTCGATCACGCACGCGGCGACTATCTGGTCCTGATGAACGACGATGTGGCCGTGCTCGACACGCACTGGCTGGATGAAATGCTCAACCACGCCCAACGCCCCGAAGTCGGCGCGGTCGGAGCCAAGTTACTGACACCCGCAGGGCGTATCCAGCACGCAGGCTTGATGGGTGGCCTGCATGGCCCGGCCGGCAGCCCGTCTCTGGACCAGCCCGCCAACGCCAGCGGCTACCTGCAGCGCCTGCATGTCGACCAGAGCATGAGCGCTGTCAGCGCCAGTTGCCTGATGGTAGAAAAAGCACTCTACCTGGCCGTCAACGGCATGGATGAAGAACAGTTCCAGGTTACCTGCAACGACCTCGACCTGTGCCTGAAACTGGTCGAGATGGGCTACCTGAACATCTGGACGCCCCACGCCACACTGGTTCACGAAGGCGGTGCAAGCTGGGCCCAGGCCCGCAAGCAACCGTCGATGCGTGAGCGCTTTGCCCAGGATCAGCACAATGCCTACGCAAAGTGGCTGCCACAACTGGCCAACGACCCCGCCCACAACCGACACCTGTCCCTGCAAGGCAGCGGGTTCGAATTCGAGCGCCTGATGGAACTGAGCTGGCGGCCGTTGTGCTGGCGCCCGCTGCCCGTGGTGCTGGCCTGCCCGAGCCAGGACGAGCACGCAGCGGCACCGTTGCAAGCGGCTTTCAACAACCTGCGTGACGCCGGGCAGATCGACGGCTGCATCAGCGACCGCCTGCTCAACCCGGTCGAGGTGCAAAGGCTGAGCCCCGATGTGATCGTGCTCCAGCACGTCTCTGATGCCCGCCGCCTGCCGCGCCTGCGCCAGATGCTGAAGCTGTCGCCAGCGTTCAAGATCCTCCAGGTGACGAGCGCCCCGAGCACCGCCGCCCAGCACGACAACCTCGAGCAGGCCGCACGCCTGGTCGATCGCATCGTGGTCAGCAGCCAGGCACTGGCCGACAGCCTTGAAGGCTTGCATGGCGATATCCGGGTCATCGACAACCGCCTCGACGGGCAGTGGGCGAACCTGCCGCGACCGGTTCGGCTCGAGGGCAAACCGCGTGTCGGCTGCGCCTTCCTCGGTGAGGACCCGGCCACCTGCGAACTGGCCGAACAGCTGGTACGCCAATGGGCCTCGCGCGTGGACTGGATACTCTGGGGCGAGGTCCCGGCACACCTGCAACAGCATGCCCGCGAACTGCATCCGGGCCAGGTGCAACATACCCCCAGGTTGCTGGCCAACCTGAACGTGGATGTTGCCCTGCTGATCCGCAGCGAAAATGCCCACGGGCCATTCAGCGACGCCACGTCACTGATGCAACTCGGCGCCTGCGGCTATGCAGTGGCCTGCAGCGATACGAGCTGCCTGCCGACAGACCTGCACATCACCCGCGTGGCCAATGAACTGTCAGCGTGGAACGACGCCCTGGCGACTCTGCTGCTCGATGATGCGGCCCGCGACCAGCAAGGCGCGGCACTGAGTGCCCAGGTCGCCCGCTACGCCACGGCCGATGCGGCCTATCTGCAGCGCCTGGCGTCGGCCTGGCTACCGGACTGACCGCTCGCGCCTTTAACCCGGCATAAAAAAACCGCTACCTGTAATGGGTAGCGGTTTTTTCTTGTCCCTGGCTCAGGCACCCAGCCTCATTGCTGACGCACCGCGCTCAACGCATCGCTTGCCCAGCTGCTGCTGAAGGCTGCCGGCCAACGCGCCTGCAGCGCTTGGCAGGCCACCTTGTCGGGCTCGCTCGCTGCATCGGCGAACAATTGCGCTACCGGCGTCCAGACCACCAGCAAGCCCGCTGCCGCCGCCGTCAGGCAGATGTCCAGATCGAACGCCCGCAACGGCTGCAGGCCTCCACAATGGTCAAACAGGTCACGGCGCAGCAACATGCAATCAGCGGACACCCCGGCGCAACTGCGCACCGACACCGGCCAGCGCGCCTTGACACACCCCTCTGCCGAAAGCCCCTGCCAAGGCTGGTACGCCAGCGGCCCCTGCAACAGGTCAAAGCCCGCATGAACGACGGTACCATCGCGGGCGAGCAGGCGGGCGCCGACCACCCCCACTTCTGGCCTGAGCCCCTCGTTGAGCAGCCCCTCGATCCACGCGGGTGAAATCACCTCGCAGTGCTCGCCGAGCAGCAGCAGGTATTCGCCTCGCGCCTCTTGCGCCGCCAGGTTGAGCAACTCATCTCGCCCGCTCACCGCACCGGCCAGCAGCACGAGCCGTTGGCCGAACCCTTGCAGGGCGGCGGCGGTGGCTTCGGCGTGCTCGGCAGCGCAGGCAACCCGCAGCTCGTAGCGTGGGTAGCGTGTACGCTGCAGAACACTGGTCAGGCAGGCCTGCAGGCGCGGCAGATTACCCTCGGCAGCCACCAGGATGCTCACCAGTGGTGTGGCCGAATGACGGAAATCCATCACCAGGCCAGTGTCGCCCTGGTCATGCACTTCACCCCGGTAGCCCAGCTGCGTCAGGTGCCGCTTGAGCGTCACCCGCGCGTCGGCCAGCAATGCCGGCGTCGCCTGGTTGCCAACGACCAGGTATTCATCCATGTGCGCCAGCCCCCCCTGCCCATGCTGTTCCACCAGGCGCAGCAACAGGTCGAACTCCAGCGCATCGCGGCAGGTCTCGCTGTAACCGCCCAAGGCCACAACCGTTTCGCGGCGTACGCACCAATGCCGCGACATCAGCCCCGGCTGCGCCCGCAGCAGGTCGAGATTGCTACCAGGCCGCACTACCCCATGCAGGCGACCCTCGGCATCACGCTGCACTTCATTGGCACAGACTGCCAGGCAGCCTGACGCCTCAGCCAGCTCCTGCTGCAGGCGCAGCAAGCCGCCGCCGACCAGGGTATCGCCCGCGTCCAGCAACATCAGCCAGTCGCTGTTGAGTTGGCGTACTTGCTGATTGAGATGCGTGACCCAGTTGCTTTCACTGACCTGGACGAAATGCAAGGTATCGCGCGCAGTGGTGATCGCCGGGGGCTTGCCACCCTTGAGCACCACCAGCTTGAACTGACGCAGCCCGCTGGCCAGCAAGCTGTCGAACGTCGCCTGCAGTGCCAGATCGTCGTCGGCCAGGTCGATGACCACGAAGGTAACCTGCGCGCCTGGGCGCTTGTTCACCGTTGCCAGCAGACGCTGCTGGGTGGCCTTGTCGGGCTTGGCCGCTGCCAGTGCCTCGAGCACCTGGCCAGAACCCGTGCTGCGCAACCAGCCGTTGCCATCGATACCGGGCAGTGCCTGCAAGCGCACGAGCCAGTCACCCAGCTCGCGGGCGCGCTCGCCATCGTCCTTGCCGGTGAGGGTCGGCACCAGGCGCTGGCACACCTCCAGGTTGAACAGGCCCAGCGCCAGCGCCTTCCAGTAACGCTGCTGCAAGGTCTCGGCCGTGTCGTTGGGATGCACCTGCAGCAACTCGCGCTGGCGCACCCAGGTACCTTCCAGGGCCTGACGGTGCGCCGACCCGGTTGGCCAGGCATGGCAGAGGAATTCCAGCGCGCTCAAGCGCTCGAACAGAGCGCGGTTGTAGTAAGGCAGCTCAACGTACTGGCGTGGCTCGAACACGCGCTCCGGCTCGCCGATCACCGTGCCCCATGGCGAGGTGAACAGTAACGGCGCGTCACCCTGGTCGTAGGTCGCACGGACAAACCGATTGAGCACGGTAAAACCGGCCTCGTCATCGCACGCCCGCAGCTGCTTGCCATCCCAGTCGCGCAGCAGGCGCACGGTGCGGCTCAGCTGCTCATCGCGGGCCACCGGGGACAGGGTGCCCGGGGTCAACTCGCAGATCACATCGGTCTGCGCCAGTTGAACGATGCCACCCGCCGCCACCAGGGCATAGGACAGGGCCACGCGCCAGGCGCTGAAGTCCAGCTCACCCGGCAAGCTATCGAGCGCCGCCTGCACGGCACTGACGCGCATCACCGCTCGCCAGGCCTGTTGTCCGGCCATGGCATATTGACGCAAGCGTGCGCGGGCAGTGTCTTCGTCCACAGGGTCGAAGGCCGAACCGACCTTGTGATAGCTCATCCGGGCATTGCCTGGCGCATACGCCAGCGCATAACCCTGGGCGCCCTGCAGCCGGGGTTGCGCCTGCAGGCAGGCGGCGGCTTGCTGCAAGGCAGGTACCAGCACGAAGTCGGCATCCAGGGCCAAGGTCACGAATGGCGTGGCCACCTGCTGCAGAGCCTGGGCCAGCCGCCCGCTGCACTGCTCGGCTGGCGCGCCCGCCTTTAGCGACTCCAGGGCCAGGCAGGGAATGCCGGCCTGCCGATAGTAGTGGACAGCCCGGGCACGATGGTCCGGTTGTTCATGCCCAAGCAGGACGACGGTCACTTCGTTGTGCGACCCGGTTGCAGTTTCGGCCATAGGGCACCTGTTCAAGTTGTTGGTCCGGCGCCCGCCTGTAGCGGGCACGAGGTTCAGTCTGCCAGCCAGGCGTTGGCCCACTGCTGCAAGTGATGCGGCATGAGCACGTAGTCGCGCAGTACCGCCTCGCGCAGGGCATCGCCCTGGCGGTAGCTGGCCTGAGGGTCGGCAAGGTGCATGCGCACCGCCTCCAGCCATTGCTCGGGGGTGTTGTCGCGTACCCGCGTGCACGGCAGGTAGCCGTCATAGGCCTTGGTGTCGGTGCAGATCACCGGGAACCCGCAAGCACCGTACTCCAGCAAGCGCAGGTTGCTCTTGCAGTCGTTGAACAGGTTCTGTTCAAGCGGTGCAAGTGCCAGGTCGAGGTTGAGGCTGGCCAGTTTCTGCGGGTACTGTGCCAATGGCACGCCCTTGTGGAATTCCTTCACGTAGGGGCGCAGGACATCCGGGCACATGCCGAAGAACACCCAGTCGACTTCGTCCGCCAGCGTCTTGATGAGCTCCAGCAGCAACTCCAGGTCGCCCCGGTGGCTGGTGCCGCCAGCCCAGCCCACCCGCGGCCGCGCGCTGCTCTGACGTTCACTGGCAAGCCCTGCCCAGAGTGGCGCGGCAAGCATGTTCGGGACCACGCGGATATCGTGGTGCATGCCCGACAGCGCATCGGCCAGCGGCTGGGTCGAAACCACGACCCGGTCGCACAGGGCAATGCCCTGGGTTACCAGTTCACGCATGTTGGCCGGCATGTTGCGGGAATGGCCGTTCTTTTTCGGCACGTCGATGATGTAATCATCGATCTCGTAGATACGCCGGGCGTTCGACAGGCGCTTGAAACGGGTCATTTCATCGATCGAGTTGGCCGTGTAGCGGCACTGCAAGATCATCACGTCGGGCTGCTCGCGCTCGATCTCGATCATCTCCGGCGTACTGAAATCGAGGCGGCCCTGAATCCACCCGGCACGCTCAAGTTCGGCGAATGGCTGCGCCACCCGGTAGTGCCCCACCGCCGAAGTGTTGATCGGCAGTGCCAGCACCGATGGCAGCACGCGGCTGATGAAAGGGTCCCAGCCACGACGCTGCCCGGCATGGAGATTGAAGCTGGCCATCTTCAGGCTGAGATTGCGATTGTAGGCTGGATCGCGTGCGACCTTGGCCAGCCAGCGCTCATGGAAGATGTCCTTGTCCAGCACCTTGCGCTGGCTGTCGGCCCATGCGTCGCGGGCCGAGGCAAAGCGGCCGAGCACCGCATGTGGCGTCCATACCGCCAGGTAACCTTGCTCACGAATGCGCAGGCACAGGTCGGCGTCCTGCAGGCCACCCTGCAACCCTTGCACATCGAAGCCACCTAGCGTTTCGAACAGCTCACGGCGCACCAGCAGGCAGTCCAGGCTCAGCGCGCTCCAGTTCTGCACAGCGTTGAGCCGGTACATGTAACCGCCGCTGTCGGCCGGCATGCCGACGAACGGGCTGCTCACGCTGCCATGCAGCCCCAGCACCAGGCCAGCCGCGAAGATCTCGCCCTTGTGGGTACATAGCTTGGGCGCGACCGCGCCGACCTCAGGGCGCTGTGCCTGGGCCATCAATTGCTCCAGCCAGGTGCGGTCGATGGCCACGCAGGCACTGTCGAGCATCAGCAGGTAGTCACCACGGGCGGCTTGGCACGCCTGGTTCAACTGCGCGACAGGGCTGGCACTGGCGACCTCGACCACCCGCAGCTGATCACTTCCCAACCCCTGCATGGCCTGCAGCCACTGGCGCAACTCGGCCGGTGTGTCGGGCGAGGCGATCAGCAGCACCTCGAAATTGCCATAACGGGTGTGTTCGAACAGGGACTCGACACAGCGCGTTGCCGTCGCCTGGTCATCACCGAGCGTGACCAGGATCGAAACCCCGGCCTGCACCGGGTGCCGATAGCTGACCTGGCACAGCGAAATGTTCGCAGAACCAATGACCTCGGCGTCGACGCCCAGGCGTTGCAGGTGGGCCTGCACCACACGCGGAGCCTGCATCACGCAGCGTGGGTCGCTCAGCCACTGGCCGAAATCCCATTGGCAATGCACCAGCAGTTCGTCGATATGCTCGATGACCTGCAGGCCATGGCTTTCGGCCAGACGCCACAGCGCATCATGGGGAGCGAGCACATCGAAATCCACATCGAAGCCACCGATCCCGCGCAAGGTCTCGCACTTGAAGGCCAAGACCCGCCCGACATAGGGCAGGCTGCGCATCAGGTCGAGGTTGAAGTCAGGCTTGAAGATCGGTGTCGTCGGGTGCAGGGCATCGTGGCTGCCTTCATCAACGTAGAGACAGGCCCGCTCGCGCAACGCCATGCGCTCGCCCATGATCGCCAGTGCGTGGGGCTCCAGGCGGTCACCGGCGCGCAACAGCAAGACCCAGTCGGCATCGTCGGCACGCGCCAGGCGCGCCTGCAACGGGGCCAGGCCGTTGCCCTCGACGAGCAAGCGCTCGACGCCGACCGGGTCGGCCAGTTCCAGGGTCGCGGGCGCCAGCAGCCAGATACCGGCTGCGGCGTACGACTGCGCAGCCAGGCTGTCGAGGGTCGCACGTAACGCCAACGCTTCGCCCGCCTCGGCCATGATGACCGGGATGATTCGTGGCTGCCTTGGCCAATGCTCGAAGCGCTTGGGCAAGGCCTTGAGCTGCGCGGCAGACAGATCGCGGCATTCCAGCCACTGGGCATAGACCTCGTCAAACGACAGGCAGTCGGTGCCGACCTGCTGTGCCTGGCGGGCCTGCTGGGCACCGTACAGACGATTGAGTTCGTATTCGTCCCAGCTCGCGTCCTGGGCACCGTGATAGCGATCCAGCGGCAGGTACCGCACCCAGCCACTGGCAGGCGCCGGCTCGCTGGCACGTGCCGCCAGCATCGACTTGAGCCACTCGGTCTCGCTGGTGAACGCCATGGTCATCCCGGCCTGGTGGCTGAGGCGCCCAGGGTGCAGGCGCTCCATGCTCAGGAAGCGGGTCAGATGACCGAGATTGCCACGCCGCATCAGGCAGATGTACAGGGCCATGTCCAGGCGCGCAACGAAACCTTGCCCGTCCTGGACCAGGGCCGGCAGGAACTCCGCCACCAGGTCGCGGCGCATCAGGGCATGGCTGAGACCTCCGAACAGGTTCGGGGCATTGGTTTCCAGCGCCTCGAGCAAGTCGCTGCCTTTGACCACGGCATCTTCCGGGCAGATCACCGCATTGAGCATGCGCGGCGGCAACAAGGCATCGTCGGCCGCGCACAGCATGCGCTGGCAGATGGTCAGGCTGACATCGGCATGCTGCGCCATGAGCGCGGCCTGCAGGCCGACGCATTCGGGGAACAGGCGATCGTCGTCACAGAGAAACTTGATCAACGCTCCCTGGGCCTGCTCAAGGCACGCCAGCAGGTTGCGCGCGAAGCCGAGTGTGCGGGGGTTTCGCACATAGCGCACCGGCTTGCCGGTCTCGCTCGTTACCGCATCGACGATATCGCGGATTTCAGGGCCTCGACTGTCGTCGCAGACCAGCACCTCCAACGCCGGATAATCCTGGTCGAGTGCACTGAGCAGGGTGGCGCGGAAGAACTCGGGGTTGAAGGCGGGAATGGCGATGCTGACGAGGGTCTGTTGATTCACGGTAAAGACCTTGAAGAAGCTTCGTGGCCAGCACCGGGCGGGCTGGCACACGGGTGACGCCGGGAGGAATTGTCAGATGTAGTTGACCAGCGACAGACCAGCGACCTTGGCATAGGCCTGCAGCGAAGCCTGCAGCATGTTGGTCTGCATCTGCAGACGCAGCATCACTTCGGCAGGATCGCTTTCGCGGATCGAACTCTGGGTCTTGGTATTCTCGGTGCTCAGGGCTTCGTTGGTTTCGGCCTGCACGTCCAGGGCCTGGCCACGGCCGCCGATGGCGCTGATCGACGAAGATACCTGGTTGGTGGCACTGGCGATGTTGCCAATCGCCGAGTCCAGCGAGGCCAGGAAGTTCTTGCGGGCCACCGGGTCGCCATCGACCGGGCTGTTCAGCGCGGTGCGCAGCTTGCTGATGGTGTCGAGGACGTTCTGGGTCTGGTGGGTATCGACCTTGACCGCGAACGAATCGCCACTGCTCGGTGCACCCGACAGTTCGAAGCTGACACCTGCCGCCGTTGCGGTGGTCCCGGTCGGCCCGCCCAGCGCACCCGACGCCACCGGGCGGCTATCCGCAGTCACGGGCGAGGCATAGAGTTCGAAGGTATTGGTACCGGTGAACTTGAGCACGGCACCACCGGACGGGAACGCAGCCTGGTAGGCAGCCTGGTCGGTGATGGTCGCGCCGGTAATCTGCTCGGACGAGGCGTTGCCCGGGCTGCGGGTGCCAGAGACATCATCGGGCTTGGAACTCAACGAGAAGGTGTGGCCGGCGATGACCGCATCTTCGTTGCCCTTGTCGCCAGCCTGGAAACTGACGTCCAGGCGCAGGTCGACGCCACGGAAGCTGATCGTGGCATTTTCGGCGTTCGGGTCGAACTTGCCACCCTGGCTGGCGTCGAGGGTGACATCGTTGTTGTTGGCGTCAGTGATCTTGTATTCGGTGCTGCTGATGAACTCGATCTTGTACGGTTCGCCACTGCGGAAGCGGTCGTTGTAGGTCGCGCTGCCGGATACCTGGCCATTGGACAGGCTGACACGGCCATCGTCGGTGGCCGGCGCGGTCAGCGTGGTCTGGCTGCGGCTGGTATTGAGCGCTTGCTGGAAGGCATCGTAGCCGGTTTCGTTGGCCGCCAGGCTGAGCATGTCACCCACCTGCAGGTTCAACTTGCTCTGGTCGCCCTGGTAGCTGTAGGTACCGTCGGCATTACGCACGAAGGGCTGCGTATCGCCCTTGGAGCCCGAGAAGATGTACTTGCCGTTCTCGTCCTTGCTGTTCATCAGGGTGAACAGCTGGTCTTCGAGCGAAGAGAGCTCCTCGGCATTGGCCTTGCGATCGGCGTCGGTGAACGAGCCATTGCCCGAACTCACCGCCAGTTCGTTGACCCGCTGCAGGATGGTACCAATCGAGTTCAGCGTGCTCTCGGCAGTACCCAGCGCATTGCGCACGCTGGTGATGTTGCCGCTGTACTGCTTGAGCATGTTCTGCTGCTGCTCCAGCTGCAGCAACCGCGCCGCCCCTACCGGATCGTCCTTGGCCGAACGCACGCGGATACCATCGCTGGCCTCCTGCTGAGTCTTCACCGTCTTGGCGAAGTTGCTCTGGTAGTTGGCCTGGTTGGTGTTGTAGAACTGCGAAGTGGAGATGCGTACGCTCACGATCTACGGCTCCTTAAAGACTGTTGATCAGGGTGGCGAAGGTTTCCTGGGCCGCCTTGATGATCTGCGACGACGCGGTGTAGTACTGCTGGAACTTGATCAGGTTGCCGGTCTCTTCGTCGATCGAGACACCCGACACGCCGTTGCGCGCATCCAGCGCCGAGGTGTGCAGGGCGGTGGTGGCGTCGCTGTCCATCTGCGCCTGGCCGGCCTTGCCGCCGACGTTGGACACCAGCTTCGCGTAGGCATCGGTGAAGCTGATGCCCTTGCCGTTGGCACCCACTTCGACGGTGGACTTGGTCTGCAGGTCGATCACCGACTGGCCGTTGCGGTTGTCTGCCGAGCCCGCACCCGTCAGCGCAACGGTGTAGCTGTCGCCCTCCTTCGGTGCGCCGGAGACGCTCATTTCGAAGGTGAAGTTGCTGCCCAGCGAGTTGCCGCTGCCATCGACCATCGGCACCGACAGCTGCAGCTTGTTTTCCTGGCCGGGGATGATCGTACCGCTGCCGATGTTGTTGCCTTTGGCGTCGTACATCGTGTACGTCTGCGGCGAGCTGCCGTCGCTACCGAACACCAGCTTGACGGGCGTCGAGTACTTCAGGCCGGTCTGTAGCTGCGAGCGCTGGGTGGCATCGTAGATGTCCATTTCCGAGGTCAGCGTCGGCTGGGTGATCACGCCGGTGCCTTTGTTGCCGGAGCCACTGGTAGCGGTCAGCGGCGACGCCAGCGCCAGGCGCTTGGGGTCGGTCAGCACGGTGTCGATGCCCGCTGCGGCATTGCGCGTCGGGGTGATCTTGAAGCTGTCGCCAGCGCTCAGGCCACCGCCATTGAGCGACAGGGTGAAACCGTCGATGACCGGTGGCGGAGTGTCGCTGAGGTCGAAGCTGCCCATGTCGGTGCCGTCGGGCAGCTTGCGCACGTTGTAGCCGGTGGCGCTGGTGAACGTCACCTGGTAGTCGCTGGTGGTCAGCTTGCCAGTGTCCTTGATGGTCACATCGAGGTTGCCGGAGCCTGCGCTGTTGCCCGACTTGGGGACACTGCGCTGGGCGATGGCCGCAGCGCTGTTGATGTCGGCGAACAGCGTGGCACCGAACTCGCCATTCTTGTCGATACCCTGCGCCAGCTGGCTGTTGATGGCATCAGCCACCACCAGGGCCACGCGACCGAGCTCGTTGAGCGCCGGGTCGAGGGTTTCCTTGCGGTAGCGGATCAGGCCGCCCAGCTCACCACCGGTGGTGCTGTTGGTGATGTCCATCTTGGTCGAACCGCGATTGAGGATCAGGCTCATGCGGGTCGGGTCGGTGGCGCTCGGCTCCACACCGATGGTCTGGGTGGTGTTGCCCAGCACCAGGGCCTGGCCGTTCTTCAGGTAGATGTCGTAGTTGCCGTTCTTCTGCTCCACCACGTCGGCACCGATCAGCGACGACAACTCGCGCACCGCGCCATCACGCTGGTCGAGCAGGTCGTTGGGCTGGCCGTTGACGGCGGTCATCTTGGAGATCTGGCCGTTGAGGTCGGCAATCGACTTGGTCAGGGCGTTGACCTTGTCGGCGATCGACGCCATGTTGGCGTTGATGTCGCTGTTCTGCTGGTTGAACTGCGCCGACAGGGTATTGAAACGCTTGGCCAGGGACTGGGCGCTGGTCAGCAGCAGCTGGCGCGAGGCGTCCTCGGTCGGCTTGGAGGCAGCGTCCTGCATGGCACTGAAGAAGCTCTGCAGCGCGGCGGTGATGCCGGTGTCGCTGCTCGACAGGGCGGTGTCCAGCGGCGAGATCTGATTCAGGTACGAGGTGGCGTCGCTGCTAAGCGACGTGGTGGTACGCAGCTGGTTCTCGAGGAACGCGTTGTACACCCGACGCACGTCGGCCAGGGTGGTGCCGGTGCCGATGAACACCTGGCCGACCTGCTGGCCGCCCTTGGTCTTCTGCACGTTCTGCTGGCGCGAGTAGCTCTCGACATCGGCGTTGGCGATGTTGTTACCGAGGGTGTACATCCCCGACTGCGCGGCGCCAAGCCCCGACATGCCAATATTGATCAGACTCGCCATGGTTCCATACCCTTAAAGTTTCGTTGTGGTACCGAGCATTGCGTAGCTCTCGTACGACTTCATCTGTCTTGCGATCTGCGAGATCTTGCTGGCGTAGTTCGGGTCGGTGGCGTACCCGGCCTTTTGCAGCTCTCGCACGAATTGTTCTGGGTTATCGGCCGACTTCACCGCATCTTGATAGCGCGAATTGCTCTGCAGCAGGCTTACCAGGTCATGGAAACTGTCCTGGTAAGAATCGTAGGAACGGAACGCCGCCGTCTCCTTGACGAACTGGCCGTCGCGGAATTCGCTGGTGATCGCCCGCGCCGAATCGCCGTCCCAATTGCTGCTGGCCTTGATGCCGAACAGGTTGTGGCTGCTGCTGCCGTCACTGTTGCGCATGACCGACTTGCCCCAGCCGGTTTCCAGGGCGGCCTGGGCCACCAGGTAGCGCGGGTCGACACCGATGCGCTTGGCGGCCTGTTCGGCCATCGGCAGCATGGTGGCGACAAATTCGTCGCTATCGGCAAAGGCCTTCTTCGGTGCCAGCGGCGGCTGCGCCACGGCGCGGCCAGTGATGCGCAGGCCGTTGTCCGGGATGGCGATGGCCTTGGCCACCTGCTGCCCGTCACGGGCCGGCACGGTAGCGGTATTGGTGGCCGCGGCCGGGCTGGTGGCCGAGGGCACGATGCCGGCCAGCAGGCGGTCGGTGAGCTTGCCTGGCAGCGCCAGGCGCCGCGAGTTGAGCGCGGCAACGTCGTTGCGCGTGGCTGTTGTCTGGGTGGCCTGCACCGGGTCGGCCACCTTGTTGCCCCACAGCGTCGGCGCATTGCCATCGACACGCGGGAACGGGCTGGTGTTGACCGGGGCACTCTTGTGCTTCGACAGCTGGCGCACCAGCACGTCCTGCAGGCCGATACCGCCACCCTCGCGGGACATGCTCACGGCCAGCTGCTGGTCGTACATGTCGCGGTACTGCTTGACCGTTTCGCTGTTCATCGGGTTGTCGTCGGCCAGCACATCGCTGGCCTTGCGCGAGGCCTTGAGCATCTCGCTGATGAACAGCGACTCGAACTCCTGGGCCACCTTGCGCACGTTGGCGTCGCTGTCGCGGTCACCGTGCTTGAGCGAGCTCAGGCGATTGAGGTCGGTGTAGGCACCGCTGTCGGCGTGACTGGAGACCAGGCTCTTCGAATTCATCCGTGGCGTCCTCAGATCACGATCAGGTCGGCTTGCAGGGCGCCGGCCTGTTTCAGTGCTTCGAGGATGGCCATCAGGTCGCCGGGGGCCGCGCCAACCTGGTTCACCGCGCGAACGATCTCATCCAGCGTGGTGCCCGGGCCGAACTTGAACATCGGCTTGGCTTCCTGCTCGGCGTTGACGCGCGAACGCGGAACCACCGCCGTCTGGCCATTGGAGAACGGCCCCGGCTGGCTGACGATCGGGTCTTCGGTAATGGTCACGGTCAGGCTGCCGTGGGTCACCGCCGCTGGCGAGACCTTGACGTTCTGACCGATGACGATGGTCCCGGTACGCGAGTTGATGATGACCTTGGCCACGGCCTGGCCCGGGTCGATCTCGAGGTTCTCGAGGATCGACAGGTAGTCGACCCGCTGGCTCGGGTCCATCGGTGCGGTGACCCGCACCGAGCCGCCGTCCACGGCCTGGGCCACACCTGGGCCGAGCAGGTCGTTGACCTTGTCGACGATGCGCTTGGCGGTGGTGAAGTCCGGGCGATTGAGGTTCAGGGTCAGGCTGTTGCCCTGGTTGAAACCGCTCGGCACGGCGCGCTCGACCGAGGCGCCGCCAGGAATACGGCCGGCCGACGGAACGTTGACGGTGATCTTCGAGCCGTCACGGCCTTCGGCATCGAAGCCGCCGACCACCAGGTTGCCCTGGGCGATGGCGTAGACGTTGCCGTCGATCCCCTTGAGCGGGGTCATCAGCAAGCTGCCACCGCGCAGGCTCTTGGAGTTGCCGATCGACGATACGGTGATGTCCACCACCTGGCCCGGCTTGGCAAACGCCGGCAGGTCGGCATGCACCGACACGGCAGCGACGTTCTTCAGCTGCACGTTGCCGGAGCCGGCCGGCACCTTGATGCCGAACTGCGACAGCATGTTGTTGAAGGTCTGCAGGGTGAACGGGGTCTGGGTGGTCTGGTCACCCGTGCCGTTCAGACCCACCACCAGGCCATAACCGATCAACTGGTTGGAACGCACGCCGGAGATGCTGGCAATGTCCTTGAGGCGCTCGGCGTGGGCACCGAACGCGCAGGACAGGAGCAGGGTCGTGGCTATCAGCTGCCTAACGTTGAACATGTTCATCCGTACTCAGAAGGGCCAAAGCGGGCTCATGAAGAAGCGGTCCAGCCACCCGGGCTGGCTGGCATCGGCGAAGGAACCTGTGCCCGAATAGGTGATGCGCGCATCGGCAACACGGGTGGACGGTACGGTGTTGTCGGTGGCGATGTCGTCGGCGCGGATCAAGCCGGCGATACGCACCAGCTCTTCACCGGTGTTCAGGGTCATCCACTTCTCGCCGCGCACGGCGATGATGCCGTTGGGCAGCACCTCGGCCACGGTGACAGTGATCGAGCCGGTCAGGGTGTTGCCCTGGGTGGCCTTGCTGTCGCCCTTGGTGGTGCGATCACCGCTGTAGCCGGCCTCGAGCGAAAGGTCACCGCTGCCGAACGGGTTGTTGGTGTTGGGGTTGGAACCGAACAGCGAGGTCAGGCCAATGTCGGCCTTGCTGTTCTTCTGGATCTGGGAACCTGCGTTCTTGCTCGCCGACGTGCGTTCGTTGAGGGTGATGGTGATGATGTCACCCACGCGGAACGCTTTGCGGTCGGTGTACAGGCCCTGCTCGAAACCGGCCTGGTAGATCGAACCGTTGTTGGCTGCCGCCGGCAGCGGGGTGCGCGGCAGAACCGGCGCGTAATACGGGTCGTTCGGCTTCGGCGTCGGCGCGACGCAACCTGCCAACACAACCGCCCCCCCCAGGGCGAACACAGACAACAGACGTTTCATGAAACTTACCTCACGGTGTAACGGGAGTAGAACCTGTACCAGGGCTTTAGAGCTGTTGAGTCACGAACGACAGCATCTGGTCGGCGGTGGAAATGACCTTGGAGTTCATCTCGTAGGCACGCTGGGTGGTGATCATGTTCACCAGTTCTTCCACGGTGCTGACGTTGGAGTTTTCCAAGGTCTGCTGCAGGGTGGTGCCGAAGCCGTTCAGGCCTGGGGTACCGACCTGTGGCGCGCCACTGGCAGCGGTTTCCAGGAACAGGTTGTCACCGATTGCCTGCAGGCCGGCCGGGTTGATGAAGTCGGCGGTCTGCAGGTTGCCGATGACCTGTGCAGCCGGGTTGCCGGCGGTGGTGATCGACACGGTGCCGTCCTGGCCGACGGTGAAGGTCTGGGCGTCGTTCGGCACCACGATCGCCGGCTCCAGGGCAAAGCCTTGGGCGGTGACGATCTGGCCATCGGAGTTCAGGTGGAAGGTACCGTCACGGGTGTACGAGACCGTGCCGTCCGGCTGCAGCACCTGGAAGAAGCCACGACCGTTGACAGCCATGTCCAGCGGGTTCTCGGTGGTCTGCAGGCTGCCGGTCTGGAAGTTCTTCTGGGTGCCGACGATGCGCACACCGGTACCGACCTGCAGGCCCGATGGCAGTTCGCTGTCCTGGGTCGACTGCGCGCCTGGCTGACGCTTGATCTGGTACAGCAGGTCGGCGAACTCGGCACGATCCCGCTTGAAGCCGGTGGTCGAGACGTTGGCCAGGTTGTTGGAAATGACGGTCAGGTTGGTGTCCTGGGCGGACAGGCCGGTTTTAGCGACCCAAAGAGCCGGAAGCATCAGTTTTCTCCTCGTGCGCCTGTTTTACGGCACCCGTTCAAAGTTGGTTAGCCGATTTGCAAAACACGCGCCATGGCTTCATCGCCTTCCTTGGCCGCGTTCATCATTTTCACGTGCAGCTCGAACTGGCGGGACAGCGCCAGCACCGAAGTCATCTCTTCCACTGCATTGACGTTGCTGCCTTCGAGGAAGCCCGACACCACCCGCACATTGACGTCGGCGGCAGCCGGTTGGCCATTCTGGGTGTGGATCAGCCCGTCCAGGCCCTTGGTCATGCTCTTGATGTCCGGGTTGACCAGCTTGATGCGATCGACCTCGGCCATCACCCGCGGGTCTTCACCCATCGAGCGAATGCTGATGGTGCCGTCGGCACCGACTTCGACTTTCTGCTCTGGCGGAATGGCAATCGGGCCACCGTTGCCGATCACCGGCATGCCGTTGCCGGCACGCAGCACGCCGAGGGCGTCGATGTTCAGGCTGCCGGTGCGCACGTAGGCTTCGCTGCCATCCGGCGCCTGCACGGCGATGAAGCCCTGACCGCTCACGGCCACGTCCAGCTCGCGCCCGGTCTCGACCATCGGCCCTTCGCTGAAGTCGGTGGCCGGGCGTTCGGTCATGGCAAACGCCCGCGACGGAAAGCTGTCACCGAACACCGGCATCGAGCGCGCCTGCTCCAGGTCGCGCTGGAAGCCATTGGTGGAAACGTTCGCCAGGTTGTTGGCGTGGGCCTTCTGCGCCAGCGCGTTCTGGCTGGCGCCGGTCATGGCCACGTAAAGCATCTTGTCCACAGTCATCCTCCGCTGCACTGACGATCGTTTGCCGCTCGCCGTTGCTGTGCAGGCTCTAAAGCAAGTTCCGAACCAACTTTTCGAATTCATGAAAAAGCCCGTAAATACGGGCTTTTTCGGGGTTCTGCCGAAGGGCGAACGCCGGTTATCCGGCGCCGGATTGCCGCTGGCGGCAAATCATCATGGCTCGCGGCAACCGCCATTGCTGAAGGGGCCGGCGAATTTCTTCCAGCCTTCCCCTGGCGGCCATTGCGAGCACACCAGCCGGCCATCCACCTGGCTTTCCCAGCGCCACCAGGGCGCGGTGCCAGCGTTGGCCTGGTACAGACAAAATGCGGCAATCAATGTGACGACCAGCCTTTTCATGAACCCTCCAGATCGCCGGGGCCGCTTCGCGACCCTTTCGCGACACAAGGCCGCTCCTACAGGGAAATGCGAAATCCTGTGGGAGCGGCCTTGTGTCGCGAAAGGGCTGCGCAGCAGCCCCCTGTCCGACAACCATCAGGTCATCTGGATGATGGTCTGCATGATGGTGCTTTCGGTGGAGATGGTCTTGGCGTTCGCCTGGTAGTTGCTCTGCGCCTTGATCAGCTCGACCAGCTCCTGGGTCAGGTTGACGTTGGAGGCTTCCAGCGCGTTGGACTCGACGCTGCCCAGGGTGCCGGTTTTCGGCGAGTCGATGCCCGGAATACCCGACGAGTAGGTCTCGGTCCAGCGCGTGCCACCAATCTGCTGCAACCCTTGCTCGTTGGCAAAGCTGGCCAGGGCCACCTGACCGATGGCGCGCGACTGCTGGTTGCTGAAGCTGGCGAACATCACGCCGGTGGAATCGATCGACAGGCTCGACAGGATACCGGTGGCGTAGCCGTCCTGGGACTGCGACATGCGCGCGGTCTCGGTGTTGTACGAGGTGGTGCTGTTCATCGACAGCTTCATGCCGTCGGCGCTCTCCGCCGAGCCGTTGGAGGCCCAGTTGCCCGCAGCGTCCTTGGCCGCCGGGACCCAGCCCTTGAGGGTGAAGGTATTGTTGGTCACCGCCCATTCGGCGTTGGCCGGAGCACCCGGCGGAATGCTGGCCGGGTTGGTGGCCATGGACGCCACGCTGCCGTCGGAGTTGAAGGTCATGGTCGCTTCCAGCGGCGCAGTGGAAGTCGGGTCCATCGGGTTGCGACCATCTACCAGGGTGTACATGGTCCACTGGTTCGTACCGGTCTTGCGGTAGAACTGCTCCATGGTGTGCTCGTTGCCCTGGCTGTCGTACACCTTGGTCGGGAAGGACTTGGTGTAGGTGGTGTCATCCGCCGGGTCGAAGGTCGGGCCGGCAGGCGTTGCGCTCGGCAGCGGGATGATGGTCGCTTCGGAGTTGAGGTTGATGCCCTGGTCGATCAGGGTGGTGGCCTTCGGCGCAAGCGACGAGGTGTCGATCTTCAGGTCGGTCAGCACGCCGCGCTTGATGTTGCCGTTCTCGTCGGCGGCATAGCCCTGCAGGCGCAGGCCGTCCGAGGTGACCACGTAGTTGTCCTTGCTGTTCTGGAAGGCGCCGGCACGGGTGTACACGCGCGCGCCGTTGTCCGACAGCACGAAGAAGCCCTGGCCCTGGATACCCATGTCCAGCACGTTGCCGGTGTTGTTGACGTCACCCTGGCTGAACTGCTGGGAGATCGCCGCCAGGCGCACACCGTTGCCGACCTGGTTCTTGCCCACGCCCAGGCGGTTGGCACCGGCGTAGACGTCGGCGAACTCGGCACGCGACGACTTGAAGCCGGTGGTGTTGACGTTGGCAATGTTGTTGCCGGTAACGTCCAGCTGCTTGTTGGCTGCGTACAGACCGCTAAGGCCGATATTGAAAGACATGCTGTTGCTCCTTGTGCCGTTCTGGCCTTAGATACCGATGGTTTGTACGTCGGAGAGGGAAACCTTGCCGACCCCGGCGAGGTTGAGCACCATCTCGCCCGTGGTGTTGAAGCTGACGCTGGTGACCTTGGCCGGCAGCAGGGTGTTCATCTGCACCGACTTGCCGTCCACGGTGGTGCTGGCAGTGAAGGTGTAGGTGCCTGGGTCGACCTTCTCGCCGCTCGAGTTGGTGCCATCCCAGATGAAGTCGGCATAGCCGGCTTTCTGTTCGCCCACCTCAATGGTCTTGACGGTGTTGCCGTCCTTGTCCTTGACGGTGATCTTCGCCCCGTCGATGGCCTGCGGCACGACGAACTGGCCATTGAAGCTGTCGGCGGTGTCGACCACGGCCTTGTCGTTCTGCACGATCACCGAGCGGCCGACCAGCGACGAGGCCTGCAGCGCCTGGGACGAGGCCATGGCACTGGTAATGTTGGTAACCGATTCGTTCAGCGAGGTGATGCCTTCGAGGCTGCTGAACTGGGCCAACTGGGCCACGAACTCGCTGTTGTCCTGCGGGTCGAGCGGGTTCTGGTGCTGCATCTGGGTGACCAGCAACTGGAGGAACGCATCCTTGCCCAAGGTCTGGCCGCCAGTCGCAGAACTGGTCGTGGAAGTTTTCTTATCGCTGCTGGTGACACCGGACGCCGCGATCACGTCGTTGAGGTTCACACCGCTGGTGCTATCGACTGCCATGGTCTGGATTCCTTATCACTGACCCAGGGTCAGTACTTTCTGCATCATGTTCTTGGCGGTGTTCATCAGCTCGGCGTTGGTCTGGAACGCACGGCTGGCGGAGATCATGTCAGCCATCTCCTCGACCACGTTGACGTTCGGGTAATAGACGTAGCCGTCCTTGTTTGCCGCCGGATGATTCGGCTCGTAGCGAGCCTCCAGATTGCTCTGGTCTTCGACGATGCCCTTGACCTGCACACCCTGCCCTGCCTCGCCCTGGTCCTCGAACAGCGACTGGCTGACGCCGCTTTGCGCGTTCTGGAAAGTGGTGGCGAACACCGGGTGGCGTGCACGGTAGGTCTGGTCGATGCTCGACGACACGGTCTCGGCGTTGGCGATGTTCGAGGCAACGGTGTTGAGGCGGGTGTTCTGCGCGCTCATGCCACTGCCGGCAATGTTGAAAACACTGGAAAGGGACATGAATTACTCTCCGCGCAGGGCCGAAACCAGCCCTTTGAATTTACTGTTGAGCAAGGTGAAGCTGGCCTGGAAGCCGATGGCGTTTTCCGTGTAGTTCGATTGCTCGATCTGGGCGTCCACGGTGTTCTGGTCGATCGACGGCTGGGTCGGCACGCGGTATTGCATCGTGTCGTCAGCCATCGCCAGGCCTTCGGCCTCGATGTGGCGGCTGTTGGTGCGGTCCATGGCGAAGCGGCCGCTTTGCTGCTTCTGGCTCTCGGCGGCGAGCACCGAAGAGAAGTCCATGTCACGGGCCTTGTAGTTGGGCGTGTCGGCGTTGGCGATGTTGTTGGCCAGCACCTCGGCGCGCTGGGCGCGGAAGCCCAGTGCCTTTTCGTGAATGCCAAGCGCCTTGTCGAAACTGATGCTCATGTCGGGGAAACCTTCGAAGGTTGGCCGGAATTTCGTTGAGCAAGGTGTAGCAAGGGCTGTGCCACATTTGCGAAAGCCCGGAAATGCTGGGGTGTAGCACTGACGGCTGATGGCGCGATGCCAGAAAAGCGGCAAAGTGCTTCCGCCTGGCGAAGCGAAAGCGGCAATTGCCGGGTGGCAAAAGCGGCAAAACAAAAAATTGACGTCATTTATCTTTTGCCCGCGAAAGGGCCGGCACAGGCAAACAAAAAGGCCGGCAACTTGAGTGCCGGCCTTCTCGCTTTACTTGGCCTGGTAGATGATCCCCGGGCTGCACTGAACCATCTGGTAGTGGTCCGGCAACCCGTTCAGCGCCTCCGAGGCACCGAGGAACAGGTAGCCCCCAGGCTTCAGGGTGCTGTGGATACGCAACAGGATGTCCTTCTTCACCTGCGCCGAGAAGTAGATCAGCACATTGCGGCAGAACACGATGTCGAACTTGCCCAGGCTCGCATAGCTGTCGAGCAGGTTGAACGAACGGAACTCGACACGGCTGCGGATTGCCGGCTTGACCGCCCAGCGCCCAGGTGCCTTGGTGTCGAAGTAACGCTGCAGGCGCTCCTGGGACAGGCCGCGGGCAATCGCCAGGCTGTCGTACTCACCGGTCTTGCAGTTGGTCAGCATCGACCCGGACAGGTCGGTGGCAACGATCTGCGCCCCCATCTTCAGCTGGCCCAGGTTGCTGCGCTCGAATTCGTCGATGGCCATCGAGATCGAGTACGGCTCCTGACCCGACGAGCAGGCCGCCGACCACATGCGCAGGCGCTGCCCCGGGTTGTTCCTGATGAACTCGGGAATGACCTTGTTCTTCAGCACTTCGAACGGGTAGGTATCGCGAAACCACAGGGTCTCGTTGGTGGTCATCGCATCCACCACCTGTTCGCGCAGGCCGCCCCGCGGCTGGGCCTGGATGCGCTGCACCAGCTCGCCCAGGCTCTTGATGCCCTGCTGCTCCATGAGCTTGTTGAGACGGCTGGAAACCAGATACTGCTTATTCTCGCCCAGCAGGATGCCACAGGCTTTTTCCAGGAAGACCCTGAACTGTTCGAACTCCAAATTACCCGTAGACACTACTGCCGCCTCTTTTCAATCACTGGTGCCGGGAGCATGCCCCCGGCTGCTTCAATGCGCTGCCTTGATCCGGTCGACCACGCGCTGGGCCAGGTCGTCCGGCTTGAACTTGGCCAGGAAATCATCAGCCCCGACCTTCTTGACCATCGCCTGGTTGAACACCCCGGACAACGAAGTATGCAGGCAGATGTGCAATTTTTGCATACGCGGGTCGCTGCGGATCTCTGCGGTAAGCGTATAGCCGTCCATTTCCGGCATTTCAATGTCGGAGATCATCATCAGGAACTCTTCTTCCGGCTTCTTGCCCTCGTCGACCAGCTTGCGCAGGTAGTCCAGGGCCTGTCGGCCATCGTTGAGCGCCACCACCTCCACACCCACCGTCTGCAGGCAGCGGCTGACCTGCTTGCGCGCCACCGACGAATCGTCGACGGTCAGCACCCGCAGCAGCGTGGCCTTGTCCTGCACCTCGGCATCGACCACCCCGGCAGACACCGACTCGGACGACGGTGCCACTTCGGCCAGTACCTTCTCCACGTCGATGATCTCGACCATGCGGTTGTCGACCCGGGTGACGGCGGTCAGGTAGTGGTCGCGCCCCGTGCCCTTGGGTGGCGGATGAATCTCTTCCCAGTTCATGTTGACGATGCGCTCGACCGAGTGCACCAGGAAGCCCTGGGTCTTGGTGTTGTACTCGGTGATGATCACGAAGCTGTTGCGCGTGTCTTCCTGCAACCCCGGCAGGCCGGTCGCCATCGACAGGTCGAGGATCGGGATGGTTGCCCCGCGAATGTTGGCAACGCCCCGCACCACCGGGTGCGACTTGGGCAGCACGGTCAGTTCCGGACACTGCAGCACTTCGCGAACCTTGAACACGTTGATGCCGTATAGCTGCGCCCCGTTGAGACGGAACAGCAGCAACTCCAGGCGATTCTGCCCGACCAGCTGCGTGCGCTGGTTGACTGAATCCATTACCCCCGCCATGCCTGACTCCTTATGCGTTCTGCCTTTTTGGTGCTACGTGGTCACCAAGTCGGCACGGGCTTTGCTTTTTTGAGCGCCATGTACACGAAAACGACAAATTTCCGACGACTGACACACCTGCTGAGCAGCACGCTCGCCGTGCTGTGCCTGCTGGCACCCGGCGTTCGCACGCTGGCGGACGCGGTTACCTTGCCTGAACAGCTTATCGGTGTCACCCAAGGGTTTCTTGAATTCAGCGTCGAGGACTACCTGGCCACCACCCAGACCCCCGGGCGCTACGAAATCCAGGTCAACCCGCTCGATCCGCGCCTGCGCATGCCACTGTGCAGCCAACAGCTGGACGCTTCGCTGGAAAGCCCGGCGCAACCACTGGGCCGCGTGACCGTGCGGGTGCGCTGCGACGGCAGCGCACCGTGGACCATCTTCGTGCCAGCGACAGTGAAGCTGTTCCGCGACGTGGTGGTGGTGACCCGCCCGCTCAAGCGCGACAACGTCGTTGGCGAAGGCGACGTGGCCCTGCGCGAACGTGACGTCGGTACGCTGACCCAGGGTTTCCTGACCGACCTCGACCAGGCGGTGGGCATGAAAATGGTGCGACCGACGGTGCTCGACCAGGTGCTCACGGCACAGCACCTGGAGCAAGCCGAAGTGGTACGCAAGGGCGACCATGTGGTGATCACCGCGCGCAGCGGCCCCTTGAGCGTGCGCATGCCCGGTGAAGCCTTGGCCAAGGGCGGCCAGGGCGAGCAGATCCGCGTGCGCAACCTCAATTCGCAGCGGGTGGTCAAGGCCCGGGTCACCGGCCCCGGCCAGGTCGAGGTCGCCATGTAGATTACGCTGGCGGTGTGCAACTGCTTTTCCTAAACTGTGCCAGAAACGGGTTCGCGAGCTTGCTGACAGGCGGCTGAGCATTTGTGCCTAAAGTTTCTTTCGGGTTGGCCGAAAACAAGGCAAGCGTCCAAATACCCAGAGGTTTCTGATCATGGTCATCGACTTCAGTCGTTTGAATAACTCTCCGTCCATCACGGGCGGCGTTCGTGGCAACGCCACGTCCGGCAACGCCGAGAAAACCGGCGAAACCCAAGAAGCGCCGAAAAGCGCCAGCGCCAGCGGAGAAGCGGTACACCTCAGCCAAGAGGCCCAGCAGTTGCAAAAGGTCAGCGACAAGCTGCGCGACCAGCCCGTCGTCAACAGTGCCCGCGTGGCGCAGTTGAAGCAGGCGATCGCAGACGGCAGCTACCAGGTCGATGCCGGCCGGGTCGCCAGCAAACTGCTCGATTTCGAAGCCCAGCGCTGACCGTTCGGCGCGCTGACTTCACGGACGCTATGTAAAGCCAAGAGTTAGCCATGCACGACATCACTTTGCTGCAACTGATCGAAGACGACATCGCCCCGACCCAGGAACTGCTCGACCTGCTCCAGCAGGAGTCGGTAGCCCTGCACGGCCGCGACATGGCGCCGCTGGAGGGCATCCTGGCCCGCAAGCAGTCGCTGATCGTCCTGCTCGAGCAGCAAGGCATGCGCCGCAACAACCTGCTCACCAGCCTTGGCCTCAGCGCCAATCGCGCCGGGGTGCAGGCATTGGCGGCACAGTCGGACAACGGCGAGCTGATCCTGCAGCAGCTCGATGTGCTGACCCAGCTGATGGATGCCTGCCAGAAGGTCAACGAGACCAATGGCCGGATCATCCAGGTGCAGCAACACGTCACGGCCAACCAGATCAGAATCCTCCAGGGCGGCGAAGCACCGTCGCTCTACGACAGCCGTGGCGCCACTTCACCACTTGCCAAGCCCCGGGCGCTCAGCCAAGTGTGATTACTTCTATCAAGGCACGGAACATACTGGCAAAATGCCGTTACTTGCGTGTGTCGTTTTTGCCTGGAGATTGAAAACCCGTGTTCAATGAAACCGATGCCCCGCAACCGCCGAAGGTGCTGAACACGCCCTTGGAGATCGCGGCCAACCTGCGCCAGCTGCAAGACAGCCATGATCCGCTGATCATCACCTTCCATGAGCGCAGCCAGCGGTTCCAGAGCTACGTGGTACACGTGGACCGTGAAAGCAATACCCTGGCGCTGGACGAGATGATCCCGCGCGATGGTGAAAAATTCATCGAGAACGGCGAACCTTTCCGCGTCGAAGGCTTCCACGACGGCGTGCGAATCGCCTGGGAATGCAATCACGAGCTGAAGATCAGCGAAGTCGACGGCCACCGCTGCTACCGCGGCGCGATGCCGGAAGAGATGACCTACCACCAGCGTCGCAACGCCTTCCGCGCGGCGCTGAAGCTGTCGCAACTGGTCGACATCATCCTCGACGGCACCCACCTCAAGGGCAACGGCGCCTTGCGCGGCAAGCTGCTCGACATCTCCGCCACCGGCTGCAAGCTGCGCTTCGACGGCAACGTCGAGGATCGCCTGCAACTGGGCCAGGTGTACGAGCGCTTCAAGGCCAGCAACCCGCTGGGCCTGGTGGACACCATGGTCGAACTGCGCCACCTGCATTTTGAAGAGCGGATCAACACCACCTTCGCTGGCGTACGCTTCCATAATCTCAACGGCCAGGCACAGCGCAAGGTCGAGAGTTTCGTCTACCAGCTGCAGCGTGAGGCGCGGCGGTTCGACAAAGACGATTATTGATCGTACCTGGAATGCAGAACGCCACCCATCGGGTGGCGTTCTTGTTTGTGTGTTTGCAGGACCGGCCTCTTCGCGGGCTTGCCCGCGAAGAGGCCGGCGCAGTACTAGAGTGATTTACTGACCTCATCCTCAGACCGTGGCTCGGCTACCGGCTCGGCCTTCTCTTCATCCTCGGTATCCTCAGCCGCCACCGGCGCCTGCATCACTTCCTGCACGGTCTGTTCATCGACCCGTGGGTCAAGCGCGGCCGACAGTGGCGAACCGGCAGCCGGCATGGCCACGTGCCCCAGCGGCGCATCCTGCACCTGATGCAAACCGGTAACCGCCTTCGGCCGGATCCGCCACACCAGCACCAGGGCGAAGAACGCGAAGAAGGCATAGAGCATCTGCGCCCCCAGTGCCTTCATCAGCACCCCCGCCGCCAATGGCCCGATACAGGCCCCCACGCCATAAGTGACCAGCAGCATGGCAGTCAGCGACACCCGCCGCTCGCTCTCGACGTGGTCATTGGAGAACGCCACCGCCAGCGGGTACAGGCAGAATTGCAGCAACGAGATCAAGAAGCCGATGCCGAACAGTACCTCCAGTGGCACGCTCGGCAGGACCGCCAGCGGCGCCGAAGCCAGCGCCAGGCCCACCGCGACGCTGCGGATCAACACGGCCCTGTCGTAGCGGTCGGACAACCAGCCCAGCGGCCACTGCACCAGCAGCCCGGCAAAAATGCAGCAACCCATGAACAGACCGATCTGCTCGGTGGACATGCCCTGGCTCGAAGCGTACAACGGCGCCAGGCCGTAGAACGAACCGACGATCAAGCCTGAACCCAGCACCGTGCTGAGCGACTGCGGCACCCGCTTGATGAAGAACTTCGGCTCCATCGGAGCCGGGCGCAACGGCGCCGGGTGGATGCGCCGGGTCATCGCCACCGGCACCAGGCACAGGGCAAAGCACATGGCCACCAGCATCAGCAGTTCCGGGCCCAGCTGCGGGTGTACCACCAGGATCAGCTGGCCGAGCACCAGGCCAAGATAGGACGCGATCATGTAGCCACTGAACACCGCACCGCGGTGCTTGGCTTCGGCCTGTTCGTTGAGCCAGCTCTCGATGACCATGTACTGGCACATCATGCCCAGGCCGACGATCATCCGCAGCCCGACCCACACCGGCAGCCAGCTGGTCATGCCATGCCCCAGCACCGCCGCGCAGACGATGCCGGCGCAAGTGGCGTAGGCCCTGATGTGCCCGACCCGGCCGATCAGCCGGTGGCCGATCTTGCCGCCCACGGCAAGGCCGAAATAGTTGGCCGCCATCAATGCACCGACCCATAGGCTGTCGACATGATCGGCCGCCAGGCGCAGCGCCAGGTAGGTACTGAGCAGGCCCGAGCCGATCAACATCATCAAGGCGGCGAAATACAACGACTGAAAGGGCTTCCAGATGTTTCGCATACGTCCCGTCGAACTCCCTGGTCAGGTGGCGTTGGCTTGCTGGCAAGCATAAAAGCAAAATGGCCGCGGCGCAGTCCCCTGCCGGACAAATAGCCGGACAGGGGCGCGTCCAGTGCCGGTTGTGTCGCGATCAGGCCTGTGCGGCCAGCACGCGCCGCTCCCACGGAGTGATCTCGTTGAAGAAATCGGTCAGTTCCAGGGTCTTGCTGGCCAGGTAGCCTTCGATGAACTCACTGCCGAACAGTTCCCGTGCCAGGGCGCTGCGCTTGAGGCGCTCAAGGGCCGCATGCAGGGTGCACGGCAGGCTCAGCTGTTCCGGCACCTCGAACTCGCCCTGGATCGCCGCGCCTGGCTGCAGACGCTGCTCGATGCCGTGCAGGCCGGCGGCCAGGCTGGCAGCGATGGCCAGGTAGGGGTTGGCGTCGGCGCCCGGCAGGCGGTTCTCGACCCGCCGTGCCACCGGGGCACTGGCCGGAATGCGCAGGCCAGCCGCGCGGTTGTCCTCGGACCAGCAAGCATTGTTCGGCGAGGCGTAGGGGTGGCACAGCCGCTGGTAGGAGTTGACGTTGGGCGCGAACAGCGCGGTGAAATCGGCCATGCACGCCTGCTGACCGCCGATGAAATGGTAGAAGGTGTCGGTCGGCTGGCCTTGCTCATCGCTGAACACGTTGCGCCCGCTGGCGATCTCGACCACGCTCTGGTGAATGTGCATGGAGCTGCCCGGGGTGTGCGCCAACGGTTTGGCCATGCACACCACACTCAGGCCATGCTTGAGTGCCACTTCCTTCAGCAGGTGCTTGAACAGGAAGGTCTGGTCGGCCAGCAGCAGCGGGTCGCCGTGCAATAAATTGATCTCGAACTGGCTCACGCCCATTTCGTGCATGAAGGTGTCACGTGGCAGGCCAAGGGCCGCCATGCACTGGTAGACCTCCTGGAAGAACGGGCGCAGACCGTTGTTGGAACTGACGCTGAACGCCGAATGGCCAAGCTCGCGGCGGCCATCCTTGCCAACGGGCGGCAGGAAGGGTTGCTGCGGGTCGGTGTTGGGGGCGAAGACGAAGAACTCCAGCTCGGTCGCCACCACCGGTGCCAGGCCAAGGGCGGCGTAGCGGGCGATCACCGCCTTGAGCTGCCCCCGCGTGGACAGCCCCGAAGGCCGGCCATCGAGCTCGTTGGCATCACAGATGGCCAGCGCCAGGCCCTCCTCGCTCCACGGCAGGCGGTGGATCTGCGCAGGCTCCGCCACCAGCGCGAGGTCGCCGTCGTCGCTACCGTAGAAGCGCGCCGGCGGGTAGCCGCCCATGATGCATTGCAGCAGCACCCCGCGGGCCATCTGCAGGCGGCGGCCTTCGAGGAAGCCCTCGGCGGTCATCACCTTGCCGCGGGGAACGCCGTTGAGGTCGGGGGTGACGCATTCGATCTGGTCGATGCCCTGGAGGAGCTCGGCAGGCGAGCGGTGGGCGGCGGTGGTCATGACGCTTGTCCTTGTTGTTATAGGCTGACAACAACATAGGCTTGGGGTGTTTAAAATATCAAGCACCCTTGCTGGCCAGAGCTATTCGCGCAAGGTCATGCCATTGGAAGGCAACGGCAACGCCGTCTTGTAGCGCACCTGCTTGAGGGCAAAGCTGGAGCGAATGTTGGCCACCCCCGGCAAGCGCGTCAGGTAATCGAGAAACCGCTCCAGCGCCTGGATGCTTGGCAACAGCACCCGCAGCAGGTAATCCGGGTCGCCGGTCATCAGGTAGCACTCCATCACCTCGGGCCGCTCGGCGATCTCTTCCTCGAAACGGTGCAACGCCGTTTCCACCTGCTTCTCCAGGCTGACATGGATGAACACGTTCACGTCCAGCCCCAGCACCTCTGGCGACAGCAGGGTCACCTGCTGACGAATCACGCCCAGTTCCTCCATGGCCTTGACCCGGTTGAAACAGGGCGTCGGCGACAGGTTCACCGACCGCGCCAGTTCCGCGTTGGTGATGCGGGCGTTGTCCTGGAGGCTGTTGAGAATGCCGATATCGGTACGATCGAGCTTGCGCATGAGACAAATTCACCGGTTTTTTATGTTTATCCGGAATGTTTATCTCCCCAGCCAGACAAAGGCAATCAACTTGAGAGAAAAATTCTCCTGCACCCCCACTAAGATGTAGATGACGCTGACCTGCCAGTCACAAGCCGGTACTCAGCGGCGGCCGCTTCAGAGCTCACAAAAACAACATCCGAGCGAGCGTAAAAAGCATGAACGAGTACGCCCCCCTGCGTTTGCATGTGCCCGAGCCCACCGGCCGGCCAGGCTGCCAGACCGATTTCTCCTACCTGCGCCTGAACGACGCAGGGCAAGTCCGTAAACCCCCGATCGATGTCGACGCTGCCGACACCGCCGACCTGTCCAAAAGCCTGGTCCGCGTGCTCGACGAGCAAGGCAACGCCCAAGGCCCGTGGGCCGAGGACATCGACCCGCAGATCCTGCGCCAAGGCATGCGCGCGATGCTCAAGACGCGCATCTTCGACAGCCGCATGGTGGTTGCCCAGCGCCAGAAGAAGATGTCCTTCTACATGCAGAGCCTGGGCGAGGAAGCCATCGGCAGTGCCCAGGCGCTGGCGCTCAACCGCACCGACATGTGCTTCCCCACCTACCGCCAGCAGAGCATCCTCATGGCCCGCGACGTGTCGCTGGTGGAGATGATCTGCCAGTTGCTGTCCAACGAGCGCGATCCGCTCAAGGGCCGCCAGTTGCCGATCATGTATTCGGTGCGCGAAGCCGGTTTCTTCACCATCAGCGGCAACCTGGCGACCCAGTTCGTGCAGGCGGTCGGCTGGGCCATGGCCTCGGCGATCAAGGGCGATACCAAGATCGCCTCGGCCTGGATCGGCGACGGCGCCACCGCCGAGTCGGACTTCCATACCGCCCTCACCTTCGCCCATGTCTACCGCGCCCCGGTGATCCTCAACGTGGTCAACAACCAGTGGGCGATCTCCACCTTCCAGGCCATCGCCGGTGGCGAGCAGACCACCTTCGCCGGCCGTGGCGTGGGTTGCGGCATCGCCTCGCTGCGCGTGGACGGCAACGACTTCGTCGCCGTCTACGCCGCCTCGCGCTGGGCCGCCGAACGTGCCCGCCGCGGCCTGGGCCCTTCGCTGATCGAGTGGGTCACCTACCGCGCCGGCCCGCACTCGACCTCGGACGACCCGTCCAAGTACCGCCCGGCCGATGACTGGAGCCACTTCCCGCTGGGCGACCCGATCACCCGCCTGAAGCAGCACCTGATCAAAATCGGCCACTGGTCCGAGGAAGAGCACCAGGCCACCACCGCCGAGTTCGAAGCCGCGGTCATCGCTGCGCAGAAGGAAGCGGAACAGTACGGCACCCTGGCCAACGGCCACATCCCGAGCGCGGCCTCGATGTTCGAGGACGTGTACAAGGAAATGCCTGACCACCTGCGCCGTCAACGCCAGGAACTGGGGGTCTGAGATGAACGATCACAACAACAGCATCAACCCGGAAACCGCCATGGCCACCAGCACACTGACCATGATCCAGGCCCTGCGCTCGGCCATGGATGTCATGCTCGAGCGCGACGACAATGTGGTGATCTACGGTCAGGACGTCGGTTACTTCGGCGGCGTGTTCCGTTGCACCGAGGGCCTGCAGGCCAAGTACGGCAAGTCGCGGGTGTTCGACGCCCCGATTTCGGAAAGCGGCATCGTCGGCACCGCCGTGGGCATGGGCGCCTACGGCCTGCGCCCGGTGGTGGAGATCCAGTTCGCCGACTACTTCTACCCGGCGTCCGACCAGATCGTCTCGGAAATGGCCCGCCTGCGCTACCGCTCGGCCGGCGAGTTCATCGCCCCGCTGACCCTGCGCATGCCCTGCGGCGGCGGCATCTACGGTGGCCAGACCCACAGCCAGAGCCCGGAGGCGATGTTCACCCAGGTCTGCGGCTTGCGCACGGTGATGCCGTCCAACCCGTATGACGCCAAAGGCTTGCTGATCGCCTCGATCGAATGCGACGACCCGGTGATCTTCCTCGAGCCCAAGCGCCTGTACAACGGCCCGTTCGACGGCCACCACGACCGCCCTGTCACCCCTTGGTCGAAACACCCGCAAAGTGCGGTACCGGACGGCTACTACACAGTGCCGCTGGACAAGGCGGCGATCACCCGCCCGGGCAACGATGTCACCGTGCTGACCTACGGCACCACCGTCTACGTGGCCCAGGTGGCTGCCGAGGAAAGCGGCGTCGATGCCGAAGTCATCGACCTGCGCAGCCTCTGGCCGCTGGACCTGGAGACCATCGTCGAGTCGGTGAAGAAGACCGGCCGCTGCGTGGTCGTGCATGAAGCCACCCGCACCTGCGGCTTCGGCGCCGAACTGGTGTCGCTGGTGCAGGAGCACTGCTTCCACCACCTCGAGGCACCGATCGAGCGCGTCACCGGCTGGGACACCCCCTACCCCCACGCACAGGAATGGGCTTACTTCCCAGGCCCTTCGCGGGTAGGCGCGGCATTGAAACGGGTCATGGAGGTCTGAATGGGCACGCACGTCATCAAGATGCCGGACATTGGCGAAGGCATCGCGCAGGTCGAGTTGGTGGAATGGTTCGTCAAGGTCGGCGACGTGATCGCCGAGGACCAGGTGGTGGCCGATGTCATGACCGACAAGGCCACCGTGGAAATCCCGTCTCCGGTCAGCGGCAAGGTGCTGGCCCTGGGTGGCCAGCCAGGTGAAGTGATGGCGGTCGGCAGCGAGCTGATCCGCATCGAAGTGGAAGGCAGCGGCAACCATGTGGATGTGCCGCAGGCGAAACCTGTGGAAGCGCACAGCGCGCCCGTTGTACCTGCTGCACCCAAGCCGGAAGCGAAAGCGCCACCGCCGGCAGCCTTGCAGGCACCCGAGCATCACGTCGAAGCCGCGATCGTGCCGCGCCAGCCGGGCGACAAGCCGCTGGCCTCGCCGGCGGTGCGCAAGCGTGCCCTGGATGCCGGCATCGAGCTGCGCTATGTGCATGGCAGCGGCCCGGCCGGGCGCATCCTGCACGAAGACCTCGACGCCTTCATGAGCAAGCCGCACAGCGCTGCCGGCCAGGCGCCGAGCGGCTATGCCAAGCGCACCGACAGCGAGCAGGTGCAAGTGATCGGCCTGCGCCGCAAGATCGCCCAGCGCATGCAGGACGCCAAGCGCCGTGTCGCGCACTTCAGCTACGTGGAAGAGATCGACGTCACCGCCGTGGAGGCCCTGCGCCAGCAGCTCAATGCCAAGCACGGTGACACGCGCGGCAAGCTGACCCTGCTGCCGTTCCTGGTCCGTGCCCTGGTGGTGGCCTTGCGCGACTTCCCGCAGATCAACGCCACCTACGACGACGAAGCCCAGGTCATCACCCGCCACGGTGCGGTGCATGTGGGCATCGCTACCCAGGGTGACAACGGCCTGATGGTGCCGGTACTGCGCCATGCCGAAGCGGCCAGCCTGTGGGCCAACGCCGGCGAGATCGCGCGCTTGGCCAACGCCGCACGGAGCAACAAGGCCAGCCGTGAAGAACTGAGCGGCTCGACCATCACCCTGACCAGCCTCGGCGCCCTCGGCGGCATCGTCAGCACCCCGGTGGTCAACACCCCGGAAGTGGCGATCGTCGGCGTCAACCGCATCGTCGAGCGCCCCGTAGTGATCGACGGCCAGATCGTCGTGCGCAAGATGATGAACCTGTCCAGCTCGTTCGACCACCGGGTGGTCGATGGCATGGATGCCGCGCAGTTCATCCAGGCCGTGCGTGGCCTGCTCGAACAACCTGCCTGTCTGTTCCTGGAGTGAGCATGTCCCCGATCATCGACACCACCCTGCTGATCATCGGCGGCGGCCCCGGCGGCTACGTGGCCGCCATCCGCGCCGGGCAACTGGGCATCCCAACCGTGCTGGTCGAAGGCCAGGCCCTGGGCGGCACCTGCCTGAACATCGGCTGCATCCCGTCCAAGGCACTGATCCATGTGGCCGAGCAGTTCCACCAGACCGCATGCTTTGCCGGGCAGTCACCACTGGGCATCAGCGTCGATAGCCCACGCCTGGACATCGGCCAGAGCGTCGCCTGGAAAGACGGCATCGTCGACCGCCTGACCACCGGCGTGGCCGCCTTGCTGAAAAAGCATGGGGTCAAGGTCATCCACGGCTGGGCGAAAATCCTCGACGGCAAGCAGGTCGAGGTCGACGGCCAGCGCATCCGCTGCGAGCACCTGCTGCTGGCCACCGGCTCGCACAGCGTCGAACTGCCGATGCTGCCGCTCGGCGGGCCGATCATCTCCTCCACCGAAGCCCTGGCACCCAAGGCCCTGCCCAAGCACCTGGTGGTGGTGGGCGGCGGTTACATCGGCCTGGAACTGGGCATCGCCTATCGCAAGCTGGGGGCGCAGGTCAGCGTGGTGGAAGCACGCGAGCGTATTTTGCCGACCTATGACAGCGAACTGACCGCACCCGTGGCCGAATCGCTGAAGAAACTGGGCATCGCCCTGCACCTGGGGCACAGCGTCGAAGGCTACGAGAACGGCTGCCTGCTGGCCAGCGATGGCCAAGGCGGGCAACTGCGTCTGGAAGCCGACCGGGTGCTGGTGGCCGTGGGCCGTCGGCCACGGACCAGAGGCTTCAACCTGGAATGCCTGGACCTGAAGATGGACGGCGCCGCCATCGCCATTGACGAGCGCTGCCAGACCAGCATGCGCAACGTCTGGGCCATCGGTGACGTGGCCGGCGAACCGATGCTCGCCCACCGCGCCATGGCACAGGGCGAGATGGTTGCCGAAATCATTGCTGGCAACACCCGGCGTTTCGAACCCGCCGCGATTGCCGCGGTGTGCTTCACCGATCCGGAAGTCGTGGTAGCGGGCAAGACGCCGGAGCAAGCCAGCCAGCAAGGGCTGGACTGCATCGTCGCGCAATTCCCGTTCGCCGCCAACGGCCGGGCCATGAGCCTGGAATCGAAAAGCGGTTTCGTGCGCGTGGTGGCGCGGCGTGACAATCACCTGATCGTCGGCTGGCAAGCGGTGGGCGTGGCGGTTTCGGAACTGTCCACGGCATTTGCCCAGTCGCTGGAGATGGGCGCACGGCTGGAGGATGTGGCCGGGACCATTCATGCCCATCCGACCCTGGGCGAGGCGGTGCAGGAAGCCGCGCTCCGGGCACTGGGCCACGCACTGCATATCTGACCTGTAGGAGCGGCCTTGCCGGGGCGCCGGCAAGGCCGTTCCTACAAATACCGCGCTTCACTCGGAAATCATGTTCTTGCCTGCATCCTTGGCCCGGTACAAGGCCTTGTCAGCCCGGGCCAACAGATCTTCCTGGCCCTCCCCTTCCTGCCATTGCACCACGCCATAACTCATGGTCAGCCAGCACTCACCTACCGGTTCGAGCCGCTCCATCACTTGGCGCAACTGCCCCGCCAGTTCGAGCGCCTCGCCCAGTGTGGTCTGCGGCAGCACCATGACGAACTCGTCGCCGCCCCAGCGTGCCAGCAGGTCGAGTTCACGCAGGCTGGTGTTCAGGTTCTCGACCACCCGGATCAATGCCGCATCGCCACGGGCGTGACCATATCGATCATTGATCGGCTTGAAATCATCCAGGTCCATGGCGATCAGCGCCAACGGC
Organism: Pseudomonas sp. NPDC089422; assembly: GCF_044749405.1. Lineage (NCBI taxonomy): Bacteria > Pseudomonadati > Pseudomonadota > Gammaproteobacteria > Pseudomonadales > Pseudomonadaceae > Pseudomonas > Pseudomonas sp. NPDC089422. The sequence continues at coordinate 329,957 of NZ_JBIVHW010000005.1, forward strand.
TGACGAAAGCGCTGGGCCCGTTCGCATTCCTGCTGCAAGGTCTTCTCCAGCCGGTAGCGATTGGCAATGCGCGTCAAGGCATCGCGCTCGGCGAGGATGCAGTTCTCGTCCAGCTGGCGCTGCAGTTGCTGGTTGACCCAGGAAAGTTCGCGGGTACGTTCGGCCACCTGGGCTTCCAGCGAATGGTTTTTCTGCTCGAGCTGCGCCACCAGGCGCTTGCCAGCATCGATATTGCGGTGGGCACCGAGCATGCGTGCCACCGAACCATCCTCGTTGCGATCGATGACATGACCGCTGTCCTCGACCCACAGGTAACTGCCATCGTGGCAACGGCAGCGGTACTCGATCAGATAGCGCTCGTTGCGCTGGTTGATATAGGCCTCGAAGTGCGCCATCACCCGCGGGTAGTCCTCGGGGTGGATCACGCTTTCCCAGGTCAGTACGGTGTTGGCCATGGAATGGCTTTCGTAGCCGAGCATGGCGTACCAGCCTGGGTTGCGGTAGACGTAACCGGTATTGGCATTCCAGTCCCAGATACCATCACTGACCAACGCGAACAGCGTGGCCAATTGTTGCTCACTGAAGCCGGCAGGTGCCGGCATTGCTTCCTGACTCATGGACGCTCTCCCTGGTGTCCAGCAACTGCGCCCTCATTAAGGTGCTGCCCACAGTGCTTGTGATTGCCGCAGGCGGCAACTTGCTTCCTCTGACAGGCAAGCTTATGCCTGGCGGCCAACGACCGGAATAGCCCGAACGTCCTATTTTTGTGGCCTGCACGGCTAGCAAGTGACGGGCAGACAGCGCAAACCGAGCCAGCGCAACGTTGACCACACCTCAGGCCAGCCGTTTCAAGGCCTCTTCCACCGCCGCCACGCGTGGGTTGCCCGTGGCACCCGGCAAGCGCCATGCCGCGATGGTCAGCCCCAACGGCACCGAGCGGGCCAGGGGCGCGACCAGTTCGCCACTGTCGAGGTACGGCTGGATGAGGCTCCTGCGCCCGATCAGCACGCCGGCGCCCAGCAAGGCTTGCTGCACGGCAATCGAATAAAGGGAAAAACCGGGGCCGCGGGCCACGAAGTGCTGTTCAGGCATGATCGCCGCCGACCATACATCCCAGTCCTGCCAACCGACATCCTTGATGCAGCGCGCACTGGCCAGGTCTGCCGGCGCGGTGATCTGCGCGGCCAGCGCGGGGCTGCACACCGGCAGGATGTCTTCATCGGCCAGCTTGCGCTGGCCGCGCTCGAGCTGCTCGACGTAGAACAGGCAAAGGTCGAACGGGCTGCGCTTGAGGTTGGGCGGCTCATCGACCGCCGTCACGGATACCTCGATGGGTGCGAGCATTTCGGTCAGGCGCGGCAGCCGCGGCCCGATCCACAGCTGCGCCAATGCCGGCGAGGTCACGATATGCACCCGCTGCGGCGCGGCCAGCCGACGCAAGGTACGGGCAGCCTCCTCCACCGCATCGAAGGCCTCGGTGAACTGCGTCTTCACGCTCTCGCCCAGCGGGGTCAGGCGCACGCCCTTGGCATGGCGCTCGAACAGGGCTGCGCCGTACTGGGTTTCCAGGGTCTTGATCAACGCCGCAATCGCCCCCGGCGTGACCTTCAGTTCTTGCGCAGCCCGGGCAAAACCGCCGAGCCGCGCCGAGGCTTCGAACGCGCGCAGGGCATTGAGCTGCAGGGTGTGCCGGGTGGGCGAATCGAGTGACATGGTTTCAGGCCTAGTTTTTTTAGGCCTAATATTCCAGAAATCTGCGTTGTGACCAAGCTGTACGGGCTTTACCTTGAGCGAGCCTGATGAATTTCCAAGGAACGCCCATGCATTACAAAAGCGCGATGCACGCATTCACCGAGGGTGTCCGCGCGGTTCTGCCACTGATGACTGGCATGGTGCCCTTCGGCCTGATCACCGGGGTGACGGCCATCGGCATCGGCATGTCGCCGCTCGACGCGATGGGCATGACCTTGCTGTTCTATTCCGGTTCCGCGCAGATGGTGGTACTGCAACTGATGCAGAGCGGCGCGCTGCCGCTGACCATGGTGGTCACCGCCCTGGTGATCAACCTGCGCTTCCTGATGTACAGCGCCGCGCTGGCCCCGCATTTGAGCGACCTGCCACGGCGCAAGAGCTGGCCGTTGTCCTTCCTGCTTTCCGACCAGTCGTTCGCCCTGTGCAGCCTGAAATTCGGCGCCGGCGGCCTCGGTCGATTTGCCTTCCCCTATTACCTGGGCACCGCCTTGCCGATGTGGTTCGGCTGGAACCTGGCGGTGCTGGCCGGCGTGTACCTGGGTACCGGCATACCTGAGTCCTGGTCGCTGGGCTTTGCCATTCCCCTGTCGTTCCTGGCACTGCTGGTGCCGGGTATCCGTAACCCGGCGATGCTGGGCGCCGCAGTGGTTGGCGGTGTGCTGGCCGTGCTGGCACACGACCTGCCCTACAACCTCGGCCTGCTGGTCGCCTCGCTGGGCGGCGTGATCAGCGGGCTGAGCATCGAGCAATTGCGCAAGGGCGCAGCCGTGGCAGCGGAGGCGCCATGAACGACATGACTCCATGGATCACCTTCGCCCTGATCGGCCTGGGCACTTTTGCGATACGGCTGTCGTTCATCGAATTCTACGGCGCGTTGCGCATTCCGCCGATGTTGCGCCGTGCGCTGGTGTATGTGCCGGCCAGTGTGTTGGCGGCGCTGGTGCTGCCGGCCGTGGTGTTCAAGGCCGGGCAACCGGGTATCGACTGGAGCAACCCGCAGATACCGGCGGCGATCGTGGCCGGGCTGGTCGCCTGGCGCACGCGCAGCACGCTGCTGACCCTGGCGGTGGGTATGGGGGTGTTGTGGGGGTTGCAGTATTTGGGGGTGTGATTGGCTGAGGATGGCGTTGAGGCGGGCAGGTGTTCGCCACAACACATTCAGCGCCTATGAGATCGAGCGCCGCCCGCGCGGCGCATCGCAGGCAAGCCTGCTCCTACATTTGTTTCGGGCCAATTATTCCTGAGGCCCTGGCGCGCGGTCCCTTGTGTGTACGTCGCGAAATTGAGTCATGCACCAAGGGTACGCGCGCCAATGGAACAGGCTTGACTGGCCCGAAACAGATGTAGGAGCAGGCTTGCCTGCGATGCGCCGCGCGGGCGGCGCTCGATCTCATAGGCGCTGAAAATGTTGTGGCAGGCACATGGAGGCCCTGATGCCCTCTTCAGGCGATCCCCCTCAATCCCCCACCAGACTGAACCTGTTCCGCCCCCCTCGCTTGGCCTCATACATTGCCTTGTCCGCCAACGCCAAAGCCTCCTCGGCACTTTGCGGATCATGCCCGGACAAATTCAGATAAACCCCGATACTGGCCCCCACAGCCACCTCACCCCCCTCCACGGCGATCGGCGCCGACAGCACATCGCACAGCTTGCGCGCGATATCCCGGGCTGACGCCTGGTTGGCCACGGCCTGGGCGATGACCACGAACTCGTCACCGGCCAGCCTGGCCACCGTGTCATCAGCGCGCATGATCGCCAGCATGCGCCCCGCAGCAGCCTGCAACACGGCATCACCCGCCTCATGGCCATGCTGGTCGTTGACTTGCTTGAAGCCATCCAGGTCGATGAAGAACAAGGCAAACGCAGCCCGCTGCTGCAGGGCGAAATCCAGCTCTTCATGCAATGCCGCGCGGTTGGGCAACCCGGTCAGCGGGTCGAGCGTGGCCTGGTCGAGCAGGGTCTTTTCCTTGCGCTTGCGTTCGGTCACGTCCAGCGACATGACGAAAAAGCCCTCCACCTTGCCGTTGCGGATATCCGGTACATAGGACGCGTGCCAGATCCGCGAGTCGTCGGGGCTGTAACGCACGTTGTCAGCCTCCACCCGCTCGCCGGCCAATGCCTTGTGGAAGCAAGGCAGCAGCTGCTGGTACACGTCCGCCGGCAGCACATCCTGCACCTTGCGGCCTTTGAGCTGGATCGGCTCGACGCCGAAGATCTGCCGGTACACGGCATTGTTGAAGCGGTATTCGAGGTTGGTGCCGATCTGCGCGATCAGCACCGGGATATTGTCGGCGATGGCCTGCAGGGTTTCCTGGCTGCGTGCCAGCTCTTCGGTGCGCTGCGCCACCTGCTGCTCCAGGGTCGCCTGGTAGCGCTGCAGTTGCTGCTGGCGGCGCTTGCGTTCGCTGACGTCACGCACGAACACGACCAGTTGCTCGGTAACGCCGCGCTCGTTGCGCAGCGCCGACACGCTCAGTTCGCTCCACAGTGCGCCATTGCCGGGGGTGACCAGCCGTACTTCGATGACCAGCGAATCCTGCTCGCCGGCAACGATCTGTTGCCAAGGCTCGTCCAGTTTGGCCAGGTCCTGCGGTTCGATCAGCTCGCCCAGCCGGGTCAGCACCAGCCACTCCTTGGCCCTGCCCAGCAGCTGGCAGAATTCGCGGTTTGGCTCGAGGATGCGCCCGTCAAGGCCGACCAGGGCCTTGCTCGTCGGGCTGTTGTCGAACACCCGGTGGAAGCGCGCCTCGGAGGACACCAGGGCACCCTGCTCCGCCTGCTGCACCGCGCTGCCCGAGTCGATGGCCAGGCTGCGGTGGAGCATCTCGCGCTCGACGATCCGCGCCAGGTCGCGCAGGTGCGCCAACTCGGTTTCCGACACCTGGCGGGGCCGGGTGTCCAGCACGCACAGGGTGCCCACGGTCAGCTCGCCGGCAAAGCGCAGCGGCACGCCGGCATAGAAGCGGATGCGCGGCCCACCGGTCACCAGCGGGTTGTCCTCGAATCGCGGATCGGCGCAGGCATCCGGGATCACCAGAATGTCTTCGGCATGTAGGGCATGGGCACAGAACGCCACATCGCGCGTGGTTTCGGCAACATCCACGCCCTGGCGCGACTTGAACCACTGGCGGTTCATGTCGACCAGCGACACCAGGGCCATGGGCACATCAAGCAGCACACTGGCCAAGCGGGTGATGCGGTCGAACGTTTCCTCGGCCGGGGTATCGAGGATATTCAGGCTCTCGAGGAAACACAGGCGGGCTGCCTCGTTAAGAGGCGACGGGGCAATTTGCATGGCGATTCGCTCGACTAGATCCTGACCCGCAAACGATAGCGCCGCAGCGCTCAAGCGCAAGCCTTTCATCTCTTCTATCGAATCGCTCAAGCCGTATAATCGCGTTTTTTTGTAAGCCTAAGACGTATTTCATGAAGAAACTGCTTTGCGCCGTCGCCCTCGCCTTCGCCGCCATCCCCGCTGCCTTCGCCACCCCACCCGCCACCTTCACCGAAGCCAAGGTGGTTGCCAAACAGAAGATCTACCTCGACCAGGGCAACAGCGCCATGGGCGAGTTGTACTGTGGTTGCAAGTGGACCTGGGTCGGCAAGTCCGGTGGCCGGGTCGACCTGAAATCCTGTGGTTATGAAACCCGCAAGCTGCAGACCCGCGCCGAGCGTACCGAGTGGGAACACATCGTCCCGGCCTGGACCTTCGGCCACCAGCGCCAATGCTGGCAGAACGGCGGGCGTGAGCAGTGCGTCGACAGCGACCCGACCTTCCGCGCCATGGAAGCCGACCTGTTCAACCTCTACCCGTCCGTGGGCGAAGTGAACGGTGACCGCAGCAACTTCAACTACGGCATGGTATCCGGCGTTGCGCCGCAGTACGGCCAGTGCACCACCAAGATCGACTTCCAGCAGAAAACCGCCGAACCGCGCGACGAGGTGAAGGGGCTGGTGGCACGCACCACGTTCTACATGTTCGATCGCTACAAGCTGAACATGTCGCGCCAGCAGCAACAGGTGCTGATGGCCTGGGACAAGCAGCACCCGGTGACGGCCTGGGAGAAGCAGCGTGATCAGCGCATTGCCGCGATCATGGGGCACAACAACCCGTTCGTGACCGGTGAGCGCAAGTGGGCGCTGGGGTATACGCCGCAGGGTGCGGCTGTGGTGCCGGCTACCGCAGTGAAAGAGGCGGCCAAGCCGACGCTGGCCAGTACCGCGGCAAGCGGTGCGGTGGTTGGTAACCGCAATAGCCATGTGTATCACCTGGCCAGCGGGTGCCCGGGGTATAGCCAGGTTTCGCAGAAGAACCAGGTGGCGTTTGGCAGCGAGGCCGAAGCGCAGGCGGCGGGGTATCGCAAGGCGGGGAACTGCAAGTAACGGCGTGAGGGTTGTGTGAGGGCTGCCATGCGCCTGCCACAACAGGCGCTGAACCTGTCATGGCGAGCACCTGCAAGCCATCACGCAACCTAAACCGACCTCTCCGGCAACCTCATATGCCGCGCATACCAAGGCCTGCGCGGCGTCCGCCGCAGCAACTCGCCCACATCCCGCTCGCCGCTGAAGGCAATACGCAACGCCAGCTTCATCGCCTCAACCTCCATCTCCCCAGCACCACCTCCGGCATCGGAAATCCCCCCACAGCCATGGGTCATCGGCCCAAGCCAAGGGTCGCCAACCTGCACCCAACGCCCCGGCGCAAACCACGACACGCCATTGACCTCACGCCGCTGCACTTCACCTGGGTGGGCGCGCTCGTGGGCCCGGTACCAGTCCTCGATGCGGTCGTCGATCCAGCCATGAAAGCGCCAGAACACAGGGTTCACATGGGACGAAAACGGGTCGCCGAGAAAGTCGTTTTCCTCCCGGAACCAGCGCGCCGCATAGTCCGTCTGGTTGCGATCGCCCATCACCGGCGCGCCGTTGGAGGGGTCGCGGGTGACGGTCGCCCAGCGCATGTGCAGCCAGTCATGGATGTTCAGTTCAACCTCCGAACCGAACTGCCCCAAGGTCAGGCGGCTGAGGTAATCCGGGTCCTGGTACTGCGACTCCCAGACCTGGAAATTGCTGAAGAAGGTTTCCGCCGCCTTGATGCCATGCAGCCACTGGCTCAGCTCTTCATCATTGGCCGCGACCCAGGCCGGCGGCACCGAGTTGCCGTCATGGTTTTCCTGATAGCGGATGAACCCCAGCCGGTCGTACTCGAGTTGCGGTGACGGCAGCGGCAGTTGCGCCCAGTTGGGCAGGTCTGGCTGAAGACTGCGGGCATGCCCCAGCATGTGCCGGTGCATGAAGAAGAAGTCTTCGCCGGAGCCATTAAGGTGTTTGCGCCGCCCACGTGCCCCCCGCTCGGCGTCACGCGGGCCGGGTTGCCAGCCGGCTCCGCGCAGGGCATCACGCTTATCGTCGTCCAGGCGGTGCCACTTGTCCCGGGTGGCATGCCACACCTGGTGGAACAGACGGTGCTCGGGGGAATTCAGCCAGGTCATCAACGCCGGCGCCAGCGGCGTGACCTGGCGCGCCTCGGGGAAGGCGCGCTTGCTGGCGACGAAGTGGTTGTCCGGCTCAGTACTCAGCAGGGACCGGTCAAGGCGGCGAATGCGCCCGGTCAGGGTGCCCGCGCCAGCGTTGCCCCAGCCAGCCCAGACCTCATCGAGCGTCGCCTCCAGCTCATGGCTCGGTGCTGATGCCCCGGCCGGCACCAGGCGCCAGCGGACCTTGCTGGCATCGGCGGCGACCAGTTCGCCGAGCACCCGGTAGCGCGGCTGATCATTGCCACGCAGGCGCCCAGCCGCGTCGATGAAGCCGCGTAGCGAGCGGCCAGTCGGGCCGACATCAAGCAGCATCTGCACGCCCTGCAGCGCCAGGCCGTCCAGGCCGGCCTCGGCGCCACTGAAACGCAGGTCCCAGATGCCGCGCAGCTTGTCGGCGATGCGCACGCCAGTCCCTGCGGCAGCCTCTACCGTGGCTTCGCCGGGGGTCTGCACTTCATCTTTGCCGAGTTTCTCGTCGTGGTCGCGCGGCTGGCGCGCATACCACGCTGCCGAACCCGCCGCGCCGGCAACCGCCAGCCCCACCATGAACCCACGCCTGGAAAACCTCATCGCCACATCCGTATCCGTGTCAGCCACGCCTATCGAGCTAGAACGAGATGCCGCGCGGCAAATTTACCGGCAGCACGCCGTTAAATTTCCCGCTGCCGCGCTCGTCCCTCCGTGACAGGCAAGCCCCGTGATCGCGGCTGCCGCAACCGCATCGACCCTGCAACCAACGGGATGGCAATGAACACGACACGCTTGCGCAAGGCCCCCTTCCTCGCTGCCCTGGCGCTGATCCTCGCGCTCGCGGGTGCCGCAGCCTGGTACTTCTTCATCTACCTGCCGGCCGGTTACCCGCGTGAGGTGATGAAACATGCCGAAGAACTGCAGGAGCGCATCATCTCCTTCGACAGCCACATCACCGTGCCGTTGAACTTCGGCACCGAAGGCAAGGAGGCCGACAAGGATGGCAGCGGCCAGTTCGACCTGGTCAAGGCCGGCCGCGGTCGCCTCTCCGGCGCGGCACTGACGATCTTCGGCTGGCCGGAAATCTGGAATGGCCCGAACGCGCCCCATCGCCCGACCGCCGCCTTCGTCGATGAAGCGCGCCAGCAGCAGGAGATGCGCTACAAGATCCTCACCGGCATGGTTCGCGATTACCCCAACCAGGTCGCCATCGCCTACACCCCTGCCGATTTGCGCCGCCTGCACGGCGAAGGCAAGTTCGCGATCTTCCTCAGCATGCTCAATGCCTACCCGCTGGGCCACGACCTCGATGCCCTGAACACCTGGGCCGCCCGCGGCATGCGCATGTTCGGCTTCAGCTACGTGGGCAACAACGCCTGGGCCGACTCCTCGCGCCCGCTGCCGTTCCTCAACGACACCCCCGACGCCCTCGGTGGCCTGTCGCCGCTGGGTGAGCAGGCCGTTGGCCGGCTCAACGACCTTGGCGTGATCATCGACGTGTCGCAGATGTCCACCCTGGCCCTGGAAGACGTCGCCCGCCTGAGCCGCGCGCCGATGGTCGCCTCCCACTCCGCCCCGCGTGCGCTGGTGGACATTCCGCGCAACCTCAGCGACCACGAGCTGCAAGCGATCAAGCACAGCGGCGGCGTGGTTCAGGTAGTGGGCTTCCCGGCCTACCTCAAGCCCCTGAGCCAGGGCACCCTGGACAAGCTCAATGCCCTGCGCAAGCGCTTCGACCTGCAGCCGCTGAACGGCCTGGCCAACGCCCTGATGCCGGGTGACGCGATCATCTCCATCTGGCCCGAGAAGAAGTTCGGCGAGTACGCCAGCGCGCTCTACGCCATCCTCGACGAAGAGCCCCGCGCCACGGTCAAGGACATGGTCGACGCCATCGACTACACCGTGCGCAAGATCGGCATCGACCACGTCGGCATCGCCTCCGACTTCAACGACGGGGGCGGCGTTACCGGCTGGATGAACGTCGGCGAGTCGCGCAATGTCACCGCCGAGCTGATCCAGCGCGGCTACTCCGACGCCGACATCGCCAAGCTGTGGGGCGGCAACTTCCTGCGGGTGTGGGAAGAGGTGCAGCGCCTGGCCAAGCCCGGTGCCAACGCTCAAGCGGAGCGTGGCTGATGAACGACCGTCGCAGCTTTCTCAAGCAGGCTGGCCTGCTCGCCGCCGCTCTGCCCCTGGCGGGTGGCTTTGCCCCATCGGCACTGGCGGCCACACCGGTGGCAAAACCCGGCCAGGGCAAATGGCAAGCTTTGCGCCAGCAGTTCGACCTGGACCCGGCCTACCTGCACTTCTGCAATTTCCTGCTGGCCTCCCACCCCCGCGTGGTCAGCGAGGCCATCGCCCGCTTCCGCGCGCGGCTGGACCAGAACCCGGGCGAAATGGTCGACTGGGACCGCGAGGAACTCTGGGGCCATGAAAACGACGTGCGCGCCTGGGCCGGTCGCTACTTCGGCGTGCAACCAGGCCAGGTAGCCCTGACCGGCAGCACCACCGAAGGCTTGTCGATGATCTACGGTGGCCTGCAGGTGGCGCCTGGCAAGGAGATCCTGGTCAGCGCCCACGAGCACTATTCCACCAACACCCGCCTGGCCTACCGCGAGCGGTTGATGGGCACCCAGGTGCGCCGCGTGAAGCTGTTCAAGGAGCCGCAGCTGGCCTCGGTGGATGAAATGCTCGGCAATATCCGCCAGGCCATCCGCCCCGAAACCCGTGTTCTGGGCATGACCTGGGTGCAGTCCGGCAGCGGCGTCAAGCTGCCGATCCGCGAAGTCGGCGAACTGGTGAAAACCTTCAACCAGAACCGCGACGAGCAGGACCGGATCATCTACGTGGTCGACGGCGTGCACGGCTTCGGCATTGAGGACGTGACCTTCGCCGACTTCAACTGCGACTACTTCATCGCCGGCACCCACAAGTGGCTGTTCGGCCCACGGGGCACGGGTGTGATCATCGCCCGCGAAGAAAAGCCACAACCGTACCTGGTGCCCAGCCTGCCGACCTTCACCAAGGGCGAGAACTTCGGCACCTTGATGACTCCCGGTGGCTACCACGCCTTCGACCATCGCCTGGCCCTGGGCAAGGCGTTCGAACTGCACCTGCAACTGGGCAAGGCCGATGTCCAGGCGCGCGTGCACCAGCTCAACGACTACCTCAAGCAGCGCCTCGCCGAGCACCCCAAGGTGCAAATGGTGACGCCACGCAGCAGCCAGCTTTCCGCAGGCTTCACCTTCTTCCGCGTCGCGGGCCGCGATTGCGATGCCGTCGCCCGCCACCTGATGACCAACAAGGTGATCAGCGACGCCGTGGACCGTGACGTCGGCCCGGTGGTGCGCCTGGCCCCGAGCCTGCTCAACGACGAAGCCGAGATCGACCGGGTGATGGCCATCCTCGCCCCGCAACTCGCCTGACCTTTCGCCTTTCAAGAGAACCGCCATGCACATGTTCAAGCCCCTGGCCCTGGTGGCCGCCCTGCTCGCCAGCGCCCCGGCCTTTGCCGCCGACGCGCACGCACCTGGCAAGACGTTCAAGGACTGCAAGGATTGCCCGCAGATGGTCGTATTGCCCGCCGGCAGTTTCACCATGGGCGTACCCGATGACGAAGTCGGCCGCCAGCCGGACGAAGGCCCGATGCACACCGTGACCTTCGCCAAGCCTTTCGCCATCAGCCAGTTCCAGGTGCAGGCCAAACAACTGCAGGCCTGGCAGCGCGAAGCCAAGGTCACCCTCCCCGACGGCGACGATCGCCCCGGCCGCCGTTGCACCAACGGCAAGCCCAGCTACCCGCAAGGCCCCGAGCAACCGGCGGTGTGCATCAGTTACGACGAGGTGAAGGCCTACATCGCCTGGCTGTCGAAGAAGACTGGCAAGCACTACCGCATGCTCAGCGAAGCCGAGCGCGAATACGGTGCTCGCGCAGGCACCAGCGGCCCGTTCCCGTTCCCCTTCGATGAAGGCAAGGAGTACAGCATCGCCCAGCATGCCAACACCTATGGCGCCGCCGACGGCTACAACTACACCTCGCCCGCCGGCAGCTTCCCGGCCAACGCCTTCGGCCTGTACGACATGCATGGCAACGTCTACGAATGGGTCGCCGACTGCCGGCACGACAACTATGTCGGCGCCCCCGCCGATGGCAGTGCGTGGATGGAAGCCCAGTGCGAGTACAACCACATCCGCGGCAACGACTACAGCGAAGCGCCGGTGTTCTCCCGCTCCGGCAACCGCAACTACCGCGAGCCCTATGTGCGCGGTGACTGGCTGGGCTTCCGGGTAGCCCGCGAGCTCTGAGCGACACCCCTCTGCGCGGTACCGCATGCGGTACCCGACTGGCCCGGGCGCACGGCCCGGGCCGGCTAAATCACAGCCCTCCTCACACGTCTTTTCACTGGGCAACCCGCCCATACGGTGCTCGCCGCGCGCAGCGCCGAAACCGCATCCGCGTACCCACCAGGAACTCACCATGAACCGATCGACCCCTGGCGCACTCCGCGAACTCCTCGGCCTGCTCAAGCCTTACCGACTGATCGTCGCCCTGGCCGTCGTGCTGGGGATCGTCGGCGGCCTGTGCATCACCTTGCTGCTCGCCAACATCAACAACCTGCTGCACGCCCCCGGCGCCATCACCTGGGGCGTGGTACTGGCGTTCGCCGGTATCTGCCTGCTCGCCCTGTGCGCCTCCATCGCCTCGGACATCGGCACCAACTATGTCGGCCAGCATGTGATCGCCAGGTTACGCCGTGACCTCGGCGAAAAGGTGCTCAGCGCGCCCATCGAGCAGATCGAGCGCTACCGCAGCCACCGCCTGATCCCGGTGCTGACCCACGACGTCGACACCATCAGCGACTTCGCCTTCGCCTTCGCCCCCCTGGCCATTTCCCTGTCGGTGACTCTGGGTTGCCTTGGCTACCTGGCCCAGCTGTCCTGGCCGATGTTCCTGATTACCGCCTGCGCCATCCTGCTCGGCACGGCCGTGCAGTACATCGCCCGCGTGCGCGGTATCCGCGGCTTCCATGCCGCCCGCGAGGCGGAAGACGAAATGCAGCGGCACTACAGCGGTGTCGCCTCCGGGGCCAAGGAGCTGCGCATCAGCCGCCCGCGTCGCCAGCGCATGTTCGACGAGCGCATCAGCCGCACGGCCAACTTCATCCGCGACACCCACATCCGCTCGATCAACATCTTCGTGGTCGCCAAGAGCCTGGGCTCGATGCTGTTCTTCGTGGTCATCGGCCTGGTGCTGGCCCTGCAGCAGGCCGAACTGATCACCGACCCCAAGGTCACCAGCGGTTTCGTGCTGGTGCTGCTGTTCATGAAAGGGCCACTGGAGCACCTGGTGTCGACCCTGCCCATCGTCAGCCGCGCACAGATCGCCTTCCGCCGCATTGCCGAGCTATCGACCCAGTTCTCGTCACCCGAACCGCACCTGCTGCTCGATGCCCCTGAAGTCCCCGACCGGCAGATCCGCAGCCTCGAACTGCGCAATGTGCGCTTTGCCTTCCCGCCGGTGGACGGTGCCGCGCCCTTTGCCCTGGGGCCGATCAACCTGCGTGTCGAGCAAGGCGACATCCTGTTCATCGTCGGCGAGAACGGTTGCGGCAAGACCACACTGATCAAGTTGCTGCTGGGCCTGTACGCCCCCCATGAAGGCGAGATCGTGCTGGACGGCCAGGCCGTCACCGCCAGCAACCGTGACGACTACCGCCAGCTGTTCACCACGGTGTTCGCCGACTACTACTTGTTCGATGACCTGCTGCAGGACGGCCAGGCCTTGCCCGAGGACGCCGGCAAGTACCTGCAGCGCCTGGAGATCGCCCACAAGGTGCAGATCCGCGATGGCGCCTTCACCACCACCGACCTGTCCACCGGCCAGCGCAAGCGCCTGGCGCTGGTCAACGCCTGGCTGGAGAAGCGCCCGGTGCTGGTGTTCGACGAATGGGCCGCCGACCAGGACCCGACCTTCCGGCGCATTTTCTACACCGAGTTGCTGCCGGAACTGAAGCGCCTGGGCAAGACCATCATCGTCATCAGCCACGACGACCGCTACTTCGACATCGCCGATCACCTGCTGCGTCTGCGCGATGGCAAGCGGGTCGAAGAAGAAATCACAGAATTTTCACATTGATTTTTCCGGTTCTGCGGCGCTGGTACGTCACATAAATGCAAATAAATCTCATAACCAATATATCTGCTAACACTTGAGTATCCGCATGACCATTACCACGGTTTCGCCGCTCGCCCGGGCGGTTCGCAGGAAAACACTGGCCATCCTCCCTCCGTCGCTGCTGGCCTGTGCGCTGGCAGCGTCCATGGCAGCGCAAGCCGAGCCGGTCGCGCTGGATATCCCTTCGCAAGGGCTGGTGGGGGCACTCAATACCCTGGCCAAACAGGCCAACCTGCAACTGCTGTACAGCCCGGACGCCGTGCACAACACCCCTGCGCCTGCGGTCAGGGGCAACATGGAGCCAGAGCAGGCCCTGCGCCTGCTGCTGCGCGACAGTGGCCTGACCTACCAGCTCGACGGCCATACCATCACCCTCAGCGGCCCGACTGACGGGTCCGCCCTGAACCTGGCCCCGGTCAACATCAACGGGCGCCAGTTCGATGCCACCACCGAGGACTCGGGGAGCTACACGTCCAACGCGGTGACCATCGGCAAGGGCACCCACCGCCTCAAGGACATCCCGCAGTCGGTCAGCGTGGTCACCCGCAAGGCGATGGACGACCAGCGCCTCGACACACTTGACCAGGTGCTGGAAAAGACCACCGGCATCACCACCTACCAGAGCCCGTCCGGCGGCAAGTACATCTACTCGCGCGGTTTCGAGGTGGAGACCATCCAGTACGACGGCGTGCCGCTGGACCGCCGCTATTACGGCATCGGTAGCAGCTTCACCTCCGATACCCTGCTGTACGATCGCGTCGAGATCCTGCGTGGCGCCAACGGCCTGCTGCAAGGCAGCGGCAACCCGGGTGCGGCCATCAACCTGGTGCGCAAGCGCCCGAAGGCCGTACCTTCGCTGTCGGTCACGGCCAGCGCCGGCTCCTGGGACACCTATCGCCAGACCGTCGATGCCAGCGGCCCGCTGACCGCCGACGGCCGGCTGCGCGGGCGCCTGGTCGCCGGCCATGAAGACCGCGACTACTTCTATGACACGGCGGAAAGCCGCAAGAACGTGCTGTACGGGATTCTCGAATACGACCTCAGCGACGCCACCACGGTCGCCGCCGGCGCCAGCGTCGAAGACCTGCACTCGACGCCCTACTTCGGTGGCCTGCCGCGCAACAAGGATGGCAGCGCGGTAAACGTCAGCCGCTCCACCTTCACCGGTGCCGACTGGAACAAGTGGAACAACAAGCAGACCACCTACTTCGCCGACATCACCCACGACTTCAACGAAGACTGGCGCCTGAAGGCCTCCGGCAGCTACATCCGCGAGACCAACGACATTTTCTACAGCTTCGGCCGTGGCGCCGTCGACCCGGCAACCGGTAGCGGCATGCAGTCGCGCGCCTACCTGTACGACTTCGAGAACATCAACCAGGGCGCCGACATCAACCTCACCGGCAAATGGCGCGCCTTTGGCCTGGAGCACGAGGTGGTGGTGGGTGCCAACGCCAGCGACCTGCGCACCGACGACCTGCAAGGCGGCCTGCTCAACCTAGGCCCGATGAACATCTACGACCCGGTCTCGCCGCGCGAACCGAGCCTGGATGAAATGCTCAACACCACCTATGCCGGCGTCTCCAAGGCCAAGATCCGCCAGAACGGCGTGTACAGCGTGGTGCGCTACAAGCTGGC
Source organism: Pseudomonas sp. NPDC089422 (assembly GCF_044749405.1). NCBI lineage: Bacteria > Pseudomonadati > Pseudomonadota > Gammaproteobacteria > Pseudomonadales > Pseudomonadaceae > Pseudomonas > Pseudomonas sp. NPDC089422. Next base: position 345,029 of record NZ_JBIVHW010000005.1, read on the forward strand.
CGAGCCGCTGACCCTGGTACTGGGCGCGCGCGTCAGCAACTACCAGTACGACTATGAACTGACGCGTTTCACCACCACTTCGCCAGACCCTTCGCACGCGAAGGAAACCGGCGAAGTCACCCCGTACGGTGGCTTCATCTACGCGCTGAACGATCAGTGGTCGGCCTATGTCAGCTACGCCGACATCTTCAAGCCGCAGACCGAACTGACTTCGGACCTCGCCCCACTCAAGCCGATCGAAGGCTCCAACTATGAGATCGGCCTGAAGGGCGAGCTGATGGATGGCCGCGTCAACACCAGCTTCGCGGTGTTCCGCGTCGACCAGGAAAACCGCGCCCAGTACGACTATGCCTCGCAGTGCGGGCAAGACGGTGAAACCAACTGCTACGTGGCCGGCGGCAAGGTGCGCGCCGAGGGCTTCGATGCGGAAATCAGCGGCGAAGTGCTGGCCGGCCTGCAACTGTTTGCCGGCTACACCTACACCTCGACCAAGTTTCTCAACGACCCGGGGGATGGCAGCACGGCTTCCGGCGCCACCTTCAACAGCTACACCCCACGCCACCTGCTGCGCTTCTGGGGTGACTACAACCTGCCTGGCGAGCTGAACCAGTGGACCGTCGGTGCCGGCGCCAACATCCAGAGCAAGAACCACAACACCAACCAGGGCGGTACCAACGGCATCGACAAGATCGAACAGGCTGGCTATGCCATCTGGAACGCCCGCGTGGCGTACCAGATCAACCAGAACTTCAGCGTCGCCCTCAACGGCAACAACCTGTTCGACAAGAAGTATTACTCTTCCATCGGTTGGTTGAACGCGAGCAACGTGTATGGTGAACCACGCAACTACACGGTGACGCTCAAAGCCGACTTCTGAAGCTGACGGTATGAAAAAGCCCCCTGGCGTGATGCGCCAAGGGGCTTTTTTATTGGGATTAGTAATCAGCGATGTGTTCTCCGAAAGATAAGGTCAAGGCTAACAGTTGCCTGCCTTGAGTTTTTGGTGGATGCATAAATCGAGCGCCGCCCGCGCGGCGCATCGCGGATAAATCCGCTCCTACATTTGTTGCAACGTGCCGAACCTGTAACGCCATGGTCGCCTGCCTTGGCGCATGGCTTGAGTCTTGCCAACCGGCTGACAACCATGGCCTGACAGGCATGGCCACGTTGCAACAAATGTAGGAGCGGATTTATCCGCGATGCGCCGCGCGGGCGGCGCTCGATCTCACAGGCCCCATACAACCAACGCCAGGCTCAAAATGCAGCCACCTCGGCTTCAACTCCCATGCCCTGAAGCAATCCGGCCACATCCTCGATCAACTGCACATCCTGCAGCAGGTCGAAATGGCCACGGTCGATGTTGAAGTGCCGCAATGCGCTGCCGTAGTGCCCATCGATGCCCGACTGCGCCGCTGCTTCACGCCCCGCCGCCCACCAGCAGGTGGGCTTCACCCGAGTACCTGGCAGCCCTTTCATGGCCATCGCTACCCGATCCAGTTGCAGCGTGGTACGCACCAAGGCAACCCGCTCGGCGATGGCCAGACCGGCCAGCACTGGCGCCGACAGACTGCCAAGAACACTCACCATTGGCTCACCGAACAGCAGCCGCTCATCCTGTTCAGGCCCCAGCCAACCCGCACACAGCGCTCGGCTTGCGCCCTCATCGGCGCCCAGCGCCAGCAGCAGGTTCAGCAAGCGCTCATCCCACGGCTGCTGCTGATCAGCCTGGGGCAAATAGCTGTCCAGCAGCCCGACGAAAGCCACCACCTGCCCCTGCGCCTCCAGATCACGCGCCACTTGCAGCGCCAGGGCACCACCCAGCGACCAGCCGAGCAGGAAGTACGGCCCCTGCGGCTGCACGGCGCGGATGTAATCGCAGTAGTCGACGGCCATGGACTCGACGTTCGAATCGACCCAGGCGGCATTGAACAGCATCCGGCACTGGATACCGTGCACCGCCCACTGCGGCTGCAGCCGCCTGGCCAGTGGCAGGTAATCGAACACCGAGCCATGCACGCCGTGCAGGCAGAACAGCGGTGTGGCGCCTGGGGCCGGGGTGTTAAGCAAGAGCATCGGGGTCTGACTGGCAGTGCTTTGCAGGCGCCCGACCAACTCACCGATACGCGGCGTGGTCATCAGGTCACGCAGGCTCATGCTGAAGCCGTCCAGCGCAGCCACACGCACCCGGCGCACCAGTTCCATGGCCAGCAATGAATTGCCGCCCAGCTCGAAGAAGCTGTCATCGAGCCCGACTTCTTCCACATCCAGCAACTCGCCCCAAAGCTTCGCCAGGCTCACCTCCAGCGGCGTGACCGGTGCCCGGTAATGTTCGGAACGGTCCAGCACGGGGGCTGGCAAGGCATGCCGGTCGAGCTTGCCGTTGGGGTTCAAGGGCATCGTCGGCAACACCAGCAGGTGCGCGGGCACCATGTACTCCGGCAAGGCCTGACGCAGCCGGGCCAGTACCTGGCCACGCAATGCGGCATCCCACTGCAACCCCGGCGCCAGCACCAGGTAAGCCACCAGGCGCGAACCACGCCCTTCGCCCGCCACGGCGACTACCGCTTCTCGCACTTCCTCCATGCCCATCAGGCACGATTCCACCTCGCCCAGCTCGATGCGGAAACCGCGCACCTTGACCTGATGATCGACCCGGCCAAGGTACTCGACCACGCCGTCATGGCGCAGGCGTACCAGGTCGCCCGTCCGGTAGAGGCGGCCACCTGGCGGGCCGAACGGGTCGGCGACGAAGCGCTCGGCAGTCAGGCCCGGGCGCTGGTGGTAACCGCGCGCCAGCCCTTCACCGCCGATATACAGTTCGCCGGGCACGCCTGCAGGCAACAGCTGCAGGTCGCTGCCCAGCACATAGGCCGAACGCGCGCCGACAGGCGTGCCCACCGGCATGTACTGCGCCTCGAAACCGCTGCCCAAATGAACCGCCCACAGCAGCGGCGTGATCACGGTCTCGGTCGGGCCATAGCCATTGATGATGCGCGGCGTGCGCAGCACCTGCTGGATCTGCTCGAAGGTGGCCCGGCTGGTGCCTTCGCCGCCCACGGTGTAGGAACGGATGGGCAGGCCGGCCCCCGCCTCGCCCAGGTGCTCGGCCAGTTGCTGCAGGTAGCTCGGGGTGAAGCAGGTGATGGTGATGCCATGCTCGGCAATCTCGCGCGCGCTGCGCTCGACATCCCAGGCATCGTTGTCACGCAGCATCAGCATCGAACCGGAAACCAGCGGCACCAGCCAGCGCTCGTGGGCGCCGTCGAAGTTGATCGAGGCGAACTGCAGCTCGCGGTCTTCAGGGGTCATGCCGTAGCGTTCGGCAATGGCCAGGCAGTGCATGGCCAGCGGGCCATGGGTGACCGCCACGCCCTTCGGCCGGCCGGTGGAGCCGGAGGTGTAGATCAGGTAGGCCAGGTTGTCCGCCGCCACCGGGTAATGGGCATCGTACGCCGGATAGCCTTGCAGCTCGGCGCCGTCGGCGCTGACCGGCAACACCTCGACGCCGGCAGGCAGCGGCAGTTCGGCCAGCAGATGGGGCTGGGCCAGCACCAGGGCAACGCCGCTGTCTTCGATCATGTAGCTCAGCCGCTCACGCGGGTGGGTCGGGTCCAGTGGCACGTAGGCGCCGCCAGCCTTGAGCACGGCCAGCAAGGCAACCAGCATCTCGACCGAGCGCTCGAGTGCGATCCCCACGCGCACTTCCGGGCCGACACCCGCCTCGTGCAGGCGCGCCGCCAACCGATTGGCCCACTGGTTGAGCTGCTGGTAATCGAGCTGCCTGCCCGCCACGACCAGGGCCGGGGCAGTCGGGCGCAGCTGGGCCTGTTGCTGGATCAGGCCATGCACAGTACGCATTTCGGCCGGCTGGCCGAGGCCGGGGTTCAAGTCCTGAAGCTGCCAATTGCGCTCGTCCTCGCTGAGCATGCACAACTCGGCGATCGGCTTGCCAGGCTCGGCGCTCATGCGCCACAACAGGTTCTGCCAGTGGGCGAACATCTTCTCGGCAGTAGCGCCATCGAACAGGTCGGTGGCATAGCTCAAGCTGGCACTGAGCTGGCCGCCATGTTCCTGCGTGTCCAGCGCCAGGTCGAACTTGGCGCGCGAGGTCGGGGCCGGCAGCAAGGTCAACGACAGGCCGGCAAGCGCCGAGGCGCCCAGGCCATCACCCATCACCTGGTGGTTGAACATGACCTGGAACAGTGGGTTGTGGCTGAGGTCGCGATGCGCCACCAGGTTATCGACCAGCGCTTCGAACGGCAGGTCCTGGTTGGCCTGGGCGGCTAGCAGGGTTGTGCGTGTGTGGTGCAGCAGCTGCGCGGTGCTCAGGCCATCCTCGAGACGGCCGCGCAGCACCAGGGTGTTGACGAAGAAGCCGGTCAGTGGCTCCACCTCTGGCCGGTTGCGCCCCGCCGACGGCATGCCCACGCAAACATCGCTCTGGCCGCTGTAGCGGCGCAGCAGCAGCTGGAACGACGCCAGCAGCACCATCGACAAGGTGCAGCCGTGCGCCTGGGCCAGGGCGACCAGGCGCTGACGCAACGGCTCGTCCAGGGTGCCGCTCACGGCCTGGCCACGATGGCTGGGTACGGCAGGACGCGGCCGGTCGGTGGGCAGCTCCAGCACGGCTGGGGCATTGCTCAGCTGCTCGGTCCAATAAGCCAGCTGCCGCGGCCCCTCGCCCGCTTCGAGCAGCTGGCGCTGCCAGGCGGCGAAGTCGGCGTACTGGATGGCCAGTGCCGGGAGGTTGGCCTGGCGGCCTTCGCAGGTGGCCCGATAGAGCTGGATCAACTCGCCGATCATGACCTGCATCGACCAGCCATCGGAGACGATGTGGTGCTGGGTCATCACCAGCACCCGGTCTGCCGCGCCGATCTCCAGCAGCAGCACCCGCAGCAACGGCCCACGCTGCAGGTCGAAGGGGCGCACCACTTCACGGCTCACCGCCTCGGCAATGGCCTGGTCGTCGGCGCCCGGCAAGGCCTGGTGCTCGATCACCACCGGGCCTGCAGCGTGGATACGCTGCAGTGGCTCACCTTCGCTTGCCTCGAACGTGGTGCGCAGCGGCGGGTGCCGCGCCACCAGCGCATCGAAACTGCTCTGCAGGGCGGCAAGGTCCAGCGTGCCTTGAAGGCGCAGCGCTGCCGGCATGTTGTAGGCGGCACTCTGTGGGTCCAGCTGCCAGAGGAACCACTGGCGCTGCTGGGCATGGGAAAGGCGTGGCTCGTCGCCTTCAGCCAGCGCCACGATGGGCAGCCGGCCCGGGTCGATGCCTTTCTCCAGCAGGCGCTTGAACAGGGCCACGCGCTTGTCGTGAGCCAGCCCGCTGATCCGCTGGACCAGCTCATTGCCCTGTTGAGTCCCTTGCTTAAACATCCAGTGCCTCCAGTTCGTCGAGGGCGTCGAAAATCGCGTCGTAGTCATGTTGCGCCGGGCTGGCGTTGCCTGCGACCAGGGTGGCCAGGGCGCCGAGGTCGTCGGCCAGGTAGGCGTCCTGCATCGCCAGCTCGATGGCGAACTCGGTCTTGATCCGCGAGACCAGGCGCACCAGCAGCAGCGAATGCCCGCCCAGTTCGAAGAAGTTGTCGTTGAGGCCGACCCGCTCGACCTTGAGCACCTCCTGCCAGAGGGCGGCCAGGCGCTGCTCCAGTTCGCTTTGCGGCGCCAGGTACTCGCGCCGGGACTGGCCCAGTTCCGGCTTCGGCAGCGCCTTGCGGTCGAGCTTGCCGTTGGGCGACAGCGGCATGTGCTCAAGCAACACCCACTGGCTCGGCACCATGTAGTCCGGCAGCGCGGCCGCCAGGTGTGCCTTGATGGCCGCCAGGCTGTCGGCCTGTTCGGCAACCAGATACGCCACCAGTTGCCCCTCGGCAGCCACCACCACCGCCTCGCGCACGGCGTCCTGTTCCTGCAGGCGTGCTTCGATCTCGCCCAGTTCGATCCGCAGGCCGCGGATCTTCACCTGGTGGTCGATGCGCCCGGCATACTCGATCACCCCGTCCTCGCGCTGGCGCGCCAGGTCACCGGTGCGGTACAGCCGCTGGCCAGTGCCGAACGGGCTGGTGACGAAGCGCTCGGCGGTCAGCGACGGGCGACGGTGGTAACCACGGGCCAGGCCGATGCCGCCCAGGTACAGCTCGCCGGTCACACCGGGGCTGACCGGGTTCAGTTCGCCGTCCAGCACGTAGGTTTGCAGGTTGGCGATTGGCTGGCCGATCGGCACCGCGTCCTTGCCTTCCTCGACGCAGGTCCAGTGGGTGACGTCGATGGCCGCCTCGGTCGGGCCGTACAGGTTGTACAGGCCGCTTTGTGGCAGCAGCGCCAGGGTCTGGCGTTGCAGTTCCACCGGCAGTGCTTCGCCGGAGCAGATGATGCGTTGCAGCGAGGTACAGCGGGCGGCGTTTTCGTCAGCGACGAAGGCCTGCAGCATCGACGGCACGAAGTGCAGCGTGCTGATTCGTTCGCGGGTGATCAGCTCGGCCAGGCGCGCCGGGTCGCGGTGATCACCGGGCAGCGCCATGACCAGGCGTGCGCCTTCCATCAGCGGCCAGAAGAACTCCCACACCGACACGTCGAAGCTGAATGGCGTTTTCTGCAGCACGCTGTCGTTGGCAGTGAGCTGATACGCCTCCTGCATCCAGGCCAGGCGGTTGTGCAAGGCGACATGGCGGTTACCAGCGCCCTTCGGCTTGCCGGTGGAACCGGAGGTGTAGATGACGTAGGCGAGGTTTTCCGGGTGCAGTTCTACATCCGGGTTGTGCGCCTGCAGAGCGTTCCAGGCCGCGGCCCGGTCCAGATCGAGCACCACCAGCCCTGCAGGGATCGGCAGGCCATCGCGCAGGTGCGACTGGGTCAGCAACAGGCTGATGCCGCTGTCCTCGAACATGTAGGCCAGGCGGTCCTGCGGGTATTCCGGGTCGAGCGGCACATAGGCACCACCAGCCTTGAGGATCGCCAGCAGGCCGACGACCATTTCCACCGAGCGCTCGGCGGCGATGCCCACCAGCACGTCCGGGCCCACGCCCATACCACGCAGATACTGCGCCAGGCGGTTGGCCTCGGCATTCAGTTCGGCGTAGCTCAGGCTACGTTCGGCAAAGGCCAGTGCCGGCGCTTGCGGCTGAAGGATGACTTGCTGTTCGAACAGCTGATGCACATACGGCGTGCCTGGGTATTCGCGCTGCGTGGCATTCCAGCCCTTCACGATTCGCGAATGAGCTGCCGCGTCGGCCAGCCCGAAGCTGCCCAGCAACGCTTGCGGCGCACTGGCGAAGCCTTGCAGCAGATGGCGCAGCTCGGCCGCAATCTGTTGCACCTGCTCGTGACCGAAGACCTGGCACTGGTAGGCGAAAGTCAGCTGGATCTGTTCGCGCGCTTCGGCAATCAAGGTCAGCGGGTAGCCGCTGTACTCCTGATACTCCAGGCCGGACAGGCGCAACCCGGCACTGCTGTCCGACAGGCTCTGGGCCAGCGGATAGTTCTCGAACACCAGCAGGCTGTCGAACAACGCCTCGCCAGGGCGCCCGGCCGCTGCCTGGATGGCGTAAAGCGGCAGGTACTCGTATTCGCGCAGGCGCAGGTTGAGCGCCTGAACATCCCGCACCCAGTCGCCGACCGACATCTGCCCTTGCGGCGCGGCGGCCACCGGCAGGGTATTGATGAACAGGCCCAGCTGCTGCTCGATACCCGGCAACTCCGCCGGGCGCCCGGACACGGTGGCGCCGAAGCAGGGCCGACGCTGGCCGGTGCGGCGCTGCAACAGCAGCGCCCAGGCGGCCTGCAGCACGCTGTTGAGGGTGACTTGCTGGGCCTGCGCAAAGTGCTTCAGGGCCTGGCTCAATGCCTCGCCCAGCTCCAGTACCACCGCGCCCTGCCCGGTTTCGTTGACATCGCGTGTACCGCCAAGCAGTGTCGGGCCGTCCAGGTCGAGCAGTTGGGCTTTCCAGAACGCATCGGCACCCGCGCGATCCTGCTGCTGCAACCAGCCGAGGTAGTCGCTGCGAGTCGCCTGCGCCAGCGCGGCAGGCTGCCCCGAATAGGCCTGCATCACGGCGGCGAACAGCAACGAATTGCTCCAGCCATCCATGAGGATGTGGTGGCTGGTGTAGATCAGGTGATGGCGCTGCGGCCCGGTGCGCACCAGCACCAGGCGCAGCAGCGGCGCCTGGCCGAGGTCGAAGGCACGTGCCTGCTCGGCCTTCGCCAGTGCTTCGAGGCGGGCGTCTATATCGGCCTCGCCTGCCCAGTCGAAGCGTTCGACCGGCAGCTGGACGTGGCGCAACACCACCTGGCGTGGTGCGTCCAGGCCCTGCTCCCAGACAAACCCGGCGCGCAGCGATTCGTGCTGGTCAAGCGCCTGCTGCCAGGCCTGGATGAAGCGCTCGGGGTCAAGGTCGTCGAGGTCCAGGCGCAGGCGGTTGACGTAACTGCTGGCCTGGCCGTCGTACAGGCTGTGGAACAGCATGCCTTCCTGCATCGGTGCCAGCGGGTAGATGTTCTCGACCTGGCGCAGGTCGACCGGCAGCGCATCCAGCTGCGCCTGGGTCAGGCCGGCCAGCGGGAAGTCAGCCGGGGTGGCGCCGCCGGCCTGACGGTCGAGGCAGTGTTCGACCAGCGCGGCCAGCTCACTCGCGTAGTCTTCGGCCAGGCCAGCGATCACCGGCTCGTCGAACATCGCCTGGCTGAAGGTGAAGCCCAGCTCCAGTTCACCGCCCAGCACCTGGCCGTTGACGCTCAGCCAGTTGCCCAGTGGCGCATCGGCTGCCTGGGTGGCGCCAACGCTTTCCAGGGCGGGTGCGAACAGCCGGTCTTCGCCGAAGCCCTGGTCGAACTGGCCGAGGTAGTTGAAGGTCACCCGCGCTTGCGGCAACGCTTGCAGCGCCGCCTGCTGCGCCGGGCTGCCGAGGTAACGCAGCACGCCATGGCCGATGCCGCGCCCGGGCACGCCACGCAGCTGCTCCTTGATGGCCTTGAGCGAGCCGGCCAGGTCATCGGCAGGGGTCAGCGCTACCGGGAACAGGCTGGTGAACCAACCCACGGTGCGGCTCAGGTCCACGCCGTCGAACAGGTCTTCACGGCCGTGGCCTTCCAGCTGGACCAGCGCACTGCCCTGCCCGGTCCAGCGGCACAGTACCCGCGCCAGGGCCGTGAGCAGCAGGTCGTTGACCTGCGTGCGATAGGCCGCCGGCGCCTGCTGCAGCAGGTTTTGCGTGGTGTCGGCAGCCAGCCGGCAACGCACGGTGCGTGCGTGACGGACCTGCAGCCCGGCGTCGCGGCGTGCCGCCGGCAGGTCGCCGGCATGCTCCGCGAGAGTTGCTTGCCAGTAGGCCAGTTCTGCATCACGGGCAGGCGCCTGGGCCCAGCCCACCAGGCGCTCGGCCCAGGCCTTGAATGCCGTGCCCTTCTCCGCCAGCGCAGGTCCGCGCCCGGCCAGCAGGGCGACGCAGGCCTGCTCCAGGTCTTCCAGCAGCACCCGCCAGGACACACCGTCGACCACCAGGTGATGAATCACCAGCAGCAGGCGCTGACCACCGTCGGCAAAGTCGCACAGCACGGCGCGCAGCAGCGGCCCCTGCGCGAGATCGAGGCTGCCCTGTGCCTCTTCGGCGATGGCCTGCAATTGCGCGGCATCGGCCGCCTGGCGATGCCAGAGCATTCCGCCGGGCACGCCTGCACGGTGCTCGGCATGCCAGCTGCCGTCCACCTTGTTGAAGGCCAGGCGCAGTGCGTCGTGCTGGTTGACCAGCAGCGCCAGGGCCTGCTCGACGATGTTCGCGGTCAGCGCCTGGCGTGGCTGCAGCATGACCGCCTGGTTGTAGTGCCCAGGCTGGTTAAGGGCCAGCTCGAAGAAGCGCGCCTGCACCGGCAGCAGCGCCATGGCACCACTGACCTGCGTAACAGCAGCAGGTTTGGCCACGGCAGCGGTCACCTTGGCAACCTGGGCCAGTTGGGCGATGGTCTGCTTCTCGAACAGCTGGCGCGGGCTCAGCTTGATGCCCTGGCGCTTGGCGCGGGCGATGATCTGCAAGCTGAGGATGGAATCGCCACCCAGTTCGAAGAAGTTGTCTTCGACGCCGATGTCGTCGCGCTTGAGCACCGCTTGCCAGATGGCCAGCAGTTGCTCCTCCAGCGGTGTGCTGGCGGCAACATGACGCTTGAGTTGCACCTGCGGCTGCGGCAGTGCGCGCCGGTCCAGCTTGCCGTTGGCAGTCAGCGGCAAGCGCTCCAGCAACAGCAGATGAGCGGGTACCAGGTAGTCCGGCAGCAGCCCCTGCAGCTGCTCGCGCAGGGCCTCGACGCACAGTTCGGGATTGCCCGGTACGCACCAGCCGACCAGTTGCAGCTGCGCCGGATCATCCCCCTGCGGTACTGCCAGTACCACGGCGTCATGCACCCCTGCCAGGCCACGCAGCACGCGGCCGACTTCCCCTGGTTCGACACGATAGCCACGGATCTTCACCTGGTCGTCGGCACGCCCGAGGAAGTGCAGCAAGCCTGCGTTGTCACGCTGCACGCGGTCACCGCTGCGGTAAAGGCGCGTGCCTGGCGCGCCAAACGGGTCGGGCACGAAACGCTCGGCGGTCAGTGCCGCCTGGCCCAGGTAGCCTTGCGCCAGGCTGTCGCCGCCAATGTACAACTCACCCGCGACGCGCGCGGGCAACACGTTGAGCACATCGTCCAGCACCCGCACGCAGGCTCCCGGCAGCGCCGCACCCAATGGTATGGCGCGCGTCGCTTCGCCTTGCAGTTCGTGGGTCAGCACGCCGACCGTGGTTTCGCTGGGGCCGTAGTGATTGATGAAGCGGCAGCCGGGCTTGAGCTCGCGCACTTTCTGGTACAGCGCAGGTGAGCAGGCCTCGCCACCGACGATCAAGGCATGCTCGGGCAACACATCGGCGGCATTGGCCGCCTGCAGCAGGCCGTTGAGGTGGCTGGGGACGATCTTCAGCACGCCGATGCGCTGCTCGGCCATGTAGGTGGCAAAGGCATCCGGGTCGAAGCCCAGCGCCTCCGGCAGCACATGCAGGGTGCGCCCGGAGCACAGGGCGCCGAACAGCACCGTGTGGCCGAGGTCGGCGGCGATGGTGGAGACCAGCGCCATGCTCGCGTCCGCGGCCAGATCCAGACGTTGCAGCAGGCCATCGACATAACTGGCCAGTGCGCCATGGCTGACCACCACACCCTTCGGTTGGCCGGTGGAGCCGGAGGTGTGGATCACGTAGGCCGGTGAGCCTTCCAGTATCCCGGCCTGTGGCGCATGAGCCAGCAGCGACGCCCAGCGCTCCGGCGTGTAGGGCTGAACCTGACAACCTGACGAGGCCAGCAGCTGTTGGCGAGCATCAGCAACATCGCACAACAGCACTGTCGCACCGCTGCGCTGCAGCATGCCTTGCAGGCGTTCGGTCGGCGCCTTGACGTCCAGCGGCAGGTAGACGCCGCCCGCCTTGAGGATGCCCAACAGGCACACCAGCCAGTCCAGCGAACGCTCCATCAGCACCGCGACCGGTGCACCCGTGGCGACACCCAGGTCGCGCAGATGATGGGCCAGGCGATTGGCCTGGCTGTCCAGTTCGGCATGACTGAGCCGCTGCCCCGCACAGGCCGCCGCGATGCCGTCGGGCTGGCGGCGCACCTGCTCGTCCCAGCGCAGCAGGACCAGGGCCGGTTGCTCACGGTGGCCAACAACTTCTGCGGCAGGCGCCTTGACCAGGGTATGCAGTGGCGCATCTGGCGCGGTCAGCAAAGTGTCAAACAGCTCACGCAGCGCAACGATGAACCCTTCGATAGTGGAACGCTGGTAGAGATCGCTGGCGTAGGTCATCTCGCCGTGCACCAGGCTACCGTCGTCGGTGATGTCCAGGGCGAGGTCGAAGTGGGTGCCTTCCTTGCGCAGCGGATACTCGCTGACGGCCAGCCCCGGCAGTTGCAGCGCAGTCTGCTTCTGCACGCCGACGTTCTGGTTGAACTTGGCCTGGAACAACGGGTTGTGGCCAAGGCTGCGCTCGGGCGCGAGCACTTCCACCAGTTGCTCGAAAGGCAGCTCCTGGTTGGCCTGGGCGGCGAAGGTCGCCTCGCGCACCCGCACCAGCAGTTCATTCAGCGACAAGCGTTCGTCGACCACGCAGCGCAGCACCTGGGTGTTGACGAAGAAGCCGATCAGCCCTTCCACCTCTTCGCGCCCACGGTTGGCGTTGGGCACGCCGATGCGGATGTCGCGCTGGCCGGAATGGCGCGAGAGGAACAGCGCATAGCCAGTCAGCATCAGCATGAACAGCGTCACGCCCTGGGCCCGGGCGGCATCGCGCAGGCGCTGCGACAGCGGCCCGCCGAAGTCGAACTTGAGGGTCTCGCCCTGCAGGCTCTGCACGGGCGGGCGCGGGAAATCGGCCGCCACGTCGAGCAGGTGGTGTTCGTCGCCCAGCTGCTCGCGCCAGTGCTGCAACTGCCGCTCACCCTCGCCCGCTTCCAGCCAGCGGCGCTGCCACACGGCGTAGTCGGCATACTGCAACGGCAGCGCTGGCAGGCCCTGGGCGCCGGCCTGGTAGCACTGGACGAACTCGCGGACCATCACGTCCATCGACCAACCGTCGGAGACGATGTGGTGCATGCACACCACCAGCACGTGTTCATCCTGGCCCAGGCGGAACAGGCTGGCACGCAGCAGCGGGCCATTGAGCAGGTCGAACGGGCGAGCGACTTCGTCTTCCACCAGGCCGGCCAGCTCGGCCTCGCCGGCCGTGCCAAGGTCGACCTGGCGCAAGGCCAGGGGCTCGGCCGCGAGCACCCGTTGCAGCGGCTGTTCGCCGTCGACCTGGAACACGGTGCGCAGCGCTTCGTGGCGCTCGATCAGGGCGTCGAAGGCGCCTTGCAAACGGCTTTGGTCCAGCTCTCCCTCCAGACGCAGGCCGGCCGCCATGTTGTAGGCCGCGCTCTGCGGGTCGAGCTGCCAGAGGAACAGCAGGCGCTGCTGGGCATAGGACAACGGAATCGCCTCAAGGCCATGGCGGCTGACCGGGATCGGCAACAGGCCGAAGTCCTTGCCATCCTGGCGCAGCCTGGCGAGGAACTGGCGGCGTTGTTCGAGCGGCAACCCGATGAACTTCTCGGCGATACGCAGCGTAGTGTTGCGGGTCATGCTCAAACCTCCTCCAGTGAATTCATGAACGCTTCCATGTCGGCCCAGTCCTCGTCGGCGGTGCCGCCCAGGGCCTCCAGTTCCTCAGCCAGGGCGGCCAGGTGCGGGCGTTCGAACAAGCTGCGCATGGGCAGCGCGACGCCCAGTTCGGACTTGATCCGGGCAATCACCTGGGCCGCCAGCAGCGAGTGCCCACCCAGGTCGAAGAAGCTGTCGTCGAGGCCGACGCGGGGCACCTGCAGAACCTCCATCCAGATCGCCGCCAGCTGCTGCTCCTGCTCGCTGACCGGCGCCCGGAAGCTGGCCTGCAACTGGCTCGGGTCGGGCGCGAGCAAGGCCTTGCGGTCGAGCTTGCCGCTGGGGGTCAGCGGCAGTTTTTCCAGCAGCACAAGGTGCGAGGGGACCATGTAATCCGGCAGCGTCGCGCGCAGGCCCTCGCGAATCGCCTGGCGCTGCGCTTCGGCACTGGCGCCAGCTGCTTCGGTGACCACATAGGCCACCAGTTGCCGCCCGCCGGCCATGTCCTGGGCCAGCACCGCCGCCTCGCGCACGCCAGGGCATTGCTGCAGGCGCATCTCGATTTCGCCAAGCTCGATACGGAAGCCACGCACCTTCACCTGGTGGTCGACCCGGCCGATGTATTCGATGGCGCCACTGGCGTCGAAGCGGGCGCGGTCACCTGTGCGGTACAGGCGCTCGCCGGGGACTTCGGGGTCGGGCAGGAAACGTTCGGCGCTGAGTGCGGGCTGGCCGTGATAACCGCGCGCCAGGCCAGGCCCACCGATGTACAGCTCGCCGATGGCACCGGCCGGCATTGGCTGCATCTCGCCGTCGAGAATGCACAGGCGACGGCCGGCGAGGCCCTGGCCAATGGGGATGCCTCGCCAGGACACGTCCTGCGATGCCAACGCCGTGCAGTCGTGGACGCTGGACACCACCGTGGCCTCGGTCGGGCCATAGGTATTGAGCAGGCGCACGCCGCCCAGGCCGGCGCGACGCCACAGGTCGAGGCCGTCCACCGCCATGGCTTCGCCGCCGACATGTACCTGGCGCAGTGCGGCAAACGCCTGTGGCGTGTCGCGCGCGTAGTCCTGCACCAGCATGTGCCAGTAGGCGGCCGGCAGGTCGGCGACCGTGATGCCGTGCTGCTCCAGTGCCCGCAGGAAGCTGGCGCTGTCCCACAGGCGGCTGTCGCGCAGCACCACGCGGGCACCGACGCACAACGGTGGATAGAACTGCTCGACGAAGCCGTCGAAGCTGCAGGTGGCGAACTGCAGCACGCGATCGTCCGCAGTCAGGCGCGAATAGTCGGTTGCCAGGTCGCAGAACTCGGCCAGCGCACCATGGCTGATGGCCACGCCTTTGGGGCGGCCGGTGGAACCGGAGGTGTAGATCACATAGGCGAGGTTGCCGGGCTGCAGCGATACCTGCGGGGCATGCTCAGGTTGCTCGCCCTGGGGCTGGTCCAGGCACAGGACCTCGATACCCTCCGCCTCTGGCAGCTGGCTCAGCAGGTACGATTGGGTCAGCAGCAGGCGCAGGCCACTGTCGGCGAACACCTGGGCGACGCGTTCGCCGGGCGCTTGCGGGTCAAGCGGCACATAGGCACCGCCGGCCTTGAGCACCGCCAGCAGGGCAACCCCCATGTCCAGCGAGCGTTCCAGCGCCACACCGACCAGCACCTCGGGGCCGACACCCGACTGCAGCAGGCGCTGGGCCAGGCGGTTGCTGCGGCGCTCCAGCTCGGCGTAACTCAGGCTGGCGCCCTGCCCGTCGCCGGCCAGTACCAGTGCGACCGCCTCGGGCGTGCGGGCTGCCTGGGCCTGGAAGCGCTGATGGGCCAGTGCCGAGGCCTGCGGGGCGGCGGCACGCAGTGCCCAATGCTGCAACTGGCGGGCTTGTGCAACGTCGAGCAATGGCAGCTCGCCGATCCGGCGTTGCGGGTCGGCCAGCACGCTGTGCAGCAGGTTGCGCCAGTGGCCGGCCATGCGCTCGACGGTGGCGGCGTCGAACAGATCGGTGGCGTAGGTGAAGGCGGCCAGCAAGCGTTCGCCTTCCTCGCGGGTTTCCAGCATCAGGTCACTGGCCGCGGCATGGCTGCGGGCGCCGGCCACGCTCTGTTCAGCGTCCAGGTGCGCCAGCTGCAAGCCGCAGCCCAGGCGCATGCCCTGGATGTCGGTGACCAGCGGCTGGTGGTTGTACATCACCTGGAACAGCGCGTTGTGGCTCTGGCTGCGGCTGGGCTGCAGCGCCTCCAGCAGCGCATCGAACGGCAGTTCCTGGTGGGCCTGGGCGCCGAGGGCGGTCTGGCGCAGCGCTGCCAGCAACTGCTCGAAGGTCTGGCGCCCCTCCAGCTGGCTGCGCAGCACCTGGGTATTGACGAAGAAACCGATCAGCCCCTCGACCTCACTGCGGTTGCGGTTGGCAATCAGGCCGCCGACGCGGATGTCGCCCTGGCCGCTGTAGCGGTACAACAGGGTCTTGAAGGCCGCCAGCAGCACCACGAACAAGGTCGTGCCCTGACGCTGGGCCAGCGCCTTCAGGCCGCTGCGCAGCTCGGCGTCGATGGCGAACTCCAGGCGCGCACCGGCATGGCTCGCCTGGGCCGGGCGTGGGCGGTCGGTGGGCAACTCTAGTGGCTCATGCTCTTCGCCCAGTTGGGCGCGCCAGTAATCGAGCTGGCGCGCCTGCTCGCCGGCTTCCATCCAGCTGCGTTGCCACAGGGCGTAGTCGCGGTAGTGCACGGCCAGCGCCGGTAACTGGGCCTGGTAGCCAGCGCTGCGGGCATCCAGGCAGCGCATGAACTCCTCGATCAGAATGTTCATCGACCAGCCATCGGCAATGATGTGGTGCATGGTCAGCAGCAGCACATGCTCATCCGCCGCCAGTTGCAGCAGCGCCACCCGCAGCAGCGGCCCCTGCTGCAGGTCGAACGGCTGGCCGGCTTCGCGTGCGACTTCTTCTCGGGTCCGCTGCAGACGCTGGCCCGCCTCCAGGCCGGACAGGTCGACATGGCGCACCTGCACCTGCGCACCGTCACCGACACGCTGCAACGCCTGGCCGTCGATCTCCTCGAAGGTGGTGCGCAGGCACTCGTGGCGCTGCACCAGATCGGCAAAGGCCAGGTCCAGCGCCTGGCGATTCAGGCTGCCGAGCAGTCGCACCGCCCCTGGCAGGTTGTAGGCAGCGCTGCCCGGCTCCAGCTGCCAGAGGAACCACATGCGCTGCTGGGCATAGGAGAGCTGGTCGCGGCCGGCGATGCCGCTGCAGTCGGGGATGGGGTAGCCGGTGAAGTCGACCTGTTCGTCGCGCAGGGCGGCGAAGAAGACACGGCGTTTTTCCAGCGGCAGTTCAATGAAGCGGCGCGCCAGCTTCAGGGATTGATCGAGGGTGCTCATAGGTCGTCCGAACCGGTGATGGGAGCCGCCCTGGGCTCCGCGATACCTGTTGAACGAATGGTTCCGGCTTGCATTTAGGCGCTGTTTGCAAAACTCGCCACGCCGGTTTTACGCAAGCGCCGGCGCGCCCGAAGACGTGCCGGCAGTCGCTGCAGTGCTGCACGGCTCAGCCAGCGCCGTGCCCCTCGGCCATGGCCACGATGACCTTGCGCTTGCCGGTGAAGGTGCTGCGGGCGTGGGCGGCGAGCATGTTGTCGAGCATCAGCACATCGCCTTCCTGCCACGGGAAGGCGATGGTGCATTCATCCAGCACACCGCGCACCTCGTCGAGGATCGAGCCTTCGATGGGCGAACCGTCGCCGTAATAGACATTGCGTGGCAGGTCTTCCTCGTCGACGATTTCCAGCAGGCTCTCGCGCACCTCGGGCGGCAGGTTGGACACATGGAACAGGTGCGCCTGGTTGAACCACACATCCTCGCCAGTACGCGGGTGGCGCGCCACTGCCTGGCAGATCTGGCGGGTGCGCAGCTCGCCGTCGTCCTTCCAGTCGCAGGTGATCGCATGGCGCTGGCAGTAGGCTTCCACCACTGCCGGGTCGTCACTGTTGAACACCTGCTCCCAAGGCACATCCAGGCCATTGCCGAAGTTGCGCACGTACATCAGCCCGTGGCGGTTGAAACGCTCATGAATCCGCGGGTCGATCCGGCGAAACACCTCGCGGCTGTCGGCGATTGGCGTTTCTCCTCCACTCTCGGCGGCAATCATGCTGTAGAACCAGATTTTCATCGGCCATTCCCGGGTGTAGGCCTGTTCGTTGTGCAGCGGGATCTTCTGGTGCGGCGGGTACTCGGTGGAGGTGTATACGCCCTGGGTGACATTGCTGCGCGGGGTGGAACCGAACTCGTAATTCAGCAGCGGGTGGCCGAAGCCACCGGCGAAGCTGCGGAAGGCCTCGGCGCCGCCCACCTCGAAACCTCGGAACAGGATGCCGCCGGCATCGAGCAAGTGGCGCTCTACCAACTCGCGGATCGGCGCCAGCGCCTCGTTGAGGTCCAGGCCGGCGTGGGGCGCCTCGACCAGCAACGGCAAGCTGCGCTGGCCGGGCAGCAGTGGCCGGGCATGCAGTTCCAGTAGGGCGCTCATGACTCCCCCCTTGCGGCAGCTGGCCGCAGCAGGTTGAGCAGCAATTGATTGGCAACAGGCAGCGCCTGGCTGGCCTTGAAGCAGGTGGCGGCAAGCATCCTTCGACCCTCGATGAAATGACAGCAAGCACCGGTTCGGGCGCGCGCAGCGCACGTCGGCCTTGTGCAAGGGAAACGAGGGGCAGAGGGAGGGATTTAGCGTGGATGGCGTGCATGGAAAAAACCCACGTTGCGTGGACGTGGGCGTTTTCAGTTGCTCTATACGTTGACTCTGTACCGGGCAATCACCTCCTCATCGAGCACGATGCCCAAACCCGGGGTGTTCGGCACCGCTACGTGACCGTCCTCAAGCGGAATCAGGTTCTTCACCAGCTTGCGGAACAGAGGGCTCTCACTCTGCGAATACTCGATCAGCTCGCCAAATTCGCAGGCCGCCAGGAAATGTGTGGTCGCTGCCAGCAAGATGCCTGTGCTAAACCCATGAGGCACCAATTGCGCCCCATAGTAATTTGCCAGTTCATAGATATGGCGCATCTCGCTGATACCGCCACACCTTGTGATGTCAGGCTGCACTATCGCAGGCCGGGTATTCTCCAGGAAATTGCGGAACTCATGCTTGGTGGCAAGCCCTTCCCCACCCGATACCTTGACCTTGCAAAGGCCTGCGAGATAAGCCAAGCCTCGTTCATCATCTGATGGCAGTGGCTCCTCGACCCAGTTGAGGTTGAACTCGCGCAAGGCCTCGCATTGCGAAAGCGCATGGGCTGCATTTCGCCACCGCCCTACCAGATCGACCTGCAGGTGCACGTCCTCACCGATCTCTTCTCGCACCAGCTTGAGCAGCTGCTTGTCGCGCGCCGGATCTTCTCCAAATCCGGCGCCACCGAGCTTGATGCTTCGCAGCCCCTGGCTGAGCAGGTGCCGCACAATATCCCGGTTGCCGGCATCAGTGGCTCTGGGGATGAAAGTGCCGTAGGCGGGAATGCGGTCGCGATACTTGCCACCGAGCAAGGTGTGCACGGGGACACCGTAATGCTGACCGGCAATATCCCAAAGCGCGATGTCCAAGGCACTGATGGCGTGCACGCCGGCGCCTCGCCGCCCTACATACTCGCTATGCCGGTACATCTTTTTCCAGAGCCGGTCGATCTCCAGCGGGTTTTCTCCGAGAAGGACATCGCGTAGCCCCTGGCACGTTTCATGAGAGGCCGGGGTTTCGATAAGCGCCTTCACCACTGCAGGCGAGCTATCCGTCTCACCCACTCCGACGATGCCCGTGTCGGTGTGGATGCGAACAATCAATGCATCCTCACCCCACTCGCAGACCTGATCGAACTTCGGGACACGCAGCCAGATGGCTTCTACTTCTACGATCTTCATGCTTTTGCTTCCAGACGCTCTGCATCAACAACCTGAACCTGATCCGGGTGACCCTCTTCCTGCTCGGCCAGTTGCTTGGCCTGCAGAATGATTCGTTCAGTACTCAAATTTCTGTAATCCTCGCCGAGCCATTTGAAGAGGCCCCAGATTTTCACGACAAGGATCAATATGAAGGGGATTGCAGTGAGAATTACCGCCGTCTTGAGCGTGCTCAAGGGAGCATTGATGTAGAGCATGGCGAGGGGCAGAGCCGCCAGAAGCGCACACCAGAACAAGCGCAGGCCTGGGGTCGGATCATCACCTTCCCGCAGGTTGCGAGTGCTCGTCGCTGCAACGGTGTAGGCCACAGCATCCAGGTGAGAGGCCAGGAACAGCAGCATCAGCACGAAGTAGACCACGGACAGCAGCTTTCCGAATGGCAAGCTGTGGAGCAGCATGGAAACCGCGGCTTCCCCACCCGCTCCACTCAACATGGCCGGCGCGTCCACCACCTTCTCCATGAACTGGTGAATGGCGAAGCTCTCCAGGCTCCCGAAGAAGAACCAGCAACCACCACATCCGCCGAGGATCATGGCCATGACCAGTTCACGGAGGGTGCGACCGCGAGAAACACGCGTGACGAAGATCGCGACACCCGGCGTGTAGGTGATCCAGTACAGCCAATAGAATACCGTCCAGCCACGAGAGAACTCGCCACTGCCTGCCGGATCGGTGTACAGGCTCATGTGGATGAAGTTTTGCAGCGTCAGCCCCACGGCATTGGTGATGTTGCTGATCGAGAACAAGGTTGGGCCTAGCAGCAGAACCACCAACGCAAAGGCAAGGGTCAGACCACAGGCAAGCTTGGCGAGGCGCTGCATGCCAGAGGCGATGCCGATGTATGAACTCAGCGAGAAGATCAGCGTCACCGAAACGACCAGTCCTGCTTTCAAAGCGAAGCCGTCCTCGATGCCGATGAGATCCGACAAGCCTTTTGCAACCGTAGAGGTCGTCAGGGTTGTCGTCAGCACCAGCCCACCGAACGTGGCGAAGAGGAAGACCAGATCGATGACGCGGCCAACCGGGCCTTGTGCCTTGAAGCCCGTGATAGCTTCAATCACTGCAGCCAGGCTCAGGCCCTTGTTGCGCCGTACATGGAAGTGGTACGCCATTGCAAGCGAAGCCATTCCATAGATCGCCCAAGGCGTGACCCCCCAATGGAAGAACGAGTAAGCAATGCTGTACTCAAGCGCTTGCTGGCTGGCGGCCGCGATGCCCAGCCCGGGTGTGAGGTAGTAGTAGGCCCACTCCATGAAAGCCCAATACATGGTGGCTGAGCCGAGGCCAGCGCAGATGAACATGAATACCCAGCTGGTGTTGGAATATTCCGGGCGACCGCTGCCGAGTCTGATATTTCCGTACTTGCTCAGCGCAAGGCCGACGATCAGGACAACACAGGCGAAACCCAGCAACTGCACAACAGAGCCAAACGTCATTGTGGCCGCGTTGAACAGTTGGTCAGCCAGTTGCTTCGCCTGTTCAGGGAAGGACATCAGGCCAAACACGGTTGTGGAAATTACAATGAGGCTTGCAAGGATCAGGGTACGATCTTTGGTAGGCGCTGTGACGGTGTGGCGTTCAGGCTTCATGGAAACCTCCTGCACAGAGGTCACGGGCCTTTTCGGCGTTAGGAGTGGTTTGCATCGTGATTGGCCTGCTTTTGTCATTATTAGGAGGCCCGGTTACAGTGGGCCTGCAGCCAATCTATGCCGCAAGGCCGTCGCCCTGAAGCGCGATTTCATAATGGGTTAATTACAGGTGCTTATTAATCGCTCTAGCTCAGGCCAAGCCCCGAGCCGACTCCCCCACCTTTCCCTGCTGCTGGCCTTCAAGACGGTTGCAGAGCTTGCGAGCTTCACGCGTGCAGCCGAAGCACTCCACCTGTCCCAGTCCGCCGTCAGCCAGCAAGTCGTCAAGCTGGAGGAAGCGCTGGGTGTCCAGCTGTTCATCAGATCGACCCGGTCGGTGAAGATGACCCAGGAAGGCGCAGACCTGCTGGAGGACATCCGTGGGGCGTTCGAGCACTTGATCGGTGCTTTTGATCGCTGCGCCCGCAAGGCAGAAACGCCGATTCTGCACATAGAATCCGAGCCCGTATTGAGCGCCTTCTGGCTTACACCTCGGCTGCGTCAGTTCACCGAACGCTTTCCGACACTCCACATCCAGCAGACGCTAACCACTCAACGCGTCGAGTTTGCTGACCAGACTGAACTGGCGATCAAATGGGGAGATGGCCGATGGCCAGGTTTCGACTCGGAGTTTTTGATGGGGGCAAACTATGTCCCGGTCTGTTCGCCACAGTTGCTTGACGGTGACAAGCCTCTGGGCCATCCATCCGATCTCGCCAGGCATCCGTTGCTGCACGACCGCGACTATGAGGATTGGAAGCGCTGGCATGAACTGTATCCAGGCGTGGCCCTCGATCCTGAGCGCGGGCATATCGTTTCCGACTCCAATGTCCTTGCACAACTCGCCATTGAGGGTTACGGAGTGGCACTGTGCGTGCTGGCACTAATCGAACGGCCACTTCGGACGGGTGAACTTGTTGTTCCGTTCCCGGACATGGTCATGCGACACTCTTTGGCGTACTACCTGCTCACGCGCAAACAACGCCCGCCCAGCAATACAGCTCAAGCGTTCATTACGTGGCTGAAGCGTGAAGCTGCCATCACCGAGGAAAAACTCAATCTACAAGAACACGGCTGATCGCCAGA
Organism: Pseudomonas sp. NPDC089422; assembly: GCF_044749405.1. Lineage (NCBI taxonomy): Bacteria > Pseudomonadati > Pseudomonadota > Gammaproteobacteria > Pseudomonadales > Pseudomonadaceae > Pseudomonas > Pseudomonas sp. NPDC089422. The sequence goes on from NZ_JBIVHW010000005.1 coordinate 366,838, forward strand.
GAGGCCGAGCGCTGAAGCGCGTCATCGGTGTTACAGACGGGAAGAATCAGTGGGCCTTGCACTGAAAAGGGGGGTGTCGAGCGATGAAGAATGCGTCCCCTGCTGGAATCGAACCAGCATCTAGCCCTTAGGAGGGGCTTGTTCTATCCGTTAAACTAAGGAGACATCAAGCGGCGTATGTTACGCAAAACCAGGGATTTAGAAAAGGTTACCCTTCCCCCTCTAGCTGACCTGAATACCGCAACAGCAGGACGGCGAGCATGTTAACCACCGCGCCTCCGTTTGTCATGCCGGAATCGGGCTTTTTGCACGTAAGGGTTTTCCGGGCGCCACTCAGGTAATCAACTTTTCCCGACGCAGTAGCTCGAGCAAGGCCTTGACCGCCATTGCCAGATCACCCGAATTGTCCAGGTAGTGGACCGATGACGCGCCCTCCGCCTGAAGCCGGGCATTGCGCGCCAAGCGCTGGTCGACTTGCTCCGGGGTTTCGCGCCCGCGAGCAAGCAAGCGTTCACGCAGCACCTCCGGTTGCACTTCCAGGCACACGGCCAGAAGATCAGGGTAGCGCGCCTGCGCTTCAGGCAAGTAGGCCCGCGAACCATTGACCAGCACCGCGCGCCCTTGCGCCAGCCACTGATCCACCTGAGCCGGAATCCCGTACTCAAGGCCATTGGCCCGCCAATGCATGGCGAACGCGCCCTCCTCGCGCATTTGCGCGAAGCGCTCCGCGCTTACGCCATGGGCTGCTTCACCCTTGGCCTCAGCGGAGCGCGTGATGACGCGACGGGCAATTTCGACCCCTGCAGCAGACAATTGCGCGCGAGATGCATCGATCAGGGAATCTTTTCCTGAACCAGAGGGTCCTACCAGGAATATCAGGCGGCCTGAGGCTCCATCTCGGGCGCTTGCGTCATGTTGCATAGCCACTATGCTCTATGGAAGGAAACCCGCGCATTCTAGGTGTTTTCTGTGTCCTTTGCTGCGTTTTACAGGTTTTTGACGGCATAAGGCTGACGGTGCGACGGGCTGGATAATGCAAAACTTTTCAAACCAGTGCTCATTTCTGATAATTGGTACTGGCAAAAAGCCTTTATCCGGCTCACTATTTGTCACAGAATTGACGCCAAGGAATCGGCGACCATGAGGCAAGATGACCTTCCAAATTTTCATGACGGTTGAACATTTTGTCGTCGCCACGGTCGTACTTCCACCCCGTGCGGCCAATTTGAGAACCGCTTCCCCTGAACCAGTAAATCCGGTCAATTTATATGCGCCCAATGAAACAGGCTATTTATTCGAGCCGCACCGCTGACAAGTTCGTCGTCCGCCTGCCAGACGGGATGCGTGAGCGCATTGCCGAGGTAGCGCGCAACCATCACCGCAGCATGAACTCCGAGATCATCGCGCGCCTGGAGCAGAGCCTTATCCAGGAAGGTGCGCTGGGCGACGAGCTGAGCATGCGCCTGGACAGCCCGGAGCTGTCGCTGCACGAGCGTGAGCTCCTGCAACGCTTCCGCCAGCTGTCGCACCGCCAGCAGAATGCGCTGGTGGCCCTCATCGCTCACGATGTGGAAATGGCTGCCGACGCCTCCTGAGGCCGGCAGCAAGCAGACACGAAAAAGCCAGCGTAAGCTGGCTTTTTTCGTTGTGCCTGTCCCTGGGCTTTGCGCTGCATTTGCAGGAGCCGGTCGCGCCTGTTACGTGTCAGAGCAGGAACAGCGTGGCCAGGCCCAGGAAGATGAAGAAGCCGCCACTGTCGGTCACGGCGGTGATCATCACGCTGGAGCCCATGGCCGGGTCGCGCCCCAGGCGCGTCAGGGTCATCGGAATCAGCACGCCCATGAATGCCGCCAGCAACAGGTTCAGCGTCATCGCTGCGGTCATCACTACACCCAGTGACCAGCTGCCATAGAGCCAGAACGCCACCGCACCGATCACCCCGCCCCATACCAGGCCATTGAGCAGCCCCACCGCCAGCTCCTTGCGCATCAGCCGGCTGGTATTGCCCGGCGACACCTGGTCCAGCGCCATGGCGCGAACGATCATGGTAATGGTCTGGTTACCCGAGTTGCCGCCAATACCGGCAACGATGGGCATCAGCGCAGCCAGCGCCACCAGCTTCTCGATCGAGCCTTCGAACAGGCCGATCACCCGCGAGGCGACGAAAGCGGTAATCAGGTTGATTGCCAGCCATGCCCAGCGGTTGCGCAGCGAGCGCCAGACCGAGGCGAAGATGTCTTCCTCTTCGCGCAGACCCGCCATGTTGAGGACTTCGCTTTCGCTCTCCTCACGGATCAGGTCGACCATCTCGTCGATGGTCAGACGGCCGATCAGACGGTCGCTCTTGTCCACCACCGGCGCCGAAACCAGGTCATAACGCTCGAAGGCTTGAGCTGCGTCGTAGGCATCTTCTTCAGGATGGAAAGACACGGGGTCGGTCGCCATGACCTCCGCCACTTTCTTCTCTGGGTCGTTGACCAGCAGGCGCTTGATCGGCAGCACGCCCTTGAGAATGCCTTCATAGTCGACCACGAACAGCTTGTCGGTATGGTTGGGCAGCTCTTTCAGGCGGCGCAGGTAACGCAGTACCACTTCCAGGCTGACGTCTTCACGGATGGTGACCATCTCGAAGTCCATCAGCGCACCGACCTGCTCCTCGTCGTAGCTCAGTGCCGAGCGCACACGCTCGCGCTGCTGGGCATCGAGGCTTTCCATCAGCTCGTGAACCACGTCACGCGGCAGCTCTGGCGCCAGGTCGGCCAGTTCGTCGGCGTCCATTTCCTTGGCGGCAGCCAGGATCTCGTGATCGTCCATGTCGGCGATCAGCGATTGACGAACAGAGTCGGAAACTTCGAGGAGGATGTCGCCGTCGCGATCCGAGCGCACCAGCTGCCAGACCGTCAGGCGGTCCTGCAGGGGCAAGGCTTCGAGGATGTAGGCGACGTCGGCAGGGTGCAGGTCGTCCAGCTTGCGCTGCAGGTCGACCAGGTTCTGGCGGTGGACAAGATTTTCCACCAGGTCATTGTGCTGACCTTCCTGACGGTGGGTCAGGTCTTCTACCACACGTTGGCGCTGCAGCAGTTCGACCACCTGGGCCAGGCGATCCTGCAGGCTCTCTTGAGCTTTCTTTACTTCTACTTCAGTCATAGGCGAACTCCACTCCCAGCAGCGGAGCACGCCGGGAGAATCAATCAGTCAGATCTAGCTGTATGAATCTTGTTAAGGAGTAACTACTGGGTAAGTCCATGGTGGTTTTCCACAAGCCCCGGCGGGGCTGACGGGCGCAATCATACACTGCCTAAGCCGTCAGATCGCTTAAAATTTTGGCCAGAACAATCGTTTGCGAGATAAAGCTGGGACAACGCTCGAAGCCATCAGTGCGACGGCAGGCGCGCAATAAAAAACACATTCACCGCGCAAAAGTCTGTCGGGCTGGTTATTGTGCAGTCTAGTCAGGCATCACTGACAAAGCAGTGAAACAGAAAACAAAAAGCCCGCTCAATTGAGCGGGCTTCTTGATTGTGTGGCGGACTCAGCAGGATTCGAACCTGCGACCGCTCGGTTCGTAGCCGAGTACTCTATCCAGCTGAGCTATGAGTCCGTGGTGGTAGTTTTAGACCAGATTACCACTGGTGGGTGAAGCGACTTTGCAAGCAGAGCCACTTCAAAAGTGGCGGACTCAGCAGGATTCGAACCTGCGACCGCTCGGTTCGTAGCCGAGTACTCTATCCAGCTGAGCTATGAGTCCGTGGTTGGCAGTTTTAAACCAGTTACCGCTGGCGGGTGAAGCGACCTTGCAAGCAGAGCCACTTCAAAAAGTGGCGGACTCAGCAGGATTCGAACCTGCGACCGCTCGGTTCGTAGCCGAGTACTCTATCCAGCTGAGCTATGAGTCCGCGATTGGTAGTTTTAGACCAGATTACCACTGGTGGTTTGAAGCAGCCTTGTAAGCAAAGCCACTTCAAAAGTGGCGGACTCAGCAGGATTCGAACCTGCGACCGCTCGGTTCGTAGCCGAGTACTCTATCCAGCTGAGCTATGAGTCCGTGTCTTGCCGCGCATAATAGTTCGCTGAAACATTTTTGCAAGAACTTTTTCGTTTAACTTCAACGACTTAGCGTTCTTACCGCTTACAGCGCCCTACGCAAATAATGGCGGTGAAGGGGGGATTCGAACCCCCGATACCCTTATGAGGTATACTCCCTTAGCAGGGGAGCGCCTTCGGCCACTCGGCCACCTCACCGCAACACGAGGCGAATATTAAACAGGCTCTTCCTCGTTTGCAACCCTTTTTTTGAAAAAAACTTCAAAAAAATTAAAGGCTTGGCTCCTCGTCCTTCTCTTTCTTGATCCGCAGGTAGATTTCTTCGCGGTGAACGGCCACTTCTTTAGGGGCGCTGACACCAATACGCACCTGGTTGCCTTTGACGCCGAGCACCGTCACGGTGATCTCGCCGTCTCCAATGATCAGGCTCTCGGCGCACCGACGAGTCAGAATCAACATAGCTTTCTCCTTACGCAAAACATTCAGGGATTTCAGTCTTGGGATGTCAGGCCGGATCGTGGACGACGACACAGAGCCTGGGTGGTCGCCCCGCCGACAGGACAGGGCCTGCGTGGCGACCAGAAACGCGAAGGGCGCGGCCTAGCCGCGCCCTCCGGGCAACGCGTTACTCGCCCTGTCGGGCCGGAGCGTCGAGTTCGAACGCGGTGTGCAGCGCGCGTACGGCCAGCTCCAGGTACTTCTCTTCAATGACCACCGAGACCTTGATTTCGGAGGTGGAGATCATCTGGATATTGATGCTCTCCTTGGCCAGGGCTTCGAACATGCGGCTGGCAACGCCCGCGTGGGAGCGCATGCCGACGCCGACGATCGACACCTTGGCGATCTTGGTGTCGCCGATCACTTCACGGGCACCGATTTCACGTGCGGTGTTTTCCAGCACGCTGTGAGCCTTCTCGTACTCGTTGCGGTGCACGGTGAAGGTGAAGTCGGTGGTGTTATCGTGGGAAACGTTCTGCACGATCATGTCCACTTCGATGTTCGAAGCGCTGATCGGGCCGAGGATCTTGAAAGCAACGCCCGGGGTGTCCGGTACGCCACGAATGGTCAGCTTGGCCTCATCACGGTTGAAGGCGATACCGGAAATGATCGGCTGTTCCATGGATTCCTCTTCATCAATGGTAATGAGGGTACCTGGACCCTCCTTGAAGCTGTGCAGCACGCGCAGCGGAACGTTGTACTTGCCGGCGAACTCCACCGAACGGATCTGCAGCACCTTGGAACCGAGGCTGGCCATTTCCAGCATCTCTTCGAAGGTGATCTTCTCCAGGCGCTGCGCCTGCGGCACGACGCGCGGGTCGGTGGTGTAGACGCCATCGACGTCGGTGTAGATCTGGCACTCGTCAGCCTTCAACGCAGCCGCCAGGGCCACGCCGGTGGTGTCGGAGCCACCACGGCCGAGGGTGGTGATGCTGCCATGCTCGTCGACACCCTGGAAACCGGCCACCACGACCACGCGGCCTTCCTTGAGGTCGGCACGGATCTTCTGGTCATCGATCTGCAGGATGCGCGCCTTGTTGTGCGCGCTGTCGGTGAGGATGCGCACCTGGTTGCCGGTGTAGGACACCGCTGGCACACCACGCTTGATCAAGGCCATGGTCAGCAGGGCGATGGTGACCTGCTCACCGGTCGACACGATCACATCCAGTTCACGCGGAACCGGCTGATCGGTGATCTGCTTGGCCAGATCGATCAGGCGATTGGTTTCACCGCTCATGGCCGACAGCACAACCACCAGGTCGTCGCCCGCTTCACGGTGTTTCTTGACCTTTTCGGCTACCTGCTCGATCCGCTCGATGGAACCGACAGAGGTGCCGCCAAATTTCTGTACGATCAACGCCATTTCAATGGTGCCTCAGCCCGTACCGGGCCTCAAAAAAACCATCCAACATGAAGGAGCCGGCGACTAGACCGCCGGCCCCTTCATCTCAAAGTCCCTGCTCTGCGAACGGCACGGCCAGCGCCAGGGCCTGGTCCAGTGCAGCGACGTCGACGCCACCACCCTGAGCCATGTCCGGACGGCCACCGCCCTTGCCACCCACTGCCGCAGCGGCTTGTTTCATCAGGTCACCAGCCTTGAGTTGGCTGGAGAGGTCCTTGGTCACGCCGGCCACCAGCACGACCTTGCCCTCATGCTCGCTGCCCAGCAGGATCACCGCGTGGCCGAGCTTGTTCTTCAGTTGATCGACCAGCGCCAGCAGTGCCTTGCCATCCTGCCCATCCAGGCGGGCCGCAAGCACCTTGGCACCCTTGACCTCAACGGCCGCATTGGAGAGATCATCCCCGGCGGCGCTGGCGGCCTTGGCCTGCAGCTGCTCGAGCTGCTTTTCCAGCTGGCGGTTGCGCTCAAGCACAGCCGACAGCTTGTCGATCAGGTTGTCACGGTTGCCTTTGACCAGCTGCGCGGCTTCCTTGACCTGCTCTTCGGCAGCGTTCAGGTAGGCCAGTGCAGCGGCACCGGTAACCGCTTCGATACGGCGTACGCCCGAGGCCACGCCGCCTTCGCTGATGATCTTGAACAGGCTGATATCGCCGGTGCGCTTGGCGTGGATACCGCCGCACAGCTCGACAGAGAAGTCGCCGCCCATGCTCAGCACGCGCACGGTATCACCGTACTTCTCGCCGAACAGGGCCATGGCACCCTTGGCCTTGGCGGTTTCGATATCGGTCAGTTCGGTTTCAACCGGGGTGTTCTTGCGCACTTCACGGTTGACGATGTCTTCCAGGGCCTTGATCTGCGCAGGCGATACCGCCTCGAAGTGGCTGAAGTCGAAACGCAGGCGCTGGCTGTCGACCAGCGAGCCCTTCTGCTGCACGTGCTCGCCCAGCACCTGGCGCAGCGCTTCGTGCAGCAGGTGAGTGGCCGAGTGGTTCAGCGAGGTGGCGTGCTGCACGTCGGCATCGACCTTGGCCTCGACGGGCGACCCGATGACCAGCGCACCGCGGGCAACCACGCCGTGGTGCAGGAAGGCACCGCCGGTCTTGGTGGTGTCGCGCACGTCGAAGCGTGCGGCGCCGGCCTGGAGGAAGCCGGTGTCACCGATCTGGCCACCGGATTCGGCGTAGAACGGGGTGCGGTCGAGGACCACGACGCCCTGCTCGCCTTCGCCCAGCTGGTCGACGGCCTGGCCGTCCTTGTACAGGGCGATGATCTTGCCCTGGCCTTCGGTGGCGTCATAACCGAGGAACTCGGTGGCGCTGTCGACCTTGACCAGGCTGTTGTAGTCCATGCCGAAGCTGCTGGCAGAACGGGCACGCTCGCGCTGGGCTTCCATCTCGCGCTCGAAGCCGGCTTCGTCGATGGTCAGCTCGCGCTCGCGGGCGATGTCGGCGGTCAGGTCCATCGGGAACCCGTAGGTGTCGTACAGCTTGAACACCACGTCACCCGGGACCACGTCGCCCTTGAGCTGGGCCAGGTCCTGCTCGAGGATGCGCAGGCCCTGCTCCAGGGTCTTGGCGAACTGCTCTTCTTCAGCCTTGAGTACGCGCTCGATGTGCGCCTGCTGGCTCTGCAGCTCTGGGAAGGCCTCGCCCATCTCGGCGGCCAGGGCGGCGACGATCTGGTAGAAGAAGCTGCCCTTGGCGCCCAGCTTGTTGCCGTGACGGCAAGCGCGGCGAATGATGCGACGCAGCACATAGCCACGGCCTTCGTTGGACGGCAGTACGCCGTCGGCAATCAGGAAGCCGCAGGAACGGATGTGGTCGGCCACCACTTTCAGCGAAGCCTGGCCGTCGTTGCTGCAACCGATGGCCTTGGCCGCGGCGCACAGCAGGTTCTGGAACAGGTCGATCTCGTAGTTCGAGTGCACATGCTGCATGACCGCACTGATGCGCTCCAGGCCCATGCCGGTGTCCACCGACGGCGCTGGCAGCGGGTGCAGCACGCCGTCGGCGGTGCGGTTGAACTGCATGAAGACGTTGTTCCAGATCTCGATGTAGCGGTCGCCGTCTTCTTCCGGCGAGCCGGGTGGGCCGCCCCAGATGTCGGCGCCGTGGTCGTAGAAGATCTCGGTGCATGGGCCGCACGGGCCGGTGTCGCCCATGGTCCAGAAGTTGTCGGAGGCGTACGGGGCGCCTTTGTTGTCGCCGATGCGCACCATGCGCTCGGCCGGCACGCCGACTTCCTTGGTCCAGATGTCGTAGGCTTCGTCGTCAGAGGCGTAGACGGTGACCCAGAGTTTTTCCTTGGGCAGGTTCAGCCACTTGTCCGAGGTCAGGAAGGTCCAGGCGAAGGTGATCGCGTCGCGCTTGAAATAGTCACCGAAGCTGAAGTTGCCCAGCATTTCGAAGAAGGTGTGGTGACGCGCGGTGTAGCCGACGTTTTCCAGGTCGTTGTGCTTGCCACCGGCACGCACGCACTTCTGGCTGCTGACGGCGCGGGTGTAGGCACGCTTCTCGGCACCGAGGAAGCAGTCCTTGAACTGGTTCATGCCAGCGTTGGTGAACAGCAGGGTCGGGTCGTTGTTCGGGATCAGCGAACTGGAGGCGACTCGGGTATGGCCCTGCTCTTCGAAGAAGCGAAGGAAGGCTTCACGGATTTCTGCGCTTTTCATAGGTTCTTCCACGGAAACGGCGGCCCTTGGGGGCAAACACGTCGACGAAACGACGGCAAAGGGCCGCATTATATCGGTCCTGCAATCTCGGTGCAGTGTGTTTATGCGATAGAAAGCGTCGATTGGACGGCTTTTAAGGCGCTTGCAAACGAAAATGACATGAGTGGATGCTAAATGCAGCCTTTCGCCACTGGCAAGCCAATTACCGCCCAAGGGAAGGGAAAATGGAACAGGCGGTGAATTAAAAGGTTTTCATCCGGGATCGGATCCGAAACCAGCCGCCGTTTTCAGCGGCGGCTACGGTCTCAGCCCAGGCGCTGCCCCGAATCAGGCACGATCAGGATGCCGGCGCGCAGGCCATTCTTGACCCTGGGATTGGGGAAGATGATCCGCGCCCCCTCCTCCTCGACCACCCAGCGCATCTCTGCCAGGTCCTCGGCCAGCAGGTAACCCTTGCTCAGCTCGGAGAAGTTCTCGATGTCGGCCGGCAGGTGCAGGTGGAAGCTGTCGCTGTGCTTGATGATCTCGCGGGCGACACTGAACAGCTTCAGGCCGTCCAGCGAGCCGTCGATCTCGGGCTCGGTGTCCTCGATGATGCGGATCAGGCGCTCTTCGAGCTTGTCGAGGTTGACCTGCTCGTTCTGCCCGAACGGCCGTGCCTTGCCCAGCTCCAGAGTGAATGCCTCGGCATCCAGCTGTTCGTAGGTGAAGGCACTGAAAGTGATTGACGACTTGCTCTGCAACAGCACCGCCTCCATGCCGGCAGCAGCCAGGCGGGCCAGCTCGCGGCGGGAATGCTTGCGCCCCTCTTTATAGGGGTACAGGGCAAACTGCTCGATCTTCGAACCGCGGATCGCGGTGTGCAGGTCGTAATGCAGACGGGTGCGCTCAGGCTTGCTGAAGAACACCCGGGCGAACTGCTCCAGTTCGGCCGCACGCAATGCCTCGAAACCACTGGATAGCTCATGACGGCCGTTGAACAGCCGGTTGATATCCTGCTCGACGAAGCGCTCGCCCTTGCGGATGGCGACCGGGTTGCCGAACAGGAACAGAATCCGTGCACGTGGCTTGATCTTGCCGTTGGCCACGCCATGCAGCAGCCTTTCGAGCAGTTCGATCGGTGCCGTCTCATTGCCGTGGATACCTGCCGACAGCAGCAGGTCCAGGCCACAATCCTCGCTTTCGGGCGGACGCACTTCCAGTGCGCCCTCCCCCAGCCAGCGCAACCGCACGCCCTTGGGTGTCACTTGAGTCTTCTCGGCCGGCTCGTGATCGGTCAGGGTCAGCTCGAGCAATTTGCCAAGGGCGAGCATAGGCGCTTCCTTAGTGGTGGTGGCCGCAGTCGGGGCCATGGACGTGATCGTCATCTTCACCGACTTCCGCCGGCTCCATTTCCAGCTGCAGGCTGACCAGGTTGGTGGCCATCGGGCGCAGCAGCAGGTTGGCGTACTCGACATCGCCTTCCTCGACATCCACGCCGATCAGCAGCTGGCCACGGCCGTCCTGCTGAACCCACACTTCCTTGCCTTGCCAGACGATGGCAAAACGGGTGCAGGAGGTTTCCAGCTGGGTGCCGTCTACATCTTCGAGGATCAGGCGCAGGGCGTCGGTCATTGCAAATTCTCTCTTCAAGGTTGGCGTTGGAACGGGTACACCGAGCCCAACTTCAGGATCTGGGTCAATTCATCCAGCGCGGTACGGCACTCCAGCAGCAGCTGCGGGTCGGCAAGGTCGGCTTCGCCAAGGCGATCGCGGTAGTGCTTGTCGACCCACTGCACCAGGGTGTCGTACAACGGGGCGGTCATGATAACGCCTGGATTGACCGCCGCCAGTTCCGATTCCTTCAATGCCACGCGCAAACGCAGGCAAGCCGGGCCACCGCCGTTCTGCATGCTCTGCTTGAGGTCGAACACTTTGACCTCCTTCACCGCACCGCCCTGGGCAGTCAGCTGGCCCAGGTAGGCCCAGACCCGCTCGTTGTTGCGGCACTCTTCCGGCACCACCAGCAACATCGAGCCATCGTCACGACTGAGCAGCTGGCTGTTGAACAGGTAGGAGCGCACTGCATCCTCTACCGTCACCGCCGCACGTGGCACACGGATGGCCTGGAAGTTGCCACCCTTGCTGGCCAGTTTAGCCTGCAGTTGGCCAAGTACCGCGCCGGTCTCGAGGAACGCGTCCTCGTGGTAGAACAGCACTTCACCGTTACCGACCGAAATCACATCGTTGTGGAACACCCCCTGGTCGATCACCGCCGGGTTCTGTTGAGCGTAGACCACACCGTCATCGCTCAGGCCGTGCAGCCTGGCCACGGCCTGGGACGCCTCCAGGGTCTGCCGCGCCGGGTACTTCTGCGGTGCGGGGTAGCGGCTGTCGAAGGCACTGCGGCCATAGACGAAGAACTCCACCCCGGCCTCACCGTACTCGCGGCAGAAGCGCGTGTGGTTGGCCGCGCCCTCGTCGCCGAACTGTGCCACGGCGGGCAGGGCTTCGTGGTGGGCAAAGTGTTTCTCGTTGTTGAACATCGCCGCCAGCACACGGCTGGTGGTCGGGTGCTCGATGCTGCGGTGGTACTTGCAGTTAAGGTTGGCGGCCGTGAAGTGCACGCGGCCATCGGCGGTGTCGGCGCTCGGGCTGACGGTGGCGGCGTTGGCCACCCACATGCTCGAGGCCGAGCAGCTGGCGACCAGCAGTGGCATGGCCTCCTTGGCGGCACGCTGAATCACCTCGGCATCGCTGCCGACGAAGCCCAGGCGACGCAGGGCAGCCACGTCCGGGCGCTCCTGCGGCGCCAGTACGCCCTGCTTGAAGCCCATGTCGGCCAGCGCTTTCATCTTGGCCAGGCCCTGGCGCGCCGCTTCCCGCGGGTTGGACCCTTGCTGGCTGTTGCTCTGCGAAGCCACGTTACCGTAGGACAGGCCGCCGTAGTTGTGGGTAGGCCCCACCAGGCCATCAAAATTCACTTCATAGGATTTCATCGGCTAGGCTCCGTGACCTGTTGTTATAGGGTGACGCCCGGCGTCAGGGTCGCCGGCAGGGCAAGGCTGGCGGTTTCCAGCGAAGCCACGGGGTAAGCGCAGTAATCGGCTGCGTAATAGGCACTGGCGCGGTGGTTGCCACTGGCGCCCATGCCACCGAACGGCGCACTGCTGGCGGCGCCGGTCAGCTGTTTGTTCCAGTTGACGATCCCGGCGCGGCTGCGCAGCCAGAAGTACTGGTAGCGCGCACGGGAATCGGACAGCAAGCCGGCGGCCAGGCCGTACTGGGTGTTGTTGGCCTCGTCGATGGCGGCATCGAAATCGGCGTAGCGGATCACCTGCAGCAGTGGGCCGAAGAACTCTTCGTCCGGGCGTTCGGCCACGGCGGTGACATCGAGAATCCCGGGCGTCAGCAGCGCCGCGTCGGCCTGGGGCTGGGTCATTGCCAGCAACTGCACGGCGCCCTTGGCCAGCAGTTCGGCCTGGGCCGCGATCAGTGCCTGCGCTGCCTGCAGCGAGATCACCGAACCCATGAACGGCGCTGGCTGCTGGTCGAAGGCCCCGACTGTAATGCTCCGGCACACCTCGACCAGCCGCGCGACCAGCGCATCGCCCCAGGCGCCCTGCGGCACCAGCAGACGGCGCGCACAGGTGCAGCGCTGGCCGGCAGAGATGAACGCCGACTGGATGATGGTGTACACCGCGGCGTCGAGGTCCTTGACCTCATCCACCACCAGCGGGTTGTTGCCGCCCATTTCCAGGGCGAGGATCTTGTCCGGACGGCCGGCGAACTGTTGGTGCAGCAGGTTGCCGGTGCGGCTCGAACCGGTAAAGAACAGGCCGTCGATACCTGGATTGGCAGCCAGCGCCACGCCGGTTTCACGCGCCCCCTGAACCAGGTTGAGCACACCAGCGGGCAAACCAGCGGCAATCCAGCAGTTGACCGTCAGCTCGGCGACCTTGGGGGTCAGCTCGCTGGGCTTGAACACCACGCAGTTGCCGGCCAGCAGTGCCGGCACGATATGGCCATTGGGCAAATGGCCGGGGAAGTTGTAAGGGCCGAACACCGCCACCACGCCATGGGGCTTGTGCCGCAGCACAGCCGTGGCATCGGCCAGCGGACCGCTTTTCTCGCCGGTACGCTCGCGGTAGCTCTGCACCGAGATTGCCACCTTGTTGACCATGCTGGTCACTTCAGTGGCCGATTCCCACAGTGGTTTGCCGGTTTCCTCACCGATGCAGTGGGCCAGCGCCTCGGCATGCTGCTTGAGCTGCTCGGCAAATTTCTCCAGGACGTCGATACGCGCTTCCAGGCTCAGCTGTGCCCAGGCCGGGAATGCCTGGCGGGCCGCCTTGACGGCAGCGTCAACCTGGCCGGCATCGGCGCCCTGCCCTTGCCAGACGACGGCCTGCGTCACCGGATTGAGCGACTGCAGGGCTTCGCCCTGGCCAGCCAGCCAGTTGCCTGCGATGTAATGGGTGGTCATTTACTGGGCCTCCCGGCTTGCCGACAGCGGCACGGCACGTACGTTGTCGCCGGCGCCCATGCGCAGGCGCTTGGCGGTCAGTGGATCAACCACCAGGGTGCCTGCGGCGAGGCGCGCGGGCGCTGCGGTGATGCGGCAGTCGTCGCGCTTGCGGTTGTGGATGATGTAGGGGGTAGCGTCATCGCCCGGTGTGCCCACGGCCAGCACCAGGGTCTCGCTCTCGCGCACGGCGCGAATCTTCGAGGTCTCGCATTCGATGGCCGGGCCGGCGTCGAAGATGTCGACGTAGCCCTGATAGCTGAAGCCTTCCTGCTTGAGCATCGCCAGCGCAGGTTCGGTGTCGGTGTGCACACGGCCGATGACATTGCGCGCAGCTTCGGACAGGAAGCAGGTGTATAACGGGAACTTGGGCATCAGCTCGGCAATGAACGACTTGTTGCCGACGCCGGTGAGGTAGTCGGCCTGGCTGAACTCCATCTTGAAGAAGTGCCGGCCCAGGCTTTCCCAGAACGGCGAACGGCCTTGCTCATCGGACATGCCGCGCATTTCAGCAATGATCTTGTTGCCGAACAGTTCAGGGAACTCGGCAATGAACAGCATGCGCGCACGCGACAGCAGGCGGCCGTTGAGCCCGGAGCGGTAGTCGCTGCGCAGGAACAGCGAGCACAGCTCGGAATTGCCGGTCAGGTCGTTGGCCAGGAACAGCGTGGGTATTTCGCGGTAGATCTTCAGCTCCTGGGAGGCGCTGACGGTCAGGCCGACCCGGTAGTTGTACCAGGGCTCACGCAGGCCCACGGCCCCGGCGATGGCGCTGATGCCAACCACCAGGCCTTCATCGTTCTCCAGCACGAACAGGTAATCGGTGTCGCCACGCTCGGCTTCGCCACGGAAGCTCTTTTCGGCCCAGCCGACGCGGTGGCCGAGGCGCTCCTCGTTGGCCGGCAGGGTGGTCAGCCCGGTGGTACCGGTGCTGCGTGCCAATTCGATCAGCGCGGGTAAATCGCTGCTGCGTACAGGACGAACGATCATGCTATCTCCTTGTGCGGTGGCCAGTGCCTGCCGCGAAACTCATTGTTCCGGCTTGCGCGCCGTGGCTCAGGCGGCGACCAGGCGCACGCTGGCACCTTCACCGACACCCAGGGCCTCGGCCGCCTGGCTGCTCAGGCTGACCGGCTTGCCCGGCACCCAGTCCAGATCCAGCAACACCGCGCGATAGTCCTGCAACTGGCCGTTGCACACCAGGTAAGGGCGCCCGCCCTTGACCGGGGTGTCGTCGACCTTGACCGGCACCACACGGCTCTGGGCGATCGAGCGAATGCCCGAGGCACGCGCATGCAGGGTTGGGCCACCGTCGAAGATGTCGATGTAGTGCTCGGTCTCGAAGCCTTCGCGCATGAGGATGTCGAAGGTGATCTGCGCCCGTGGGTGCACCTGGCCCATGGCCTCCTGCGCTTCGTCGGGCAGCAGCGGCACGTAGATCGGGTAATGCGGCATCAGCTCGGCGAGGAAGGTACGGCTCTTCAGGCCGCACAGGCGCTCGGCGTGGGCGTAGTTGAGGTCGAAGAAGTTACGCCCGATGGCATCCCAGAACGGCGATTCGCCCTGCTCGTCGCTGTAGCCGACGATCTCGGTGACCACCGAATCGGCGAAGCGCTCCGGGTGCGAGGCCATGAACAGCAGACGGCCACGGGAGTTGAGCTCGGCCCAGCCACTGTTCACCAGTTCCGGCAGCACATAGAAGCTGGTCAGCAGGCTGTTGCCGGTGAGGTCGTGGCACAGCGACAGGACGTGGATCTTGTTGTGGATCTTCAGCTCGCGCGAGGCGTGCACGAAGGTCTCGTTGCGGAAGCTGTAGAACGGCTCGGAGTAGCCGGCCGAGGCGACGATGGCCGAGCAGCCGGCGAGCTTGCCGGTCTCGCTGTCTTCGAGCACGAAGAAGTAGCTCTCTTCACCGTTGAAGCTGACTTCAGCGGCGAAGGAGGTTTCCGAGGCGGCAATCTTGTCGCCCAGGCGGGCGGCATCGTCCGGCAGCGAGGTGACACCAACGGGGCTGTCGGCAGCCATGCGCTGCACTTCGTTCAGATCAGCCATTTGCGCGGGGCGCATCACCAGCATGGTGTCACTCCTTTGGAAATACGGGCCATTCACGACGGCACG
Organism: Pseudomonas sp. NPDC089422; assembly: GCF_044749405.1. Lineage (NCBI taxonomy): Bacteria > Pseudomonadati > Pseudomonadota > Gammaproteobacteria > Pseudomonadales > Pseudomonadaceae > Pseudomonas > Pseudomonas sp. NPDC089422. Next base: position 382,075 of record NZ_JBIVHW010000005.1, read on the forward strand.
GAAAAACGGCGGGCGCATCGGCACCCGCGCTGGAATTCGGGGTTCACCGACCCGGCGTCTCGAAGCGCCCAGGCCGGTGAACGGACCGCAGGCCGATCAGCCCTTGGTCAGTTGCGCCACGGCGCGCTCGAAGCGGTCCAGGCCTTCGTCGATGTCAGCATCTTCGACCACCAGGCTTGGGGCGAAGCGGACCACATCGGGACCGGCCTGCAGCACCATCACGCCTTGTTTTTCAGCGGCGTTGAGCACGTCCTTGGCCTTGCCCTGCCAGGCTTCGGTCAGCACGCAGCCGATCAGCAGGCCGACGCCACGCACCTGGCTGAACAGGCCGTACTGCTGGCCGATCTTTTCCAGACGGGACTTGAAGCGCTCGTGCTTGGCCTTGATGCCAGCCAGGGTTTCCGGGGTGTTGACCACGTCCAGCACGGCGCAGGCGACGGCACAGCCCAGCGGGTTGCCGCCGTAGGTGGTGCCGTGGGTGCCGACGGCCAGGTGCTTGGCGATGTCGGTGGTGGTCAGCATGGCGCCGATCGGGAAACCACCGCCCAGGCTCTTGGCGCTGGTCAGGATGTCCGGGGTCACACCGTAGTGCTGGTAGGCATACAGCGAGCCGGTGCGGCCGACGCCGGTCTGCACTTCGTCGAAGATCAGCAGGGCGTTGTGCTCGTCGCAGAGCTTGCGCGCACCTTCCAGGTAGGCCTTGTCGGCCGGCACCACACCGCTCTCGCCCTGGATCGGTTCGATCACCACGGCGCAGGTCTTGTCGGAAATCTGTGCCTTCAGCGCTTCCAGGTCGTTGTAGGGCACATGGCTGATGCCGGTGATCTTCGGGCCGAAGCCATCGGAGTACTTCGGCTGGCCACCGACACTGACGGTGAACAGGGTACGACCGTGGAAGCTGTTCACGGTGGCGATGATCTCGTGCTTCTCAGGGCCGAAGCGGTCGTGGGCGACGCGGCGGGCCAGCTTGAAGGCGGCCTCGTTCGACTCGGCGCCGGAGTTGCAGAAGAACGCACGGTCGGCAAAGGTGGCGTCGACCAGCTTGTGCGCCAGGCGCAGGGCCGGCTCATTGGTGAAGACGTTGGAGACGTGCCAGAGGGTATTGGCCTGTTCGGTCAGGGCCTTGACCAGTGCCGGGTGGCAGTGGCCCAGGGCGTTCACCGCGATGCCTCCGGCAAAGTCGATGAGCTCGCGACCCGACTGGTCCCAGACGCGGGAACCCTCGCCTCGCACAGGAATGAAGGCCGCCGGAGAATAGTTGGGAACCATGACCTGGTCGAAATCGGCACGTTGCACCGGGGCTTGCTCAACGGACATCTGAGTCTCCTGAAGAGGAACGCTGGCCTGGAAGTGGCGAGCGATGGGGGGATTGTAAGGACTGATCCGCGCCTGTCCTTGCGGCCAAGCGACAACTTGTTACAGCGCAAAACCCAGTTTTACCCAGGCTTTCGGCAATGCGACAAACACTGTCGCAATCGCGCAGTGTACGGGAGAGAGGGAGCTGGGTGAACGGGTGTTCACAAGGGATTGGGGGCTGCAGGTGTATGCCGATAGTTTGCCGGCGCCTGGGAGATCGAGCGCCGCCCGCGCGGCGCATCGCAGGCAAGCCTGCTCCTACATCTGTTTCGGGCCAGTTAATCCTGAGACATTGGCGCGCGCGCCTTGTTTGTACCATTCGATATTGCGTCATGCACCCAGGGGTCGCACGCATGCGGCACAGGAGATATTGGCCCGAAACAGATGTAGGAGCAGGCTTGCCTGCGATGCGCCGCGCGGGCGGCGCTCGATTTCGGCACCACCCTCAAACCCAAGGCATGCACCCCGAACCCAACCGAAACCTCAGCCCTTTTCGGCCGGTGCCGAGCTCAATTCGAACGGGCTGCTGCTACGCCGCTGGTTGCGGTCTTCCCGCGGCGTGGCGCCGAAGAAGTTGCGGTAGGCACTGGAGAAATGCGGCCCCGAGGAGAAGCCACAGGACAAGCCGATCTGGATGATCGACTTGCTGGTCTGCATCAGCATCTGCCGCGCCTTGTTCAGCCGCAGCTCCAGGTAATACTGGCTCGGCACGCGGTTCAGGTACTGCTTGAAGATCCGCTCCAGTTGCCGGCGCGATACGCACACATGCTGGGCGATTTCGTCGGTGGTCAGCGGCTCTTCGATATTGGCTTCCATCAACAGCACAGCCTGGGTCAGCTTCGGATGGCTCGAGCCAAGGCGGTTCTGCAGTGGGATACGCTGGCGCTCGCCACCTTCGCGAATGCGCTCGACCACCAGTTCCTCGGACACCGCCCCCGCCAGCTCGGCCCCATGATCGCGGGCCAGCACCGCCAGCAGCAGGTCGGTCACGGCCATGCCACCGCACGCGGTCAGGCGATCGCGATCCCAGTCGAACAAGTGGCTGGTGGCAATCACCTTGGGGAAACGCTCGGCAAAGTCATCCTGCCAGCGCCAGTGCACGGCAGCACGATAACCGTCGAGCAGACCGAGCATGGCCAGCGGATACACGCCAGCGGACAGGCCACCGATCATGCAACCACTGCGCGCCAGTTGCTTGAGCGCTGTCGACAGCGCCGAGCCCACCGCCTGGGGCAGATCGTCGGCCAGCAGGAAGAGCTTGTGGCAACCTTCCAGGCGCCCGTTCCACGGCTCGCCCGGCAGACGCCAGGCGCCCTCCTCGGCAGGTTCCGCCTGAAGGAATGCGATCTCATAGACCACCTCCGGATGCACCCGCTGGGCCACCTGCAACACTTCCTCCGCCAGCGCCAGGGTCAAAGGCTTGGTGCTAGGCCAGATGAGAAAACCGATTCGCTGGGTGGTCATAGGGTACGGTCCGAAACCTGAGTTCGTTCGAGTCTGTGGCGCCGGGTCAGGCTGCGCTCGCTGCGCAGCATGCCCTATTCTGGTGCAAAGGTGCAGCGTTTTACTTCAAACTGCCGGAGAGGAACTGCTTGAGCCGCTCCGATTGCGGGTTGGCCAGCACTTCACGCGGGCAACCGGTTTCTTCGACCAGGCCCTTGTGCAGGAACACCAGCTGGTTCGACACTTCCCGGGCAAAGCCCATTTCGTGCGTCACCACCACCATGGTACGGCCTTCCTGGGCCAGGGCCTGCATGACCTTGAGCACATCACCCACCAGCTCGGGGTCGAGCGCCGAGGTTGGCTCGTCGAACAGCATGACCTCTGGCTCCATGGCCAGGGCCCGGGCAATTGCCACACGCTGTTGCTCACCACCGGACATGTGGCCGGGGAAAGCATCCTTGCGGTGCGCCACACCAACCTTGGCCAGGTAGTGCTCGGCCTTCTCCAGGGCTTCCTTCTTGCTCACCCCGAGCACATGCACCGGGGCTTCGATGATGTTCTCCAACGCAGTCATGTGCGACCACAGGTTGAAATGCTGGAACACCATCGACAGGCGCGAGCGCATGCGCTGCAGTTGGCGCGGGTCGGAGGCCTTGAGCGCGCCATCCTTGCCAGGCACGAGCTTGAGCTCTTCATTGTTGAGCAGGATCTTGCCTGCGTGGGGCTGCTCGAGCAGGTTGATGCAGCGCAGGAAGGTCGACTTGCCCGAACCGCTGGAGCCGATGATGCTGATCACGTCGCCTGCCTTGGCCGCCAGGGACACGCCCTTGAGCACTTCATGGCTGCCGTAGCGCTTGTGCAGGTCTTGGACTTCGAGTTTGTACATGCTGTCGGTTCTCACAGAGCGTTCAGTGCTTGCGCGGCGCCAGATAGCCAAGCCAGCGGCGTTCGGCCATCTTGAACAGGCGCACGAGGATGAAGGTCAGGCACAGGTAGAACACGCCCGCCGTGATGTAGGCCTCGAAAGGCAGATAGTACTGGGCATTGACCGTGCGCGCGGCACCGGTGATGTCGATCAGGGTGACGATCGACGCCAGGCTGGTGGTCTGCAGCATCATGATCACTTCGTTGCTGTACTGCGGCAGTGCCCGGCGCAGGGCCGACGGCAGCAGGATGCGGCGGTACATCTTCATGCGCGACATGCCCATGGCCTTGGCCGCCTCGATCTCGCCATGGGGCGTGGCCTTGAGGCTGCCGGCGATGATTTCTGCGGTGTAGGCGCTGGTGTTGATGGCAAAGGCCAGGCAGGCGCAGAAGGTTGCGCTGGACAGCCACGGCCAGAAGAGGCTCTCGCGCACCGCCTCGAACTGAGCCAGGCCGTAGTAGATCAGGAACAGCTGCACCAGCATCGGCGTGCCGCGGATCACGTAGGTGTACAGCCAGGCGCCCATGTTCACCAGCGGCTGCTTGGACACGCGCATCAGGCCCAGCGGAATGGCCGCCAGCAGGCCGAACAGCAGCGACAGCGCCAGCAGCTTGAGGGTGGTCAGCAGGCCGCCGAGGTACAGCGGCATGGCTTCCCAGACGACGTTGTAGTCGAAAATCATAGTTCAGCCACCTTGACGCCTACCGAGTAGCGGCGCTCCAGATACTTCAACGCCAGCAGCGAAATACTGGTAATCACCAGGTACAGCGCGGCCACGGCCAGGAAGAAGGTGAAAGGCTCGCGGGTGGCGTCGGCCGCCTGTTTGGCCTTGAACATCATGTCCTGCAGGCCGACCACCGAGATCAGCGCAGTGGCCTTGGTCAACACCAGCCAGTTGTTGGTGAAGCCCGGGATGGCCAGGCGGATCATCTGCGGCACCTGGATGCGGAAGAACACCTGACGCGCGCTCATGCCATAGGCCACGCCGGCTTCGGCCTGGCCCTTGGGGATACCAAGGAACGCACCACGGAAGGTTTCCGACAGGTACGCACCGAAAATGAAGCCCAGCGTGCCGATACCGGCTACCAGCGGATTCAGGTCGATGTAATCGTCATAGCCGAGCAGCGGTGCCACCCGGTTGATGATGTCCTGGCCGCCGTAGAAGATCAGCAGGATCAGGACCAGGTCGGGGATGCCACGGATCACCGTGGAATACAGATCCCCCAGCCAGGCCAGCCAGCGCACCGGCGACAAACGCAGCGCCACGCCGATCAGGCCGAGGACGATGGCCAGGGCCATCGACGACAGGGCGAGCTGTAGCGTCAGCCACGCCCCATCGAGGATGACTGCCCCATAGCCTTTCAACATGATTGGGATTCCTCAGGGCTTGGGAATGAAAAATGGTGCAAACCTCAGAGCCTCTGCTGTTTGCACCATTGCACAGGTGAAACCCGACGTCTTAGTTCGAGTCTGGACCGTAGATGTCGAAGTTGAAGTACTTCTTCTCGATTTCTTTGTACTTGCCGTTGGCGCGGATGGCGTCGATGGCCTTGTTGATGCGCTCGCGGTTGGCGTCGTCGCCCTTGCGCACGGCGATGCCGACGCCGTCACCGAAGTACTTCACGTCGGTGAACGATGGGCCGACGAAGGCAAAGCCCTTGCCGGCGTCGGTTTTCAGGAAACCGTCTTCGAGCAGGGTGGCGTCGGCCACGGTACCGTCCAGGCGGCCGGCGGCAACGTCCAGGTAGATTTCGTTCTGGGTGCCGTAAGGCACGACGGTGGCGCCTTTCGGAGCCAGCACTTCCTTGGCGAAGCGGTCGTGGATCGAGCCGCGCTGTACGCCGATCTTCTTGCCCTTGAGCTCGTCGAGGCTTTCGCTGACGGTGGTACCTTCCTTCATGACCAGGCGCGCCGGGGTCAGGTAGTAGCGCTTGGTGAAGTCGACCGACTTCTTGCGATCATCGGTGATCGACATGGACGACAGGATGGCATCGATCTTGCGCACTTTCAGCGCCGGGATCAGGCCGTCGAACTCTTGCTCGACCCAGGTGCACTTGGCCTTCATCTCTTCACACAGGGCGTTGCCGATGTCGTAGTCGAAACCGGCGATGCTGCCGTCCGGCTGCTTGAAGGCGAACGGAGGGTAGGCGGCTTCGATGCCGATCTTCAACGGTTTTTCATCGGCCTGCGATACCAGGGAAAACACGGAAAGCGCCAGGGCGCCAAGCAGTGCGAGCTTCTTCATCAGGTAACTCCATCGGTACGGGGCAATACGAGGCAGGGGGTAACAGCTGCCCGATATGCGAATGGGTACAACGCGAGCCGCGCAGGTTTCGACCAAGGTCGCAGACCACGAGCGAGTGAGTGGCATTTTAACGACAGCCCGGTAGTCGATATTTCTTCAAAGCGACAACTACTTACAGAAGCGCTTGAAATCGCGGCGGGCGATGTTGACAGCTTTTGCAAATCATGCAAGAGCTCGAGAGAAATAACCTGTAAGCCAAGCAATTACCGGGCCTATTATTGGCAAACCCTTGCAATACGGCAAGTGCAGCGTTTCACCTTGTTGAATATGCCCACGCAAGCGCACCGAAACGGCTCATATCTGTTTCCGAGCGCCCCGATCCTGTGCGAAATCGGTGACAGATGAGTTACCGATGATTGTCGGGTAACAGTAAAGCAAAAAACCCCGCCGGTTGCCCGTGCGGGGTTTCTTTGTGAGCGCCTAGCCCGGATATCAGGCCGAAGCCAGGCTCATCGCCTTGTGGGTATCGATCAGGTGCTGAACCACGCCCGGGTCGGCCAGGGTCGAGATGTCACCCAGGGCATCGTATTCGGCCGTGGCGATCTTGCGCAGGATACGCCGCATGATCTTGCCCGAGCGGGTCTTCGGCAGCCCCGGCGCCCACTGGATCACATCCGGCGAGGCAATCGGGCCGATTTCCTTGCGCACCCAGTTCTTCAGCTCCAGGCGCAGCTGCTCGCTCGGCTCGATACCGGCATTGAGGGTGACGTAGACATAGATGCCTTGCCCCTTGATATCGTGCGGTACGCCGACCACCGCCGCCTCCGCCACCTTGGCGTGGGCAACCATGGCGCTCTCGATCTCGGCGGTGCCCATGCGGTGGCCGGACACGTTGAGCACGTCGTCCACGCGGCCGGTGATCCAGTAGTAGCCATCTTCGTCACGACGGGCGCCGTCGCCGGTGAAGTACATGCCGCGGAAGGTCTTGAAGTAGGTGTCGACGAAGCGGTCGTGGTCGCCGTACAGCGAGCGCGACTGGCCCGGCCAGGAATCGAGGATCACCAGGTTGCCTTCGGCAGCGCCTTCGATCAGGTTGCCCAGGTTATCCACCAGCGCCGGCACCACACCGAAGAACGGACGGGTCGCCGAGCCCGGCTTGAGCGCCGTGGCCCCCGGCAGCGGGCTGATCAGCACTCCACCGGTCTCGGTCTGCCACCAGGTGTCGACGATCGGGCAACGTTCCTTGCCCACTGTCTTGTAGTACCAGTTCCAGGCCTCGGGGTTGATCGGCTCGCCCACCGAGCCCAGCAGGCGCAGGCTGGAGCCGTCGGCACCGGCAACGGCCGCCTGCCCTTCGGCCATCATGGCGCGGATGGCGGTCGGGGCGGTGTAGAGGATGTTGACCTTGTGCTTGTCGACGATCTTCGACACGCGGGTGATGTCCGGGTAGTTCGGCACGCCTTCGAACAGCAGCGTGGTCGCGCCGTTGGCCAGCGGGCCGTAGACGATATAGCTGTGGCCAGTGACCCAGCCGACGTCGGCGGTGCACCAGTAGACTTCGCCCGGGCGGTAGTCGAACACGCGCTCATGGGTCAGCGCGGCATACACCAGGTAACCGCCGGTGGTGTGCAGCACGCCCTTCGGCTTGCCGGTGGAGCCGGAGGTATAAAGGATGAACAGCGGCTCCTCGGCGCCCATTTCCTTCGGCGCGCAGTGGCTGGAGGCCACTTTCATCAGGTCTTCGAACCAGATGTCGCGGTGCTGGTGCCAGGCGATGTCGCCACCGGTGCGTTTGCACACGATGATCTTCTGCACGCTGCTGGTTTCCGGGTTGGTCAGCGCCAGGTCGACGTTGGCCTTGAGCGGAGTACGACGGCCGCCGCGCACGCCCTCGTCGGCGGTGATCACCACCTTGGACTTGCAGTCGATGATGCGGCCAGCCAGGGCTTCCGGCGAGAAACCACCGAACACCACCGAGTGGATCGCGCCGATGCGGGCGCACGCCAGCATGGCCACCACGGCCTCGGGGATCATCGGCATGTAGATAGTCACCACGTCGCCACGGTGCACGTCCTGGCCGCGCAGGGCGTTGGCGAACTTGCACACCTGCTCGTGCAGCTCGCGGTAGGTGATGTTGCGGTGTTCGGAAGGGTCGTCGCCTTCCCAGATGATTGCCAGCTGGTCGCCGCGTTCTTCGAGGTGGCGGTCCAGGCAGTTGGAGGAAACGTTCAGAGTGCCGTCGGCAAACCACTTGATGTCGACATGGTGGTCGTCGAACGAGGTCTGCTTGACCTTGGTGAACGGCTTGATCCAGTCCAGGCGCTGGGCCTGCTCACGCCAGAAGCCGTCCGGGTTGATCACCGATTGCTGGTACATGGCCTTGTAGGTGGCCTCGTCGGTCAGGGTAGTGGCCGCAACCTCGGGACGAACGGGATACAGTGGAGCCGCACTCATCTGTGTTACCTCGGTGTAATAGTTGTTTTTGTATGGAATCGTTTGTAACTGTACCAGAGCGGGAAAAACCATACGACGATGGTAGTAGCGCGACCGGAAAATCTTCATGTGAACGGCGCGGAAGGCTCTAGCCCGCAGCCGCCGGCCCGGCCAGGGGAAAATGCGATAGCGCCTGCCGGGGGATTGTTACAGATTCTGGAAAAAGGCAAAAAAACTTTATCAAAACGCCATCTGTTTCCCTTAGTTGCCCAGGCATAAGATTCACCTCGCCAGCAACGGCAAGGCGATTAACTACTGGAAACAGCCCCCACGAAGGCAATCGGTTAATCCCTCTCTAATCCTGATAGTTGAACTTTGGCAGTACTCGCGGCGCCACAAGCGCCGCGCGCCCCCTCACGACCTTAGACAGGTAAAATGAAAATGAAAGCTTTACTGGTATTGGTACTCGGCGGTCTTTGCGGCGCGGCGATGGCCGGCGAAGCAAACAATGTCGAGCAGATTCCGGTTGAACAGTACAGTTACTCGCAGCACCTGGACATTGCCCGCGTCATCTCGATGAGCGAAGTGCCCAACGTGTGTGAAGTCGTGCCCGCCCGCATGACCTACGAGGACTCCAAGGGCCAGAAGCACATTCTCGAATACCGCGTGATGGGGAACGGCTGCTCCAACGGCTGATACCTTGAATCGGGGCCCTTGTGGGCCCCGTTCGCGTTTTGCCCTCATACAACTTCCACGCCGCCGTGAAAGTTAACGGGCCATTAATAACTGCTATTTAATCTGCCGACTTGCCCAGGGAATAATCCCGCAACTTGTTGGCAATCGTCGTATGGGAAACCCCCAGGCGTTTACCCAATGCCCGGCTACTTGGAAACTCGCCCATCAGGCTTTCCAGTACGGCCTTCTCGAACCGCCCGACAATCTGTGCAAGATCCCCGTCCAGCGAAAACTCACCCAACGGTTGCCGCACGCCGTAATCCGGCAAGCGAATATGCTCGCCCTTTACCACCCCGCCCTCGCATAACGAAACCGCCTGGAACAACACGTTTTCCAGCTGCCGCACATTGCCTGGCCAGTGATACTGGCTGAGCTTGTCCATGGCCGCCGGCGCCAGGCGCGGCATGGCGCAGCCGATCTGGCGGCTGGCCTGGTCGAGGAAGTGCTGTACCAGGCCTTCCAGTCCGTCCATGCACTCGCGCAGCGGCGGAATATGCAGCGACAGCACGTTGAGCCGGTGATACAGGTCCTGGCGAAATTCACCACGGGCGCACAATTCGGACAGATCGACCTGGGTGGCGCAGATCACCCGCACATCCAGGTACACCTCTTCGTCGCTGCCGACACGCCGGAAGCAACCATCCTGCAGGAAGCGCAGCAGCTTGACCTGCAAGCGCGGGCTCATCTCTCCCACGCCGTCGAGGAACAAGGTACCGCCAGCGGTCAACTCCAGCAGCCCCAGCTTGCCCTCGGCACGCGCCCCCTCGAAAGCACCGGGGCCATAACCGAACAACTCGGTTTCGGCCATCGACTCTGGCAGGCCGGCACAGTTGAGCGCCATCAACGGCGCCTGACCACGCGGGCTGGCCAGGTGGCAGGCGCGGGCCAGCAATTCCTTGCCGGTGCCGGTCTCGCCTTCGATCAGCAGCGGCGCATCCAGTGGCGCCATGCGCCGCGCCTCACGCACCACCGCCGCCATCACCCGCGAACTCTGGAAGATGCTGTCAAAACCGCGCAGCTCCTGCTTGCGCACGTTATAGATGCGCTCACCGATGCGGTCGGCGCGATGCAGGGTCAACACGGCACCGGCCAGCGCCTCGCTGTCATCGTGCTCGGACTGCAGCGGCGCGATATCGGCCAGGAACACATCACCCTTGACCTTGATCCGCAGCCCATTGATGCGCGACTTGTTGGCACGCACCAGCTCAGGCAGGTCGAAGTCCTCGACATAGCGCGCCAGCGGCATGCCCGGCACTTCGTCGACGCGCACCCCGAGCAGCTGAGCCGCGGTGCGGTTGGCGGCAACGATGCTGCCGCCCATGTCGATCGACAGCACCGGGAAGTCCAGCGCACCGAGCAACGCATTGAGCTCCATGTGCCGGCGCTCGCTGGGCATCAGGCCGACGCGCTTGACCCCGAACACCCCGGTAATCGACTCGAACTTGGGCCGCAGTGCCTGAAACTGCAGGTTGATCAGGTTCGGGCAGTGCAGGTAGATGGCGTTGCCATGGTCTCCCCCCACTTCGCCGCGCAGCACGTTGATGCCGTACTCCACCAGCAGGTTGAGGATGTCGCGAAGGATGCCGATGCGGTTCTGGCAATGCACTTTGATACGCATGAATGCTCTCGAAGTGGCGAAGTTTTTCAACCTCGCACGGAAAAGTCGTAAAGATAAGCTGACAAAAACCACACAAAAGGCAGCTTGATGACCCGGATTTTCCGGCATGCTGGGCATTTTGTAAAATTATCGTTACGCAAGAAGCATCGAAGAGCACCTGCCAACCGCCCCCACCCCAGTGCAAATCGTCTGGTGAAGGGATATTCCTGAGTCATGTCGTGGACATAACAAGAAAAGCCCTCACCAGGAGAGCCACATGAAACAGACGCAATACGTGGCACGCGAGCCCGATGCGCACGGTTTTATCGATTACCCGCAGCAAGAGCATGCGGTATGGAACACCCTGATCACCCGCCAGCTGAAAGTCATCGAAGGCCGCGCGTGCCAGGAGTACCTGGACGGCATCGACCAGCTCAAGCTGCCCCATGACCGCATTCCGCAGCTGGGCGAGATCAACAAGGTGCTGGGGGCCACCACCGGCTGGCAGGTTGCCCGGGTACCGGCACTGATCCCTTTCCAGACCTTCTTCGAACTGCTGGCCAGCAAGCGCTTCCCGGTCGCCACCTTCATCCGCACCCCGGAAGAACTGGACTACCTGCAGGAACCGGACATCTTCCACGAGATCTTCGGCCACTGCCCGCTGCTGACCAACCCGTTCTTCGCCGAATTCACCCACACCTACGGCAAGCTCGGCCTGGCCGCGACCAAGGAACAACGCGTGTACCTGGCGCGCCTGTACTGGATGACCATCGAGTTCGGCCTGATGGAGACCGCACAAGGTCGCAAGATCTATGGCGGCGGCATCCTCTCCTCGCCGAAAGAGACCGTCTACAGTCTTTCAGGCGAGCCTGAGCACCAGGCCTTCGACCCGATCGAGTGCATGCGCACGCCGTACCGTATCGACATCCTGCAGCCGCTGTACTTCGTGCTGCCGAACATGAAGCGCCTGTTCGACCTGGCCCATGAAGACATCATGGCCATGGTCCAGCAAGCCATGCAGCTGGGGCTGCACGCACCGAAATTTCCACCCAAGGTCGCTGCCTGAGCGCCTTGCCGATAACAACTCGAAGCGGAAAACACACCCATGAATGCCTTGAACCAAGCCCACTGCGAAGCCTGCCGCGCTGACGCGCCCAAGGTCACCGACGAGGAACTGGCGGTCCTGATCCGCGAGATCCCGGACTGGAACATCGAAGTCCGCGACGGCCACATGGAACTGGAGCGCGTGTTCCTGTTCAAGAACTTCAAGCAGGCCCTGGCCTTCACCAATGCCGTGGGCGAGATCGCCGAAGCCGAAGGCCACCACCCTGGCCTGATGACCGAATGGGGCAAGGTCACCGTGACCTGGTGGAGCCACTCGATCAAGGGCCTGCACCGCAATGACTTCATCATGTGCGCGCGCACCGACAAGGTCGCCGAGACGGCTGAAGGCCGCAAGTAAGCACCACGAACAGGGCCTCAAGGCCCTGTTTTTTTGCCCGCCAACTATCCGAAATCTGTCCGGTATCCGCCCGCAAAACCGACAAGCGACCGGGAAAAATTACAAACTGTCATCCAGACTTGTGTATCCTGCCCCAGCTTTACGAAGCTCCGAACGCGCCTGGCGCAGACTTTTCACTCACACTTGCGAGGAACGACGAGATGCATGAAATCCCGAATCTTCCCTTCCCAAGCCTGAACCCCGAAGAGCCATCCGTTACCGTCCACGCCGAACCGACGCCTGCCGTCGATCAGGATGGTGACGATCAATCCAGCGCTGACCAGGAATAAACCGCGCATCCCTCCGACTGTGTGAAAACGGCTGACCTGCGGGCTACCCCCGTCATCACGTTTTCACACCGTCACGAACCTCTGCCACGAAGACCCCCATGCCTGACTCACCGCGCCCTCTTGCGGTCACCCTGCAAGTCGTTTCCATCGTCCTCTTCACCTTCATCGGCTACCTGAACATCGGCATCCCCCTCGCCGTGTTGCCCGGCTACGTGCACAACGACCTCGGCTTCAGCGCCGTGATCGCGGGCCTGGTGATCAGCGTGCAGTACCTCGCCACCCTGCTCAGCCGCCCTACTGCCAGCCGCATCATCGACAACCTCGGCAGCAAGAAGGCGGTCATGTATGGCCTGGCCGGCTGCGGCCTGAGCGGCGTGTTCATGCTGGCCTGCGCCTTCCTCACCGAACTGCCCTGGGTCAGCCTGGACTGCCTGCTGGTCGGCCGCCTGGTGCTGGGTAGCGCCGAAAGCCTGGTCGGTTCCGGCTCGATCGGCTGGGGCATCGGCCGGGTCGGGGCCGAACACACCGCCAAGGTCATTTCCTGGAACGGTATCGCCAGCTATGGCGCGCTGGCCGTCGGTGCGCCATTGGGCGTGTTGATGGTCAAGAGCCTGGGACTGTGGAGCATGGGGGTGAGCATCCTCCTGCTGTGCGCCCTGGGCCTGCTGCTGGCCTGGCCGAAACGCGCAGCGCCTGTGGTCAGCGGCAAGCGCCTGCCGTTCATGCAGGTGCTGGGCAAGGTGTTCCCACATGGCTCCGGGCTGGCGCTGGGCTCGATCGGCTTTGGCACCATCGCTACCTTCATCACCCTGTATTACGCCAGCCGCGGCTGGGCCAATGCGGCACTGACCCTGAGCCTGTTCGGCGCCAGCTTCATCTGCGCGCGGTTGCTGTTCGGCAACCTGATCAACCGGATTGGCGGGTTCAGGGTGGCAATCGTTTGCCTGACGGTGGAAACATTGGGGCTGCTGATGCTGTGGATGGCGCCCAATGCCGAGATGGCGTTGGCGGGAGCTGCGCTGAGCGGGTTCGGTTTCTCGCTGGTGTTCCCGGCGCTGGGCGTGGAAGCGGTGAACCAGGTGTCGGCAGCCAACCGCGGAGCGGCGGTGGGGGCGTACTCGCTGTTCATCGATCTGTCACTGGGGATTACCGGGCCGCTGGTGGGTGCGGTGGCATCGGGGTTCGGGTTTGCTTCGATGTTTCTGTTTGCGGCTGCAGCGGCTTGCTGCGGGCTGATGTTGAGCCTGTATCTGTACCGGCGGGCTCGGCTGGAGCGCGGCAAGTAAAGCTGGGAGCGCTTTGCGCTCCTTTCGCGACACAAGGCCGCTCCTACAGGGGATCGCGTTCTCCTGTAGGAGCGGCCTTGTGTCGCGAAAGGGCTGCGCAGCAGCCCCCAGGGCCCTGAAAATCAGCGCTTGGCGTACTGCAACACGACTTCCAGCGGATGGCGCAGCTGCCGCTCGGTCATCCGCTTGACCTGGCTGCGGCACGAGTAGCCGGTGGCCAGCGCCTCGCCGTCCTTGTCCAGCTTGGTCGCCCACGACTGCTCGAAGATGGTTCGCGAAGTCTCCTGGTTGCGCGCCTCGTGGCCGTAGGTACCGGACATGCCACAGCAGCCGGTGGCCTCGGTCACCAGCTTCAGCCCCAGACGGGCAAACACTTGCTCCCACTGCTTGGTGCTGGCCGGCACGTTGGTTTTCTCGGTGCAGTGCGCCATCAGGCGGAAGTTGCCCGGCGCGGTCGGCGCCTGCTCCGGCAGCACATCCATCAGCCACTCCTGCGGCAGCTGCACCTGCGGGCACGCTTCGAGGCCTGGCACCTTCTGATACTCCTGGCGATAGACCAGGGTCATCGCCGGGTCCAGGCCCACCAGCGGCACGCCGCAATCGGCCAGGGCCTTGAGCTGGGTCGCATTGCGGATCGCCGCCTTGGCGAAGGCACCGAGGAAGCCCTGCACGTGCAGTGGTTTGCCGTTGGCGCTGTAGGGCGCCAGGAACACTCGGTGACCCAGGCGATGGGCCAGCTCGATGAACGCAGCCAGCAGCGGCGTCTCGAAGTAGCGGGTGAAGGCATCCTGCACCAGCACGATGCTGCGCTCGCGCTGGGCCGGGGTCAGCTCACGCAGGGCTGGCACGCTGGCCACGCCGACACGGCAGCGGGTCAGGGTCGACTGGAAGTTGAAGCGGCTGATCAGCGGGCTGTCGACCATGCCGACCTTGTCCGCCAACAGCTTGCTGACCCACTTCGAGCCCATCACCGCGTTGTACAGGCCAGGTGCATGGGCCAGGTACGGGATGGTGAATTCCAGCGAGCCGATCAGGTAGTCACGCAGCGGGCGCTGGTAGCGGCCGTGGTACAGCTCGAGGAAGCGCGAGCGGAAGTCCGGCACGTTGACCTTGATCGGGCACTGCCCGGCGCACGACTTGCACGCCAGGCAACCGGCCATGGCGTCGTACACCTCATGGGAAAAGTCTTCCTGGCCCTGGTTGCGCGCGCGGTTGTTGCGCAGCCGCGCCGGCAGGCCCTTGAGCCACGACACCTTGTTGCGCGCCGCCGCCAGCACGTCGATGTTGGCCTCCCCTTGCAGGCGCAGCCATTCGCGCATCAGCGAGGCACGCCCCTTGGGCGAATGCTGGCGTTCGCGGGTGGCTTTCCACGACGGGCACATGGCGTCGTTGGGGTCGTAGTTGTAGCAGGCGCCGTTGCCGTTGCAGTGCACGGCGCTGGGGAAGTCCTGCCACACGCGCTCGTCGATGGTACGGTCAAGGTCACCGCGCAAGGTCACGCCATCCACCGGGGTCAGGCCTTCGACGCTGTCCGGCGGTGTGCAGATCTTGCCCGGATTGAGCTGGTTGTGCGGGTCGAAGGCACCCTTCAGCCGCTGCAGCGCCGGGTACAGCTCACCGAAGTACTCCGGCACGTATTCCGAACGCAGGCCCTTGCCGTGCTCACCCCACAGCAGGCCGCCGTAGCTTTTGGTCAGCGCCGCCACCGCGTCGGAAATCGGCTTGACCAGCGCGGCCTGGGCCGGGTCTTTCATGTCCAGCGCCGGGCGCACGTGCAGCACGCCGGCATCGACGTGGCCGAACATGCCGTAGGCCAGGCCGTAGCCATCGAGCAGCGCGCGGAAGTCAGCGATGTAGTCGGCCAGCTGCTCCGGCGGCACGGCCGTGTCTTCCACGAACGGCTGCGGGCGTACTTCGCCCTCGACGTTGCCGAGCAGGCCCACCGAGCGCTTGCGCATGGTGTAGACGCGGGTCACCGCTTCGGCGCCCTCGGCCAGGGTGTGGCCCAGGCGCTCGACGCTGGTGTCGCTTTGCAGATGGTCGATGAACGCCTGAACCCGGGCGTTGACCTCGGCCGGCTGGTCGCCACAGAACTCCACCAGGTTGATGCCCAGGGTCGGGCGCTCGGGGTCGGCCGGGAAATATTCGGCAACGCTGTGCCAGACGATGTCCTTCATCGCCAGCATCAGCACCTTGGAGTCGACCGTTTCGATCGACAGCGGCTTGAGCGCCATCAGGGCATTGGCGTCGCGCAGGGCATCCATGAAGCTGGTGTAGCGCACGTTGACCAGCACGGCGTACTTCGGGATCGGCAGCACATTGAGCTTGGCTTCGACCACATAGCCGAGCGAACCCTCGGCACCGCACAGCACGCTGTTGAGGTTGAAGCGGCCCTGCTCGTCGCGCAGGTGCGCGAGGTCATAGCCGGTCAGGCAACGATTGAGCTTGGGGAAGGTGGTCTCGATCAGTTCACCCTGGGTTTCCTGGATCTCCCGGGCCATGCGGTACACCTCGCCGACCCGGCCTGGCGCGGCGCAGGCCTGTGCCAGCGCGGCGTCGTCGATCGGCAGGCTGTGCAGGCGCTCGCCGCCGAGCAGCACGCTGTGCAGTTCCAGCACGTGGTCGCGGGTCTTGCCGTAGGTGCAACTGCCTTGGCCGCTGGCATCGGTGTTGATCATGCCGCCGACGGTGGCGCGGTTGGAGGTGGACAGCTCAGGGGCGAAGAACAGGCCATGTGGCTTGAGCGCGGCGTTGAGCTGGTCCTTGACGGTCCCGGCCTGGACCCGCACCCAGCGCTCCTCGACGTTGATTTCGAGGATCTGGTTCATGTGCCGCGACAGGTCGACGACGATGCCGTCAGTCAGCGACTGGCCGTTGGTGCCGGTACCGCCACCACGCGGGGTCAGCTTGACCTGCTGGAAACGCGGCTCGCCCATCAGCGTGGCAACGCGCGCCACGTCATCGGCGTCCAGCGGGAACACCGCCGCCTGGGGCAGGCGCTGGTAGATCGAGTTGTCGGTGGCCAGCACCGTACGGGTGCCGTAGTCGGCGCTGATCTGGCCACGGAAGCCGCTGTTGCGCAGGGCTTCGAGGAATTCGGGGTAGTTGGCGCTCGGCGCAAGGGTCGACAGCTGGGCGATCATCGAAGGATGGCCTCTTGATATGGGCTAATTCACGGGAATCCTGTCGCTCCGGCATGCATGGTTTCATGCAGGGATGACGTATAGGCCAATGTTCCTGTAGTTTCGCTTCAGGGGCAAACGGATAATCCTGCCGCTATCAATGACTTTTATGAATGAATTACCGCCACCTGACACCGTCCATGTCGCTGCTGCTGGCTTTCGAGGCCGCCGCCCGGCATGAAAGCTACACCCGCGCCGCCGCCGAACTGTCGCTGACCCAGAGCGCGGTCAGCCGCCAGGTACAGGCGCTGGAACAGCAACTGGGCCTGACCCTGTTCCGCCGCGAGGGCCGCCAGGTGCAGCTGACCGACGTCGGCCGGCTGTACCAGCGCGAGTTGAGCGAAGCCCTGGGGCGCATCCGCAGTGCCACCTTGCAGGCGCTGGCCTACCAGTCCGGGGTCGGCACCCTGCGCCTGGCTACCCTGCCCACCTTCGGCTCGAAGTGGCTGCTGCCGCGCCTGCATGCGTTCTATAGCGCCCACCCGGGCATGCTGGTGCATATTCATTCACGCATCGAAGCGATCAACTTCGACACCAGCGAGATCGACGCCGCCATCGGCGTGGCCAGTCACGACTTGCCAGGCTTGATCTGCCACCGGCTGCACGCCGAGGAACTGGTGGTCATCCTGCCACCTGAAGCGGGTGGCGATGACCAAGGCTGGGGCCCGGCACGGATCAGTGAAGAGGTGCTGTTGAACGTGGCCAACAACCCGCATGCCTGGGGCGAGTGGTTTTCGCACCACGGCCTGCCGCACCGGGCGATGCGCCTGGGGCCGAGCTTCGAACTGACCTCGCACCTGATTCAGGCGGTGCGGGCCGGGATCGGCATCGGCCTGGTGCCGAGGATTCTGGTGGAGGAAGAGTTGGCCAAGGGTGAGTTGTTCAGCCCGGGGGCGGCGTTTGCCAGCCAGCGCAGTTATTACCTGATTTACCCGCCCAGGAACGAGGCACTGCCTTCATTGAGGGCATTTCGCAGCTGGTTGCTGGAACAGATCTGAGGCCGGCCACAGGCAACAAAAAACCCGATGCCAGTCTCCTGACATCGGGTTTCTTCAAACCATCACCGCTTACTTGGCCACGGTACCGGCAGTGCCATTGGCCTGCGGCCGGCGCTTGCCCTTGGCCAGGTAGGCCACCAGCATCGCTGCCAGCCACACCGGGATCGCGTACACCGACACCTGGATGCCCGGAATCATCAGCATGATGCCCAGGATCAGCACCACGAAGGCCAGTACCACGTAGTTGCCGTAGGGGTACCACAGCGCCTTGAACAGCGGCTTCTGGCCAACACGGTCAAGGTGCTGACGGAATTTCAGGTGCGAGTAGCTGATCATCGCCCAGTTGATCACCAGGGTCGCGACCACCAGCGACATCAGCAGCTCCAGCGCATTCTGCGGCATCAGGTAGTTGAGCAGCACGGCGATCAGGGTCACGGCCGCCGACACCAGGATCGAACGCACCGGCACGCCACGCTTGTCGACCTTGGCCAGCGAGGCCGGAGCATCACCCTGCTCGGCCATGCCCAGCAGCATGCGGGCGTTGCAGTAGGTGCCACTGTTGTACACCGACAGCGCTGCGGTCAGGACCACGAAGTTCAGCAGGTTGGCCGCCACGTCGCTGCCCAGCAGCGAGAACACCTGGACGAACGGGCTGCTGCCGTAGCTGCCGCCGGAGGCATCGATGCTGGCCACCAGGTTGTCCCATGGAGTCAGCGACAGCAGCACGACCAGGGCACCGACATAGAAGATCAGGATGCGGTAGATGACCTGATTGATCGCCTTCGGGATCACGGTCTTCGGCTTGTCGGCCTCGGCGGCGGTGAAGCCGAGCATTTCCAGGCCACCGAACGAGAACATGATGAACGCCAGGGCCATCACCAGGCCGCTGACACCATGCGGGAAGAAGCCACCGTGGCTCCACAGGTTGCTCACCGAGGCGTCCGGGCCACCGTTGCCGCTGGTCAGCAGGTAGGCGCCCAGGCCGATCATGCTGACGATGGCCACGACCTTGATGATGGCGAACCAGAACTCGGCCTCACCGAAGAACTTCACGTTCATCAGGTTGATGGCATTGATCAGCACGAAGAACGCTGCCGCCGTGACCCAGGTCGGGATCTCCGGCCACCAGTAGTGAACATACTTGCCCACCGCCGACAGCTCCGACATGCCGACCAGGATGTACAGCACCCAGCAGTTCCAGCCCGACAGGAAGCCGGCGAAACCACCCCAGTAGGTGTGCGCAAAGTGGCTGAACGAGCCGGCCACCGGCTCTTCGACGATCATCTCGCCGAGCTGGCGCATGATCATGAAGGCGATGAAGCCGCAGATGGCGTAACCCAGGATCATCGACGGGCCGGCGGATTTCATCACGCCTGCCGAGCCGAGGAACAGGCCGGTACCAATCGCGCCGCCGAGGGCGATCAACTGGATGTGGCGGTTCTTCAGGCCCCGCTTGAGCTCGCCTGAATGCATGTTTTGTCCACTCATGAACGAAGTCACCTGCATTGTTTTTATCTGTGACGGAATCGGACCCACCGCGCTCGTGGCGCAGCGGAATGGGCAAGGTGGTTACCTTGGGTTTCCTGCCAATGGGTGCCGCCGGGGCGGATCAGCCTGGTATGGGCAAGAGTGCGCGGTACGCAAGAGGGTCACAGGTAAAACGCGGCGCACTGTATACCCCTGCAAACGCGCAGACGTCAACGCGTTGCATCGTTTCCTCGGGAAAAAACGCAGCGATCCTGTGGTAGGCGCCTGAAAAGGCGAAGTGATCGGCGTACATGGCGCCTCCATTTGTTGTTCTGTTGGCCCGGCTCTGTGGACGGGCTTTTGCACACGGCAATGAGCGCTATATCACCGTGGTACGGGGGTTTGAGCAAGACCGGGCGGGATGGAGGCCAGGGCTTTGCGGCGGGCGGCGTGGCAAGTTCTGTTTACACGAACAGGAAAATTCCGAATTGCAGGCTGAATTCGGGTAGCTGCGTATAAATTTCTTTACAGGGTGGTTTGGAAACTTGCCAGTCGTCCGAAAATTTCTTTTTGTTCAATATCTTGGGGCTGCTGCGCAACCTCAGATTCTCACAGGCATAAAAAAACCAGCCCGAAGGCTGGTTTCTCATTGCTGCACAGAGCAATCAACCACGCGGCTTGCTGCGCCCACGGCCAGCCGGCTTGTCACCGTCAGGCTTGGATGGGCGCTTGCGCATTTCGCTCGGGCGCTCGGCCACGGCGCTGCCACGGCTGCCTTTGCGCGGTGCTTCGTCACGCGACTGACGAGTCGGGCGCTCCCCCGAAGTATCGCGCGGCTGACGTGCCGGGCGCTCAGCGGTTGCAGCACCGCCTTCATGGGCCGGGCGCAGGCTGCGCACGCGCTCGTTGCGACCCATCGGCCGGCTCGACTTGCGCTGCAGGCGCTCCATCTTGTCCTTGGCCTTGAGGTTCAGGGTTGGCAGCGCCACCGGCTGCAAGCCCACTTCAGCGGCCAGGATGTCGATTTCGCCCTGGGTCATTTCGCGCCAGCGGCCCATCGGCAGGTCGGAGTTGAGGAACACCGGGCCGAAGCGCACGCGTTTCAGGCGGCTGACCACCATGCCCTGGGACTCCCACAGGCGGCGTACTTCACGGTTACGGCCTTCCATCACCACGCAGTGGTACCAGTGGTTGAAGCCTTCGCCGCCCGGTGCCTTCTGGATGTCGGTGAACTTGGCCGGGCCGTCTTCGAGCATCACGCCCGCCTTCAGGCGATCGATCATCTCGTCGTCGACTTCACCCCGCACGCGCACGGCGTATTCGCGGTCCATCTCGTAGGACGGGTGCATCAGGCGGTTGGCCAGTTCACCGTCGGTGGTGAACAGCAGCAAGCCGGTGGTGTTGATGTCCAGGCGGCCGATGTTGATCCAGCGGCCTTCCTTCGGCCGCGGCAGGCGGTCGAACACGGTCGGGCGGCCTTCCGGGTCGTCACGGGTGCAGATCTCGCCATCGGGCTTGTTGTACATGATCACCCGGCGCGTGGCCTCGGCGGCCTCTTCGCGCTTGATCAGCTTGCCATCGACGGTGATGGCGTCGTGCAGGTCGACGCGCAGGCCGAGGGTGGCCTCGACGCCATTGACCTTGATGCGGCCCTGGCTGATCCAGGCCTCGACATCACGGCGCGAACCGACGCCGATGCGCGCCAGCACTTTCTGCAGTTTTTCGCCGGCTGGCGGGGTGATTTCGGTATTTTGCAGGTCTTGCTCACTCATCTGGGCACCTCCCGGTGTAGGAATGAAAACAGGTTTCTGGCGACGAACGCGCCAAAAGGCCGCGCATCATACGCGGTTCGCTGGGGGAACGCACTGCAGGGTAGAGGGTTTTGTGGGCTTTGGGCGTGAATTCTGCCTAATGGTGATGTAGGCGTTGCTGGCCTCTTCGCGGGACAGGCAACAGAAAAATCAAGGTTCGGACTTGCCTTCTTCCTCCACCGAGGCCTCAGGCTCTTCCTCGCGAAGGTCGTCGAAGTCGGTCTTCAGCCCTTCCTCCATGGCATCGAGCTCAACCAGCAGGCTGCGGAAGCTGGTCTCTTCCTTCGGCTCACCGACTGCGTCTCCTTCGCCCAGGCTGGCATCGGCCAAGGCCTGTATGTGCGCCGGCACCGGGGCATCATCCGGGTCGAGCAGCGGCTCCGGCTCCATCTCGCGCAGTTCGGCCAGCGCTGGCAGCTCGTCCAGGCTCTTGAGGTTGAAGTGATCGAGAAACGCCTTGGTGGTGGCGAACATCGCCGGGCGCCCGGGCACCTCGCGGTAACCGACCACGCGAATCCACTCGCGCTCCATCAGCGTCTTGATGATGTTGCTGTTGACCGCCACGCCGCGCACATCCTCGATTTCGCCACGGGTGATGGGCTGGCGGTAGGCAATCAGCGCCATGGTTTCGAGCAAGGCCCGGGAATAACGCTGCGGGCGCTCTTCCCACAGCCGGCCAACCCAGGGCGCGAAATCTTCACGAATCTGCAAGCGGTAACCGCTGGCCACTTCCTTTAGCTCGAAAGCCCGCCCGGCGCAGGACTTGGCGAGCACTTCCAGGGCTTTCTTGAAGACTTTCGGCTCGGGCCGCTCGGCCTCTTCGAGCAGCTCGTAGAGGCGCTCGAGGGACTGCGGCTTGCCCGAGGCGAGCAGGAAGGCTTCGATCAGCGACGCGAGGTCGCGGGGTTCATTCAGATTCATCAGGTTCTTCGACAGACTCGGGGCGCAGCCGCACATGGATCGGCGCAAAGGGCTCATTCTGCACCAGTTCGACCAGCGATTCCTTCACCAGCTCGAGGATCGCCATGAAGGTCACCACCACGCCGAGTTTGCCCTCCTCAGGGGTGAACAGCTCGACGAACGGCACGAAGGCGCCGCCCTTGAGGCGCTCCAGCACGTCGCTCATGCGCTCGCGAGTGGACAGCGTCTCACGGGTGATCTGGTGGCTTTCGAACAAGTCGTTGCGGCGCATGACCTCGGCCATGGACACCAACAACTCCTCCAGGCTGACCTGCGGCAGCAGCTTGCGCACCTTGGCCTGGGGGGCCTCAAGACGCGGCACGACGACGTCGCGGCCCACCCGCGGCAGCTCGTCGATGCCTTCGGCGGCGGCCTTGAAGCGTTCATACTCCTGCAGGCGGCGGATCAGCTCGGCGCGTGGGTCGCCCTCCTCTTCCTCGACCTCGGCCGAGCGCGGCAGCAGCATGCGCGACTTGATCTCGGCGAGCATGGCGGCCATCACCAGGTATTCGGCGGCCAGTTCCAGGCGCACGCTCTTCATCAGCTCGACGTAGCCCATGTACTGGCGGGTGATTTCCGCCACCGGGATGTCGAGGATGTCGATGTTCTGCTTGCGGATCAGGTACAGCAGCAGGTCCAGCGGGCCCTCGAAGGCTTCGAGGATGACTTCCAGGGCGTCCGGCGGAATGTACAGGTCTACCGGCATTTCGGTCAGCGCTTCGCCATAGACCAGCGCCAGCTGCAACTGCTGTGGCGACGGCTCGATCTGTTCGGCCGGCGCCTCGGGTGCTTCCACCTGGCTCACGCGTTGACCATGAACGGCGTGGGGTCGCCGCAACCTTCACGGATCAGTTCAGGCTCGTCGCCGGACAGGTCGATGATGGTCGAAGCCTTGAGGTCGCCGAAGCCGCCATCGATCACCAGGTCGACATGGTGCTCCAGGCGCTCGCGGATCTCGTAGGGGTCGGTCATCGGCTCCGTGTCACCCGGCAGGATCAGGCTGACGCTCATCAGCGGCTCGCCCAGTTCGGCCAGCAGCGCCAGGGTGATGACGTGGTCCGGCACGCGCAGGCCGATGGTGCGGCGCTTTTCATGCAGCAGCAGGCGCGGCACTTCGCGGGTACCGTTGAGGATGAAGGTGTAGGGCCCGGGCACATGGGCCTTTAGCAGGCGGAAGGTGCCGGTGTCGACCTTGGCGTACAGCCCCAGCTGCGACATGTCGCAGCACATCAGGGTGAAGTTGTGGGTCTTGTCCAGGCCGCGCAGGCGGCGCACCCGCTCGATCGCCGCCTTGTCGCCGATCTGGCAACCCAGGGCATAGGCCGAGTCGGTCGGGTAGACCACCACGCCGCCCTTGCGGATGATCTCCACCGCCTGGCGGATCAGGCGCGGCTGAGGGTTCTCCGGATGAATCTGGAAAAATTGGCTCACGAAGTCGTCCTGTTCATAGCGCCATAGGCTGTTCATGGCTGAATCGACGCCACAGAGGTGGCAAGTCCTCGGGCAATGGCCGGTAGGCACCGATCTCGCCCCAGGTGCCGGGGCCGTGGAAATCGCTGCCAGCGCTTGCCAGCAGGCCGAACTCACGGGTAAGGATGGACATCGTGCCCACCTGCTCGGCCGGCATCATCCCGTTGACCACTTCAAGTGCCTGCCCGCCTGCCTGAATATAGTCGGCAATCAGCCGCCTGCGCTTGCTGCGGGTCAGATCGTAGTGCATGGGATGCGCAAGGCTCACCCAAGCGTTGGACTGACGCAGGGTGGCCACAGTTTCTTCAAGCGTCGGCCAGTGCTGCTTGACGTCGCCCAGCTTGCCGGCCCCCAGCCACTTGCGGAAGGCTTCGCCACGGTCCTTGACATGCCCGGCGCGCACCATGAATTCGGCAAAATGCGGCCGCGCCGGGGCGTTGCCGCTGTCCCCCAGTTCCTGCTGCACGGCGCGCGCGCCGTCGAGGGCACCCGGCATGCCCTTGGCCGCCAACCGTTTGTCGATTTCCTCGGCGCGCAACCAGCGGCCACGGTGCAGGGCCTCGATGGCCTGGAGCAAAGGTGGCGCATCGAGCGGGAAGTGGTAGCCCAGCACGTGAATGGTCGCGCCCCCCCAGGTGCACGACAGCTCTACCCCGCTGACCCAGTGCATGCCGCGCGCGTGGCAGGCCTGGCGCGCTTCGGGCAGGCCCTCGAGGGTGTCGTGGTCAGTCAGTGCCAGCGTTTGCACCCCGTGCTCATGGGCCCGGGCGACCAGGTCCGTGGGCGACAGGGCGCCGTCGGAGGCCGTGCTGTGACAGTGCAGATCAACATTCATGGAGGAGCGCTTTCGCTGGAATCGATGTTTGTTATTATGCCGTCACATCCCGATTCTGGCTGCCATTGTGAAACAATTCATCGATTTCATCCCGCTGCTGCTGTTCTTCATCGTCTACAAGCTCGACCCGCGCCCGCTGGACGTCGCTGGCCACAGCTTCGAATTCGGCGGCATCTACAGCGCCACGGCGATGCTGATCATCAGCTCGCTGGTGGTGTACGGCGCGCTGTTCCTGCGCCAGCGCAAGCTGGAGAAGGGCCAGTGGCTGACCCTGATCGCCTGCCTGGTGTTCGGTGGCCTGACCCTGACCTTCCACAGCGAAACCTTCCTCAAGTGGAAGGCACCGGTGGTCAACTGGCTGTTCGCCCTGGGCTTCGCCGGTAGCCACTTCATCGGCGACCGGGTGCTGATCAAACGCATCATGGGCCACGCGCTGACCCTGCCCGATGCCATCTGGGCGCGCCTGAACGTGGCCTGGATCGCCTTCTTCGTGTTCTGCGGCGCCGCCAACCTGTTCGTGGCCTTCACCTTCCAGAACTTCTGGGTCGACTTCAAGGTGTTCGGCAGCCTGGGCATGACCGTGATCTTCCTGGTGGCGCAGGGTGTGTACCTGTCGCGTCACCTGCACGACGACCCTTCCACCTCCAAACCCAAGGATTGACATGCTCTACGCCATCATCGCCAGCGACGTCGCGAACTCCCTGGAAAAACGCCTGGCCGCACGCCCGGCACACATCGAGCGCCTGCAACAGCTCAAGGCCGAAGGCCGCGTGGTGCTGGCCGGCCCGCACCCGGCCATCGACAGCAACGACCCAGGTGAAGCCGGCTTCAGCGGCAGCCTGATCGTCGCCGAGTTCGACTCCCTGGCCGCCGCCCAGTCCTGGGCCGATGCCGACCCATACATCGCCGCGGGCGTGTACGACAAGGTCATCGTCAAGCCGTTCAAGCAAGTCCTGCCCTGACCGGCCACCGCGTCGCCGATCTAGTCGGTGACGCAACCTCCCCCGCTCGAATTGCACACTCGTCCCCAGTCTGCGGTATCTTTGCCACTGGCGAGCGCGTCAGACGCCGTCGATTTGAATTGAGTGAGTCATGAGCGAGCTGTTACTGATTGATGATGACCAGGAACTCTGCGAGCTGCTCGGCAGCTGGCTGACCCAGGAAGGTTTTGCGGTACGTGCCTGCCACGATGGCCAGAGCGCGCGCCAGGCATTGGCCGAGCAGGCCCCGGCAGCCGTGGTGCTGGATGTGATGCTGCCCGACGGCAGCGGCCTGGAGCTGCTCAAGCAGCTGCGCAGCGAACACGCCGAGCTGCCGGTGCTGATGCTGTCGGCCCGTGGCGAACCCCTGGACCGCATTCTCGGCCTGGAGCTGGGTGCCGACGATTACCTGGCCAAGCCCTGCGACCCCCGTGAGCTCACCGCCCGCCTGCGCGCCGTGCTGCGCCGCAGCCACCCCACCGCCACCACCACCCAGCTGGAGGTCGGCGACCTGGCGTTCAGCCCGGTGCGCGGCGTGGTCAGCATCGATGGCCGCGACATGAGCCTGACGCTGTCCGAAAGCCGCATCCTTGAGGCGCTGCTGCGCCAGCCGGGCGAGCCGCTGGACAAACAGGAACTGGCGCAGATCGCCTTGGGGCGCAAGCTGACCCTGTACGACCGCAGCCTGGACATGCACGTCAGCAACCTGCGCAAGAAGATCGGGCCGCATGCCGATGGGCGGGCGCGGATCGTCGCACTGCGTAGCCGCGGTTATTACTACAGCCTGTAAACCTGCATGGGGCCGCCTGTGCCCCATCTTTACCCTGCCTTTACCGTCCGCTGACTGCGCTTGACCTTGATCTCCCTAGACTGAGCTCATCCGGTAAACACCGGCCCATGACAGGAGAGACACCATGCGCAAGACCCTTATCGCCCTGATGTTCGCCGCCGCCCTGCCAACCGTGGCCATGGCCATGCCTGAAGGCGGCCAGCGTCACGACGGCCCGCATCATCGCGGTGATGCGCCTTTCGCCCAACTGGACCTGAGCCGCGACCAGCGCCAGCAGATCGGCAAGCTGATGGGCGAGCAGATGCAGAACCGCCGCGAAATCACCGAGCGTTACCTGAACAAGCTGCCGGCAGCCGACCAGAAGGCCATGCAGGACGAACTCAAGGCCAGCCACGACAAGACCGACAGCCAGGTCCGCGCGCTGCTCAAGCCTGACCAGCAGAAGAAGTTCGACGAACTGCAAAAGGAACGCGAAGCACGCAAGGCTGAATGGAAGGAGTTCCAGGCCTGGAAAGCTGAAAAAGCTGGCAAGGCCCAGTAAGCTGTCCTCCCAATGCCCGGCCCGCCCTCAAGCGGGCCGGGCTTTTCCCGTTTTCAGGAGGTGCTCTTGCGTTCTCTGTTCTGGCGCATCCTGGCCAGCTTCTGGCTGGCTATCACCCTGGTCGCGGGCCTGTCGATCCTGCTCGGGCACATGCTCAACCAGGACGCCTGGATCCTCAGCCGCCACCCCGGCCTCAAGACCATGGCCAGCCATTGGGCCAAGCATTACGAGCAGGAGGGCCTGGAGTCTGCCCAGGCCTTCCTGGAGCGACGCAAGGAGCGCTACAAGATCGATGTGCAGGTGCTCGACGACAGCGGCGATGCCGTGGTGCCTGGCACCTTCCCGCGCCGCGCGGCGGCGTTCGAGGCGCGTCAGCACAATGACGAGCGCCGCCTGCCGTGGCGCCGGCTGACCGAGGAATACACCAGCCCCGACAGCGGCAACACCTACCTGTTGATCTACCGCATCCCGCACCCGGAGCTGGACGCCTGGCACCGTGAGAGCCTGCTCTGGCCGCTGAGTGCCTTGGGCATCGCCTTGGTAGTGCTGACCTTGTTCAGCCTGCTGGTCACCCTGTCGATCACCCGCCCGCTGAGCCGCCTGCGCGGCGCCGTGCACGACCTTGGCCAGGCCAGCTACCAACAGAACAGCCTGGCCCGCCTGGCGGCCCGGCGTGACGAGTTCGGTGTGCTGGCCAAGGACTTCAACAAGATGGGGGCACGCCTGCAGAGCCTGATCGGCAGCCAGCGCCAGCTGCTGCGCGACGTGTCCCACGAGCTGCGCTCACCGCTGGCCCGCCTGCGCATTGCCCTGGCCCTGGCCGAGCGCGCCGAAACCGAACAGCGCCTGGCCCTGTGGCCACGCCTGACCCGTGAATGCGACCGACTGGAAGACCTGATCAGCGAAATCCTGACCTTGGCCAGGGTCGATGCCGAGCAGGCCCATGCCGAGCCTGTCGACCTCAACGCGCTGCTCGGCAGCGTGCGCAAGGACGCTCAGCTCAGTGCGCCGGAGCAGGAGGTGAAGCTGGAGGCGCAACCGGGGCTGACGCTGGAAGGCTGGCCGACGCTGATCGAGCGTGCCGTGGACAACCTGGTGCGCAATGCCCTGCGCTTCAACCCGGAGGGGCAGCCGATCGAGATCAGCGCGCAGCGCGAGCAGGACAAGATCGTGCTGAGCGTGCGCGACCATGGGCCAGGGGTGGCGCCGGAACATCTGGCGCAGTTGGGCGAGCCGTTCTTCCGGGCGCCGGGGCAGGAGGCAGCAGGGCATGGGCTGGGCCTGGCCATTGCGCGCAAGGCGGCCGAGCGGCATGGCGGCAGCCTGCTGCTGAAGAATCACCCGCAGGGTGGGTTCGTGGCCCGGTTGGAGTTGCCTGAGAACATCGCTGCCGGCTGATAGGGCCAATGGGGCTGCTTTGCAGCCCCCTGCATTACTCGCCCCAGGCGCTGACGTACTGGGCAGTCTCAAGGATAGGCGCCGTACGCGGCTCAGCCAGCGGCGTGCCGACATACAGGTAGCCAATCAGCTCCTCATTCTCGGCCAGGCCCAGCCCTTTGTGCACATGGGCATCGAACGCCATGTCACCGGTGCGCCACACCGCGCCGATCCCCTGGGCATGCGCCGCAATCAGGATGCCATGGGCCGCGCAACCCGCCGCCAGGCGCTGCTCGGACTTGGGCACCTTGAAGTGGTCCTGCAGCCTGGCGATCACCACGATCAGCAACGGCGCACGCAGCGGCATCGCGCGGGCCTTGTCCAGTGCAGCCTGGCTGGCGTCACCCTTGTGCTGCAGCGCTTCGGCGAACAGTTCACCGAGCTTGTCGCGGCCCTGACCCTCGATGGTCAGGAAGCGCCACGGCCGCAGCTGGCCGTGATCCGGTGCACGCAAGGCGGCCTGGAACAGCGCCTCGCGCTGGGCCTCGTTGGGTGCAGGTTCGGTCAGGCGCGGCACGGAAACACGGTTGAGCAATGCGTCGAGAGCCTCCATCGGCTACCCTCCTGGCAGGTGAATGTGCGGCCATTCTAGCGTTTACATCACCAGACCCATAGGTAGAATGGCGCCCTTCCGTTTCGAGTCAGAGCAGATCACATGGCGTTGCCGACCTTAAGGATCATTGGTTTCATCATCGGCATCTTCCTGATCACCCTGGCGGTCAGCATGGTCGTGCCCATGGCGACTCTGGTGATCTTCGAACGCACCGGCGACCTGCCGTCGTTCCTCTGGTCCAGCCTGATGACCTTCATCGCCGGCCTGGCCATGGTCCTGCAGGGCCGCCCCGAGCACGTCCACCTGCGCCCGCGCGACATGTACCTGCTGACCGTCAGCAGCTGGGTGGTGGTGTGCATCTTCGCCGCCCTGCCCTTCCTCCTGACCCAGCACATCAGTTACACCGACGCCTTCTTCGAGAGCATGTCCGGCATCACCGCCACCGGCGCCACGGTGCTCAGCGGGCTCGACAGCATGTCACCGGGCATCCTGATGTGGCGCTCGATGCTGCACTGGCTCGGCGGCATCGGCTTCATCGCCATGGCGGTGGCGATCCTGCCGCTGCTGCGCATCGGTGGCATGCGCCTGTTCCAGACCGAATCGTCGGACCGCTCGGAAAAGGTCATGCCGCGCTCGCACATGGTCGCCAAGTCGATCGTCGGTGTGTACCTGGGCTTCTCGATCTTTGGCGCACTGGCCTTCTGGTGGGCCGGCATGAGCCCGTTCGATGCCATCAACCATGCCATGTCGGCAATCTCCACCGGTGGCTTCTCGACCTCCGACCAGTCGCTGGCCAAGTGGGACATTCCCGCCGTGCACTGGGTCGCGGTGGTGGTGATGATCCTGGGCAGCCTGCCCTTCACGCTGTACGTGGCGACCTTGCGCGGCAACCGCAAGGCGCTGATCCGCGACCAGCAGGTGCAAGGTTTGCTGGGCATGCTGGTGGTGACCTGGATCGTGCTCGGCACCTGGTACTGGTACACCACCAACCTGCACTGGCTCGACGCCCTGCGCCACGTGGCGCTCAACGTCACCTCGGTGGTCACCACCACTGGCTTCGCCCTGGGCGACTACAGCCTGTGGGGCAACTTCTCGCTGATGCTGTTCTTCTACCTGGGCTTCGTCGGCGGCTGCTCCGGCTCCACCGCCGGCGGTATCAAGATCTTCCGTTTCCAGGTGGCCTACATCCTGCTCAAGGCCAGCCTCAACCAGCTGATCCACCCGCGCGCGGTGATCAAGCAGAAGTACAACGGCCATCGCCTGGACGAAGAGATCGTTCGCTCGATCCTGACTTTCTCGTTCTTCTTCGCCATCACCATCTGTGTGATGGCCCTGCTGTTGTCGCTGCTGGGCGTTGACTGGATGACCGCACTGACTGGCGCTGCCGGCACCGTGTCCGGCGTCGGCCCGGGCCTGGGTGAAGTGGTCGGCCCTTCGGGCAACTACTCGACGCTGCCGGATGCCGCCAAGTGGATCCTCGCCACCGGCATGCTGCTCGGCCGCCTTGAGATCATCACGGTGCTGGTGTTGTGCATGCCGGCGTTCTGGCGTCACTGACCTCGGCGGGCTCCGCGCCGAGCCGGGCGCGGTACTCGCTGGGGGTCACATCGAACCAGCGGCGAAACGCCCGGTAGAAGTTGCTCGGGTCGGCAAAACCCAGCAGGTAGGCGGTTTCCAGCAGGGTCATGCCTGGCTGGGCCAGGTACTGCTCGGCCAGCTCGCGGCGAGTATCGTCGAGCAACGTCTGGAAGCTGGTACCTTCTTCCTGCAGGCGGCGCTGCAAGGTGCGCTGGGACAGGTGCAGGGCCTGGGCCAGGGTTTCGCGCTTGGGTTCCCCTTGCGGCAGGATGCGGCACAGCACCTGGCGCACCCGGTGAGTCACTCGGCTTTCCGAGAAGCGCGCAAGGTATTCGCCGGCAAAGCGGTCATGCAGGATGGCCATGGCTTCGTTGGCGGTGGGCAATGGCGCCTCCATGTCGGCTCGCTCGAACACCAGTGCATCGTGGGGAGCACCGAATATGAGCGGGGAATGGAATGCCACCTTGTACGGCTCGATATCCTTCGGCTGTGGCCCCTGCACCAGCACCCGCCGCGGCTGCACCGGCCGGCCACTGAGCCATTTGCACAAGGCCAGTGCGCAGGCCAGCGACGCTTCGGCGCTGTGCCGGGTGGGTGGCAGGTGATCGCCGTGCACGGTAAGAATCAGCGAATAGCCTTCAGGGCCGAGGATGAAGCTCAGGTCGGAGCTTTCGGCAATGATGCGCTGGTAGCGCACCAGCCGCTCGAAACCTTCGGCCAGGGTGCGGCTGGACATCAACGCATAGCCCACCACATGGAACGAAGCCGGGCGCACCACCCGCGCCATGTTCAGGCCGATAGCCTCGTTGCCCGAAAGCTCGACCGCCAGTTGCCAGAGGCGGGTCATGGCGTCCTGCGGGAAGCGTGCATCCGGGTCGTCGAGTGCAGCGAAATCCAGCCCCAACTGCTTGAACATGGCCGGGCAGTCGAGCCCTTCCAGCTCCAGCGCCTTGACAATCCCTGATGCCCAGCTGGCAGACGTGGTTCTTTCACTCATGGCAGGCTTCTTTTACTGACCGCTTCATGCGGTGAACCCCAAGGATACTCATTTGGCGCCTATTGTCACTGGCCGGCCCCGCCAATGACTCTAGACTCGATTCAGGCTCCACGCCGTGTATCCTGTCCAAAAGTGATAATCCCGGAGCACTGCCCATGACCAGCACCGTGCAGTTTCGCAGTTTCGCCGAGTTCTATCCGTATTACCTGGGGGAACACAGCAACCCCACCTGCCGACGCCTGCACTTCGTCGGTACCAGCCTGGTGATTGCCTTGCTCGCCTACACCATTGGTAGCGGCAAGTGGTTGCTGCTGCTGGCAGTACCATTTTGCGGGTACGGCTTCGCCTGGGTCGGGCATTTCTTCTACGAGCGGAACAAACCGGCGACGTTCAAGCACCCGTGGTATAGCCTGATCGGCGATTTCGCCATGTTCCGCGACATCCTGCTCGGCAGGATCAGCCTCTAGGCCGGCTCACGCAGGGCTGTCGCGGCCTCGGCCTGACGGGCCTGGGCATCGGCCAGCCGATACAACTCGATGCTGCCATCCCAGTGCTCGATCAGTGCCGTGCACGATTCCACCCAATCGCCGCAATTGAGGTATTCCACCTCCCCCACCTGACGAATCTCGGCATGGTGGATGTGCCCGCAGACCACACCGTGAAAGCCGCGACGGGTGCACTCATGGGCAATCGCATCCTCGAAGTCGCTGATGAAGTTCACCGCGCCCTTTACCTTGTGCTTGAGGTACGCCGACAGCGACCAGTAGCCATACCCGTAGCGCGCGCGCCAATGGTTGAGCCAGCGGTTGAGCACCAGGGTGAACTCGTAGGCACGGTCGCCGAGAAAGGCCAGCCAGTGGTGATAACGGGTGATCACGTCGAACTGGTCACCATGGATCACCAGCAGGCGACGGCCATCGGCGGTCAGGTGCTCGGCTTCGTCCACCAGCTGGATGTTGCCCAGCATCAGCTTCGAGTAACGCCGCAGGAATTCGTCATGGTTGCCGGTGACGTAGATCACCTCTGTGCCACGCTTGCTCATGGTCAGCAGGCGGCGGATCACGTTGGTGTGGGCCTGCGGCCAGTAGATGCCGCTGCGCAGCTTCCAGCCATCGATGATATCGCCGACCAGGTAGACGCGGTCGGCCTGGTAGCCCTTGAGGAACTGCGACAGGTGTTCGGCCTGGCAGTCACGCGTGCCCAGGTGCACGTCGGATATCCACAACGTGCGCACGCGCTGCTTGCGTGACGGGCGAGAGAGTTCGACATGGGTCATGGGCAGGCTCCGGCGCTGTTTGCTGGAGACTGGCAGGCACAGGTGACAGGTTGGTGGCAGGGATGTGACGAGTGATGGTCTGCCAGGAATGCGGCACAATGGCTGACAGCCCCACGAGGATGTCCCATGGCCGGCCCGATACTTTCCTTGCGCCACTACCGCGATGAGCTGATCGCCCACAGTCACGAACACCCGCAGTTGGTGTTCGGCCTGCACGGTCGCCTGGATTTCGAGGTGCAGGGCCAGGGCGCCAGGGTTGCCCGCCAGGGGCTGATGGTGGTACCCACTGGCGCCCATCACACCTGCGGCAGCGACATTGGCAGCGATTGCCTGGTGCTGGATGTGCCCGATGAGCACTGGTTGCACGAGCAACTGGGGGCGCATGCCGATGCCAGCCGACGCCTGCTCGACCAGCCTGGCGCACTGGGGCTGGATGATCGCCAGCAGCAACTGGTGGACTGGCTGGCGGCGAGCCCCATGGACGACCCGCTGATCGCCCGGCAAGGCGCGGTGCTGTTGCTGGCCTGCCTGAACCCCGGCGCGTCGGCCAGAGTCACCCCCAGCCAGCGCCTGCCCTATGCTGCATTCGATGCGCATATCGAACAGCAGGCGGCCTACCCCTTGCAGGTGGCCGACCTGGCGCGTATTGCCGGCTTGTCCAGTGCTCGGCTGCATGCACGGTTCAGCGCCGAGTGTGGCATGACACCGATGGACTACATCCGCCAGCGGCGCCTGCTCAAGGCTCGGCGGCTGGTCACGCAGACCTTGCTGCCGATGGGCGAAATTGCGGTGCAGGTGGGATACAGCTCGCAGAGTGCCTTTTCGGCGGCGATGCTACGGGCATTTGGTTGCTCGCCGCTGGCCATGCGGCGAGAGCCTGGCGACAACTGACGGCAGGATGGCGACAGAAAGTGTCTGCCTGAAGTTTTACACTGCGCCTGTGCCGGCCTCATCGCGGATAAATCCGCTCCTACAGGCATCGTGCAGGAGCGGATTTATCCGCGATGAGGCCGGCACAGCCAGTCAAGATTTGAGCAAGGACCCACCATGAACCACCGCACTGCCCTTGGCGCCCTGCACATCGGCGCGCTGTTCTTCGGCTTGACCGGCGTCTTCGGCAAGCTGGCCGCCAGCGCCAGCCCGGCAATCATCGTCTTTGGCCGGGCCGCCTTCGCCGTGCTGGCCCTGGCGCTGTTCGCCAGCCTCACCGGCCCCGGCTGGCGACGCCTGAGCGGCCAGGACGTACGCCGCCTGCTGCTCGGCGGCGTGCTGCTGGCCGGCCACTGGGTCAGTTTCTTCATCGCGGTGAAAGTCGGCGGCGTGGCCATCGCCACCCTGGGCTTTGCCAGCTTCCCGGCCTTCACCGTCATCCTCGAAGGCCTGTTGTTCCGCGAGCGCATCCGCCGCAACGAGGGCGTGCTGGTGGTGCTGGTCAGCATTGGCCTGATACTGGTCACGCCGGCATTCGACCTGGCCAGCCAGGCCACCGGCGGCCTGCTCTGGGCCCTGCTCTCCGGTTTGCTGTTTTCACTGCTGTCGCTGACCAACCGTGCTGGCTCCGGGCGCTTGCCCGCCGTGCAGGCGGCGCTGTGGCAGAACCTGGTGGTCGGCTTGTGCCTGCTGCCCTTCGCCGGTCCGGGGCTGAGCCAGGTCGCCCGCATGGACTGGTTGTGGATCGCCTTGCTCGGGATCTTCTGCACTGGCGTCGCCCACAGCCTGTTCGTGGCCAGCCTGGCGGTGATCAAGGCGCGCACCGCCGCCGTGGTGTTCGCCATGGAACCGGTCTACGGCATCGCCGTCGCCTGGGCGGTATTTGCCGAAACGCCAACCCTGCGCATGCTGCTGGGCGGCGTGCTGATCATCTTCGCCATCGTGCTGTCGAGCCGCATGGCCGCCGAACAGCCACCCCGGCACAAGGTCGTGGCCGAGGGCGCCTGATCAGCGATCGTTGTGGCCCAGGTCGCGCTGCGGGTCGATCTGGTCGCGTACTCGCTGCTTGAGCACCTTGGCCTCGGGGAAGCCACCGTCGGCCTTGCGCTCCCAGATCTGCACGCCATCGCAGGTGATGCGGAAGATGCCGCCGGTGCCCGGTTCCAACGCCACCCGAGCAAGGTCGTCGGCGAAGGTGCTGAGCAGTTCCTGGGCTAGCCACGCAGCGCGCAGCAGCCATTGGCACTGCGTGCAATATGTGATGACGATTTCCGGCTTGTTGTCGGCCATGCTGAGGCTTCTCCAAATGAGGGGCCGCTTATACTAGCGGTCTTTAGCCTTAGGTTTGAGACTCACGATGCGCCGCCTGCTGTTCTGCCTTCTGCTGACGCTCACTGCCCTCACCGTGTTCGCCGCCGAGCCTGCCCGCCCCAAGGTCGGCCTGGTGTTGTCGGGTGGTGCCGCCCGCGGCCTGGCCCATATCGGCGTACTCAAGGCCCTGGAGGAACAGGGCGTGCACATCGACGCCATCGCCGGCACCAGCATGGGCGCCGTGGTGGGCGGGCTGTATGCCTCCGGCTACAGTGTCGAGGAGCTGGAAAAGCTCGCCACCACGCTGGACTGGCAGCAGGCGCTGTCCGATGCACCGCCACGCAAGGATGTGCCGTTCCGGCGCAAGCAGGATGACCGCGACTTCCTGGTCAAACAGAAGCTGAGCTTCCGCGACGACGGCAGCCTTGGCTTGCCACTGGGGGTTATCCAGGGCCAGAACCTGGCGCTGCTGCTAGAAAGCAAGCTGGCCCATACCGCCGACACCCGTGACTTCGACAAGCTGCCGATCCCCTTCCGCGCCGTGGCCACCGACATCGCCAGCGGCGAGAAGGTGGTGTTCAGCCGCGGTCACCTGCCCCAGGTGATTCGCGCAAGCATGTCGATCCCGGCCGTGTTCGCCCCGGTCGAGCTGGATGGCCGCCTGCTGGTGGATGGCGGCATGGTCGACAACATCCCGCTCGACGTGGCCCGGGAGATGGGCGTCGACCTGGCCATCGTCGTCGACATCGGCACCCCGCTGCGCGACCGCAAGCAGCTGGCCACGGTGGTCGACGTGCTCAACCAGTCGATCACCCTGATGACCCGGCGCAACTCCGAGGAGCAGCTGGCCAGCCTGCATCGCGACGACATCCTGATCCAGCCACAACTGGCCGCCTTCGGCGTTACCGACTTCGGCCGTGCCCGGGACATGATCGACGCCGGTTACCGCGCCACCCGTCTGCTCGACCCGCGCCTGGCCGCGCTGCGCCAACCAGAGAGCGACGCCAGCCTGGCCGTGGCCCGCTCGCCGGGCCAGCGCACACCGGTGATCACCGCGATCCGAATAGAGAATGACTCGAAGGTCAGCGACGACGTGATCCGCTATTACATTCGCCAGCCGATTGGCGAGCCACTGGCACTCGACCGCCTGCAGACCGACATGGGCACCCTGTATGGCCTGGACTACTTCGACCGGGTGCAGTACCGCGTGGTGCACAAGGGCGACGACAACATCCTGGTGATCAACGCCCGCGGCAAGCGCGGCGGCACCGATTACCTGCGCCTGGGCCTGAACCTGTCGGACGACCTGCGCGGCGACAGTGCCTTCAACCTCGGCGCCAGCTACCGCATGAACGGCATCAACCGACTGGGCGCGGAATGGCTGACCCGTGCCCAGATCGGTGACCAGCAGGAGTTGTACAGCGAGTTCTACCAGCCGCTGGACGTGGGGTCGCGCTACTTCGTCGCGCCCTATCTGGACTTCGGTTCGCAGAACATCGAAGCGACCTTGGACAACGACCCGATCGCCGAGTACCGGCTGGAGCGCTACGGCTTCGGCCTCAATGTCGGCCGCCAGATTGGCACTTCCGGCGAAGTGCGTCTGGGCGTGGGCAAGGCCTGGGGCGAGGCCGAGGTGCGAATTGGCGATCAGGACCTGCCCAGCGTCAGCTTCAATGAAGGCTTCTACGCGCTGAAGTATTCGTTCGACACCCTCGACAACCTGTACTTCCCGCACCATGGCGAGGACATCGGCCTGACCTTTCGCAAGTACGACAAGTCGCTGGATTCGGACGAAGACTACCGGCAGTGGCTGATCAACCTGGACAAGGCTTTCAGCGTCGGGGCGAACACCTTTGTGCTGGGTGGGCGCTACGGGCGCACGCTGGACGATACCGAGGTGGTGACCTCGAGTTTCGTGATGGGGGGTGCGAGGGAGCTGTCGGGTTTCCGCCAGGACTCGGTGTCAGGGCAGAACGTCAGCCTGCTGCGGATGGTGTACTACCGGCGCCTGACGCCGCGGGCCTATCTGCCGCTGGACTTCCCGCTGTATATCGGCGGGTCGCTTGAGCGTGGACGGGTGTGGAACAACGACAACGAATTCGACAGTGGCTACATCAACGCGGCGAGCATCTTTCTGGGGCTGGAGACGCCGCTGGGGCCATTGAACCTG
The DNA here is from genome assembly GCF_044749405.1 of Pseudomonas sp. NPDC089422. Taxonomy (NCBI): domain Bacteria; kingdom Pseudomonadati; phylum Pseudomonadota; class Gammaproteobacteria; order Pseudomonadales; family Pseudomonadaceae; genus Pseudomonas; species Pseudomonas sp. NPDC089422. The sequence goes on from NZ_JBIVHW010000005.1 coordinate 419,172, forward strand.
AGTTATGGGGCCAACACTGCGAATGAGCAGGCGGTGTATCTGAACCTGGGTCATACCTTCTAGCAGGCCGGGGCCGCTTTGCGGCCCTTTCGCGACACAAGGCCGCTCCTACAGGGTATTGCATGTTCCAGTAGGAGCGGCCTTGTGTCGCAAAAGGGCTGCGAAGCAGCCCCAGAGCATTCAGGATTTTTCGAGGTTGGCGAGAATCTTGGCATGCACCCGCATGCACACTTCCAGATCGGCCTCATCCACGCCCGTGAACAGTTCCAGGCGCAGGGCATTGGCGATGGTCTCGATCTGCTCGATCAGCGGCTTGGCCGGTGGGCACAGCAGGATCTTCTTCGCCCGCCGGTCCTCCATCACCGCCTGGCGACGCACCAGCCCCTGGCCTTCCAGGCTGTCGAGCAGCCGTGCCAGGGTCGGGCCTTCAACGCCCACGCTCTGCGCCAGCTCGCGCTGGGTGGGTGCCTCTTCGAAGCGGGCCAGGTGCAACAACACCAACCAGCGCGCCTGGGACAGGTTGAGCCCGGCCAGACGGCGATCCAGCTCGGCACGCCAGCCACGGGACATCTGCGCCAGCTGCATGCCGAAGCGGTGTTGGTTGTCGGTCAGGGGCATAAGCAACTCATAGACTAGAACTAATTATTAGTCAGCTAACCATGCTCCGGGGTCTCAGGCAAGGCTGCCCGCCCCGGAAACGTCCGATAATCGTCAAAAAGGATGACAAGCATCAGCAGTTGACTGAAATGCCGCCCATCAGAGCTCGAACTCCGCCGCCAGCGCCGCACGCACGCAGTACAGCACGCCTTCCGGCACCCGTGCGCCGAACAGGGGGGCAATCGCCGATACCGGCGGCAGCTCGCCCTCGCCATCGAGGAAGGCATCCTGCACTTCCATCATCAGGTCTTCCGGCAGGTCCAGCGCCTGCTCCAGGCTCAGCTCCTGGCGGCCAAGGGCTTCGGCCAGCAGGCTGTAGACATTCTTCTCGCTGCAGTTGAGCTGGCCGGCGATCTGCGCCGGTGTCATGCCGGCGCGGGCCAGGCTGACCAGTTCGTGACGCAGGTCGAGCACCACCTTCGGCGCCTCCTCGGTGCCCCCAGCGCCATTGAGCACTTCGAGGAAGGCCTGGCCATAGCGCTCCAGCTTGCGCGCACCCACGCCGCTGACCTGGGCCATGTCGCTGAGGCTGGTCGGCTGGCTGCGGAGCATTTCCAGCAAGGTGGAGTCGGGGAAGATGACGTAGGGCGGCACGCTGTGCTCTTCGGCCAGCTTGCGCCGCAGGGTGCGCAGCGCCTCCCACAGCTCGCGCTCCTCGGCGCGTACCAGCTGGCTGGCCGGGCTGCCGCCGCTGGAGGACGCCTTGGCCACGGTCTGTGGCTTGAGGTCCCGGCGCAGCTGCAGGTTCACCTCGCCGCGCAGCAGCGGCCGGCAGCTGTCGGACAGGCGCAAGCCACCGTAGCCTTCGAGGTCGATGTCGACCAGGCCGCGCGCCACCAGCTGACGGAACAGCGAACGCCATTCGGCCTCGGCCAGGCCCTTGCCGACTCCGAAGACCGAAAGCTTCTCGTGGCCGAAGTTGCGCACCTTCTCGGTGTCCTTGCCCAGCAGCACGTCGACCAGGTGCCCAACGCCGTAGCGCTGGCCGGTGCGGAACACCGCCGACAACGCCTGGCGGGCCGGCTCGGTGGCGTCCCAGGTCTGGATCTGGTCGACGCAATTGTCGCAATGGCCGCAGGGTTGTTCGAGGGTTTCGTCGAAATAGGCCAGCAGCGACTGGCGGCGGCAGCGGGTTTCTTCGCACAGGGCCAGCATGGCGTCGAGCTTGTGCTGCTCGATGCGCTTGTGGCGCTCATCACCTTCGGAATTCTGCAGCATCTGCTTGAGCATCACCATGTCCTGCAGGCCGTAGGCCATCCAGGCATCCGACGGCAGGCCGTCACGGCCGGCACGGCCGGTTTCCTGGTAATAGGCCTCGAGCGACTTGGGCAGGTCGAGGTGGGCAACGAAGCGCACGTTGGGCTTGTCGATGCCCATGCCGAAGGCAATGGTTGCGACCATGATCAGCCCTTCCTCGTTGAGGAAGCGGTGCTGGTTGGCGGCGCGCGTCTCGGCGGCAAGGCCGGCGTGGTACGGCAAGGCCGGGAAACCTTGCTCGCAGAGGAACGCCGCGGTCTCGTCGACCTTCTTGCGCGACAGGCAGTAGACGATGCCGGCATTGCCGCGGCGCTCGCCGAGGAAGGCCATCAGCTGCTTGCGTGGCGCCTCCTTGGGCACGATGCGGTAGAAGATGTTCGGCCGGTCGAAACTCGACAGGAAGCGCTCGGCCCCCTGCAGGTGCAGGCGCTGGACGATCTCCTCGCGGGTGCGCATGTCGGCGGTGGCGGTCAGGGCGATCCGCGGCACATGGGGGAACAGCTCGGCCAGTTGCCCCAACTGCAGGTATTCCGGACGGAAGTCGTGACCCCATTGCGAAACACAGTGGGCTTCGTCGATGGCGAACAGCGAGATGTCGAGGCCACGCAGGAAGTCCAGCATGCGCGGCTGCACCAGGCGCTCAGGCGCCAGGTAGAGCATCTTCACCTCGCCCCGGCGCAGGCGCCCGGCCAGGTCACGCTGCTGCTCAGCGCTCAGGGTGGAATTCAGCGCCGCTGCGGCGACGCCGAGTTCGTCGAGGGTGGCGACCTGATCGTCCATCAGCGCGATCAGCGGCGACACCACCACCGTCAGGCCAGGGCGCAACAAGCCAGGCACCTGGAAGCACAGGGACTTGCCGCCACCGGTAGGCATCAGCACCAAGGCATCGCCGCCATTGGCCACGCATTCGATGATCGCTGCCTGGCGCCCGCGGAAACTGTCGTAACCGAAGATATCCTTGAGAACGCGCTGAGCCTGTTCGAGCATGTGCAACTCCACAAATCGCCGTACCATCCTGGACACAGGCTGGACGAAAAACCCGCCCCGCACACGCCAAAAGCGTAAGCGGCTTTTGCCAGACGGCTGGGTAAACCCGCCCCTGGATGAAAAACGGCGGAGTATACCGTAGTGACGGCCCGCACAGGATGCCCGGTGACAGACGTTCCCTTTGCCCCGCTGCCGCCGCAAGGTGCTAGAATTCACTATCGTTTATTCCCCAAGGTAGCCCTGTAATGTCCTTCGCCGAGCAACTGACCCGCCTGCAAGCCTTCCTCGACGCCGACGAGCTGCACGAAGAAGCGCTGGACTACGTCGCCGCACACGGCTACCTGACCGCGCTGTCGATCTGCTCCGAGGACGTCCCCGAGCGTGAATGGATCGACGCGCTGTTCGCCGAAGAGCCCCATTACGCCAGCGATGCCCAGCGCACCGAGATCGAAGCGACGCTGGTGGCCCTCAAGGGCCACATCGCCCGCCAGCTGGCCAGCGACGAAGAATTCGACCTGCCATGCGACCTGGACCTGACCGACGAGCCGGACGATTCCGACCTGCGCGGCTGGTGCATCGGCTTCATGGAGGGCGTGTTCCTGCGTGAAGAGGCCTGGTTCGAAAACGCCGAGGAAGAAGTCAGCGAAATGCTGCTGCCGATCATGGTCGGTTCCGGCCTGTTCGACGAACAGCCCGAGTTCGCCGACATCGCCAGCAACGCCAACCTGCAGGACGACATGATCGTGCAGATCCCGGAAGCACTCAGCGCGCTGTTCCTGCTGCTGCACGCCCCAGACGAGAAGCCGGCACTGCTCAAGCCTCGCCACCACTGAGTCGGCCGTGCGCTACCTGCTGCTGGCCATCGGCTGGCTCAGTGTTGCGCTGGGGGTGCTGGGGATCTTCCTGCCGGTGTTGCCCACCACCCCGTTCCTGCTGCTGGCGGCGGCCTGCTTCGCCCGCAGCTCGCCGCGCTTTCACGATTGGCTGGTCAACCATCCCAAGCTTGGGCCGTGGATCCGTGACTACCTGAGTGGCGAGGGCATTCCGCTCAAGGGCAAGGTCTACGCCATCGGGCTGATGTGGGCGAGTATCGGCTTGTCCTGCTACCTGGTGCCCTTGTTCTGGGCCAGGACCTTCATGCTTACCAGTGCGGTGCTGGTGACTGCCTACATCCTCAAGCAGAAGACCTTGCGCCGGCCCAGCTGAGCCCCGCTATCGCCTGTGCCGGCCCAAGACCACCTCGCTTAAACCGTATCCACCTTCAAAGAATGGTCATTGATCATCCCGTTGATGATGGTCGCAGTATCCTGCCCCGCCGAAATCACGCCGCCCGCCCCTGCCGTCACGCCATAGTGCTGGGCCAGGTCGACGCCAGCCAGGTCGATGGTCTGGGTCGGCGCCGCCCCCGCCACGCTGCTGACCTCGATGGTCGAGACCACATTGCTGCCAGTCCCGCTGACCTTGAAGTGCAGGTAGTCATCCAGCGACGCCGCCGTGGCATTCTCGCCCTGCAGCAGCTGCGACAGGTCCAGGTGGTCGCTGCCCGGGGTGAAGTCGGTGACCGTGTCATGCCCGCTGTCGCCCTTCTGCCAGACGAAGGTGTCGTTGCCGTTGCCGCCGGTCATGATGTCGTTGCCCGGCCCACCGATGAGGATGTCATTGCCGTCGCCGCCCTTGAGCACATCGTTGCCCAGGCCGCCGTTGAGCAGGTTGTCGCCAGCATCCCCGATCAAGGTGTCGTTGTAATCGGAGCCGATCAGGTTCTCGATGCCGGTCAAGGTATCGACGCCGGCAGCACCGGTATTCTGTGGGCCAGCCAGGCTCAGGTCGACCGTCACCCCTCCGCTGGCAGAGGCATAGCTGGCGGTATCGTTGCCTGCTCCGCCATCGAGCAGGTCGTTGCCAAGGCCGCCGATCAACAGGTCGTTGCCATTGCCGCCGTGCAGGGTGTCATTGCCAGCCCCCCCCACCAGCACATCATGACCGTCACCACCGTTGAGAAGAGTGTCGGCGTTGCTTGCCATCAATACATCATTACCTGCCGTGCCGTTCAGGCTCGTCCCGGCCTGGTAAGTGATATCCACCGCACCGGCAGCACTGCCGCCATGGCCATCGCTGACGGTGTAGCTGGCCTGATGCACGTCGTTCACGGCGTTGCTGTAATCGACCACCAGGCTCAACTTGTAGCTCTCGGCAGCCTTGCTGTGATCCGACGGATCGATCTGATTGACCACATGGATGCTGTACACACCGTCATGGCTGGCGGTGAAGCTGCCGCCATCGGCAATGGGTTGGTAGCTGCCGTTGGCATCCTTCCACTCCAGGCCCAGGTTGCCATCGGGGCGGTCATGGTCCAGCTGCAGGGTCTCGCCCTTGCGCAGGCTGACGGTGATCACATCCTCGCTGTTGGCATTACTGCTGGTGATGTTGCCGAGGTAGCCTAGCACCACCAGCGCCGCGGTCATGCTGCCGGCGGCTGTGGTGAAGGCGCTGCGCTCCAGGGCTTTGAACTGGTTGTCGAGCGTGTTGCCATGGCCATCGAAGGTGATGTTCGCAACGCTATTGCCGAGGGTGAAGCCTGCCCCCTTGCTGGCAAAGTTCGTGTCGACGGTGATCGGCGACGCGCTCAAGCGGTCGTTGTCGGCGTCGCTGTCATTGGCCAGCAGCACTTCAGCCGGCACGGTGATGCTGGCGCCGGTGATATTGGTAATCACATGGTCCGCGCCTGCCACCGGCGCATGATTGCCATTGATCAGCACCAGCAAGTCGGCGCTGCTGGTATCGCCGTCGTTGTCACTGACCATGAAGCCGAAGCGTTCGGACTGCAAGTAGTCAGCGCCCTTGGGCGGCGTGTAGGTGAACTCGCCGCTGTCCATGTTCACCAGCAGGCTGCCACCCAGGCTGGTCTTGATGGTGAGCGTATTGCCCGTGGTATCGAAGCTGGCATTGTCTGCGCCACCGCTGACCTGGTATCCGCCCTGCCCGGCATTGGCTTTCGGGTCGTAAGTGTAAGTGGTGCCGTCCACCAGCAGTGCCTTGATGAAGCCGCCATCGGCACCAAAGGTGCCATCGCTGAGCAGGCTGCCGGTAATCGGCGAACCCTGCACGGTGCCTGACAGCACACCATAGAGCTGGTTGAAGTCATTGACGATTACCGAGTTGGTGTCGGTATGGCTGCTGCCGTCGTAGGCCAACGGGTTCAGGTTGCCCGCATTGATATCCTTGCCCAGGCCAATGGCGTACGACTTGATGCCATTGCTATCGAGGAAGCTTTCCCAAGTGGCTTCGCCGGCAGCGGAAATGCCATGCCCGGCGCTGGGTTCGCCGTCGGAGAAGAAGTAGCTGACATTCTGCGCGCCATCCAGCTTGCCATTCTGCACAAAAGCCACCTGGGCAGTGGTGGCAGCGCTGTCGTAGTGGGTGGTGCCGCCTGCGTGCAGGCCGTTGACGATCGACTTGGCTGCGTCGATGCTGACCCATTCAGCCGTCTTGATCTCTGCACCGCTGCCGAAGGTGACGATCTGCACCTTGATGTCGCCCATGTCGTCGTACTTGTCGAGCAGCGCAGCAATGGCCTGCTTGGCAGCCTCCAGGCGGGTCAGGCCGGGGATTCCGGATGCAGACGCCATGCTGCTGGACACATCGATCACCAGCAGGATGTTGGAGTCCACCTGGCCCGGGGTGATGCTGCGCTCGGCGCAGACTGCGGTGGGCTCATCATCGACGATGGTGATAGCAATGTTGCTGGTAACGCTGTGGCCCAGCGAATCGGTGGCTTTGTAAGTGAAGTATTCGACCGTCGAATCGGCACCCGGTGTATTGGCGGGCGAGGTCAGCGTGTAGGTATAGCTGCCGTCAGGGTTGATGCTGATCTGCCCATACTGGCCGACCGCGTTGCCAACCAGGCTGTAGGTCAGCGCCCCCACGCCTCCGGACACCGAACCCACCAGCGAGCCGGACGCCGTTTCGCCGGTCGAGCCCGGATCACTGCCGATGGCGCTGCCTGCAGCCAGGTCGTTGCCATCCTTGTGCAGGTCCAGGGCCTTCTCGAACACCGTGACATCGCGGTCCTCGCAGGCCATGAGCCTGGCGTCGTGCACGTTGATGGTCAGGGTCGTGGTGCTTTCGTCGCCATCGGCATCGCGGATGGTGTAGACGAAGCGGTCGACGGCATCCCGCGGCGAGGCCACGTCGGGGTTGGAGTGGTAGACCGCATTGCCTTTCTCGTCGATGGTCAGGTAGCCGTACTGGCCAAGCACCTGACTGTTCAGTTGGCCAATGGCCGAGGTACTGGTGTCATTACCGGCACGCACGCCGACCACGTAGTTGCCGTCGCTGCGCACGTCGGCACCCACCACATCGTTGTACATCACATTGCCGCGCACCTCGTCGCCCTTGTATACGCTGACAAAATCGCAATGGGCCTGGGGCACGTCGTCGACAATGCTGATGACGATGGTGCTGGTGGCCGAATGGCCGTACGCGTCCTGAACCTGATAGGTAAAGGATTCAGTGACGGTGTTGGCGCCATTGTTGGCATGGGTCGGTGAGTTGGCCGGCGACGTCAGGGTATAGGTGTAGCTGCCGTCCGCGTTCAGGTGAATCTGGCCGTATTGGCCAACGGCATTGCTGACCAGGCTGTAGGACAAGGCACCTATGCCGCCACTGGCCAAGCCGGCCAGGCTGCCAGAGGCTGTTTCCAGGGGCGATGCCGGATCGCTGCCGGTGACCGTGCCAGTGGCCAGATCGCTGCCATCCTTGCTCAAGTCCAGCGCTTTCTCGAACACCGTGGCTTCCCCGTCCATGCACACTTCGATGCGCGGGTCATGCACATTGATGGTGATCGTCGTGGTGCTTTCGTCACCGTCGGCATCACGGATGGTGTAGACGAAGGTGTCGACGGCATCTCGCGGCGACACCACATCCGGGTTGGAGTGGTAGACCGCGTTGCCCTTCTCGTCGATGGTCAGGTAGCCGTACTGGCCGTTCACCTGGGTGTTCAGCTGGCCGATGGCCGACGTGGAGGTATCACTGCCCGCACGCACACCGACCACGTAGTTGCCAGCGCTGCGCACATCAGCACCGACCACATCGTTGTACATCACATTGCCACGCACCTCGTCGCCCTTGTACACGCTGGTGTAATCGCTGTGGGCTTTCGGCACGTCGTCGACGATGGTGATGACGATGGTGCTGGTGGTCGAATTACCGACCGAATCTTTCACCTGGTAGGTAAACGTTTCGGTGACGGTGTTGGGGCCGTCATTGGCGTGGGTCGGCGAATTGGCCGGTGAAGTCAGGGTGTAGGTGTAGGTGCCGTCGGCGTTCAGGTGAAGCTGGCCGTACTGGCCCGTGGCGTCGCCTACCAGGCTGTAGGTCAACGCACCGACACCGCCACTGGCAGAACCGACCAGGGTGCCGGACGCGGTTTCGCGGGTCGAATCCGGGTCGCTGCCGGTGACGCTGCCGGCGGCCAGGTCGTTGCCGTCCTTGTGCAGGTCCAGGGCGTTTTCGTACACCGTCACATCGCGGTCCGCACAAGCCATCAGCGAGTTGTGGACGTTGATGGTGATCGTCGTGGTGCTTTCGTCACCGTCGGCATCACGGATGGTGTAGACGAAGGTGTCGACGGCATCCCGCGGCGACACCACATCCGGGTTGGAGTGGTAGACCGCGTTGCCTTTCTCGTCGATGGTCAGGTAGCCATACTGGCCGTTTACCTGAGTGTTCAACTGGCCGATGGCCGAGGTGCTGGTATCGCTGCCGGCGCGCACGCCGACCACATGGTTGCCGTCGCTGCGTACATCGGCGCCGACCACATCGTTGTACATCACATTACCGCGCACTACATCGCCCTTGTACACACTGGTGTAATCGCTGTGGGCTTGCGGCACGTCGTCGACGATGGTGATGACGATGGTGCTGGTGGTCGAATTGCCGACCGAGTCTTTCACCTGGTAGGTAAAGGTTTCAGTGATGGTGTTGGGGCCGTCATTGGCGTGGGTCGGCGAGTTGGCCGGTGAAGTCAGGGTGTAGGTGTAGGTGCCATCGGTATTCAGGTGAAGCTGGCCGTACTGGCCCGTGGCGTCGCTCACCAGGCTGTAGGTCAACGCACCGACTCCGCCACTGGCCGTGCCCACCAGGCTGCCGGACGCGGTTTCGCGGGTCGAGTTCGGGTCGCTGCCGGTGACGCTGCCGGCGGCAAGGTCGTTGCCGTCCTGATGCGTATCCAGGGCGCTCTCATGGACCGTTACCCCGCCAACGGGGCCGGCAACGAGCGAGCAGTCCTGCACATTGATCGTGATGGTCGTGGTGCTCTCGTCACCGTCAGTGTCGCGAATGGTGTAGACGAAAACGTCGCTGGCGCCTTGCGGCAGCACCGCATTCGGGTTGGCGTGATAGACCGCATTACCCGCCGCATCAATGGTCAAGGTGCCGTACTGACCAGCGATCGCGGTGTTGAGATTGCCGACGGCCGATGTCGACGTATCGGAGCCGGCACGTGCGCCGACCACGACATTGCTGGTGCCCGCCTGGTCCGCCCCCAGCTTGTCGTTCCACAGGACGTTGCCCGTGGCGGTCCCGCCTTCCACCACGCTGGTGGTATCCGCCCCCGCCTGCGGCACGTCATCGACGATATTCACGTCCAGGCTGCCAGTGGCGGTGCTGCCGTCGACATCCTTGGCGACCACGTCGAAGTGTTCGCTGATGCTGTTGGTGCCCGCACCGTCGGGGTGGCTGCCGTTGTCGGTCAGCGTGTAGCTGTAGCTCACCACCCCAGTGGCAGAGTTGTAGCCGGTGATGGTCAGGGTGTTGCCTGCCGGCGTGATCACCGATTGCGGGAAGCCGGCCGCCACGCCGCCAGTGACCACGGCGATGCCGCCCACCGTCAGGCTTTGCAGGCCGTCAGCCGCCGTGACCTTGAAGGTGCCTTGCTGGGTCAGTGCATTGGCATCCGGCGCGGTGCCGTCGCT
>NZ_JBIVHW010000006.1:0-400226 GCF_044749405.1 Pseudomonas sp. NPDC089422
GGCTCTGAAAAACAAAACGCCCGATGCGGTGCATCGGGCGTTTTGAGGCCTGTCGGCCTACCTGAACAGGTGTAAACCTATTTCAGGACTAGACATGAGAAAAACTCAGATGGTCAACGTCCAGTCGTAGTCGACAATCAGCGGCGCATGCTGGGAGAAGCGCGGCTGACGCGGCAGGCGGGCATTGCGCACGAAACGGCGCAGGCCCGGGGTGAGGATCTGGTAGTCGAACCGGTAGCCCAGGTTGAGCATCTCGGCCTGCTCGTTGTCCGGCCACCAGCTGTACTGGTCGCCTTCACGGCTGACTTCGCGCAAGGCATCGACATAGCCCATGTCGCCGGTGATCGCATCCATCCACGCCCGCTCTGGCGGCAGGAAGCCCGGCGACTGCTGGCTGTCACGCCAGTTCTTGATGTCGAGCTTCTGCTGCGCCACGTAGAACGAGCCGCAATAGATGTATTCGCGACGCTTGCGACGCTGTTTGTCCAGGTACTTGGCGAAGTCGTCCATCAACTTGAACTTCTGGTTCAAGTCTTCGTCGCCGTTCATGCCCGAAGGCAGCAGCAGGCTGGCAATACTGACTTTGTCGAAATCTGCTTGCAGATAACGCCCGTAGCGATCGGCTGTCTCGAAACCCAGGCCGGTGATGACTGCCTTGGGCTGCATGCGCGAGTACAGTGCCACGCCACCTTGGGCGGGTACCTCCGCGTCGCAGGCATAAAGGAAATAGCCATCGAGCTGGAAAGCTGGGTCGTCGAGTTCAAAGGCCGAGGCGCGGGTATCCTGAAGGCAGATGACGTCGGCATTCTGGGCTTGCAACCAGCTGAGCAATCCACGCTCGGCTGCAGCCTGAATGCCATTCACGTTCACACTGATGATCCGCATAAATGGCCCCAAAAATCTCGTGCGTGTATGATACCCGAGCTCAACCCATTTAGCTAAATCCGTGGTGTCCGGGACCTTACATGCAGCCGTATCAGCGCGACTTCATCCGTTTTGCCATCGATCGCGGCGTGCTGCGCTTCGGTGAATTCACCCTGAAATCGGGCCGTACCAGCCCGTATTTCTTCAATGCCGGCCTGTTCAGCAGCGGTTCGGCCCTTGCGCAACTGGGCCGTTGCTACGCGGCAGCCATCGTCGACAGCAAGATCCCGTTCGATGTGCTGTTTGGCCCGGCCTACAAGGGTATCCCCCTGGCGGCGGCCACCGCCGTGGCCCTGGCCGAGCAGCATCAGCTCGACGTGCCGTGGTGCTTCAACCGCAAGGAAGCCAAGGATCACGGCGAAGGCGGCAGCCTGGTAGGCGCGCCGCTGGCCGGTGACGTGCTGATCATCGACGACGTGATCACTGCCGGAACCGCGATTCGCGAAGTGATGCAGATCATCAACGCCCAGCAGGCCAAGGCCGCTGGCGTGCTGATCGCGCTGAACCGCGAAGAGCGCGGCAATGGCGAGCTGTCGGCGATCCAGGAAGTGGAGCGCGACTTCGGCATTCCTGTGGTGAGCATCGTTTCGCTGACCCAGGTGCTGGAGTTCCTGGCGGACGATCCGCAGCTCAAGCAGCATCTGCCGGCTGTCGAGGCTTACCGGGCGCAGTACGGGATCTGATCCTGGCCCGGTAACGAAAAAAGGCGACCTTCGTGAGAAGGTCGCCTTTTTTATTTCTGCCTGTGCAGGTTATGCGTGACGCTTGCGGTTGGTGATCAGGGTGCCGACGCCGCTGTCGGTGAAGATCTCCAGCAGCACTGCGTTCGGCACGCGGCCGTCGACGATGTGCGAGCTGTTGACGCCGCCCTGGACCGCTTCCAGCGCGCACTTGATCTTCGGCAGCATGCCACCGTAGATGGTGCCGTCGGCGATCAGTTCGTTGACCTGCTCGGTGGTCAGGCCGGTCAGGACCTGGCCCTGCTTGTCCATCAGGCCGGCGATGTTGGTCAGCAGCATCAGCTTTTCAGCCTTCAGCGCTTCGGCAACCTTGCCCGCCACCAGGTCGGCGTTGATGTTGTACGACTCACCGTTGGCGCCCACGCCGATCGGCGCGATCACCGGGATGAAGTCGCCCTTCACCAGCATGTTCAGCAGGTCGGTGTTGACGCTCACCACTTCGCCGACGTGACCGATGTCGATGATTTCCGGCTGGGTCATCTCCGGGGTCTGGCGGGTGACGGTGAGCTTCTTCGCACGAATCAGCTCGGCGTCCTTGCCGGTCAGGCCGATGGCGCTGCCGCCGTGGCGGTTGATCAGGTTGACGATGTCCTTGTTGACCTGGCCGCCGAGGACCATTTCCACCACATCCATGGTCGCGGCGTCGGTGACGCGCATGCCATCGATGAAGTGGCTCTCGATCGACAGACGCTTGAGCAGGTCGCCGATCTGCGGGCCGCCACCGTGCACGACCACCGGGTTGATGCCCACGGCCTTCATCAGCACGATGTCACGGGCAAAGCCGGTCTTGAGCTCCTCGCTCTCCATCGCGTTGCCGCCGTACTTGATCACCAGGGTCTTGCCGACAAAGCGGCGGATGTAAGGCAGTGCTTCGGACAAAACCTCGGCTACATGGGAAGCGGCATCGCGATCGAGGGTCATGCAGGGCTCCTGTAAGGAACAGATAGTCGGTCAGAACGGCAGTTGCAGCTCAGGGGCAACCCGCAGCAACTGGGCGCGGAAAACATCCTTGATACGTTGCAACTCGGCGGCGCTTTCAGCCTCGAAACGCAGCACCAGCACCGGTGTGGTGTTGGAGGCGCGGACCAGGCCCCAGCCTTTCGGGTAGTCCACCCGCACACCGTCGATGGTGGTCAGGTTGGCTTCGCCCCAGTCGGCGTCGCGTTGCAGTGCATCAATGATGCTGAATTTACCCTCGTCGGTCACATCAATATTGATTTCCGGCGTGGAAATATCGTTCGGGAAGCCGGCGAACAGGTCTTCGGCGTTCTGCGAGGCCTTGCTGAGGATTTCCAGCAGGCGCGCGGCACTGTAGATGCCGTCGTCGAAACCGTACCAGCGTTCCTTGATGAAGATGTGACCGCTCATCTCGCCAGCCAGCAGCGAGCCGGTCTGCTTCATCTTCTTCTTGATCAGCGAGTGGCCGGTCTTCCACATCAGCGCGCGGCCACCGTGCTGTTCGATCAGCGGGGTCAGGCGGCGGGTGCATTTGACGTCGAAGATGATCTCCGCGCCCGGGTTGCGCTCCAGCACGTCGAGTGCGAACAGCATCAGCAGGCGGTCGGGGTAGACAATGCTGCCGGTGTTGGTCACCACGCCCACGCGGTCACCGTCGCCGTCGAAGGCCAGGCCGATGTCGGCGCCGGTTTCCTTGACCTTGGCGATCAGGTCTTCAAGGTTTTCAGGCTTGCCCGGGTCCGGGTGGTGGTTGGGGAAGTTGCCGTCCACCTCGCAGAACAGCGGGATGACGTCGCAGCCCAGGGCTTCGATCAGCTGCGGTGCGATCACACCTGCAGCGCCGTTGCCGCAATCCACCACGACCTTGAGCTTCTTCGCCAGCTTCACGTCAGCGACGATCTGCTGGAAGTAGCGGTCGAGGATCTCGACCTTCTGCACGCTGCCTTCGCCGCGCGGCACGTCGTTGGTCTTCAGGCGGGTCAGCAGGGCCTGGATCTGCTCGTTGGCCAGGGTGTCGCCAGCAATGACGATCTTGAAGCCGTTGTAGTCCGACGGGTTGTGGCTGCCGGTGAGCATCACGCCCGATTTGCCGGCCAGCACGTTGGCGGCGAAGTACAGGGCCGGGGTCGGCACCAGGCCGACGTCGCTGACCTGGCAACCGGCATCGATCAGGCCCTGGATCAGCTGTTCGACCAGCATCGGGCCGGACAGGCGGCCATCGCGGCCAACGGAAATCTGCGGTTCGCCCTGGGCAATGGTCTGCGCGCCGATGGCGCGGCCGATCCAGTAGGCGGTTTCGCCGTGCAGGGTCTTGCCGACCACGCCACGGATGTCATAGGCGCGGAAGATGCTTTCCGGCAGTGCCGGGACCAGGTGGGCCATGTCGTTCATCTCGGAAAACTCCATTAGTCAAAGGCTTTCTGGGCAGGCGCAAACTGAACGCTTGGACGGTGGAAACGCCAGAGAGTTCGCCATCCTTGGCCTGAACGGTTGCTGGTCGGCTCAGTGGCTGCCGGAATGGCCGAAGCCGCCCGTGCCACGCTGGCTCTCGTCGAAGCTCTCGACGATGTCGAAATGTGCTTGTACCACAGGCACCAGGACAAGTTGTGCGATGCGCTCGCCGACGGCGATGGTGAACGCTGTGTTGCCACGGTTCCAGCACGACACCATCAGCTCGCCCTGGTAGTCCGAATCGATCAGGCCAACCAGGTTGCCGAGCACGATGCCGTGCTTGTGACCCAGGCCCGAGCGCGGCAGGATCATGGCTGCCAGGCCTGGGTCGCCGATGTAGATCGACAGGCCGGTCGGGATCAGCAGTGTCTGGCCCGGCTCGAGGACGGTGTCCTCTTTCAGCAGGGCGCGCAGGTCGAGGCCGGCGGACCCCGGGGTGGCGTATTGCGGCAGCGGGAATTCGCTGCCCAGGCGTGGGTCGAGGATCTTGGCTTGAAGTGCGTGCATGTAACTTATTGAACCTGGTTGAGCCGTTCGGCGATGAAGGCGACCAGTTGCCGGGCGATCTTGCCCTTGCTGGTCTGCGCGAAGAGGGTCTGGTGCTGCTGGCGGTCGATCACGGTCAGGGCATTTTCCTCGCTGTTGAAGCCGATGCTGGGGTTGGCCACATCATTGGCGACGATCAGGTCGAGGTTCTTGTCCTTGAGCTTGCGCGTGGCGTAATCGAGCAAGTGTTCGGTCTCGGCGGCGAAGCCGACGCTGAACGGACGGTCGGTGCGGCCAGCAAGGGTGGCAAGGATATCGGGATTACGCACCATCTGCAGCAGCATGCCGTCGCCGGTCGTAGGATCCTTCTTGAGCTTTTGCGGGGCGACCACCTCTGGGCGGTAGTCCGCGACCGCCGCGGAAGCGATGAACAGGTCGCACGGCATGGCGGCTTCACAGGCTGCGAGCATGTCCCGTGCGCTTACCACGTCGATACGCTGCACGCGGTCGGGGGTCTGCAGGTGCACAGGGCCGGTGACGAGGGTCACCCGAGCACCGGCTTCGGCGGCCGCCTCGGCCAGGGCGAAGCCCATCTTGCCGGAGCTATGATTGGTGATGTAGCGCACCGGGTCGATGTTTTCCTGGGTCGGGCCGGCGGTGATCAGCACGTGCTTGCCGGTCAGCGCCTGGCGCTTGAAGCTTTCCGCGGCGCACCAGGCCAGGTCGGTGGCTTCGAGCATGCGGCCCAGGCCCACATCGCCACAGGCCTGGCTGCCCGAGGCCGGGCCGAACACCTGGATGCCACGGCTCTTGAGCAGCTCAAGGTTGGCCTGGGTGGCCGGGTCGCGCCACATCGCCTGGTTCATCGCCGGGGCCACGGCCACGGTGGCGTCGGTGGCCAGCACCAGGGTGGTCAGCAGGTCATCGGCCATGCCTTGGGCCAGGCGCGCCATGAGGTCGGCGGTGGCCGGGGCGATCAGTACCAGGTCGGCCCACTTGGCCAGTTCGATGTGGCCCATGGCCGCTTCGGCGGCAGGGTCGAGCAGATCCATGTGCACCGGGTGGCCGGACAGCGCCTGCAGGGTCAGCGGGGTGATGAATTCGGCACCACCACGGGTCATGACGACGCGCACCTGCGCGCCGTGCTCCAGGAGTCGGCGAATCAGCTCGGCACTTTTGTAGGCGGCAATGCCACCTCCGACGCCGAGAACGATGCGCTTGCGATACAGCCGCTGCATAGGCTTGCCTTTTTCCAGTGAGAGCGGGCGGCGACGTTTGAAAATGCCTGCGGCAGAACGTCGCATGTACGAGGCGAAATAGATTAACACAGGGCCGAAACGGGCCGCAGCAAGGGCAGGGAGCAGGGATGAACATCAGGGAGTGGCCGGCTGAAGAGCGGCCGAGGGAGAAATTGTTGCAGCGCGGGGCTGGAAGCCTGACCGATGCAGAGTTGCTGGCTGTGTTTCTTGGCTCTGGCGTGCGTGGGCGAAATGTCGTGGAGCTGGCGCGAGGTCTGCTGGTGAAGTTCGGCGGCTTGCGTCAGTTGCTGGAAGCCGACCGTGAAGCCTTCGTCGGTGAGCTTGGGCTGGGTCCGGTGAGGTACAGCCAGTTGCAGGCATTGCTGGAGATCGGGCGCAGGCACCTGGCCACTGCGATCGAACGCGAGTCGGTCATGGACAGCCCGGCTGCGGTGCGACGCTATCTGAAGTCCATGCTGCGCCATGAAGTGAGCGAGGTGTTCGGCTGTCTGTTTCTGGATACCAAGCACCGTCCGCTGGCGTTCGAAATCCTCTTCCGGGGCACGATAGACCGAGCGAGTGTCTACCCGCGCGAAGTGGTGCGCCGGGCGCTGCAGCACAACGCGGCGGCGCTGATCCTGTGCCACAACCATCCTTCGGGCAGCAGTGAGCCGAGCCAGGATGATGTGCACCTGACGCTGTCGCTGAAGCGGGGGTTGGGGCTGATCGATGTGCGGGTGCTGGATCACATCATCATCGGCGAAGGCGAGCCGCTGTCGATGGTCGAGCATGGGTGGATTGTGGCTTAGGCGGGGTAATACGGTCAGGGCTGCAAGGCGCCTGTCTTGAGGGGTGTGGCGCTCGATCTCAACGCCACCACAACTCTCAAGGCCGGCGCCCCAAAGCTCAGCGAGTAGCCGACACCTTGCTGAAGTCCAGCCGCCCGAACGGGTTCACCTGATAGCCCTCGATCCCTTGGCGCAACAGCGTCGCTGCCGTCGGATGCGCCAGCGGCACCCACAGCGCCTGCTGCTGGATCAAGGTCTGCGCCTGCTGGTACAGCCGGCTGCGCACGCTCTGGTCGTTGGTGGTGCGCCCGGCACTGATCAGCTGGTCCAGGCGGTCATCGCAGAACCGTGCGAAATTGGTCCCCGACTTTACCGCCGCGCAGGAAAACTGCGGGCTGAGGAAGTTGTCCGGGTCGCCGTTGTCACCGGCCCAGCCCATGAACAGCAGGTCATGCTCACCCGCCTTGGCCCGGCGGATCAGCTCGCCCCACTCGATCACGCGGATCTCGGCCTTGATGCCGATCTTCGCCAGGTCGGCCTGGAGCATCTGTGCCCCCAGGCTCGGGTTGGGGTTGAGCAGGCTGCCTGACGGCCGGGTCCAGAGGGTGGTGCTGAAGCCGTCGGCCAGGCCGGCCTTGGCCAGCAGTAACTTGGCCTTGCTCAGGTCCTGCGGGTAACCGGGCAGGTCCTTGGCGTAGCTCCAGGTGTTGGGCGGGTAGGGGCCGTTGGCGGCGGTGGCGGTGTCTTCGAACACGGCCTTGAGGTAGGCCTGCTTGTCGAAGGCCAGGTTGATCGCCTGGCGCACTTCAGGCTTGTCCAGCGGTGGGTGTTCGCTGTTGATGGCGACGAAGGCGGTCATGAACGCCGGGGTGGTGGCGACCTTGAGGTTGCCGTCCTTGCCGGCTTCGGCGATGTCCACCGGCTTGGGCGACAGGGCCACCTGGCATTCGCCGCGCTTGAGCTTCTGCAGGCGCACGTTGGCGTCGGGGGTGATGGCGAAGATCAGCGGGTCGACTGCGGGCTTGCCGTCGAAGTAATCCGGGTTGGCACGGTAGCGCACCACGGCGTCCTTCTGGAAGCGCTGGAACACGAACGGGCCGGTGCCGATAGGCTGGCTGTTGAGTTTTTCCGGGTTGCCTGCCTTGAGCAGCTTGTCGGCGTACTCGGCCGAGTAGATCGAGGCAAAGCCCATGCTCAGGGTGGCCAGGAAGGTGGCGTCGGCGTGGGTCAGGGTGAAGCGCACGGTGTTTGGTTCCGGGGCCTCGATTGCCTTGATCAGGCTGCCCAGTTGCAGCGACTGGGCGTGCGGGTAGCCGCCCGGCGCGGTCTTGTGCCAGGCGTGGGCGGGGTAGAGCATGCGCTGGAAGCTGAACAGCACGTCGTCGGCATTCAGCTCGCGGGTTGGCTTGAAGTACGGCGTGGTGTGGAACTTGACGCCTTCGCGCAGCTTGAAGTCATAGGTCAGGCCATCGGCCGAGACGCTCCAGCTCTGCGCCAGGCTGGGCACGACCTTGCCCTGGGCCGCATCGAACTCCACCAGGCGGTTCATCAGCATGTCGGCCGAGGCATTGGTGGTGGTCAGCGAGTTGTACTGGACCACATCGAAGCCTTCGGGGCTGGCCTCGCTGCACACGCTCAGCGGGGCGGCCTGGGCTGAGCCTGCGGCAAGCAGGGATGTGAACAATAAGGAAAGGGCGGCAGCACGCATCGTGGCTCCTTGGCTGGTCAGTGGCCCATCTGCCGGTGCAGTCTGGAAACGTCCTACCCTAGTGCGCGTTTTCGGAAATGACCACCTTCTTTTTCAGGCGCTTGGCGACGAGCGGTCGACAGCGTGGCGAGCGAGTCGTTATGCTGCTCGCGCACGATTCGTGGCAGCGGAATGCTCATATTCTGTTGTTGCGGCGTAGTCTTTCTGGTATAAAGCAGCGCTCTTTTCTAGGGGCTCGGCCTGTCGCATCAGCGGATCCGGTCGATAAGACCTCCAGAATCACGGCGCCTGGCGCCAAAGACTGAGAGATTAAGCGGCCAACCCATGCCGGGTTGGGCATGTGGTTTTAGAGGGCTGAGTCATGTCGAGAGTCTGTCAAGTTACTGGTAAGGGTCCAGTAACCGGGAACAACATTTCCCACGCAAACAACAAAACCCGTCGTCGTTTCCTGCCGAACCTGCAGCACCACCGTTTCTGGGTTGAATCCGAGAAGCGTTTCGTGCGTCTGCGCGTATCCGCCAAAGGCATGCGTATCATCGACAAGCGCGGCATCGACGCCGTTCTGGTTGATATCCGTAAAGCTGGCGCCAAGGTTTAAGGGAGAACATCATGCGTGAATTGATCCGTCTGGTTTCGAGTGCCGGTACCGGCCACTTCTACACCACCGACAAGAACAAGCGCACCACCCCGGACAAAATCGAGATCAAGAAATACGATCCGGTTGTTCGCAAGCACGTGGTGTACAAGGAAGCCAAGATCAAGTAATTGATCGGCGACCTGAAAAAAAACCCGCATCCGAAAGGACGCGGGTTTTTTTATGCCTGCGGCAAGGTCAACTGAAGCTGAAGCCCTGGATCAGCTGGTTGGCATCGGTGCGGATGTGAATCCGGTTGATGTCGTACTCCTTGGTGCTGATTTCGTTGGGCCCTACGACGCGAGCCCGGCCAGTGATGCCGGTGATGGTGCTTTTCACCGACGGTTCGTAGGGGGTGCCGATCAGATGGGCGAGAGCTTGCAGCACTTCTTCGTTGTTCATGGCGTACTACCTTTTTTCGTGAGAATGGCCCGGTGTGGGCGGGATCATCATCACGGGGTCCTTCGGGTAGCCTGCGTTACATAGTTGTTATCACTGATCGGAACTGTGCATGGGGCTCGCGGCAAGGCTGTTCGCTGTCACGTGGAGTACAACCCAGCCAAGGCCAGGCAGTGCAGCGGCGACGTGAAAACCCCCGCCTCCGTGAGGGGGCGGGGGTTCTGTGCTTCTCTTCTACGACGCAAAGACGCTGGTCAGCTCACTGAGCTTCGCTCGCAATCTGCCTCAGTTGGGCACGAATTGCTTGATGAGGTCATTTTCGTCGAGGAATAGACGGATCCGGCCTTCCGCGTAGTCCAGGGTGACGATATCGCCGCGGTGAACCGTAGCAAATTGCTTCCCGGTCAGCTCAAGGATGTAGGGTTCGACGCTTTTTACATAGCGCGAGCCGATCAGGTGGCGAATGCTTTCCAGCAGTTTGTTGATCCGATCTTCTTGGTTTTGCATGGTGTACCCCTGCGAATGGTTGAAGTGGCCTCAAGTGGAAAGGCCATCTTCTGCAGATATCGCAGGCGTTGTGCCCTATCTATGTATTACTTCTGTTCGAACATCACATAGATCTTGCGGCACGGCTCCAGCACCTCCCAGGTGCCCTTGAAGCCGGCGGGGATGACAAACCGATCACCGGCACGCAGGGTCTTGGCCCCGCCATCCTGGTCGCGCAGCACCGAAACGCCCTGCACGATCTCGCAGTACTCATGTTCGGTGTAGTTCACCGTCCACTGCCCAATCTCTCCTTCCCAGACGCCTGCGGCGAACTGCCCGCATGGGCTGGAATAGTGGTTGTAGACAGCCTGGTCCGGCTCGCCCTTGAGGATTTTTTCCGCCGCAGGGCGGTAGCGTTCTGCCTCGGTGAGAACCTGGGCGAAGTCGATGATGCTGTCGATGCTCATGGTGCGGCTCCTGTTGTTGTTTAATAAAATGCACATCAGTAGGCTTTTAGGCCGTTCGTGTCAAATATATTGATACTTTATCCCGCCTGGTTTAGGGTATCGCTTGCCAGTGTGCGCTCGTCGCCCGGCCAGAATTCTGACAACGCCAGTGAGTCCTCAGTGCGGCGTTGCACCTAAACAAGAGGAGGAGTTTCGTATGACCACCCTGACCCGTGCGGACTGGGAACAACGTGCCCAGCAACTGAAGATCGAAGGCCGTGCCTTCATCAACGGCGAATACACCGACGCCGCATCCGGTGAAACATTCGACTGCCTGAGCCCGGTCGACGGACGCTTCCTGGCCAAGGTTGCCAGCTGCGACCTGGCCGACGCCAACCGCGCCGTGGAAAACGCCCGCGCCACCTTCAATTCCGGCGTCTGGTCGCAACTGGCCCCGGCCAAGCGCAAGGCCAAGCTGATCCGCTTTGCCGACCTGCTGCGCAAGCATGTCGAAGAGCTGGCGCTGCTGGAAACCCTGGACATGGGCAAGCCGATCGGCGACTCCTCCAGCATTGACGTGCCGGGCGCGGCGCAAGCGATTCACTGGACCGCCGAAGCCATCGACAAGGTCTACGACGAAGTCGCCCCGACGCCACACGACCAGCTCGGTCTTGTGACCCGTGAGCCGGTGGGTGTGGTCGGTGCCATCGTGCCGTGGAACTTCCCGCTGCTGATGGCCTGCTGGAAAATCGCCCCGGCCCTGGCTACCGGCAACTCGCTGGTGCTCAAGCCGTCCGAAAAATCCCCGCTGACCGCCATCCGCATCGCCCAGCTGGCGATCGAAGCCGGCATTCCGGCTGGCGTGCTGAACGTGCTGCCAGGCTACGGCCACACCGTGGGCAAGGCGCTGGCTCTGCACATGGACGTCGACACCCTGGTGTTCACCGGTTCGACCAAGATCGCCAAGCAACTGATGGTCTACGCCGGCGAGTCGAACATGAAGCGCATCTGGCTGGAAGCTGGCGGCAAGAGCCCGAACATCGTCTTCGCCGACGCGCCGGACCTGCAAGCTGCCGCTGAAGCTGCTGCCAGCGCCATCGCCTTCAACCAGGGCGAAGTCTGCACCGCCGGTTCCCGTCTGCTGGTCGAGCGTTCGATCAAGGACAAGTTCCTGCCGATGGTGGTCGAGGCCCTCAAAGGCTGGAAGCCTGGCAACCCGCTGGACCCACAGACCACCGTCGGTGCGCTGGTCGATACCCAGCAGATGAATACCGTGCTGTCGTACATCGACGCTGGCCACAAGGACGGCGCCAAGCTGCTGGCCGGTGGCAAGCGCACCCTGGAAGAAACCGGTGGCACCTACGTCGAGCCGACCATCTTCGACGGCGTGACCAACGCCATGAAGATTGCCCAGGAAGAAATCTTCGGCCCAGTGCTGTCGGTGATCGCCTTCGACACCGCCGAAGAAGCCATCGCCATCGCCAACGACACCCCGTACGGCCTGGCCGCCGGCATCTGGACCTCGGACATCTCCAAGGCCCACAAGACCGCCCGCGCCGTGCGCGCTGGCAGCGTCTGGGTCAACCAGTACGACGGCGGCGACATGACCGCACCGTTCGGTGGCTTCAAGCAGTCGGGCAACGGCCGTGACAAGTCGCTGCATGCGCTGGAGAAGTACACCGAGCTGAAGGCGACCTGGATCAAGCTGTAATTCCAGTGGGGGCCGCCTGGCGGCCCAACCATGGCCGGGGCGGCTCATACCGCCCCGGCTTCGTCGTTTCTGCCGTTCAAGAATTTTGCCTGGGAGGCTGCAATGCGTTGGGGAACCTACTTTGCCGTGCTGGCGTCGGTGCTCAGTGTCGGGCTCGCGCTCGGTGTGAGCATGCCGCTGGTGTCCCTGCGCCTTGAGGCCTGGGGTTACGGTGGGTTCGCCATCGGCGTGATGGCGGCGATGCCGGCGCTGGGCGTGCTGCTCGGTGCCAGCCTGGCCAGCCGCCTGGCTGGCTGGGTCGGCGTGCCTTCGGCGATGCGCCTGTGCCTGTGGGGTGGGGCACTGTCCATTGGCCTGGTGGCGCTGTTGCCAAGCTACCCGCTGTGGCTGGCCCTGCGCCTGCTCATTGGCATGTCGCTGACCGTGGTGTTCATCCTCGGCGAGAGCTGGATCAATCAGTTGGTGGTCGAGCAATGGCGCGGTCGCCTGGTGGCGTTGTACGGCAGCAGCTACGCCCTGAGCCAGCTGGCCGGGCCGTTGGTGCTGGGGTTCCTTGGCTCGGACGATGACTTCGGCTTCTGGGCCGCGACCGGGCTGTTGCTGCTGGCACCCTTGCTGCTGCTCGGGCGCGGTGGTGCACCCAGCACCGAAGCCTGCAGCGTGACCTTCGGCGACCTGTTCGCCTTCTGCCGCCGCTTGCCGGTGATTGCCTGGGCAGTTGCCCTGTTTGCCGCCTTCGAGGCGATGATTCTTACCTTGTTGCCGGTGTATTGCCTGCAGCAGGGCTTCAGCACCGAGATCGCCCTGTTCATGGTCAGCACCGTGGTGGTGGGCGATGCGGTGCTGCAGTTGCCGATCGGCGCATTGGCCGACCACATGTCGCGGCAGGCGCTGTTCACCGGTTGCGCGGTGACCTTGATGGTTTCCAGCCTGGCGATTCCGTTGCTGCTGGAGACGCCCGCGATCTGGCCCCTGTGGGTGTTGTTCGGTGCCAGTGCCGGTGGCCTGTTCACCTTGTCGCTGATATTGATCGGCGAGCGTTACCGCGATGACGCCCTGGTGCGGGCCAATGCTCATGTGGCGCAGCTATGGGGTATCGGTTGCCTGCTCGGGCCGTTGCTGGCCGGCGCGGGGAGCCAATGGATCAGCGGGCATGCGCTGCTGTGGCTGATGGCGGCGGGGGCAGCCGGCCTGGTGGTGCTGACCCGCCGGCGCGGCGCGTTCGAACCAGCCTCGGCCTGAGCCTACAACATCTTCTCAAGGCCAACGGCCTTGCTGATCCAGGCATTGAACCGCCGCCAGATGCCACCTGGCTCGGAGGTCAGCATGTGCCGTTGGCCATGGTCCTCGGTCGACCAGACCAGTCGGTCACCCACCAGCTTGACCTGATAGCTCAATGCCGGCGCCATACCCTGCTGGGCCAGCTCGCGGGTATATTCGGCCAGCTCCGGGCTGTCCACCAGCACGCCGACTTCGGTGTTCCACAGCACTGAGCGAGGGTCGAAGTTGAACGACCCGATAAACGTCTTGCGGCGGTCGAACACGATGGCCTTGGTGTGCAGGCTCGAGTCCGAGCTGCTGCCATGGAAACTCAGGCGCGCAGGTGTCGGGGCGCCCGGCTGACGGCGCAGTTCGAACAGTTGCACGCCGTGCTCGAGCAGTGCGCGGCGATAGGGTGCATAACCGCCATGCACCGCCGGCACGTCGGTGGCTTCCAGCGAGTTGGTCAGCAACTTGACCGAAGCCCCGGCGTCGGCCCGGCCGGTCAGGTACAGCAAGCCCGGCTCACCTGGCACGAAATAGGCCGACATCAGGATCAGCTCGCGCTGCACGTTGGCCAGGTCCGGTGCCAGTTGCTGGCTCAGCAGCAGTTGCGGGTCTGGCTCATCGTCGGCCAGTACCTTGCTCGGCGCATCCCACAGTGCCTGGGCGTGGGCCCAGATCAGTTCGTTGCGCCAGACATCCAGGCGCGGCTGCGACTGGTAGGACATGAGCCGGTCATACAGGGACTTGCGCTGTACCCGCGCCTGGGCCAGGGACACTTCCAGGCGCTGGCGGCTGGCGCGCAGGTCGTCGGCATCCGGGGCGCGCCAGAGGAAGTCGGTGATCGGCCGGCTCAGGGCGCTGTTCCAGTACTGGTCGAAGCTGTGCCCCAGTTGCTCGGCCACCGGGCCGACGCCGAGCAGGTCGATGTCGGTGAAGTTGAGGTTGGGTTCGGCATCGAAATACTCGTCACCCAGGTTGCGCCCGCCGACGATGGCCATGCTGTTGTCCACCAGGAACAACTTGTTGTGCATGCGCCGGTGCTGGCGCGACAGGTTGAACAGGCGGCCGACTGCACGCGTCACCCCTGTGCTGCGCCCCAGGTGCAACGGATTGAACACGCGGATCTCGATGTTCGGGTGGGCATCGAGGGTGCCCATGATGGTGTCCAGGCCATCGCTGGTGGTGTCGTCAAGCAGGATGCGCACGCGTACGCCGCGGTCGGCTGCACGCAGCAGTTCGTGCACCAGGGCGCGGGTG
Source organism: Pseudomonas sp. NPDC089422 (assembly GCF_044749405.1). Lineage (NCBI taxonomy): Bacteria > Pseudomonadati > Pseudomonadota > Gammaproteobacteria > Pseudomonadales > Pseudomonadaceae > Pseudomonas > Pseudomonas sp. NPDC089422. The sequence continues at coordinate 14,493 of NZ_JBIVHW010000006.1, forward strand.
CTCAAGCCATCGTGGACGATGTAGTACTGCAGGTCGATGCTCGCCTGGGCGTTGCGGGTCAGCTCGGCGCGGGCACGGAAGGCCTCGTTGCTGTTGGGCAGCAGGCGAAAGCCCGAGCGCCCGTCATAGGGTGCGGCCTGGCGCAACACCGAGCGGCCGAATGCCGACTCGCTGGCGGGCAGCGCCTGGCTGGTTTCGCGGGGCGTGCCGACGCTGACACAGCCATTGAGGCCGAGCAGCAGTACCAGCAGCAGAGGCAAGGCTCGCTGGAGTCTCAAGGGTGAATCGTCCTGTACAGCAAAGCGCTAAGGGGTTGGACTACGAAAGGCGGCGCAAAGTTACGCCTCGGTGTTGCCTTCAGCCACTAGACGAAGGGCGGTTTCACCTACCTTGCGCACGGCTGCTTCGATCTTCGGTGTTGGTCGCGCAGCGAAATTCATGCGCAGGCAATGGCGGAACTTGCCCGAGGCCGAGAAGATGCTGCCCACGGCGACCTGCACACCCTGCTCCAGTAAAGCGCGGTTCAGCCGCAGCGTGTCGAAATCTTCGGGCAACTCCACCCACAGCATGAAGCCGCCCTGCGGCCGGCTGACCCGGGTGCCGGGCGGGAAATAACGGGTTACCCAGTCACTCATCAGGTCGCGGCCACGCTGGTACTGGCTGCGCATGCGTCGCACATGGGGCTGGTAGTGGCCGGCGGCGATGAAGTCGGCGATCGCCAGTTGCGGCTGGCTGGCGGTGCTGCCGGTGCTGATGTACTTCATGTGCAGCACCCGCTCCAGGTAGCGGCCGGGGGCGACCCAGCCGATGCGCAGGCCAGGGGCGAGGGTCTTGGAGAACGAACTGCACAGCAGCACGCGGCCGTCGTCGTCGAACGACTTGAGGGTGCGCGGGCGCGGGTAGGTGTACGCCAGGTCGCCATACACGTCGTCTTCAAGGATCGCCACATCGTAGCGCTGGGCCAGGCTCAGCAGGGCTTTCTTGCGGGCTTCGGGCATGATGTAGCCAAGCGGGTTGTTGCAGCTCGGGGTGATCTGGATGAGCTTGATCGGCCATTGCTCGAGCGCCAGCTCCAGGGCTTCGAGGCTGATGCCGGTGACCGGGTCGGTAGGTATTTCCAGGGCTTTCATGCCCAGGCCCTTGAGGGTCTGCATGGCGCCGTGGAAGCTCGGTGAGTCGACCGCGACGATATCGCCCGGCTCGCACACTGCGCGGATGCTGCACGACAGCGCTTCGTGGCAGCCGGTGGTCACCACCAGGTCGGCCGGGCCCAGGCGGCAGCCGGAGTCGAGCATCAGCCGGGCGATCTGCTCGCGCAGGGCGAGGTTGCCGTGGATGTTGTCGTAGTACAGGCCAGGCATGTCCTGGCGTCGGCTCAGTTGGGCGAGGCTGCGCAGCAGCGGCTTGAGGGTCGGGCTGTCGATGTCAGGCATGCCGCGGCCGAGCTGGATCACGTCCTGGCGAGGAGTACTGCGCACCAGTTCGAGCACCTGCTCCCATTGCGAGATATCCACCGGGCGTTGGGCCGGGCGGCTGACTGCTGGCAGGGCAGGGAGGTGGCGATGGTCGCTGACGAAGTAGCCGGACTTGGGCCGAGGCGAGACCATGCCGGAGTCTTCGAGCATGCGGTAGGCCTGCTGCACGGTACTCAGGCTGACACCGTGCTCCACGCTCAGGGCGCGCACCGATGGCAGGCGTTGGCCGGGGCGGTAGAGGCCCTGTTCGATGCGCGCCCCGAGCAGTTCGGCGAGGTTCAGGTAGAGGGTCACGGCATACTCCTACGCTTCTTGACGAAAGCGACCAGTACAGTTGCGTTGAAAATACAGCATTCAGGCGTCAGGCGACCAATTCTGTATGGGAATAATAAGCCTGTATTGGATCTGTATTGCCAGGCCTGTCGTCGCGCATGCTTTCTCCACGGTTACACACTGAATGGGAGAAAGCAGCGATGGGTGGCATGAGCGATGTGCGCTTGCAACTGTTGGCCAAGGAACTGGACGCCGGGCAGCAGACCAAGGTATTCAATGCACCGGCAGGGCTCGGGCGTTGGGGGCTGATGCTGCATCGCTGGCACACCCGCCGGGCCCTGCTGCAGCTGGATGATGACCAATTGCGGGACATCGGCTTGAGTTGGGAACAGGCGCGTCGGGAAGGCTATAAACCCTTCTGGAAAGACTGACGCGGACCTTTGTAGGAGTTGCGCCAGCTATTAGATGAGCTCTTTCAGGCGATGCCAGAGCATCCCCAGGGCCAGTATTGGCGAGCGCAAATGCTTGCCACCAGGGAAGGTCACGTGCGGCACCTTGGCGAACAGGTCGAAGCGCCCGCTTTGCTGGCCGCTGATCGCTTCACCCAGCAGGCGCGCGGCCAGGTGGGTGGCGTTCAGGCCGTGGCCGGCGTAGGCCTGGGCGTAATACACATTCGGCTGGCTGGCCAGGCGGCCGACCTGTGGCAGGCGGTTGGCGCCGATGCCGATCATGCCGCCCCACTGATAATCGATGCGCACATCCGCCAGTTGCGGGAACACCTGGAGCATCTTCGGCCGCATGTAGGCAGCGATGTCCTTCGGGTCGCGCCCGGAATAGTGGCAGGCACCGCCGAACAACAGGCGACGGTCGGCCGACAGGCGATAGTAGTCCAGCGCCACGCGCTGGTCGCACACGGCCATGTTCTGCGGCAGCAGCTGATGGGCGCGTTCTTCGCCCAGCGGCTCGGTGGCAATGATGTAGCTGCCGGCAGGCAGCACCTTGCCGCCCAGCTCGCGGTTGAGGTCGTTGTGGTAGGCGTTGCAGCACAGCACCAGGGTCTTGGCACGCACCCGGCCCTGGGCGGTGTGCACCTGGACCTCAGGGCCGTAGTCGATGCGCGTGACCTCGGACTGCTCGAACAACTGCACGCCCAGGCGACTGGCCACGGCCGCTTCACCCAGGGCCAGGTTGAGCGGGTGCAGGTGGCCCGAGCCCATGTCGATCAGGCCGCCGACATAGCGATCGGAGCCCACCACGCTGTGCATGTCATCCTTGCCGACCAGGCGCAGTTCGTGGCGGTAGCCCAGGCTGCGCAGTTCATCGGCATCCTCGGCAAAACCCTTCAGCTCGCCGGGTTTGTTGGCCAGGTCACAGTAGCCCCAGGTCAGGTCGCAGGCGATGGCGTGGCGCTCGACCCGTTCGCGGACGATCTGCACGGCTTCCAGGCCCATCAGCCTCAGGCTGCGTACGCCGTCCTCGCCGATCACCGGGAGAAACTGCTCCAGGCCGTGGCCGACGCCGCGAATCAGTTGGCCGCCATTGCGCCCGCTGGCGCCCCAGCCGAGCTTGCGTGCTTCCAGGAGTATCACCGAGAAGCCCCGCTCGGCCAGTTCGATGGCGGTGTTCAGGCCCGAGTAGCCACCACCAACGATGCACACGTCGGCGCTGTGTTCGCCTTGCAGGAAGGAGTGGTCCGGGTGGGGCGCGCTGCTGGCGGCGTAGTAGGAGGCGGCGTGCTGCGCGCTGTGGATCATGAGCGAGGTCCTGTGGCGGTTTGGTTGTAGGAGGATAAGCCGTGGCTTGGCAATTGGCCCTATAATTCAGGCCAGATTTCACTTTCGATCCTGTACCCAGCCATGTCCTGCAACCGTCACAAGATCCACTTCCTGCGCGAGCTCATTCCTTCATTCGAATGCGAGCCCGGCTGCCATGACTGCTGCGGCCCGGTGACCACCTCGTCGGAAGAGATGGCCCGCCTGCCGCGCAAGACCCAGGCCGAGCAGGATGCCGCGCTGGAGCACCTGAACTGCGTGCACCTGGGGCCCAACGGCTGCACCGTCTATGAAGAACGGCCGATGATCTGCCGCCTGTTCGGCACCACGCCGCGCATGGCCTGCCCGCGCGGCCGTGGCCCGGAGCCGATGATCGAGCCCGAGGCCGAGCAGCTGGTCCATCAGTTCATCGCCAGCACGCGCCAGGTGCTGGTCTAGCCTCAGTCAGGGATCGGCAGGCAGAGGCTCTCCTTCACCTCTTCCATCACGATGTAGCTCTTCGACTCGCGCACGTGTGGCAGCTTCAGCAGGATGTCGCCGAGCAGCTTGCGGTACGAGGCCATTTCCGAAATGCGCGCTTTCACCAGGTAGTCGAAGTCGCCGGATACCAGGTGGCATTCCAGCACATGGGGCAGCTTGAGCACCGCGCGGCGGAACTCCTCGAAGGTGTCGCCGGACTTGTAGTCCAGGCTGATTTCCACGAACACCAGCAGGCTGCCCTTGAGGTGCAGCGGATTCAGGCGGGCGTTGTAGCCCATGATGATGCCCTCGCGCTCCAGGCGGCGTACTCGCTCGGTGCAAGGGGTGGTGGAAAGCCCAACTTTCTCGCCCAGTTCGGTGAAGGAAATACGCCCGTCATTCTGCAGGATACGCAGGATGTTACGGTCGATCTTGTCCAGTTCACGCTTGCTCTGGTGCTGGGTTCTCATAGGGGATGCCCCTCCGTGAAAGGCGATTTTGCCGAGAATTCTCGCCAATAATAGGCTTTTATATAGTGAATTGCACTGGGCTCAGATTCTTATACTGCGCGCATCCATGCCATATCAACAAAATAGCGGTGCGCCGCGTGCGAGGGATGAACGATGCGAGTATTGGTACTTGGTAGCGGTGTGATCGGTACCGCCAGTGCCTATTATCTGGCCCGGCAAGGCTTCGAGGTGACCGTGGTCGACCGCCAGCCGGCAGTGGCCCTGGAAACCAGCTTCGCCAACGCAGGCCAGATCTCGCCCGGCTATGCCTCGCCCTGGGCCGCCCCCGGCGTGCCGCTGAAAGCCATCAAGTGGCTGCTGGAGCGCCACGCGCCCCTGGCCATCAAGCTGACCGGCGATGTCGACCAGTACCTGTGGATGGCGCAGATGCTGCGCAACTGCACCGCCAGCCGCTACGCGGTGAACAAGGAGCGCATGGTGCGCCTGTCCGAGTACAGCCGTGACTGCCTCGACGAACTGCGTGCCGAAACCGGTATTGCCTACGAGAACCGTAGCCTGGGTACTACCCAGCTGTTCCGCACCCAGGCCCAGGTTGACGCTGCGGCCAAGGACATCGCCGTGCTCGAACAGTCCGGCGTGCCTTACGAGCTGCTCGACCGCGATGGCATCGCCCGTGTGGAACCGGCCCTGGCCGGGGTGAAAGACATCCTCGCCGGCGCCCTGCGCCTGCCCAACGACCAGACCGGCGACTGCCAGCTGTTCACCACCAAGCTCGCCGAAATGGCCGTGAAGCTGGGTGTGGAATTCCGCTTCGGCCAGGACATCCAGCGCCTGGACTTCGCCGGCGACCGCATCAACGGTGTGTGGATCGACGGCAAGCTGGAAACCGCCGACCGCTACGTGCTGGCCCTGGGCAGCTACTCGCCGCAGATGCTCAAGCCCCTGGGCATCAAGGCCCCGGTGTATCCGCTCAAGGGTTACTCGCTGACCGTGCCGATCACCAATGCCGACATGGCGCCGACCTCGACCATTCTCGACGAGACCTACAAGGTCGCGATCACCCGTTTCGACAATCGCATCCGCGTTGGCGGCATGGCTGAAATCGCCGGTTTTGACCTGTCGCTGAACCCACGTCGACGCGAAACGCTGGAGATGATCGTCAACGACCTTTATCCTCGCGGCGGTGACCTGAGCCAGGCCAGTTTCTGGACCGGCCTGCGCCCGGCGACCCCGGACGGTACGCCGATCGTGGGCGCCACTGCGTTCCGCAACCTGTTCCTCAACACCGGCCACGGTACGCTGGGCTGGACCATGGCGTGCGGCTCTGGCCGTCTGCTGGCCGACCTGATTGCGCGCAAGAAGCCGCAGATCAGCGCCGAAGGCCTGGACATCTCCCGGTATGGCAACAGCCCGGAAGTCGCCAAGCACGGCCAGACCGCGCCTGCCCACCAGCAGTAAGGTTGCCTGTACCGGCCCTTTCGCGGCTAAAGCCGCTCCCACAGGACCGCATGATCCTGAAGATTGTGCAGTCCCCTGTGGGAGCGGCTTTAGCCGCGAAGAACCCAACACCGTTTTCAACTTGTGAACCACCATAAGGCAGCCGCCATGCGTCCCGCCCGCGCCCTGATCGACCTGCAAGCCCTTCGCCACAACTACCGCCTGGCCCGTGAACTGTCCGGTGCCAAGGCCCTTGCCGTGGTCAAGGCTGATGCCTACGGCCACGGCGCCGTGCGTTGCGCCCTGGCCCTGGAGCCCGAAGCCGACGGCTTTGCCGTGGCCTGCATCGAAGAAGCGCTGGAGTTGCGTGCCGCCGGCATCAAGGCCCCGGTACTGCTGCTTGAAGGTTTCTTTGAAGCCAGCGAGCTGGCGCTGATCGCCGAGCACGACCTGTGGTGCGTAGTGCATTCACTGTGGCAGCTCGAAGCCATCGAGCAGACCCAGGTGCACAAGCCGCTGACCGTCTGGCTCAAGCTCGACAGCGGCATGCACCGCGTCGGCCTGCACCCCAAGGACTACCACGACGCCTACCAGCGCCTGCTGGCCAGCGGCAAGGTTTCGCGCATCGTGCTGATGAGCCACTTCGCCCGTGCTGATGAGCCGGAGGCCGACGCCACCGAGCAGCAGATCGCCGTGTTCAACGCCGCCCGTGAAGGCCTGGCCGCCGAATGCAGCCTGCGCAACTCGCCCGGCGTGCTGGCCTGGCCGCAGGCCCCGAGCGACTGGGTGCGCCCAGGCATCATGCTGTACGGCGCCAGTCCTTTCGAAGCCGACCAGCCCCAGGCCGCACGCTTGCAGCCGGTAATGACCCTGCAATCACGGGTCATCAGCGTGCGCGAGCTGCCTACCGGTGAACCGGTGGGCTACGGTGCCAAGTTCGTCAGCCCGCGCCCGACCCGTGTCGGTGTGGTCGCCATGGGCTACGCCGACGGCTACCCGCGCCATGCGCCCACCGGCACGCCGGTGATGGTTGCCGGCAAGCGCAGCCAGCTGATCGGCCGTGTGTCGATGGACATGCTCTGCATCGACCTCACCGACGTGCCCGAGGCCACGGTCGGCAGCCCGGTCGAGCTGTGGGGCAAGCAGGTGCTGGCCAGTGATGTGGCGATGCAGGCCGGGAGCATTCCCTACCAGATCTTCTGCAACCTGAAACGCGTGCCGCTGGACTATTACGGCGAATAAGGCGCCGAAGCGGACAGCTTGAGGGGCGGTGTGTTGTAAATACTGAACGGCATTGCCATGATATCGTTCACATTCACCCCGCCATCTCACCGTTTCAGGAGGCTCCAGCTTTGGACGTCGGCGAACGACTGCAAGCCATCCGCAAGCTCAAGGGCCTGTCCCAGCGGGAACTCGCCAAGCGCGCGGGGGTGACCAACAGCACCATCTCGATGATCGAGAAGAACAGCGTGAGCCCCTCGATCAGCTCGCTGCGCAAGGTCCTCAGCGGCATTCCCATGTCGATGGTCGAATTCTTTTCGGTCGAACTGGAGGCCGAAAGCCCCGCGCAGATTGTCTACAAAGCCCACGAGCTGATCGACATCTCCGACGGTGCGGTGACCATGAAGCTGGTGGGCAAGTCGCACCCCAACCGCGCCATCGCCTTCCTGACCGAGGTCTACCCGCCGGGTGCCGATACCGGTGCCGAGATGCTCACCCACGATGGTGAAGAAACCGGCATCCTGCTCGAAGGCAAGCTCGAGCTGGTGGTGGGCAACGAGATCTTCATCCTTGAGGCGGGCGACAGCTACTACTTCGAAAGCACCCGCCCGCACCGTTTCCGCAACCCGTTCGATGCGCCAGCGCGGCTGATCAGCGCAGCGACACCGTCGAACTTTTGATCCAGCGCAGTGCATTGCTTCGGCAATACCCCTTTCCTGAGTAGGGTCGTTCCACGGTTTCCGGGTTCCCGCTATACTTTTCAACGCTCGCATTACCGTGGCCGCGGGCGTGATTAGCCACCATGAGGGTGTTCGCGTGAACCAAATCAAGAAGATGCTGGCCGTACCAGCAGCCGTATTCGCCCTTTGGGCAATGAGCGCAACCGCAGCGACCAACGACGAGCTCGCCAAACGCCTTGAGCCGGTGGGCCAGGTGTGTGTGCAGGGCCAGGAATGCAAGGGCATGGAAGTGGCTGCCGCAGCAGGGGGCGGTGGGGCCAAGACCCCGGATGATGTGATTGCCAAGCATTGCAACGCCTGCCACGGTACCGGCTTGCTGGGGGCGCCGAAGATTGGCGACGGGGCAGCGTGGAAGAAGCGCGCAGACGAGCAGGGTGGTGTTGACGGGCTGTTGGCCAAGGCCATCACCGGCCTGAACGCCATGCCGCCGAAAGGTACCTGCGCGGACTGCTCGGATGATGACCTGAAAGGGGCCATCAAGAAGATGTCCGGGCTCTGAGCCACAGATGAATTGCACAAGGCCCGCCATTTCAGGCGGGCTTTGTTTTTCCACAGGGACATCACAAGACTCAAGGATGGTGAAGATCCTGTGGGAGCGGCTTTAGCCGCGAAAGGGACGGTACAGGCAACCAACCCGCTTGAGCCCATGTCCAACCCCTGACCCCATGGATGATTCAGGAGGCCCCGATGCACCTTTGCTCCATCGACCAGGCCGTCGAGCAGGTCCTCTCCCGGTTGCCAGCCCACATTCACATGGGGCTGCCGCTGGGCCTGGGCAAGCCCAACGCCTTCGTCAACGCACTGTACGCCCGGGTCCGCGAGCTGCCGGAGCGACGGTTGACGATCTACACCGCGCTCTCGCTTGGCAGGCCACCCCTGGGCGACGGCCTGCAGCGGCGGTTTCTCGAGCCCTTCGTCGAGCGTGTGTTCGCCGATTACGAAGAGCTCACCTACCTCGCCGATCTGCGCAACGACAGCCTGCCGCCGAACATCCGTGTCGAGCAGTTCTTCATGCAACCCGGCAGCCTGCTGCACAGCGAAACCGCCCAGCAGGACTACATCAGCAGCAACTACAGCCATGCCGCGCGCGACATCAACGCCAAGGGCCTGAACCTGATCGCCCAGCTGGTCGCCGCCACGCCGGAGAAGCCCGTCCACCTGAGCCTGGCCTGCAACCCCGACATCACCCTCGACCTGCAGCCGATGATCGCCAAGCGGCGTGCAACAGGTGAAACCATCCTCATGCTCGGCCAGGTGCATACCGAACTGCCCTACATGCCGGGCGATGCGGAGTTGCCGATCGACGCATTCGACCTGTTGATCGACGAAGCGGAGCAGCGCCGGCTGTTTTCTACCCCGAACATGCCGGTTACCACCCAGGACCACTGCATCGGCTTGCACGCCAGCACACTGGTGCGTGACGGTGGCACCCTGCAGATCGGCATCGGCGCCATGGGGGATGCGCTGGCAGCAGCGTTGCTGGCGCGCCAGGGTGACAACGAAGGCTATCGTGCGCTGCTCGACGAGCTGGACGTCGGCCCATGGCAAGCGCTGATCGAGCGGGAAGGGGGCCTGGATGCCTTCGCCCAGGGCCTCTACGGCTGCAGCGAAATGTTCGTCAACGGCCTGCTGGCGCTGGTCGAGGCCGGTGTGGTGCGGCGCCCGGCGGATGAGCACGGCGTGTTGGTGCATGGCGGCTTCTTCCTCGGCCCGCAGGCGTTCTACCAGCGCTTGCGCGAGATGCCGCTGGAGCAGCGTGGCCGGTTCGTCATGACCCGCATCAGCTTCATCAACGAACTGTACGGCCAGGAAGACCTCAAGCGCCGCCAGCGCCGCGATGCGCGCTTCGTCAACACGGTGTTCGGCATGACCCTGCTTGGCGCCGGGGTGGCCGACCAGCTGGAGGACGGGCGCGTACTGAGCGGGGTCGGCGGGCAATACAACTTCGTTGCCCAGGGCCATGCGCTGGAGGGCGGGCGCTCGATCCTGCTGCTGCGCAGCTGGCGCGAGTCGGGTGGGGAGGTGACGTCCAACCTGTTCTGGCGCTACGGCCACTGCACCATCCCCCGCCACCTGCGCGATATCGTGGTGACCGAATACGGCATTGCCGATTTGCGTGGGCAGACCGACAGCGAGGTGATTGCGCGGCTGCTGGCGGTGAGTGATTCGCGCTTTCAGGGCGAGTTGATGGAGCAGGCCAAGCGTGCCGGCAAGCTATCCAGGGACTTTCAGCTGGATGCGCGCTTTGCCGACAACACCCCAGAGCGGCTGGAGGCCATCAAGGCGCGGCATGCACGGTTGTTCCCGGAGTATCCGCTGGGCACGGATTTCACGGCAGAAGAACGGGATCTGTTGCGGGCGCTGAACTGGTTGAAGAGCAAGTTCAAGCTGAGCGAAGTGCTGGAGCTGGGCAAGGCGGCACTGGAGGCGCCGGGGCCGGAAGGGTATGAGGCGCACCTGGTGCGGATGCAGCTCGACAAGCCGCAGGGGTTGAAGGAAGAGCTGTATCAGCGGTTGTTGCTGGCGGGGTTGGCGGCTACCTGACGATCGCCGGGGCTGCTTTGCAGCCCATCGCGACCTGCGGTCGCTCCTACAGGGGATCGCGTTCCTTCGTAGGAGCGACCGCAGGTCGCGATGGGCCGCAAAGCGGCCCCAATGGCCATCACTCGATAAAGCTGACCACACCACCTTCCAGCGACTTCACCCGGGCCAGCGATTCAACGCGGTAGCCCTGGCTGTCCAGCTCGGCACGGCCGCCCTGGAACGACTTCTCGATGACGATGCCCAGGCCGGCAACGGTCGCACCGGCCTGCTTGATGATCGAGATCAGCGCCTGCGATGCCTTGCCATTGGCCAGGAAGTCGTCGATCACCAGCACGCGGTCGCTGCTGTTGAGGTGGCGCGGCGAGATGGCCACGGTGTTCTCGGTCTGCTTGGTGAAGGAGTACACCGAGGCGGTCAGCAGGTTCTCGGTCAGGGTCAGCGACTGGTGCTTGCGCGCGAAGATCACCGGTACGCCCAGCTTCAGGCCTGTCATCACCGCCGGGGCAATGCCCGAGGCTTCGATGGTGACGATCTTGGTCACGCCGGCATCGGCGAACAGGCGGGCGAACTCGTCACCGATCAGCTGCATCAGCGCCGGGTCGATCTGGTGGTTGAGAAACGCGTCGACTTTGAGAACCTGGTCGGAAAGCACGATGCCTTCTTCGCGAATCTTCTGATGCAGTGCTTCCACTGTGGTATTCCTCGATGTAACAAAGGTGGCCGCTGAAAGCGGCAGATTTAAAGAATAAGGGTTGATCAGCGTTTGAGCATCGCCCGGATATCGGCCAGGGCGTTGTTGCCGCGAGCGGCCTTCACCTCGACCGGCGCGTCGTCCAGGCCTTCCCAGGCCAGGTCGTCCGGTGGTAATTCATCAAGGAACCGGCTCGGCGTGCAGTCGATGATCTCACCGTACTGCTTGCGCTTGGCGGCGAAGGTGAAGGCCAGGGTCTGGCGCGCGCGGGTGATGCCCACGTAGGCCAGGCGGCGTTCCTCTTCGATGGTGTCGGCCTCGATGCTGGAGCGGTGGGGGAGGATCTCCTCCTCCATGCCCATGATGAACACGTAAGGGAATTCCAGGCCCTTGGAGGCGTGCAGGGTCATCATCTGCACACCTTCGGCGTTTTCTTCCTCTTCCTGCTGGCGCTCGAGCATGTCGCGCAGCACCAGCTTGCCGATGGCGTCCTCGATGGTCATGTCACCCTCTTCGTCCTTCTCGAGGGTGTTCTTCAGCGCTTCGACCAGGAACCAGACGTTGCTGATGCGGAACTCCGCCGCCTTGTCGCTGGCGGTCTGCTGGCGGATCCAGTTCTCGTAGTCGATGTCGCGGATCATCTCGTGCAGCGCGGCAATCGGGTCTTCCAGGGCGACCTTGTGGCGCACCCCGTCGAGCCAGTGCTTGAAGCGCTGCAGGCGCTCGGTGTAGCGGGCGTCCAGGTGCTCGCCCAGGCCCAGCTCTTCGCTGGCGGCGTACATCGAGATGCCGCGCTCGGTGGAATAGTTGCCGAGCTTTTCCAGGGTGGTCGAGCCGATTTCCCGGCGCGGCACGTTGATCACCCGCAGGTAGGCGTTGTCGTCGTCCGGGTTCACCAACAGGCGCAGGTAGGCCATCAGGTCCTTGACCTCCTGGCGGCCGAAGAAGCTGTTGCCGCCCGACAGGCGATACGGCACCTGGTGGTGCTGCAGCTTCAGTTCGATCAGCTTGGCCTGGTAGTTGCCGCGGTAGAGGATGGCGAAATCGCTGTAAGGACGGTTGGTGCGCAGGTGCAGGGTGAGGATCTCCATGGCCACGCGTTCGGCCTCGGCTTCCTCGTTCTTGCAGCGGATCACGCGGATCTCGTCGCCCACGCCCATCTCGCTCCACAGCTGCTTTTCGAAAGCATGCGGGTTGTTGGCGATCAGCACGTTGGCGCAGCGAAGGATGCGGCTGGTGGAGCGGTAGTTCTGTTCGAGCATGACGATCTTCAGGGAGGGGTAGTCCTCCTTGAGCAGCATCAGGTTCTCGGGGCGCGCGCCACGCCAGGCGTAGATCGACTGGTCGTCATCGCCCACCACGGTGAACTGGTTGCGCATGCCGATCAGCATCTTCACCAGCAGGTACTGGCTGGCGTTGGTGTCCTGGTATTCGTCCACCAGCAGGTAGCGCACGCGGTTCTGCCAGCGTTCGAGCACGTCGGGGTGCTCCTGGAACAGCTTGACCGGCAGCAGGATCAGGTCGTCGAAGTCCACCGCATTGAACGCCTTGAGCGTGCGCTGGTAGTGGGTGTAGACGATGGCGGCGGTCTGCTCGCGCGGGTTGCGCGCCTTTTCCAGCGCTTCGGCGGGCAGGATCAGGTCGTTCTTCCAGGCACCGATCATGTTCTTGATCTCGTCGATGCCGTCGTCGCCGGAGTATTCCTTCTGCATGATGTCCGACAGCAGGGCCTTGATGTCGGATTCGTCGAAGATCGAGAAGCCCGGCTTGTAGCCCAGGCGCTCGTGTTCCTTGCGGATGATGTTCAGGCCCAGGTTGTGGAACGTGCACACCGTCAGGCCCCGGCCTTCCCCCGGACGCAGCAGGGTGGCGACCCGCTCCTTCATCTCGCGGGCGGCCTTGTTGGTGAAGGTCATCGCCACGATGTACTGGGCACGGATGCCGCAGTTCTGGATGAGGTGGGCAATCTTGCGCGTGATCACGCTGGTCTTGCCCGAGCCAGCACCGGCGAGCACCAATAGAGGGCCGCCGACGTAGTCACGGGCTTCCTGTTGCCGGGGATTGAGTCGGGACATGCTAGAAACCGGGGGTCGCCAGAAAATAGCCGCGCATTCTAACAGGCATGGGCCACTTGTGGCGCGACCGTCTGACGTTTGAGTCAGACTTTTGTTCAGGGCTAAGCATTAGTGAAACTAATGCTATTCACCGGAAAAATCGTAATTGCCGGTTTGACGACTTTCGCGCAGGATGCACGTCAAAATGCGACGGGAGGCACTGTAGGCAAAGGATATGTCTAAAAGTGAAAATCATTTTCATTTATGCAGTAGCATGTCCGACATCCAACGCTACACCTTTCGAGCCTTAAGGAGCCCGCTTGTCCACGCCTGTCGAACCTTTGCGTTTGCTGCTGTTGGCTGATGAGCCGGAATGGGCCGCCTTATTACGCGAATGCCTGCTGCCGCTTGACGGTAGCGCCGTATTGCTGACCGCGCCGAACTGGGCGGCAGTCGATACCCTGTTCAGCCATGATCGCCAGGCCGTGGTGCTGGCCACGCCGGCATTGCAGCCTGCCCCCGGGCGCTGTGAACTGCCGACCATTCTGTTGCTCGACCATGAACCTGAGACGTCGCCCACTGGCGTCAGTGACTGGCTGGTACGCGACCAGCTCAACGTCGATGCCCTGCGCCGCTCGCTGCGCCATGTGCGTGAGCGTGGTGTGCTGGTGGCCACGTTGCAGCGCCTGGCCGAGCAGGACCCACTGACCGGCATCGCCAACCGCCAAGGCTTCCAGGCCCTGCTGACCACGCGCCTGGCCGAGAACGAAGGCCGCGGCGTGGCCCTCGGCCACCTGGACCTGGACAACTTCCGCCATGTCAACGACGCCCTTGGCCATCAGTGCGGCGACCGCCTGATCCTGCAAGTGGTGGCGCGCCTCAAGCAGCAACTGGAAGCCGGTGACCAGCTGGCGCGCCTGGGCAGCGATGAATTCGCCCTGCTGATCGACACGCGCCGCGATGCCAACCGCGCCGAATGGATCGCCGAGCGCATCGTCGAGGCGCTGGCCGAACCCTACTGGATCGACGGCGAAAGCCTGCTGCTCGGCTGCAGCCTGGGCCTGGCCCACGCCCGTGCCCAGGGCGGGCCCGACCCGCTGATGTGGCATGCGCACATCGCCATGCGCCAGGCCAAGGGCAGCCAGGGCTGTACCTTCCACGTGTTCAACGAACGCATCAACCGCAACGCGCGCAGCCTGGCCGACCTGGAAAGCGAGCTGCGCCGGGCGCTGCGCCGCGACGAACTGGAGCTGCACTACCAGCCGCGGCTGAACCTGGCCGATGGGCGCATCGTCGGCCTCGAGGCCCTGGTACGCTGGCGCCATGCCGAGCGCGGCCTGCTGCCGCCCAGCGAGTTCGTGCCGCTGGCCGAACAGAGCGGGCTGATCGTGCCGCTGGGCTACTGGGTGATTTCCCGTGCCCTGCGTGACATGCAGGCGCTGCGCGAGCAGGGGCTTGCGCCGCTGCACATGGCGGTGAACCTGAGTTTCCGCCAGTTCCAGGACAGCCAGCTGCTGGCCACCCTGAGCCGGTTGATCATCGAGCACGGTGTGGATGCCCGTTGGCTGGAATTTGAACTGACCGAAACGGCGGTAATGCGCCGCAACGAGCTGGTGCGCCAGACCATGGACGCCCTCGGGCGGCTGGGGGTGCGCTTCTCGCTGGACGACTTCGGTACCGGTTTCTCGTCGTTCGTGCACCTGAACAGCCTGCCGATCACCTTGCTCAAGGTCGACCGCAGCTTCGTTGCCGAGATGGAGATGCGCGAAGAGAACCGCAAGCTGGTGCACGCCATGATCAACCTGGCGCACAACCTCAACCTGGAGGTGGTGGCCGAGGGTGTGGAAAGCCCGGAACAGATGGCCTTGCTGCGCGGGTTTGGCTGTGACCAGGTGCAAGGGTTCCTGGTCAGCAAGCCGCTGCCGGTAGAAGAGCTGATGGAATATCTGCTGCAGGCGTCGGAGCGACAGCTCGTAGCCGCCCTCTAGGGGCCTCTTCGCGGGTTTATCGAGGCGTCGAACCGCCGCGAAAGGGCCCTCCAGTCAGGCCGATACAGCAGCCCCAACCCCGGCCTTGCCCAGCAACCGCTTCATCCGCCACTCGAAGCCGATGGTCAGCGCGACCGCGGCACAGGCCAGCCCCAGTGCCAGCCCCCACCACACCCCCACGGCCCCTCCACCCAGGGTAAAGGTGAACAGCCAGGCACTCGGCGCCCCTACCAGCCAGTAGCAGCACAGCCCGATCAGGAAGGTGGTCTTGGCGTCCTTCAAGCCACGGATCGAACCCATGGCAATGGTCTGCATGCCATCGAACAGCTCGAACCACGCCGCCACCATCAGCAACTGCACCGCCAGCTGATAGATCGCGGTAAAGCCGGGGTCGTTACGGTCGATGAACAGCCCCACCAGCGCCTCCGGCAGCAGCAGGAACAACGCCGCAAAGGCAAACATGATCGTCGCCCCGAAGCCGATTCCCACCCGCCCGGCGCTGCGTGCGGCCAGCAGGTTGCCAGCGCCGTAGTACAGGCCTACGCGCATGGTCACTGCATATGACAGCCCGGTCGGTACCATGAACGCGGTCGAGACGATCTGCAGGGCAACCTGGTGCGCCGCCAGCTGCGTGCTGCCCAGCACGCCCATGCACAGCGCGGCGAAGGCGAACAGCCCGACTTCCACCATGTAGGTGCCGCCAATCGGCAGTCCCAACCGCCACAGCTCGCGCAGGGCTGGCAGCGAAGGGCGCGACAGCCCTTTGCGCAGCGGGTAGTCGGCATAGGCCGGGTGCCAGCGGATGTACAGCGCCAAGGCGATGGCCATGCCCATCGACACCACCGCGGTAACCAGGCCAATGCCCATCAGGCCCAGCTTCGGCAGGCCGAACATGCCTTCGATCAGGGCGACGTTGAACAGGTAGTTGAGCACCGTGCCGACCAGGCTGATGACCATCACCGGGGTCGAGCGCCCCAGCGCACTGGTGAAGCCGCGCAGGGCCATGAAGGTCAGGTAGCCGGGCAGGGCCAGTGGCAGCAGGGTGAGGAACTCGGCTGCCGAGTTGACGTTCTCCGGCTGCTGGCCGAACAGCAACAGCACCGGTTTCAGGTTCCACAGCACCAGTGCCGCCACCAGCGCCAGGCCCCAGGCCAGCCACAGGCCGTTCTGCGCCAGGCGGGTGGCGCCCTCGATGTCGTTGGCGCCCTTGCGGATCGCCACCAGGGTGCCCACTGCAGCAATCACGCCCAGGCAGAAGATCGACACGAACGAATAGCTCGCCGCGCCCAGCCCGCCGCCGGCCAGGGCCTGCGGGCTGATGCGGGCCATCATCAGGGTGTCGGTGAGCACCATCAGCATGTGCGCCAACTGCGAGGCGATCAGCGGCCCGGCCAGGCGCAGCAAAGCCTTGAGTTCTGTGGTGGGCGCTACATGCATGGGTGTGGTCCTTGTGCCTGATCCTGTGAGCGAGGGACGATTCTGAGGCTTCGGTCAACTTTGCACAAAAGGATAAAAGCGATGGTTGGCATGAGTTGAACTCATGCATATATGATTCTGAGCATTCCATTCCTATCCCCGGACGACAGGTGCCCCATGTCCCGCCAGCTGCCTCCCCTGTATGCACTGCGCGCATTCGAAGCAGCTGCGCGGCTGAGCTCGTTCACCCGTGCCGGTGAAGAGCTGTCGATCACCCAGAGCGCGGTGAGCCGGCATATCCGCACCCTCGAAGAGCACTTCGCCTGCCGGCTGTTCGTGCGCAGTGGTCGCAGCCTGCAACTGACCGAGGCGGCACGGGTGCTGCTGCCCGGTGTGCGTGAAGGCTTTGCGGCGCTGGAGCGGGCCTGCGATACCTTGCGCGGGGAGGATGACATCCTGCGCATGAAGGCACCGTCGACGCTGACCATGCGCTGGCTGCTGGCGCGGCTGAGCCGCTTTCGGCACCTGCAACCGGGCAACGAGGTGCAGCTGACCAGTGCCTGGATGGATGTCGACCATGTGGACTTCAATCAGGAGCCGTTCGATTGCGCGGTGCTGCTCAGCGACGGGGTGTTCCCGGCGGACTGGGAGGTGCGTCGGTTGTTTTCCGAGCTGTTGATCCCGGTGGGGGCGCCAGACCTGCTGAAGGAGGGGCCGTGGGACGAGAGGCGGCTGGCCGGTATCGAGCTGCTGCACCCGACCCCCGACAAGCGTGACTGGCGCGAATGGCTGGAGCGCATGGGGCTCAGCGACAAAGTCTCGCTCAAGGGCGGGCAGGTGTTCGATACCCTGGAGCTGGGCATGATCGCGGCGGCGCGGGGTTACGGTATTTCGATGGGCGACTTGCTGATGGTCGCCGAGGATGTGGCCCAGGGGCGACTGAGCCTGCCATGGCCAACGGCGGTGCCCAGTGGCATGGATTATTACCTGGTGTGGCCGCGGACCCGGCCAGGCGGGGAGCGGTTGCGGCGGTTGAGCTTGTTTTTGCAGGAAGAGGCAGCAGCGGTCGACCTGCCTGTGGTGGAAATCCTGGCAGCCCTTTGATTGCCTCACTGCCCCGCGTAGAGGCCGGTACAGGCAAAAGGAAAACGTTTGCGAATACCCCGGCCCGACACTCAAGTATTCAAGAGCGACGCCGATCTACTGGCACCAGCGTCCCGGAAGAGGGCGCGATTTCCCGTCTATAACAAGCGGGAGGTCAGCGTGATCAGGGACGATCCCGGCCTCTTGCCAGGAGCTTCTTCATGTCTCAACCGCGTGCCCGAATTGCCTCGCAACTCGGTGTCGCCCTCGCCGTCGTGCTGGCGCTGGTGATTTCCGGCAGTACCCTGTTCGCCCTGCGTGCGCTGGACGACGCCAACCTCGCCACCCGCCAGGCCCACCTGGCCAGCGAAGCGCGGCTGCTGGCCGACCAGCTCGATACCTTCCACGGTTCGCTCAAGGACAACACCCAGCGCCTGAGCGGCCTGTTCGAGCGCCGCTTCGCCTCGGGCCTGTCGCTGCACGCTGGCGAGACCGTGCAGGTCGCAGGCCAGAACACGCCCGCCCTGTACCTGGGCGATCGGCTGCTGAACAACGATTTCCAGGTGGTCGACGAATTCCAGCAGATGACCGCCGGTATCGCGACCCTGTTCGTGCGCAGCGGCGATGACTTCGTGCGCATCAGCACCAACCTCAAGAAGCAGGACGGCACCCGCGCCATCGGCACCCAGCTCGACCGCCAGCACCCGGCCTATACCAAGCTGCTGGCCGGGCAGATGTACGTCGGCCGTGCCGTGCTGTTCGAACGCAACTACATGACCCGCTACGTGCCGGTCAGCGACAGCAGCGGCCGGGTGATCGCGGTGTTGTTCGTCGGCTTCGACTACACCGACGCGCAGAACGCCCAGTTCGCCAACCTCAAGCGCTTCCGGATCGGTGAGACCGGCTCCCTGGCCATTCGCGATGAAAAAGGCCAATGGCTGGTGCCGCCGGCCAATGCCGACCAGGACCTGTTCAGCGCCAGCGCGCCGTTCGCCGAGGGCCCTTGGACCGTGGTCGCCAGCATGCCGAAGGCGGAAATCCGCGAGGTGACCTGGAGCGTCGGCATGCGCCTGGCCATCGGCAGCCTGCTGGCGATGCTGCTGGCCGTGGCCGCCACCCTGTGGCTGCTGCGCCGCAAGCTGCGGCCGCTGGATGACCTGGTACGCCAGGCCGAGGCACTGGGTGCCGGCGACCTGAATGCGCGCCTGAGCGTGACCAGCCATGACGAGATCGGCCAGCTGGCGCGCAGCTTCAACCAGATGGGCGAGGCGCTGGCGACCATGGTCGAGCACATTCGCAGTGCCTCCGAGCAGGTCAGCAGCCGTGCGCGTTCGCTGTCCGGGCTGTCGACCGGTGCCTGTGAAGGCATGGACCAGCAGTCCGGCGAGATCACCAGCATGGCCGGTGCGGTGGAGGAGTTCAGTGCGACTTCGATGAACATCGCTGACAACATGGCCGGTACCGAGCGCATGGCCCGCGACAACGCCCAGCAGACCCGCATCGGCCGCAGTGCCATGGACGAAGCGTCGAGCTCGCTACGGCAGATTGCCGAAGCGCTGGGCGGTACCGCCACGGTGATGGACAGCCTGGGCGCCCGCTCGCAGGAGATTGGCGGCATCATCAGCGTAATTACTGCGATTGCCGAGCAGACCAACCTGCTGGCGCTGAACGCCGCCATCGAGGCTGCCCGGGCCGGTGAGCAGGGCCGTGGCTTTGCCGTGGTCGCGGATGAGGTGCGCGGGCTGGCCGCGCGCACGCGCCAGGCAACCGATGAGATTTCCGGGATGATCACCAGCATCCAGCAGCAGACCGGGCACGCCATCAATACCCTGGAACAGGGTAATCAGCTGATGCAGGAAGGGCTGGCGCGCAATGACAAGGTTGCCGAGGCGCTGGCACGGATCGATGAGCAGAGCCGTACGGCGGGTGAGCAGTTTGCCGTGATCAGCACGGCGACCCAGGAGCAGAGCAGCACGGCGACGGTGCTCAGCCGCAACCTGCAGAGCATTGCCCAGGCCAACAGCGAGCAGCGGGACGTGGCCAATGAGCTGGCCTTTACCGCACGGGAGCTGGAAGGGCTGGCGGCGCAGCTGCGCCAGGAAGTGGACCGCTTCCGCTGAGATTGCAGGGGGGCCGCTTCGCAGCCCTTTCGCGACACAAGGCCGCTCCTACAGGAGTGCGCGCTGCCTTTGTAGGAGCGGCCTTGTGTCGCGAAAGGGGCGCAAAGCGCCCCCGGCAATCCTGAGCCTTACATCGAACCCAGGTTCAGCGCCTGGGCACAGGCCTGCAACGAGCGCCGCTCGCTCTGCGCATACAGCGCCAGTTCATCCTGCACCTGCAGCCCCAGCGCCGCTTCAAAGGCCTCGCGGTTGGCATTGCTGCCATACTCGGCCTGGCCCTCATCCCCCAGGTTCGACTGGAAGATCCCCGCCGCACTCACCGGCAGGAAGTCCTCGTACACCAGTGCCTCGAAGTGCACATGGCCGGCGTCGATCAGGCCTTCCAGCGTGGTCGGGCGATCCTTCAGGTCGCGCTCCGCCAGACCTTTCTCCGTAGCGAAATAGCGGAAGTACGCCAGCCCCTGCTCACGCATCTGCGCCAGGTCATCCGGGAATGCTGCGAAGCTTTCCTGCAGCAGTGCCCTGTAGCGCTCGGCATTGGCCTCGGCGGGTGCGCCACCCAAGGCCGCGCGGGTGGCATCGAGCAGTTTGTCGTACAGCTGGCGGCCCTTCGGCGTCAGCGCTGCGCCACGCTGTTCGATCTCGCCGAAACGTGCGGTGTGGCTACCCTGGTGATCGCTGAACGCAACCTTCTCCTGCAGCGCCTTGAAGCTGGTCTGGCGCAGCAGGATCGGGTGGCGGCGAGTCGGCGGGCCTTCGACCACGGCTTTCGGCGGGATGCCCTTGGCCGGCATGCCGACCTGGATCGCGTCGATGTCCAGGGTGCGTGGGGTCAGGTGGTTGATGTGCGGACCCTTGAAGGCCACCACGTCGGCGATCAGGCGGTGCTGGTCGTGCAGCTGCTGGTACTGCTCGGCAGTCACCGTGGCATCCTGGTGCCAGCGGAAGGTGTGCAAGGCTTCGCGGACGAACTCGTCGGCATCGGCTGCGTTCAGGCCGCCATCGTGCTCGGATTGGGCAATCAGTTCGAGCGCGCGAGCGGTGAAGATCTTGCGCTTGGCCAGAATGCCCTGGGCCAGCTCACGCAGTGGCAGGTTGTCGATCAGCTCCAGGCGCAGCAGCGAGGTGAACACGCGGAACGGGCTGACGTGCAGCGACTGCTCGTGCACGGCGCGGAACGCGGTGGAGTGCACCGGCACGCCAGCGGAGCTGAGGTCGTAGTAGCCGATCGGCGCCATGCCCATCACCGCGAACAGGCGGGCGATGGTTGCCAGCTCTTCGGCTGTGCCGACGCGGATGGCACCGTGGCGTTCCTGGTCCAGGCGCTCGATCTCACCGGTCCAGCGCAGGGCCTCGGCCACCTTGGGCTGCTCGGCCATGACCTGCTGGTTGATTTCGCTTACCAGCTCCAGCAGCGTGCCGTACAGCGGCACTTCCTGTTTGTACATGAGCGACATGGCGGCAGAGAACTGCGCGCGGATGCTGTCGGGGCTGACGAAATCGTGGGCGGGCATCGCTAGCTTCCTGGGTAGGTTCGGACGCTTACATGAAAGCTGGGAATGCACTTGGCCCACAAGCGAAAAAAAGTGAGCCAGTCATTCCATTATTGATCGACCTTCGGCCCCGGCAATCTCAAGCCTGAAGCTGCTCGCGAATCCATTCCACCAATGCCCGCACCTTGGGCACTTCAGCCGCATGCTCGGCGTAGGCCAGGTAATGCTTGCCGGCACTGCGCATCGCATGATTCCACGGCATGACCAAGCTACCCTCAGCCAGCTCCTTGGCCACCAGGTACTGCGGCACCAACGCCACCCCGCACCCCGCCTGCGCCGCGCTCAGCGCCATGTAGAACGTGTCGAAGCGCGGCCCGTGGTAGGCGCTGACACTGTGCAACCCCAGCTCCAGGAACCACTCATGCCAGGCCTCCGGCCGCGACGTGCTCTGCAGCAGCACCATGTCCGCCAACTCGCGCGCATCCCCCAGCTCACGCCCGGCCAGCAACTCCGGCGCACACACCGGCACCACCTCCTCGCCGAACAGCTCCACGCAGGTAGCCCCCGGCCAGGTGCCCTGGCCGTAGAAGAACACCACGTCCGCCGAGCCCTGCAGCAGGGCGAACGGCTCCATCTCGTTGCGGATGTCGAGGTGGATGTTCGCGTGGCGTTTGCCAAAGCCCTTGAGGTGCGGGATCAGCCAGCGCACGCCAAAACTCGGTTGAGTGGCTACTTTCAATATCTCGGTCTGCTCGCCGTAGGTGAGCACGTAGCGGCTGGACATGTCGACCTGGGTGAGGATCTTGTTGACCTCGGCCAGGTACAGACTGCCAGCGGGCGTGAGTTGCAGGCGCCGGCGGATACGCAGGAACAGGTGGTGGCGCAGCATCTCTTCGAGCTGCGCCACCTGCTTGCTGACCGCACTCTGGGTCAGGTGCAGCTCTTCGGCGGCGCGGGTAAAGCTCAGGTGACGGGCTGCAGCTTCAAAGCACTGCAGGGCGGTCATGGAGGGCACCAGGCGTTTGGACATAGCGGTCTCTGCGGCTCAAATCATTACCTGACGGAATGATAAGCGGAATAAAGGTCGTTTGTTGCACCGGTGTGATCGGATTAATACTGATCCACATCATTTTTCCACCCCATCACCCGATGTAGGAGAAGCACAAATGGTTGCTGGATTGCTCGAGCGCCTTGGCGTTGCCGCCGAGGCTTACACCCAGGGCGACTACCCTGTTCACACGCCGATCGACGGCAGCCAGATCGCCAAGGTGAAATTGCTCGGCAAGGCCGAGACCATCGCCCGTATCGATCAGGCCCAGAGCGCCTTCGAGGCTTGGCGCAGCGTGCCGGCCCCGCGCCGTGGCGAGCTGGTGCGCCTGTTCGGCGAAGTGCTGCGTGAGCACAAGGCCGACCTCGGCGAGCTGGTCTCGATCGAAGCCGGCAAGATCACCCAGGAAGGCCTGGGCGAAGTGCAGGAAATGATCGACATCTGCGACTTCGCCGTCGGCCTGTCGCGCCAGCTGTACGGCCTGACCATCGCCTCCGAGCGCCCGGGCCACCACATGCGTGAAACCTGGCACCCGCTGGGCGTGGTCGGCGTGATCAGCGCTTTCAACTTCCCGGTGGCGGTGTGGGCCTGGAACACCGCGCTGGCCCTGGTGGCCGGTAACTCGGTGGTGTGGAAGCCGTCCGAGAAGACCCCGCTGACCGCCCTGGCTTGCCAGGCGCTGTTCGAAAAAGCCCTGAAAGCCTTCGGCGATGCCCCGGCTGGCCTGGCGCAACTGGTGATCGGCGGCCGTGAAGCTGGCGAGGCCATGGTCGACGACCCACGCGTACCGCTGGTCAGCGCCACCGGCAGCACCCGCATGGGCCGCGAAGTCGGCCCGCGTGTGGCCGCCCGCTTCGGCCGCAGCATCCTCGAGCTGGGTGGCAACAACGCCATGATCCTGGCCCCGAGCGCTGACCTCGACCTGGCCGTGCGCGGCATCCTGTTCTCTGCGGTCGGCACCGCCGGCCAGCGCTGCACCACCCTGCGTCGCCTGATCGTGCACCGCTCGATCAAGGACGAAGTGGTTGCCCGCGTCAAAGCCGCCTACGGCAAGGTGCGCATTGGTGACCCACGCAAGGACAACCTGGTCGGCCCGCTGATCGACAAGCAGTCGTTCGATGCCATGCAGGGTGCACTGGCCAAGGCCCGTGACGAGGGTGGTCAGGTATTTGGCGGCGAGCGCCAGCTGGCCGAGCAGTACCCGAACGCCTACTACGTGTCGCCTGCCATTGCTGAAATGCCGGCCCAGAGCGACGTGGTGCGCCATGAAACCTTCGCGCCGATCCTCTACGTGCTGGCCTACGACGACTTCGAAGAGGCCCTGCGCCTGAACAACGAAGTGCCACAAGGCCTGTCGTCGTGCATCTTCACCACCGACATTCGCGAAGCCGAGCGCTTCCAGAGTGCTTCGGGCAGCGACTGCGGCATCGCCAACGTCAACATCGGCACCAGCGGCGCCGAGATCGGCGGGGCGTTCGGTGGCGAGAAGGAGACTGGCGGTGGTCGTGAGTCCGGTTCCGATGCCTGGAAAGGCTACATGCGTCGCCAGACCAACACCGTGAACTACTCGCGCGAGCTGCCGCTGGCGCAGGGTATCGTGTTCGACTGATGGATTGATGCCGCATGGCCGGGGGCTTCGCCCCCGGTTCGCGGGCAAGCCCGCTCCCACAGGGTCCCCACAGCCTTCGAAACTGTGAGGTCCCTGTGGGAGCGGGCTTGCCCGCGAATGGGCTGCAAAGCAGCCCCAACAAGAACAACACTGCTGGAGCCGGGCCATGTCCGAACTGCGTCAACAATGCTTGTGGGAACACGTCAGCCAACCGACTGTCGCCAGCCAGGCCCTGGCCGGTGAACACAAGGCCGATGTCTGCGTGATCGGCGGCGGCATCACAGGCCTGTCGGCGGCCATCCACCTGCTCGAACAGGGCAAGTCGGTGATCCTGCTGGAGGCCTGGAAAATTGGCCACGGTGGCTCCGGGCGTAATGTCGGCCTGGTCAACGCTGGCACCTGGATCCGCCCCGACGACGTCGAGGCGACCCTGGGCCAGAAGCAGGGCAGCCGCCTGAACAAGGTGCTGGGTGAAGCCCCGGCTGATGTGTTCGCCATGATCGAGCGCCTCGGCATCGACTGCCAGGCCCAGCACAAAGGCACGCTGCACATGGCGCACAACGCCACCGGTATCGCCGACCTCGAGGCCCGCCACGAGCAATGGCGCCGCCGCGGTGCCGACGTCGAACTGCTGACCGGCGCCCAATGCCGGGAATACTGCGGTACCGACAAGATTTCCGCCGCGCTGCTCGACCGCCGCGCCGGCACCATCAACCCGATGGGCTACACCCAGGGCCTGGCCTCCGCCGTGGTGCGCCTGGGCGGCAAGCTGTTCCAGCAATCCTCGGTCGAAGGCCTTGAGCGCGATGGCGATGCCTGGC
This sequence comes from Pseudomonas sp. NPDC089422, assembly GCF_044749405.1. Classification (NCBI taxonomy): domain Bacteria; kingdom Pseudomonadati; phylum Pseudomonadota; class Gammaproteobacteria; order Pseudomonadales; family Pseudomonadaceae; genus Pseudomonas; species Pseudomonas sp. NPDC089422. The sequence goes on from NZ_JBIVHW010000006.1 coordinate 39,207, forward strand.
GGGTGAAGACCGCGCGTGGCTCGGTGCGCGCCGAGAAAGTGGTGATTTCCACGGGTGCCTACACCGAAGGCGACTGGAGCAACCTGCAGAAGCAGTTCTTCCGTGGCTACTACTACCAGGTGGCGTCCAAGCCGCTGCACGGCGCGGCAGCCGACAAGGTGCTGCCGCACGGCCAGGGCTCGTGGGACACCCGCACCGTACTCAGCAGCATCCGCCGCGACGATCAGGGCCGTTTGCTGCTGGGCAGCCTTGGCCGTGTCGACAACAAGCCGGCCTGGTTCGTGCGCAGCTGGGCCGACCGGATCCAGAGCCATTACTACCCGGAGCTGGGCAAGGTCGAGTGGGAAATGCACTGGACCGGCTGCATCGATTTCACGCCGGACCACCTGATGCGGCTGTTCGAGCCGGCGCCGGGGCTGGTGGCGGTGACGGGCTATAACGGCCGCGGCAACACCACCGGGACCGTAATTGGCCGGGCGTTTGCCGAGTTCCTGCTGAAGGGCGAGGCGGACAGCTTGCCGATCCCGTTCTCACCGATGACCGGGGTAAGTGCGCCGTCGCTGCGGACCGCGTTCTATGAGTCCGGGTTCTCGCTGTACCACGCGGGGCAGTGCCTGAGAGTGGTCCTGTAAGGCCTTAACTGCTTTTGTAGGAGCGCGTGGCAGGTCATTTGTGCAACCAGCTGAGGAAGCCGCCTTTCTTGATCGAAACCGGCTTCTGCAGCAACAGCGACTCCCGGCTCTGCCGCCGGAACCGCTGCAGCTTGCTCAGCGCGGTCTGCACCTCACCCCGCTGCACCAGGCAGCTCTTCACCTGCGCCTTGTCGATGCGGTACAGCACGCAACTGGTCAGCGTGCGGAACTCGGCAAACGAGTGATCTTCATCAATGATCCCCTCGATCCCCAGCACCTCACCCGGCCCCATGCGCCCGGCCTCCAGCAGCTTGTCGCCATCGCGCACCGACGCCGAAACCACGCCGCTGCCAATCACCAGCAAGTGCTCGGACTGCTCACCCACCTCAAGAATCACCTGATCGGCCAGGTACTCCACCGCGGTCATGCGCTGGCTCAAGGCATCCCGCTCTTCACCACTCAGCGAGCGGAACACCCGCACCTCGTCCAGCACTTCGCGCTGGCGGCTGCGGGGCGGCATGGCCAGGTCGACGTTCCACATCACGCCATTGGCCTCCAGATGGCGGTGCGCCAGGTCGAACAGCTGGTTGCGGGCATCGGTCTTGCCGCCCATGTCGGCGATGAAACCGCTGGCTTCGTACTCCACCGATTCAAGCGTCGAGGCTTTCACCGAGACCTTGGGCTTGGGTGAGGCGAGGATCGCGCTGGTGCCCTGCAGGGCTTTTTCCAGCGCATCGAAAACCCGCCTGGGGCGTACCTTGGCCGGCACCACCACGCTGATCGATACCCCGTTCACATCGGCCGGGCGGCTGTGGTTGAGCAGCCGCGCCTTGGCCGCCACCGAGTTGGGGATCACCGCCAGGCTGCCACTGCCGGTGAGCAGGCGTGTGGCGCGCCAGTCGATATCCAGCACCTTGCCCTCGGTGCCGTCGATGGAGATCGAATCGCCAATCTGATAAGGCCGCGTGGTGTTCAGCACGATGCCGCTGAACACGTCGGCCAGGGTGCTCTGCAGCGCCAGGCCGATGACGATGGCCATCACCCCGGAGGTTGCCAGCAGGCCCTTCACCGGCAATTGCAGTACATAGCCCGCTGCGGCGACCACGGCCGCGAGGAAGATCAGCGCCCCCAGCACATCCTGCAGCAGGCGCCCACCGTGGCTGCCACGGGCCACCAGCAGCAGGCCGAACACCACCGTCACCGTGCGCGCGCCAAACAGCCACCAGCCGATGGCCAACACCGTGGCGATCAGGTTGCGCGCTACATCGTCGGGCCACGGCGGCGGTTGCAGCGGGCTCATCCCGGCGGCCACCAGCACCGCGCTGAACAGCAGGAAGATCGCCAGCCGCGTGCCGATGCGCCAGGCCAGGCGCTGGATCGGGATCAACTGCCAGAGCACGAGGTCGAGCAGGATCAGGGCGGTGCCGAGCAACAACGGGGACGACTGGATGAACGCCAGCATGGTGGTCTCGGGGGTGAGGGGAGGGCTGTGCGTAGTAATAGAGCAGCTTGCTCAGGCAAGCAATGAGGCCAGCAAATCCACTGCCAACAGATCGTTCCTTAAATGGAACGCTAAAGCCAAAAACCACTATCTACCGCTCCAAAGGTGATGGTTTTAATCTTCTCCCATCAACGCGAAACACCCCACTTACTGAAATTCAAAACCCCTTAGGAGCTACCCAAATGACCAACTTCAAATACAACCGCCTGAACAAAGACGACGCCGCTGTCCTGCTGGTCGACCACCAGGCTGGCCTGCTGTCCCTGGTCCGCGACATCGAACCGGACGCGTTCAAGAACAACGTCCTGGCCCTGGCCGACCTGGCCAAGTTCTTCAACCTGCCGACCATCCTCACCACCAGCTTCGAGCAAGGCCCCAACGGCCCGCTGGTACCTGAGCTGAAGGAACTGTTCCCGGATGCGCCGTACATCGCCCGCCCAGGCCAGATCAATGCCTGGGACAACGAAGACTTCGTCAAGGCGGTGAAGGCCACTGGCAAGAAGCAGCTGATCATTGCCGGTGTAGTGACTGAAGTCTGCGTGGCCTTCCCGGCGCTGTCGGCCCTGGAAGAAGAGTTCGACGTGTTCGTGGTGACCGATGCCTCCGGTACCTTCAACGCCATGACCCGCGACGCCGCCCATGACCGCATGAGCCAGGCCGGTGCGCAACTGATGACCTGGTTCGGCGTGGCCTGTGAGCTGCACCGCGACTGGCGCAACGACATCGAAGGGCTGGCCGCGCTGTGCTCCAACCACATCCCGGACTACCGCAACCTGATGACCAGCTACAACGCCTTCAACGCCAACAAGTAAGCCGCTCCCCGGGCACCGCCAGGCGGTGCCCGCCACGGGCAGCACACCCATTCAATCCTCCGCCCGTCCGCCGTTGCACAGTGGATGCGGGCAAGCTCATCCCAAGGAACGCCGATGAACACCGCACTCCAGGACAACCGCAATGTGGTGACCCTGGTCATCCAGCACAAGGTTCGCGCCGAGTCGCTGGCGACCTACGAAGCGTGGCTCAAGCGTACGGTCAGCACCGCACGCCGCCAGCCGGGGCACCTGGACGTCAACGTCATCCGTCCCGACCAGGGCGGGCTGCACTTCACCACCGTGGTGCGCTTCGCCGACGCCAGCCTGCTGCAGGCCTGGGTCAACTCGGCCGAGCGCCAGGCGCTGGTCAACGAAGTGCTGCCACTGCTCGAAGGCGGTGACCACACCCAGGTGCACGACGACCCGGAGTTCTGGTTCACCCCGCCGAGCGTCAACGCGGCGCAACCGCCACGCTGGAAGCAGGCGCTGCTGACCTACCTGGTGATCTGCCCGATGACCCTGGTCATCCCGCAATTGCTGGCGCCGCTGTTTGCGCGCTTCCCGCACCTAGGCGGCCCGATCAGCGGCAACCTCATCGTCAACCTGTTCGTCATCCTGCCCGTGGTGTTCTACATCATGCCTTGGGTAACCCGTCGCTGCGCCAACTGGCTGCGCGGCTGAGCCACGCCTTCACCTTCAGACTTTCAAGGAGATACCGACATGACTACGCTCGTTACCCGCGACGGCACTTCGATCTATTACAAGGACTGGGGCAGCGGCAAACCGGTGCTGTTCAGCCACGGTTGGCCACTGGACGCCGACATGTGGGATTCGCAGATGGAGTTCCTGGCCAGCCGCGGTTACCGCGCCATCGCCTTCGACCGCCGTGGTTTCGGCCGTTCGAGCCAGCCGTGGACCGGCTACGACTACGATACCTTCGCCGACGACATTGCCCAGCTGATCGAACACCTCGACCTGCGTGACGTGACCCTGGTGGGCTTTTCGATGGGGGGTGGCGATGTCAGCCGCTATATCGCCCGCCACGGCAGCGAGCGGGTGGCCGGGTTGGTGCTGCTGGGCGCGGTGACACCGGTGTTCGGCAAGCGTGAAGACAACCCTGAAGGGGTCGACCTGTCGGTATTCGAAGGTATCCGCGCCGGCCTGCGTGCAGACCGGGCGCAGTTCATCGCAGATTTCGCCACACCGTTCTATGGCCTGAACCACGGGCAGCAGGTGTCCCAGGGCGTCCAGACCCAGACCCTGAACATTGCGCTGATGGCGTCGATCAAAGGCACCCTCGATTGCGTGACTGCGTTCTCGGAGACCGATTTCCGCCCGGATATGGCCAAGATCGATGTGCCGACCCTGGTGATCCATGGTGACGACGACCAGATCGTGCCATTTGAAACTACCGGCAAGCAGGCTGCGGAGCTGATTCGCGGGGCCGAGCTGAAGGTGTATGCCGGCGCGCCACACGGGTTTGCCGTGACTCATGCGCAGCAGCTGAATGAAGACTTGCTGGGGTTCCTCCAGCAGCAGTAGTGGGTGGCGATCGCGGGCAAGGCCGCTCCTGCAGGAGCGGGCTTGTCCCGCGAATAGGCCAGCCCAGGCAGCACAGATTTCGAACAGGGCTAACCTTCTACGACCCACCGCACATCCGTGCAATCCCTGGCCTTGCATCAACCGGCATGCTCCGCAGTTGCGCCTGCCGCCGCCCCCCAGACGGAGAAGCCCATGCCCCAGGACCGCAACGACAAGACCCGTCGCCAGTTCCTCGCCACCAGCACCGTGCTGGGAGCTGCCGGCGCCCTCTGGTCTGCATTGCCCTTCACCGGCCAAGCCGGTTCCGCCCACGCATCCACCCAAGGAGGCTCCATGACCGCCGACCTGATTCTGTTCAACGGCAAATTGCACACCGTTGACCGCGAAAAGCCCACCGCCACTGCCGTCGCCATCAAGGACGGCCGCTTCATCGCCGTGGGTAACGACGCCGAGGCCATGGCCCACAAGGGCGCAGCCACGCAGATCATCGACCTCAAGCAGCGCACGGTGATCCCTGGCCTGAACGACTCGCACCTGCACCTGATCCGCGGTGGCCTGAACTACAACCTGGAACTGCGCTGGGAAGGCGTGCCGTCGGTGGCCGATGCCCTGCGCATGCTCAAAGACCAGGCCGCACGTACGCCGACGCCGCAGTGGGTGCGCGTGGTTGGTGGCTGGAACGAATTCCAGTTCGCCGAGAAGCGCATGCCGACCCTGGAAGAAATCAACCAGGCCGCGCCCGATACCCCGGTATTCCTGCTGCACCTGTATGACCGCGCGCTGCTCAACCGCGCCGCGCTCAAGGCTGTCGGCTACACCAAGGACACGCCAAACCCGCCGGGTGGCGAGATCCAGCGCGACAAGTTCGGCAACCCGACCGGCATGCTGATCGCCCGCCCCAACGCGATGATCCTCTACGCGACCCTGGCCAAAGGGCCGAAGCTGCCGCTGGAATACCAGGTCAACTCCACCCGCCAGTTCATGCGCGAGCTGAACCGCCTGGGCCTGACCAGCGCCATCGACGCCGGCGGCGGCTACCAGAACTTCCCCGACGACTACTCAGTGATCCAGGAGCTGGCCGACAACAACCAGCTGACCGTGCGCATCGCCTACAACCTGTTTACCCAGAAGCCCAAGGAAGAGCTCGACGACTTCCGCAAGTGGACCTCCAGCGTCAAGCTGCACAGCGGCACCGATTTCCTGCGCCACAACGGCGCTGGTGAGATGCTGGTGTTCTCCGCCGCCGACTTCGAGGACTTCCTCGAACCGCGCCCGGACCTGCCGCAGACCATGGAAGAAGAGCTGGAACCGGTGGTGCGCCACCTGGTCGAGCAACGCTGGCCATTCCGCTTGCACGCCACCTACAACGAATCGATCACGCGCATGCTCGACGTGTTCGAGAAGGTCAACCGCGACATCCCGTTCAACGGCCTGCCGTGGTTCTTCGACCACGCCGAAACTATCACCCCGCAGAACATCGAACGCGTGCGAGCGCTGGGTGGCGGTATCGCCATCCAGGACCGCATGGCCTTCCAGGGTGAATACTTCGTCGACCGTTATGGCGCCAAGGCGGCTGAGCAGACGCCGCCGATCAAGCGCATGCTCGAGATGGGCGTGCCGGTGGGTGCTGGTACCGACGCCACCCGCGTATCGAGCTACAACCCGTGGACTTCGCTGTATTGGCTGGTCAGCGGCAAGACGGTGGGTGGCATGGAGTTGTATCCGGAAGGCCTGAGCCGCGACACCGCGCTGCAATTGTTCACCCAGGGCAGCGCCTGGTTCTCCAGCGAGCAGGGCAAGAAGGGCCAGATCAAGGTGGGCCAGCTGGCCGACCTGGCGGCGCTTTCGCTGGACTTCTTCAGCGTCGATGAGGAAGCGATCAAGGGCATCGAGTCGGTGCTGACGGTCGTTGACGGCAAAGTCGTGTATGCAGCGGGCGAGTTCGATCGCCTCGGTCCACCGCAGGTACCTGTGCTGCCGGAGTGGTCGCCAGTGGCCAAGGTGCCAGGGCACTGGCGCGTCGGTACGCCATCGCTGGCAGCAGCCGTGCACCAGTGCTCGGGGCCATGCGGAGTGCATGCGCACAGCCATGACAAGGCACGTAAGTCGAGTGTGCCGGTGAATGACTTCCAGGGCTTCTGGGGGGCGCTGGGTTGCTCATGCTTCGCTTTCTAGGCTGAGCTGATGTGAAGAAGGGGCCAGTTTCTGGCCCCTTTTTTTGTTCCTGCAGTGCCGGCCTCTTCGCGGTTTTACCCGCGAAGAGGCCGGCACAGCTGAAATCAAGGGTGAGCCTTGTGCTCTGTGCCAGCCAACAGATGCCGGATCTTCACCTCGACCCCATCAGTCTGCAGCATTCGCACCCGCGCCTCGATCTTCAGCTCCCCCCGGGTCACCCGGTGGTGATGGCGCAAATGCTCCAGCCACGACTCCTCGAAGAAGAATTCCAGCCATCGCGCAGGGTCGGCACTGTCACGCATCAACCCCCACGACAACGCGCCATTGCGCTTGCGCATCGCCTCCAGCTCCCGCGCCGCCTGCTGGAACGCCTCGGCCTTGGCCGGCTCGATGTGGTACTCCACGGTCACCATGACCGGCCCGCTTTCCTTGTCCATGTCATCGCTCAGCACCGGTACCGGCCAGTGCAGCGACGGCGTCAGCTCCTCGGCTTCGGTTTCCGGCAGGGTGACCTTGCAGGTCAGCAATGTACCTAGCGCGAGGCCGCCGGCAGCCAGCAACAGGCTCAGGGTGATCGACGCATGGCTGGCCAGCGTACCCCACAGCAACCCGCCGCTGGCCATGGCACCGAAGAAGACCAGGATGTACACCGACAACGCCCGCGCCCGTACCCAGGCCGGTACCGAGGTCTGCGCCGCCACCTGCAGGTTGGACAGCACCGCGATCCACGCCGCACCGCTGAGCAGCATCGCTGGCAGCAGCACATGGAAGTTGCGCACCAGCGCCAGGGCCAGCAGGAACAGGGCATACAGCAAGCTGGCGAACATCACCAGGCGGTCGCGGCTGATGCGCTCGCGCAGGCGTGGCAGCAAGGTGGCGCCGGCTACCGCGCCGATGCCGATGGCCGCCAGCAGCAGGCCAAAGTCGGCCGCAGTGCCGTGCATCTCACCGCGTACGATCAACGGCAGCAGCGAAGTCCCGGCACTGGCGCAGAAAAAGAACGCCAAGGCCCGCAACAGCACGGCCTGCAGCGGTTTGGCGCTGCGGGCAAAGCGCAGGCCGGTGCGCATGGCGCCGACGAAGCGTTCGGCCGGCAACAACGGCTCCTTCACCTCGCGCTTCCACAGCAACAGCACCAGAATCACCCCAGCGAAGGACGCGGCATTCAGGGCGAACGTCAGCCAGGGGCCGACCATGCTCACCACCACGCCGGCCAGCGCCGGGCCGATGGCGCGGGACACGTTGATGCCGACGCTGGAAATGGCCACCGCGTTGGCCAGGTCTTCCTTGCCCACCAGTTCCGGCGTCAGCGCGCTCCAGGCCGGCATCATCAACGCCGTGCCGATGCCCAGCGCCAAGGTCAGCACCAGCAACAGGGTGACATTCATCAGCCCGAGCAGCGTCAGGGCCGCCAGCACTACGGCCACCGATGACATCCACAACTGCACCAGCAGCAAGTAGCGGCGCTTGTCGACGATATCCGCCGCCGCGCCGGCCGGCAGGGCAAGGAAGAACATCGGCAGCGAGCCGGCCACCTGGATCAGCGCCACGTGCAGCGGGTTGGCCGACAGCGTGGTCATCAGCCAGCCGGCGCCCACCTCGTGCATCCAGGTGCCGATGTTGGAGGCGATGGTGGCGATCCACAGCAGCCGGAAGGTGGTGTTGCGCAACGGGCTCCAGGCACCTGAAGGGGAAGTGCTCATGTCAGAAGCTGCCTTTGAGTGGGTATTCGATGATCAGGTAGATACGATCAATGTCATCGCCGGCCTGGGCCTGGTTGGCGCGGTGGCTGACGTGGGAGAACGACAGGCTCAGGTCTTTGGCGGCGCCCGACTGCACCACGTACTTCAGGTCGACGTCGCGTTCCCAGTGCTTGCCGCCCTGACCGTACTGATTCACGTAGGCGCCGCCCGCAGGCGCATGGCTGCCGTCGATGCCGCGGCCGCTGACGTAGCGGCCCATCAGGCTCAGGCCAGGTACGCCGAGGGTGGCGAAGTTGAGGTCGTAGCGCAGTTGCCACGAGCGTTCACCGGGGCCGTTGAAGTCGGCGTACTTGATCGAGTTCGCCAGGTAGATGGAGTCGCCGCCGACAAAGTCGAACGGCGTGTCGCCCTCGACCTTTTGATAAGCCAGGGTCAGGGCCTGAGCGCCGAAGCTGTACTTGCTCAGCAGGCTGTAGGCGAGGGTGTCGATCGCTCCGGCGCTGGCGTTGCCGGTGTCGCGGGTCTTGTAGAGATTGCCGTCCAGGCGCCAGTTGCCCTCGGCCAGGTTCAGGTTGAGGTAGGCCTGGCGCCAGGTGTCTTCCAGCTCCCCGGCGTACAACGCGCCGCCGAACGGGCCGTGCGGCGCGAAGGTGGCACCGGCCAGGCTGATGGCGCGGTTGCGGGTGGTGGCGCCGTAGCCGCTGAAATCGTCGTGGGTGGAACTGTTGTCCTGGTTGTTGAAGGCCGTGAAGCGTCCGGCCTGCAGCCGCCAGTCGGGCAGGTCGGCGTTGTCCACGAACCAGCCAGTGGCGTACTCCGGGTGCAGGCGCTTGTCGCCGGTGTCGAACACCGGGGTTTCCACGGTCATTTCACCGTAGCGCAGCTGGGTGTTGCCCAGGCGCAGCTTGAGCGCGGCACCGGCGCTGGAGTAGTCGGATTCGGCGCGGCCATCGCTGTCGCGGGGCAACAGGCCGGTACCGGCGTGCCCGCGACCGCCGTCGAGCTTGAGGCCGAGGAAACCGTGGGCGTCGACGCCCAGGCCTGCAGTGCCCTCGGTGAAGCCGGAGCGGACCTCGCCAATGAAACCCTGGGCCCATTCCTGGCGGTAGTTCTGGCCGCTGACGGAGGGCGAGCGAAAATCGCTGTGCAGGAAGTAGTTGCGGCTGAGCAGCGACCAGCCGGGTTCGTCGGCCTGGCTGAGCACCGGGCAGAAGGCGAGGGTGGCGAGCAGGGCGCGGCCTGGTCCGTGAATGGCGCGGATCATGGGGGCTCCGGGGGGTATGATCCGGGACTTTGGAGCAAGGATAGGTCAGGGGTCTTGTAACTGTGTGCTGGGGGCCGGCTTTACCTGTGCCGGCCTGGACTCAAGCCATGTCGCTGATCGCGAACTCCTCGGCCAGGTGATCGATCAACGCCCGCACCGACGGCAACAACCCGCGCCGCGACGGGAAGATCGCATGCACGATGCCGCAGCGCGGGTGCCAGTCCGGGATCAGTTCCACCAATCTACCTGCCGCCAGGTCTTCACGCACCGCCACCCGCGGCAAGTGCGCAATGCCCACCCCAGCCACCACGAAGTGACGCAGGGCAAACAGGTCATCGGTCACCATGCGCGGTGTATGCGGGATGACGATGCTGCGGCTGCTGTCCTCGCCCTGAAACAGCTCCCATTGGTACTCCCGCTGGGCGCTGCCCCAGTGCAGGCTCGGCAGGGTGCTCAGCAACTGCGGGTCAAAGCCTTTCGGCAGTTGTTCCAGGTACTGCGGTTGGCCGACCAGGCACTGGGTGCTGTTACTCAGCACCTTCATCACCATGTCGGTGTTCTCCAGCGGCGGGAAGCGCACCCGCAGGGCAATGTCGAAGCCCTCGTGCAGCAGGTCGACACGGCGGTTGGTGCTTTCGATGAACAGCTCCACTTGCGGGTACTTGAGCATGTAGCGGGTGAGCATCGGCCCGACCCAGGAATTGAGCAGGGTGGTCGGGCAGCTGATGCGCACCAGCCCGCGCGGCTCGCTGCGGTTGCGCTCGATGATCTCTGCCGCGCCTTCGGCCTCCACGCGCATGGCCAGGCAACGGTTGTAGTAGGCCTGGCCGATCTCGGTGAGTGAGCAGTGGCGGCTGGTGCGATGCAGCAGGCGTACACCCAGGCGGTCCTCAAGGTCGGCGATGCGCCGGCTGAGCTTCGACTTGGGCATGTCCAGTGCACGCCCGGCCGGGGCGAAGCCGCCGTGCTCTACAACCTGGGTGAAGTAGTAGAGGGAATTGAGGTCTTCCACTGATCGTTCTCCAGATGGAACGCTAAGGGCAATTTTCGCAGTCTACCGCTGTAAAGGTGATGATTTTAATCTGTGCTCATCAACGCGAAACACCCCAGATTGCTGAAAAATTCATAAACCTTAGGAGCACAGACCATGAGCAAATTCACCTACAACCGCCTGAACAAAGACGACGCCGCTGTTCTGCTGGTCGACCACCAGGCTGGCTTGCTGTCCCTGGTGCGCGACATCGAGCCGGACAAGTTCAAGAACAACGTGCTGGCCCTGGCCGACCTGGCCAAGTTCTTCAACCTGCCGACCATCCTCACCACCAGCTTCGAGCAAGGCCCCAACGGCCCGCTGGTACCTGAACTGAAGGAACTGTTCCCAGACGCCCCGTACATCGCCCGCCCAGGCCAGATCAATGCCTGGGACAACGAAGACTTCGTGAAGGCAGTGAAGGCCACTGGCAAGAAGCAGCTGATCATTGCCGGCGTGGTGACTGAAGTCTGCGTAGCCTTCCCGGCGCTGGCCGCTCTGGAAGAAGAGTTCGAGGTGTTCGTGGTGACCGATGCTTCCGGCACCTTCAACGAAATGACCCGCGACGCCGCTCATGACCGCATGAGCCGCGCCGGTGCTCAGCTGATGACCTGGTTCGGCGTGGCATGTGAACTGCACCGCGACTGGCGCAACGACATCGAAGGGCTGGCGGCGCTGTGCTCCAACCACATTCCGGATTATCGGAACCTGATGACCAGCTATAACGCGTTGACTGCTGGTAAGTAACAGCGACAGATTTCAGGTTGAAGAGGCCGACCCCGATTGCGGGGTCGGCCTTTTTCGTTTGGCTGTGTGATGGCCGCCAGGTGCATGCCTTGATGGTTGTGGCGCCTGTGAGATCGAGCGCCGCCCGCGCGGCGCATCGCAGGCAAGCCTGCTCCTACATCTGTTTCGGGCCAGTCATTTCTGTACCATAGGCGCGCGCGCCTCTTGTTTGTTCCATTCGGTATCGCATGTTGCGCGGATGCTTTTCATCCATCCCAAGCCATGCGCCCAGGGTGCGCGCGCCTCGGGTGCAGGAGAAATTGGCCCGAAACAGATGTAGGAGCAGGCTTGCCTGCGATGCGCCGCGCGGGCGGCGCTCGATCTCTCAGGCGCTAAAGAATTCATTGCATGCGCGTGGGGCATGGACTCATGCCTACCGCCAGGCGCTCGCCCACATTCTGAAGCGCCAAAAAAGAGGGCCTAAGCCCTCTTCTCATATCACAGCGCCAACCTTCAATCCGCATCCGAATCAAACAACCGCGCCAACTCCACCCGTGCCTCCTTGGCCGTCTGCATCACCTTGGCCCGGTCATCACGCACCAGCCCCTGAGCCTCCAGCACTTCCTCGTCGTGCTGGGCAAACCGCTCGATCCGGTCCGCCGCCTGCTCGTCGCTCAAGCCCAGCCCGACCAGCGCCCGGCGGGTCATTTCCAGGCTGGAGTAAAACGTCTCGCGAATCGGTTCGGCCCCTACATCTGCCAGCTTGTGCACATGCTGGCGGTTACGCGCCCGGGCCAGCACTTTCAGGTGCGGGTACTGGCGCTTCACCCGTTCAGCAGTATGGATCGCGGCTTCAGGGTCATCGATGGTGATGATGAAGTACTCCGCCTCACCGACCTTGGCCGCATGCAGCACCTCGGGGCGCAGCGGGTCGCCATAGAACACCGGCACCTGTTCGAACATGCGCGTCATTTCGATGGTGTCCACCGAGGTTTCCAGGGCAATGAACGGGATCTTCTGCGCGCGCAGGATGCGTGCGACGATCTGGCCCATACGGCCCATGCCGACAATCACCACCCGCGGCGTGCCGGCGTCGATGGTCTTGTACTGCTCGGGCACTTCACGCGCCGGTTGCGGGCGCTTGAGGGCGCGGGCGCAGCCGAGCATCAGCAGCGGGGTGATGGCCATCGACAGGGTGATGGTCATCAGCAGCAGGTCGTAGGTCTGGGTGTCGAACAGGCCTTGGTCCTTGCCCAGCTTGAACACCACGAAGGCAAATTCGCCACCGGCGGCCAGCACCATTCCCAGGCGCAGCGCGCTGGCGCTGTTCAGGCCACCGGCCAGGCGGCCGACACCGATCAGCAGGGCCAGCTTCACCGCCACCAGTAGCAGGGTCAGGCCCAGCAGCACCAGTGGCATTTCCAGCAGCAGGCTCAAGTTGGCGCCCATGCCGACGCTGATGAAGAACAGCCCCAGCAACAGGCCCTTGAACGGCTCGATCTGCGACTCAAGCTCGTGACGGTATTCCGAATCGGCCAGCAGCAGGCCGGCGAGGAAGGCGCCCAGGGCCATGGAAATGCCGGCTTCCTCCATCAGCCAGGCGGTGCCGATCACCACCAGCAGTGCGGTGGCGGTGGACACTTCCGGCAGGCCGGTGCGGGCCACGGTGCGAAACACCGGGCGCAGCAGGTAGCGGCCGCCGATGATGACGATGGCGATGCTGGCTAACACCTTCAGGCCGTGTTGCAGGCTGTCGCCGTGGCTGGTGTCCGGGCCGCTGGCGGCCAGCAACGGGACCAGGGCGATCAGCGGGATCGCGGCGATGTCCTGGAACAGCAGGATGGCGAACGCCAGACGGCCATGGGGCGCGTTGAGCTGCTTGGTTTCGGCCAGGCTTTGCAGGCCGAGGGCGGTGGATGACAGTGCCAGGCCCAGGCCGAGCACGATGGCTGCCGGTAGCGACTGGCCAAAGCCGAACAGGGCGATGGCGCCGATCACCGCGCCGGTCAGCAGCACCTGGGCGGTGCCGACACCGAACACCGACTTGCGCATCAGCCACAGGCGCTTGGGTGACAGCTCAAGGCCGATGATGAACAGCAGCAGGACCACGCCCAGCTCGGATATATGCGCGACGCTTTCGGTGTCGCGGATCAGGCCCAGGGCCTGCGGGCCGATGGCCACGCCGGCGAGCAGGTAACCGATCACGGCTCCCAGTTGCAGGCGCTTGGCCAGTGGGACGGCGACGACTGCGGCGAGCAGGAAGATCACCGCGGTTTGCAGAAGGCTGCCTTCGTGTGGCATTGGCTCGTACTCCATGAGCTGCCGGGGCAGCGTTTGAAAATTGGGCGGACAAGTCTGGAGGCAGGAGCATGGGCAGACAATCTGCCATCGAGGAGAAACATTGTCCTGAAAAACAGGACAGCCGGTGCTGGCTGGTCAACCGCCCCCAAACTGCGCCCGATATTGCGCCGGCGTCATGCCGATCCGCTCGCAGAACACCTTTCTCATATGCCGGTCACTGCCAAACCCGCAGCGCGCCGCCACCACCTTCAATGGCAGCTCGCCGCATTCGAGCAGCTTGCGCGCCTGGTCGATCCGCGCGTTCTGCAGGTATTGCAGCGGCGTGATCCCGACCTCACGCTGAAAGGTCCGGGCAAAGTTGCGCCCGCTCATGGCCACCAGGTCGGCCATCTTCTGCACGGTGAACACCTGGTCGATGTGGTCGACGATATAGGCCTGCACCCGGGCAATCGGCGAATCATCACGTGGTACTGCGGCCAGCAACGGCCCGTAAGGCGTCTGCCCGCCCTGGCGATGACGGGCCACCAGCAGCACCTTGGCCACTTCCAGGGCCAGCGCCTTGCCGTGGTCCTCGGCCACTACCGCCAGTGCCAGGTCGATCCCTGCGGTGATCCCGCCCGAGGTGATCAGGCAGCGATCGATCACGTAGATCTGCTCGGTTTCGACCTTGGCTTCGGGGAATGCCCGTGCCAGGCGCTCCACGTAATTCCAGTGGGTAGTGCAGCGGTAGCCGTCGAGTAACCCGGCCCGGCCCAGCAGGAACACGCCGGTGCAGATGGCGCCAAAGCGTCTGGCACCGCGTACGGCCTGCGGCAGCCAGCGCTCCAGCGCAGGCAGGGCGATGTCATAGGCACCCGGGCCGCCCGGAACCAGCAACAGATCGACGCCCTCGGGCAATGCCCCCAGGCGCAGGTCGGCCAGGACTTTCAGGCCGCAAGAGCCGCGAATCGCCTGTTGGCCTTCGGCCACGGTGAGCAACCGGTAATGCTTGTCCTCGGGCAAGAAGCGGTTGGCGATGGCAAACGCATCCATTGGCCCGGTTACGTCAAGCAACAGCACGTCGTTGAACAGCACCATGGCCACGGTTCGATGAGCGCGATTTTCCTGCATACCCCACAGCCTTTAGTGTCCTGAGCACTGCATCTTAGGTCAGCGCTGCACAATTAAGAACAATTCAGCTTTGGCTCAGGACTTTGTCACAGCCGGGCGGCGAGACTTTCTCCATTGAACAGGAGAGTCGCCATGCACCCTGGGACGCCCCAAGAGACCCCGCCAACCCCCGGCGCACTGACGCCCGCGCGGTTGCGCCAGGCCAAGGAACTGATGCTGCACAGCTCGCTGACGATCATCGAGATCGCTGCTGTGTGCAACCTCACCCGCAGCCATTTCTCCCGCGCCTTCAAGGTCAACACCGGCCTCTCGCCCCAGGCCTGGCGCCTGCTGGCGCGCATGGAAAAAGCCAAGCGCCTGCTCGTCACCGAGGCACCGATCACTCACGTGAGCCTGGAGTGCGGCTTCTGCGACCAGGCCCATTTCACCCGTGCCTTCAGCCGCCTGGTCGGCCAGCCGCCCAAGGCCTGGCGCCAGGCGCAGGCGTTTTCTTAAGCCGGATCTATCCTCCGGTATTAGCCCTTGGGACAAGCCTTTGGGTAAGTCCCGGCCCGTTTTCCCAACCCCAAGGAGTCACCCCCATGAGCCAACCTGATTACAAGCGCCTGAACAAAGACGACGCCGTGGTGCTGCTGGTCGACCACCAGACCGGCCTGATCTCGCTGGTGCAGGACTTCTCGCCCAACGAATTCAAGAACAACGTCCTGGCCCTGGGCGACCTGGCCAAGTTCTTCGGCCTGCCGACCATTCTCACCACCAGCTTCGAGCAGGGCCCTAACGGCCCGCTGGTACCGGAGTTGAAAGAGATGTTCCCGGACGCCCCGTACATCGCTCGACCAGGCCAGATCAACGCCTGGGACAACGCAGACTTCGTCAAGGCGATCAAGGCCACTGGCCGCAAGCAGCTGATCATCGCCGGCGTGGTGACCGATGTGTGCGTGGCCTTCCCGACCCTGTCGGCATTGGCTGAGGGCTTTGAAGTGTTCGTGGTGACCGATGCCTCGGGCACCTTCAACGAGACCGTGCAGCAGGCGGCATGGGTGCGCATGACCCAGGCGGGTGCACAGATGATGAACTGGTTCTCGGTGGCCTGCGAGCTGCACCGAGACTGGCGCAACGACATCGAAGGGCTGGGTAACCTGCTGTCGCAGCGGATCCCCAACTACCGCAACCTGATGAACAGCTATGCGGCGTTGAGCGCTCGCTGAGGTAAACCTGTTCCGGCCTCTGTGGGAGCGGGTTCATCGATGCGTCGAACCGCCGCGAAGAGGCCGGTACAGGCTAAGAAGACTTCACAGGCAGAGTGAAGCGAATCCGGCACCCGCCAAACGCCGACTCCAGCGCCTGCAACTGCCCGCCATGGGCCTGCACCACCGAGCTGCAGATCGCCAGCCCCATCCCCAGCCCCGCTTCCTTGGTGGTGTGGAACGCGTCAAACACCCGTTTCCGCTCATCCGCGGCGATCCCGGGCCCGTTGTCGTCCACGCAGATCTCGACCCCATCCCCGGTGACCACAGACGCAATCTGCAACACCCCATCACTGCGATACCCGGCCAGGGCTTCCAGCGCATTGGTGATCAGGTTGAATACCAGTTGCTGCAACTGCACCGGATCGGCCATCACGCACACCCCCGCCTGCAATCGGGTCTGTACCTCGACCATGTTCTTGGCGGCATCGGCCGAGGTCAGGCGCAATACCTCGCGAATCAGCTCGTCGACCTTTACCGCCTTGAGCTGCGTCGGCGACTGCTTGGCCAGCGAGCGCAGCGCGCGGACGATGTTGGCGGCGCGTTCGCTGTCGTTGCGGATGTCTTCCAGGCCGGCAATCGCCTCTGCCAGGTTGGGCTCGGCGCGCTTGAGCCAGCGCAGGCTGGCCGCGGCATTGGAGGCAATGCCCAGCAGTGGCTGGCTGATTTCGTGGGCAATGGACGCCGACAGCTCGTTCATTACCTGCAGGTGGGCACTGCGAGCAAGTTCGGCGCGTGATCGGCGCAGTTCTTCTTCCATTTGCGCCCGGGCCTGGTTGTCCTCGGCCAGCCGCGTATAGAACTTGGCCGTCTGCAGCGACACCGCCGCCTGCGAGGCGAGGATCTCCAGCATCGCCAGGCGCTGGCTGCCGAACAGGTTCGGCACCAGGCGGTTTTCAAGGTACACCAGGCCGATCAGCACGCCCTGGATCACCAGTGGCAGGCACAGCACCGAACGGGCGTTGCGCGCGAGCAGTTCCTGGCGGAAGGCCTCGGGGCAATCGCTCTGGGCGTCATTGAGCACCAGCGGTTTCTTGGTGCGCAGGGTGGCGTTGATGATCGACAGCGGCGCCTGGGTCATGAACTTCTGGCAGTTGTCCATGCTCACGTGCAGCCCGGCATCGTCGATGAAGGCGAGGGCGGCCATCTGGAACTCGGCGCCACTGACGATCAGCAGTGCACCGTGGTCGGCGCCGGAGTGTTGGGTGAGGTGGCCCATCAGCGTTTCGATCAGGCCTTCGAGCAGCACTTCCTCGGACAACGCCCGCGCCGCCTCGATGCCGGCCTCGAGGTCCAGCTTGGCCTGCTGGGTGGCGCGGTAGGTCTCCTGGACAGGTTGTGTGCGCAGGAACGGATGCAAGGTCTCCAGTTGCTGCACCTTGCCGGTTGCCCCCCAGATATGGAAGCAGTCGCGGGCAATACGCAGGTGCAGGTTGGCACCGGAGATCAGACCGCTGGGGATGCAGACCTCGGCCAGTTGTTCGTGGGCCAGGGCCTGTTCGTGGGTGAAGCCGGCGGCGGTCGCGGCGATCTGCGCCTGGTCGAAGCAGCGGATGGCCGCCAGGCCATCGCCTTCGAGCTTGGCGATCACCCCTTCGATCAGCAGCAGCTTGCTGCGGAAGGTCACCGGATTGAAGCCGGCCCAGCGGCCGAAGCGCTCGCGCAGGGCCTGCAGCTCGGCCAGCTTGTCGTCAAGGCTGCCGGGGGCTTCCGGGCTGCCCAGGGCCAGGCCGCGGAACAAGTGGTAGTCCGCCAGGTTGATATGTGCCGGTGCTGCCCAGGCGTTGTCGCCCGCAGCGTTCAGGCTGTGCATGGCTTGCGCGACATTGCCCAGATAGAAGGCTGACATGCCGCTGAACAGCTGCTGGAAGAACAACGTGGTGGGTGAGTTCACCTGCGCAGGCGCAAGCGTGCAGGGTGCACCGCTCAGATCGGCGACGAATGCCTGCTGGGCTTGCAGGATCTGCTCGATATCGCTGTAGCCGTAACCGCGCACGGTAGCCAGGCCTTGTGTCACTTCCTCGGCCACGTCCGGCAGATAGCGGCCCATGAACAGGGAGTCGGACACCAGATGGTTGCAGGCATAGCAGGTCATGGCCACGTCACCGCTCAAGCGTGTCGAGTCGAGTGCTTCCAGCGCCGTGCGGCGGGCGAACTCCATGGGCGAGGTCCAGGCACTGACCTGGTCCAAGGCCAGCAGCGCGCTGGTGAGGTCGGCCTCGAAACCGTGTCGCTCGATCAGCTTGAGCGCAGCCAGGCAGCAGGCATGGCCGTCGTGGTAGCTGCCGAAGCGCTCGGCGATCATCACCCCGTACCAGGCGAGGCCGTAGCTGCTGCCCGGGGCGACACCGTGCAGCAGCGACAGCTCCACGAGCTTGGCCAGGTGCAGGAAGCAGATATCGTCCTTTACGAAAAACGATGACGACAGGGTGGTCAGCAAGCCAATGGCAACCGCTACTTCTTCCGAGTCTGAGCGGGGTAGCGACGCCAGGCAATGGCGGCCTTGCTGTTCGATCAGGTCCTGCACAAGCGCATGGCTGGCCTCCACCCGCTGCGAGTCGACACCGCAAGTCAGGCTGATGCCCAGCAACTCGAGGCCGGCGACGGCGCTGCTGATGGCGGCCTGATAATCGCCGCGCACGGTGTACAGGCGTGCCTGCAGCCGGCATACCTGTGCCCGCTCCAGCGTCGAGCGCGCGCGCTGGCGGCACGCCATGACACGGCCCTCGGCTGCGGCCATGCGCGACAGCTGCAAATCGCACTCCGCCGCCATGCAGGCGATGGCAAAGGCATGGGTGGCGTGGCTTTGCGGCGTGGCACCCTGGCACAGCAGCTGCTCGCACGTCTGCAGGTAGGCCGCAGCTTGTTCGCAGGCGCCATTGTCGCGCGAGCGCAGCGCCGCTTCACGCAAAAGCGGCAGAAAGCGATCGCTGTCATCCGCTGCAAACCCACGAGGGCCGGCGCGTTGCAGCTGATTGGCGACCTCGAACACAACCGCCTGCACGTCGTCGCGCCACGCCTGGAGCATGGCCTGCGCAATGCTTGCATGCAGTTGGCCGCGATCATGCGCAGGCGTGAGTTGGTAGGCGGCCTCCATCACGCGGTCATGGGCGAAGCTCAGACCTTTCAGTCCCAATAGCAGGAAGCCCGCGTCAACCAGCGCCTTCAGCGGTTTGCCTGGTAGCGATGCAAGCAGCAGGCGCAGCAGGTGTTCATCGCAGCGGCTGCCTGCCGCGCTGGCGATCCGTAGTACATCGCGCTGGGGCGCCGGCAGGCGTGCCAGGCGGTGGATCATCAGATCGGCGACGTTGTCTGAGTAGCGTTGCCGGGCCACGGCTTGCAGGCACCACGACCAGCGCATGGTCTGGGTATCGAAGGTGAACAGCCGGTCCTCGACCATGGCCCTGAGGATCTGGTTGATGAAGAACGGGTTGCCTGCGGTCTTGCCGTGAATCAGCTCGGCAACCTGCAACGCCTCGTCGGGGCTGACGTGGTAGCGCTCGCCGACCAGCTCGGTGACAGCAGCGACGGTCAGTGGGCGCAGGTTCAGCGTGATGCTGCGCAATGTGGCGGGCGTGGCAAGTGGCGTACCAGTGGTTTGCGTATCGTTGCGTCGGGCGAAGATCAGCAACAGGTTGTCGGGCGCCTGGGCGAGCAACTGTGCCAGCAGCTGTTGGCTGGCACCGTCGGCCCACTGCAGGTCATCGAAACACAGCGCCAGCGGGTGGCCAGGGTGGCTGAACACTTGCAGGAATTCGACGATGGCCCGCTGTTCTTTCTGCAGTGCCAGGCGCGTAGGCTTTTCCGGCAGCTCGGGCAGGGGGCCGATGATCAGTTGCAGGTCTGGGGCCAGTTTGCCGAGCAACCGACCATGGCCTTTGATGCGTTGCAGGATCTCGCGGCGCAGGGTGTCCAGCTCCTGGCTGTTCTTGGCCAGCAGCTGGGTGGTCAGCGAGCCGAGGATCTCGACCCAGGGGGCATAGGGCACAGCCTGTTCCGGGCTGTTGCACTTGCCGACAGCCCAGTAGCCTTCGGCATGGGCTTTGAGTGCAGCCTCGACCAGGCTGGACTTGCCCATGCCCGCAGCGCCGTTGATGAACAGCACCTGGGATTTGCTGTGGGCACGCAGGGCGTCGAGCATCTGGGCGATGAGCTTCAGTTCGGCACTGCGGCCATACAGTCGCTGGCGGCTGGGCGAAACCGGGTCGGCGCAGCCGGGCTCGAAGGGGGCGATGGTCTTGCTGGCGGCCCATTGCCGTTGGCAGTGGGCCAGGTCCACGGCCAGGGCCCGGGCACTCTGGTAGCGGGCGTCGGGTTCCTTCGCCAGGGCCTTGGTCAGGATCCGGCTCAGCGGCTGCGGTACCTGGCTGTCGACCTCACAGGCGCTGCGTGGCTGAACGCCGGCATGCAACTGGCGCCAGTGCTGGGTATCGCGCCCGGCCAGCGGCAGCTCGCCCAGCAGCAGTTGGTAGAGGATCGCGCCCAAGGCATAGATGTCGCTGCGCCGGTCGCTGCTGCTGCCATGGGGGCAGACCTGCTCCGGTGCCAGGTAGGCCCAGTTGCCGAGGGCGTTGCCCTGTTCGCTGATCAGTTCTGGCGTATCGGCTCGAAAACAGCCCAGTCGCACCCGCTGGTCCGGCTGCAGGCACACGTGTTCGGGCTGCAACGCACCGTGCAGTACATTGTGCGCGTGGGCTTGAGCCAGGGCGTTGGCGGCGTTTACCGCGATGTCGAGAAAGGGCGCCAGGGCGACCGGGCCTTGGCTGATCAGGTCGGCGATGGAGCGGCCGGCCGGGTACACCAGCAACGGACCTTCGGCGGACCGGACGAACGCTGAGGGGATTACTGCCCATTGCGGGTCCAGTTGCAGGCGGTAGTCACGCTCCAGGCGCTGGCAGGCTGCGGGGGCCTCGAGCGGGGCGCGCACGGCGATCCAGGCCTGGCAGGTGGCGGGGTCGCGCAAGCGGAAGTAGCTGAGCTCACCTTCCTGGCCCAGTTGCGTGATATCGCATCGATTGAGCCAGTCGTCGTCGATTGACTGGTCGAAATCGATGGGCCTGTTTGCGAGGCGTTCATCGAGCATAAAGCACCCCCTGCTAGCGACATCCTGACGCGCGAGTATACGCAGCAGCTCCCTCAAGAATGCGGCCTGCAGCCGGCTTGGCAGAAACGGGTACACCGTTGTCCGTTATCAATACCTGGCGGCTGGTGGGCGCTTGTATAGGCTGAGGCCAACCTATCCCTCGGGATAATTGTCTGAATGCGGATGCTCACCTAGGCTGCCCGAGGCTGCGCAAACGCCCATGCCCGCGCGAGGAAACCATGATCCGAATAGGCAATGCCCAGGTGTCGCTGGAGCGGCGAGAAGCCTTTCTCGATGGCAAGCCGATCCCGTTGGGCGGGCGTGCATTCGAGGTGCTCGCCACGCTGATCAAGGCCAAGGGCCGGGTGGTCGGCAAGGATGAGCTGTTCAGCCAGGTGTGGGCCGGCACAGTGGTCGAGGACAACAACCTGCAGGTGCAGGTGTCGCTGCTGCGCAAGGCCTTCGGCGATCGCGGGCTGATCCAGACTGTGCCGCGCCGGGGTTATCGTCTTGCTGCGCAGGTCAGCTTCGACGCACCTTGCCTGATGCTGGGCCAGTCACCCTTGTGCGCTGTGGCCAATGCCACCGAACCGCTCAGCGACGCTGCGAACGTGCCGGTGCTGGTGGTGGATGACGACCCTTCGGTGCGCCAGGCACTGGGCCGCCTGCTGCGCTCGCAGGATATTCCGCACCGGTTGTTCGCCAGCGCCGAAGAGCTGTTCGACGCTCGCCTGGAAAGCCCCTGCGCCTGCCTGCTGCTGGACATGCATCTGCCCGAAACCACCGGCCTTGAGGTTCAGGCTGCGCTGCGCCGGCTGGCGCTGCCCTGGCCGATCGTGTTCATGACCGGCTTCGGCACCATCCCCATGACGGTCCAGGCGATGCGCGCCGGGGCCGTCGAGTTTCTGACCAAGCCCTTCGACGAAGACCATTTGCTGGCGCTGCTTGGGTCGGTGCGCGTGCGTGCCGTGACCGAGGGGCACAAATGGCAGCATGCGCGACAGGTCGAGGCGAAGTACCAGCACCTGACCCAGCGCGAGCGCCAGGTGTTCTCGCTGGTGGTCGGCGGCCTGTCGCACAAGCAGATCGCCAAGGCGATCGGCACCAGCGAGGTGACCACCAAGGTGCACAAGAAGAACATCATGAACAAGATGCAATCGCGCTCGCTGCTGGAGCTGGTGGCCATGCATAACGTCATCGAGGCTCGGTCTGGCGCATGAGCAGAGCGGTGTGCATCGTCGATGACGATGCTTCGGTGCGCAAAAGCCTGGGCAACCTGCTGCGCTCAGCGGGGTTCGAGTGCCTGGCCTTCGCGACGGGGGAGGCGTTTCTGGCTTCGGACCTGGCACGGGAGGCCGGGTGCGTGCTGCTCGACCTGAAAATGGCAGGGATGAACGGGCTGGAGGTGCAGCGTGAGCTGGCGCGGCGGGGTTGGCGCTTGCCGGTGATTTGCATGTCGGCGCACTGGGACGAGGGTGGGCTGCAGGCGGCGCTGCGCAATGGCGCGAGAAGTTGCCTGGGCAAGCCGTTTTCCGAAGAGGTATTGCTCAGGGTGGTCGAAGAAGCGTTGCCCGCTGAGTGAGCACACCTGAGCAATCAATTGTTACGCAATTGGGCAATGCTCGTTGGCTTGATAGCACCGTGAGACTTTTGCCATGCCACGCCTCCTGACCTTGCCCGCCGCCCAATCGCCGGCCCTGATCGCCAGCGGCCTGCTGTTCATGCGGGTGATGGCAGCCGTGCTGCTGTTTTCCATCCACGGGTTGCCCAAGCTGCTGGACTGGAGCGGGGAGTTGCAGCGCATCGAAGATCCTTTTGGCCTGGGGGCGCCACTGACCTTGGGCCTGGCGGTGTTTGCCGAGGTGGTCTGCCCGTTATTGCTGGTGCTGGGCGTGGCAGCGCGGCTGGCCTGCCTGCCGGTGCTGGCGGTGTTGCTGGTGGCGCTGGTGGTGGTGCATCCGGACTGGTCGCTGGAGCAGGGGCAGTTTGCCTGGTTACTGGTGGCACTTTATGGGGGGCTGGCGTTGACCGGGCCTGGGCTTTACTCGGTATCTGGATTGATCGGTCGAAGTAGATTTTCCTGATGGATTTTGGGGCTGCAAAGCAGCCCCAGGTTCTAACTGCTGCCCGGCCGGTACTGCAGGGCCTCGGCCAGATGCCCTCGGCTGATCGCCCGGCTACCTTCCAGGTCTGCCAATGTCCGCGCCACCTTCAACAACCGATGCGCCGCCCGCAAAGAAAGCGTCAGACGCTCGCAGGCACTTTCCAGCCAGGCCTGGTCTGCCGTTGCCAGCTGACAATGGCTGCGCAACCCCTCAAGGTTCAGAAACGCATTGGCACAGCCTTGCCGCCGCTGCTGCGCCTCGCGCGCCTCGGCTACCTTGGCCGCCACATCCGCACTGGTCTCCCCACATGGCTGGTTGTTGAGGGTGGTGGTCTCGCGGGCCACGGTCAGGTGCAGGTCGATGCGGTCCAGCAACGGGCCTGACAGCTTGTTGCGATACCGTGAGATCTGCTCGGTACTGCAGCGGCAGCGGCCAGTGGGGTCGCCCAGGTAGCCGCAAGGGCAGGGGTTCATCGCTGCCACCAGCTGGAAGCGCGCCGGGAAACGCACCTTGTCGCGCGCCCGTGCAATCACGATCTCGCCCGATTCCAGCGGTTCGCGCAGGACTTCCAGCACGCGCCGTTCAAACTCTGGCAGCTCGTCGAGAAACAGCACACCATGGTGCGCCAAGGTGATCTCGCCAGGTTGCGGCCGGCTGCTGCCGCCCACCAGCGCCGGCCCCGAGGCCGAATGGTGCGGGTGGCGAAACGGTCGCTGCGGCCAGCTGCTCAGCGGCGTGTGGCCACTGACCGACTGGATCGCCGCTACCTCCAGCGCCTCGTGTTCATCCAGTGGCGGCAGCAGGCCGGGCAGGCGGCTGGCGAGTAACGTCTTGCCTGTACCGGGCGGGCCGGTGAACAACAGGTTATGCGCTCCGGCTGCGGCCAGCAGCAATGCCCGCTTGGCCGCGACCTGGCCTTGCACTTCACTGAGGTCAGGGTAGGGTTGCTGCCGCAGAACCAGGCCATTGGCGGCAAATGGCGGTAGCGGCACCTGCCCGTTGAGATGCGCCACCAACTCCAGCAGATGCCCCACTGCATACACCACCAGCCCGCCCGCCAGGCTGGCTTCTTCGGCATTCTCCCGTGGCACCACCAATGCCCGGCCGGCCTCGCGCGCCGCCAGTGCCGCCGGCAACACGCCCTGCACCGGGCGCAACTTGCCAGACAGGGCCAGCTCGCCCAGGCATTCCATTTCAGCCAGGGCAGGCAACGGCACCTGGCCATCGGCGGCCAGGATGCCCAGGGCGATGGCCAGGTCATAACGCCCGCCGTCCTTGGGCAGGTCGGCCGGGGCGAGGTTCTGGGTAATGCGCCGCTGCGGGTAATTCAGCCCGGAATTGACGATGGCGCTGCGCACACGGTCCTTGCTCTCCTTGACCGTGGTTTCCGGCAGGCCGACCAAGGTGAGATGGGGCAAGCCGTTGGCCAGGTGCGTTTCGACGCTGACCGCCGGTGCCTGCACGCCGACCTGGGCGCGGCTGTGGACGAGGGCGAGGGACATGGACGCTCCGTTGTGACTGGATCCAGAGCCGCTTCCTGCGGCTTGTCGAAGCCTAGTGAGTTTCAGCAAGTAGGGCGCAAGAAAAATGCGACCTTATTTTGCATGCCAGGGTTTTCCCCTGCCATTTCACACAATCTGACAAATACTGGATCCAACATCTTTGCGAAGAGCCCGGCTATGGCTTAGTGTTCAAGAGCGACTGCTATTGCCATTGGATGGCAAAGCGACCCTGAAATGGACTTAAGGTACTGCCCGTGCAAACGCTCATTCGCACCCGCCAGCAGATCCGAGAACGGGTGCAGGCCAATGAATTCGCTGAACTCAACCGCCTGTTCGATGCGCTCCAGGCGCAGTGGCATCAGGCCCCGCCCGGTGAGTGCCCCGCCTATCTGGAGGCTCTGCAAGGCTACATGCTGGATTGGGACACTCAGGGTGGCAAAGCCCTGACACAAACCCTCAAGGCCTGGATCGACGCCTGCCCCAAGGCTTATCACCCGCATATGGTGATGGGTTTTCACTGCTTCAGCCATGCCTGCCAGATCCGCGGGCAGGCTGGCTCCCACGAGGTATCCGAAGAACGCTGGCTGGCTGCCGAACAGGCTTGTGAAAAGGGCGCGGCGCATTTTCTGCGGGCCATGGAACGTAGCGCACAGCCTGTTGCTGCAGTGATCGGCATGCTGCTGATCAGCTCGCAGTTGCGCGAGCCTGGCTGGTTGGTCGAACTGTTCGATGGCCAGGTGGCGCGTTATCGGCCCAGCGCCCATGCCGATGTGGAGGTGCAGGAGGCCGCTGCACCACTGTTGGTCAAATTCGGCCTGACACCCTTGCTGGAGCTGCCGCAATCATTACCTGCAAGGTTGAGCGCGCGTTTGCATGAGCAGGGCGAGAGCGCCCGGGATTACTGGCTGCGCCATGCGTTGGCGTGGTTTCCCGGCTGCTTCGAGGCGATCGAAGCCTATGCTTCCTGCCTGACGCCACGTTGGGGCGGCAGCGATGAGGCTATCGATGCACTGGCCAGCGGCCCGCTGTGCCAGGGTTGGCCTGAAGCACAGCGCAATGCGATCCGCTGGCTGGCCCTGGAAGAGACATTCTGGCTGCCGCATGCCAAGCAACTGCCACAGGTCGCGACCTGGCACAGAACCTTTGCCCAATGGGAACAGCGCGAACTCCGGCCGAAGGAGCGCGCTACGCTGCTGGCGCGGCGTGGCGCCCTGAAGCGCTATTCGATGCGTGATTACGCCGGTGCGCTGCGCGACTTTGCCGAGAGCGTCGCGCTCTACCCTGAACACGGCTTCGTCCCGGCCATTGGTGAACCTTTCCATAGCCTGGTCTGCCTGGTGCTGTTCAACGAGGCCGAGGACGACTCGCAGGTATTGCGCACCGTCATCGAGCGGCTGTGCGACGACCGTCGACAGGCGGCGGCCTGCGCTCTGCGGGCGGTGGGGCACCAGTTCGGTTTGTGGGGCTTTGGGCCATCTGCCGAGCAGGCATGCGTGTGGATGCGCATGGCGGTCAAGCGCCAGTGCGGGCGAGAGGGGCAGGGCTTCGATGTGCTCGATGTGCCGCGCCTGCTCTGGGCTGCCAACCTGCATGAGGTCGCGCATTTCCTGTATGAAGCCTGTGCGGAGCTGAAACTGCCGGGTGCTGCCATTGCGTTGTACGACCTGCACCGTGGCTGGCTGGACAACACCCCCGCGCACTACCTGAGTGGCAAGGCGGCCGAGCACTGGCTGCTGCGTGCGGCGGAGTCCGGTCACCCGCTGGCCAAGTTCGACCTGGCCCGCCAACGCATGAGTTCCCCGCAAGGGCTGGAGGACCGCAAGGCAATGCTGGCGGTCAAGCGGCTGCTGCTCGATGCACTGGGTGATCCGAAAATCCATGCCAGGGCGCAGTTGCAGTTAGGCATCCTGCTGCGCCAGTACGGTGATGCGCGGGAGCGTGTCGAGGCAGTCGACTATCTGCTCGGGCTGGCCGAGCACCCCGATGCCTGGACCGCCGCACGTGCCTGTGCGGAACTCGGGCTGGCCTGGATGCAGGGCTGCGGCACGCGCAAACAGAGCCGCTTTGCGGCCATCGAATGGGTCAATCGTGCCGTTGCGCTGCAGTCGAGCGATCCGCTTATCGAGGATATTCAGGCCGAGATCCGCAATTCGCACAGCCGGGTGAAGACGTTGTTCACGGTGTGTGGGGCGGCGTTGTTCCGTGGCGACCTGCATGCCAGCGAGCTACCGCCCAAGGCCACCGGCCAGCATCGGGCTTCGGCCTGAATGAAGTCGGGGCTGCAACGCAGCCCCAGAGCTGTCATGGCTTGGCGCCGAGGATGATGTGCGACGCCTTGATCAGTGCGGTGGCTTTCACGCCGGGGGCCAGGCCAAGTTCCTGCACGGCTTCGCGCGTGACGATGGCGAACACTTCGGTGCCGCCAGCCAGCTTGAGGACCACTTCGGCGTTCACCGCACCGTCGCCCACCCGCACCACTTCACCTTCCAGAGCATTGCGGGCGGACAGCCGGTAGCCGTCGGCATCGGTCATCAGCACCACCCAAGGTGCCTTGACCAAGGCCACGGCCTGTTTGCCGACATTGATGTTGAGGTTGTGCAGGCTGGTCATGGTTACCACAGCCACCAGCTTCTCGCCGCCGCCGAGGGTCAGTTCGACCTCGGCATTCACCGCGCCGGGCTGCACGGCGCTGACGGTACCTTCGAAGACATTGCGGGCACTGACTTTCATGGTGACTGGTCCTTATCGATTGTTATTCCTGCGACGCTGGCGCCATCCGCGCTTCCAGCTCGGCAACCTGCTTCTCCAGGGCCTCGAGGCGGGCGCGGGTGCGCGCCAGCACGACCATCTGGCTGTCGAATTCTTCGCGGCTGACCAGGTCCAGCTTGCTGAAGGCGCCTTGCATCAACACTTTGAACTGGCTTTCCAGTTCCGCGCGGGGCTGGGCGGTATCGCTGCTGAACAGGCGCGAGGCCTGGTCGCTCAGGGCGTCGAGAAGGGCTTTGGGCGCGAGCATAGGCGGCTGTCCACTGATACTGAAAATTGGTCCGCAGTGTAGCACGGGGCCAAGCGGCGCCATTGGCCCCAGCTCATTGCACATTTTTCGAGCAACTTGCCGGGCCTGCCTGCACCGAAGTTGTGCATGTTTTCCATGCTGGCGACTGGCCAATCCCGACCAATTCATGTAACTCGCTGTTTTCCGGTGGTTTAACCGAACTGGCAAGGTTTCTGCAAAGACCTGTACGAGCCATGCACTGATGCAGTTCCTTGTGACCAGGCAGTGCGCACGCGGAGCCGGATGCCGACGACGCGTTACAAAGCCAACCGCTGCGCTTAGACTTGAGACGGGTTTGTTTTCCTGGGGCAAGTCCACCAAATCGGGAGAGAGTTTCATGAAGCTAGTCACAGCCATCATCAAGCCGTTCAAGCTGGACGACGTGCGCGAGTCGCTGTCGGAAATCGGCGTGCAGGGCATTACCGTCACCGAAGTCAAAGGTTTCGGCCGGCAGAAGGGCCACACCGAGCTGTATCGCGGCGCGGAGTACGTGGTCGACTTCCTGCCCAAAGTGAAGATCGACGTCGCCATCGACGACAAGGACCTTGATCGAGTGATCGAAGCCATCACCAAGGCGGCCAACACCGGCAAGATCGGTGACGGCAAGATCTTCGTGGTGAATCTGGAGCAGGCGATCCGCATCCGTACCGGCGAAACCGATACCGACGCGATCTAAGCGCCGAAAAAAGCCTCACCAAACCCAACGCCCCAGGAGAAAACAACATGACTCTGCGTAAGATCGCAGGGCTAGGAGCCCTATTGTCCCTCGTAATGCCCGGGCTTGCCCTGGCAGAGGAAGCAGCTGCCCCAGCGCTGAACTCCGGCGACACCGCCTGGATGCTCACCTCGACAGCGCTGGTGCTGTTCATGACCATTCCGGGTCTGGCCCTGTTCTACGGCGGCATGGTGCGTTCCAAGAACGTGCTGTCGGTGATGATGCAGTGCTTCGCCATCACTGGCCTGATCAGCATTCTCTGGGTCATTTACGGCTACAGCATGGCCTTCGATACCACCGGTATGGAAAAGGGCGTGCTCAACTTCAATTCCTTCGTCGGCGGGTTCTCCAAGGCGTTCCTGAGCGGCGTCACCCCGGCCAACCTGACTTCGGCCACCGCACTGTTCCCCGAGGCGGTGTTCGTCACCTTCCAGATGACCTTCGCCATCATCACCCCGGCGCTGATCGTCGGTGCCTTCGCCGAACGCATGAAGTTCTCGGCGATGCTGGTGTTCATGGGCATCTGGTTCACCCTGGTCTACGCACCGATCGCGCACATGGTCTGGAGCGGTGACGGCGCGATGCTGTGGGACTGGGGCGTGCTCGACTTCGCTGGCGGCACCGTGGTGCACATCAACGCCGGTATCGCTGGCCTGGTCTGCTGCCTGGTCATGGGCAAGCGCAAAGGCTACCCGACCACCCCGATGGCTCCGCACAACCTGGGCTACACCCTGATGGGCGCGGCCATGCTGTGGATCGGCTGGTTCGGCTTCAACGCCGGTTCTGCCGCCGCCGCCAACGGCACTGCGGGCATGGCCATGCTGGTGACCCAGATCGCCACCGCCGCCGCGGCGCTTGGCTGGATGTTTGCCGAGTGGATCTTCCACGGCAAGCCAAGTGCCCTGGGCATCGCCTCGGGCGTTGTCGCCGGCCTGGTCGCCATCACCCCGGCCGCCGGTACCGTGGGCCCTATGGGTGCGCTGGTGATCGGCCTGGCCTCCGGCGTGATCTGCTACTTCTGCGCCACCACCCTCAAGCGCAAGCTGGGTTATGACGACTCCCTCGACGCCTTCGGCGTGCACGGTGTCGGTGGCATCATCGGTGCCATCCTCACCGGCGTGTTCGCGGCACCGGCCCTGGGCGGCTTTGGCACGGTCACCGACATCGGTGCCCAGGTCTGGATCCAGGCCAAGGGCGTGATCTTCACCGTGGTCTACACCGCCATCGTCACCTACGTGATCCTCAAGGTGCTGGATGTGGTGATGGGCCTGCGGGTCAACGAAGAAGAAGAGTCGGTCGGCCTCGACCTGGCTCAGCACAACGAACGCGGCTACAACCTGTAACCGCGACGCTGGAAAAACTTGCCCGGCTCGCCGGGCATTTTTTTGCCTGTTTTTTGCCATTTCCCGCAGTGCAAACGGTTTATCACTCACGTTCGCGACGTAGGCCAAAAACTTACAAGTCTTGGGGCGTTTATGGTGCTTTGCTTTTTCCACGGGCGCGCTAGAATGCGCGCCAAAGGGTGTTTGACGAGTAGTCCGCACGCTTCACCAGCCTTTGCTAGGCTTGCCAATAGCGTGTGGCCAGCAGGGTTCAAGGATTTGTCAGGTCCTGCCAGGAGCAGGGCCTGCTGGGTGCCGCCTCCCATCAGGAGCGCCGACCCAAGGGCAGTGGCCAAACCCACGGCCAGTTGAATTTTCACTGGTGGCTGCCGGTCTACGGCTGCACTGGTCTATAACTAACCTGCTTTTCGCAAGTCATGAGGTAGAACATGAGCGACGACGATCTGGAAAATGATGACCTCGAAGTAGGCGACGAAGACGAGGCTGATGAAGGCCTCGAAGCGGCCGCTGACGATGGCGCGGAAGATGCTGGCGATGACGACAGCAGCCCGGCACCGACTGCCAAGGGCAAGTCCAAGGCGGCGGTCTCGGTAGACGAGATGCCGAGCATGGAAGCCAAGCAGAAAGAGCGTGATGCCCTGGCCAAGGCGATGGAAGAATTCCTTTCGCGCGGTGGCAAGGTGCAGGAAGTCGAGGCCAACGTGGTCGCCGACCCGCCCAAGAAGCCGGACAACAAGTACGGCAGCCGCCCTATCTGAGTGGCTGAATACAAAAAAACCCGCCGTCGCTGCGGGTTTTTTTGTGCCTGTCTTCCAGGTTTACGCGGCCGCTCCCACAATGTCAGCGCCAGCTGGCCAGAATGTCAGGCAACTGGGACAGCCGCTGAATCTCTGCATCCGGCGCCTGATCGCCAGCCCAGGCCTTGCCCTGCGGGTTGAACCACACGGCGCGCAAACCGGCGCGCTGGGCCCCGGCGATGTCGTCGCCCGGGTGATCACCGATATGCACCGCGGCACTGGCTTCAGCCTCGCCACGCTTGAGGGCTTCCATGAACGGCGCCGGGTCGGGCTTGCCGATCCCCAGATCTTCCGCGCACAGCGCAAAGCGGAAGTAATCCGCCAGCCCCAGGCGGCGTACATCGGCGTTGCCGTTGGTGACCACGCCCAAGGTGTAGTGATGGCGCAGGAGTTCCAGCACCGGCTGCACTTCAGGGAACACTTCGACCTGGTGGCGGGCATGCAGGAACACTTCAAAGCCTTCGTTGGCCAGTTCCTGCGCCTGCTTTTCGCTGTAGCCGACCTCCTCGAGGGCGTGAAACAGCACACGCCGGCGCAGGGCGCTGATGCGGTGCTTGAGGCCTGGTTCGGCCTGCACCAGGCGTTCACGTATCGCGAACAGGTGTTCCACCGGCACGCCGCCAAGGATCGGGGCGTTGGCTTCGAGCCAGTCGCGCAGCACGACCTCGGCACTGGCAATCACGGGCGCGGTGTCCCACAGGGTGTCGTCGAGGTCGAAGGTAATCAGCTTGATGCTCATGAGTCTGTGCCTTTGCTGCGTTTGGCCCGAGGGTGGGCGCTGTCGTACACCGCGGCCAGGTGCTGGAAGTCCAGGTGGGTGTAGATCTGCGTGGTGCTGATGTCGGCATGGCCGAGCATTTCCTGCACCGCGCGCAGGTCCTGGGACGATTCCAGCACATGGCTGGCGAAGGAATGGCGAAGCATGTGCGGATGCAGGTGCTGGCCCAGCTCGCGCTCACCAGCGGCCTTGACCCGTAACTGGATGGCCCGCGGGCTCATGCGATTGCCTTGACGGGTGATGAACACCGCGCTGTCGCGCGGGCCACCGATGCCGCGCAGCTTGAACCAGGCCTGCAAGGCCTCACGGGCCTTGCGGCCGACCGGTAGCACGCGGGTCTTGCTGCCCTTGCCGAGTACCTGCACCAGGCCTGCGGCCAGGTCGAGCTGCTCGAGGTCGAGGTTGTTCAGCTCGGACAGGCGCAGGCCGGAGGAATAGAAAAGTTCCAGGATGGCCTGGTCGCGGCGGGCGATGAAGTCGTCGTCGACGCCGCCATCGAGCAGCTGCAGGGCGCGGTCGGTGTCCAGCACCTTGGGCAGCCGGCGTTCGCCCTTGGGTGCGCTCAGGCCGGTGGCCGGATCGTGCTGGCACAGGCCTTCGCGGTTGAGGTAGCGGTACAGGCCGCGCACCGCCGACAGCAACCGCGCCAGGCTGCGCGAGGACTGCCCTTGGTGGTGCTGGCGGGCGACCAGTTGGCGCAGTTGCTGGATCTGCAGCGCGCCCCAGCCAGCGATGCCCTGGCTGTTGCAGTATTCGATGACCTTGTCGAGGTCACGGCGGTAGGCCAGCAGGGTGTGCTCCGACACCTGGCGCTCGTTGCGCAAGTGTGCGCAATAAGCCTCCAGCTGGCGTTCCATCAGCGCACCGGACGCAGGGTCTGGGTCACGCGCGGTACCACGCGGCCGAGCACTTCGGCGATATAGCCGAGGAACAAGGTGCCGACGCTGCTCTTGTAGTGCTGCGGGTCGCGGCTGCCGATCGCCAGCACGCCATGCAGCCCTTGGTATTCGAGGGCTGCAACCGCACTGGAGCCGACTTCCTGGTGCTGCTCCTTGCCGAACAGGAAGGCCAGTTCATGCTCGCGCAGGTTGCCGCTGACGGTCTTGCCGCCGCCGAGCAGGCCGCCGATGGCTTGCTGGGCTTCGGCATTGCTCACCCAGCGGCCGACGGGCGCGGCGTTATCGCCGAACAGGATCAGGCTGACGAAAGGCACCTGGAATTCCTGGCGCAAGCTGTCTTCGACGGCCATCACCACTTCTTCCAGGCTGCCGGCATCGAGCAGGTCGAGGATCAGCCGGCGGGTCTTGTCGAACAGCCGGTCGTTGTCACGGGCCACGTCCATCAGTTGCGACAGGCGATGGCGCATCTCGATGTTGCGGTCGCGCAGCAGCTTGAGCTGGCGTTCCACCAGCGACACGCTGTCGCCGCGCTGGTGGGGGATGCGTTGCTCGATCAGCAGCTCGTCATGCTCGGCGAAGAAGGTGGGGTGGGCGCGCAGGTAGGCGACCACCGCTTCGGCATCGAGCTCATCGGGCTGCTGGGGTACTGGCTGATCGGTCATGGCGGTTACTCGCTTAGAGACGAACCTGTCCTTCGAAGACGCGTACGGCTGGGCCGGTCATCAACACGGGTTTGCCGGGGCCGGCCCATTCGATGTTCAGGCGACCACCCGGCAGGTCGAGGGTCACCGGAGAGTCCATCCAGCCCTGGCTGATGGCCGCCACGGCTGCGGCGCAGGCGCCGGTGCCACAGGCCTGGGTCTCGCCAGCGCCACGCTCCCACACCCGCAGGTTGGCGCGATGGCGGTCGATGACCTGGAGGAAGCCAGCATTGACCCGCTGCGGGAAGCGCGGGTGGTGTTCGATTTTCGGACCCAGCTCATGGACCGGCGCAGTGTGCACGTCATCGACGCGCAGCACGGCATGCGGGTTGCCCATGGACACGGCGGCAACCGAATGCACCTGGCCGTCGACCTCCAGCGGGTAGTTCAACGCCTGTTCGTCGGCAATGAACGGGATGTCTGCCGGGACGAAGCGCGGCGGGCCCATGTCGACACACACCTGGCCGTCGTTCTGCACGTCCAGCTCGATGATGCCGCCCTTGGTTTCCACGCGGATACGCTTCTTCGCGGTCAGGCGCTTGTCCAGCACGAAGCGGGCGAAGCAGCGCGCGCCGTTGCCGCACTGCTCGACCTCGGAGCCGTCGGCGTTGAAGATCCGGTAGCGGAAGTCCACTTCCGGGTTGCTCGGCGCCTCGACGATCAGCAGCTGGTCGAAGCCGATACCGGTATGGCGGTCACCCCATTGCTTGGCGTGCTTGGGCTGGATGTGTGCGTGCTGGCTGACCAGGTCGAGGACCATGAAGTCGTTGCCCAGCCCATGCATCTTGGTAAAGCGCAGCAGCATGGGCTCACTCCGGCAGCAGGCTTTCGCCAGCGTACAGTTCGGCGATGGTCTCGCGGCGGCGGACTTCGAAAGCCTGGTCGCCGTCGACCAGGATTTCCGCGCAACGGCCACGGGTGTTGTAGTTCGAGCTCATGACGAAACCATAGGCGCCCGCCGACTGCACGGCCAGCAGGTCACCTTCGGCCAGGTTCAGCACGCGGTCCTTGGCGAGGAAGTCGCCGGTTTCGCAGATCGGTCCGACCAGGTCGTAGGCACGGCCTTCACCGGCACGCGGAGCGACCGCGCTGACACCCATCCAGGCCTGGTACAGGGCCGGGCGGATCAGGTCGTTCATCGCCGCGTCGATGATGGCGAAGTCCTTGTGCTCGGTGTGCTTGAGGTACTCCACGCGGGTCAGCAGGGCACCGGCGTTGGCCACGATGTAGCGGCCAGGCTCGAACACCAGGGCCAGGTCACGGGTGCCGACGCGCTCGCGGATGGCCTTGATGTAGTCGGCCACCAGTGGCGGCTCTTCGTCGCGATAGCGCACGCCAACGCCGCCGCCCAGGTCCAGGTGGCGCAGGTGGATGCCGCACTCGGCCAGGCGGTCGACCAGGGCCAGCAGGCGGTCGAGGGCATCGAGGAACGGGTCGACGGTGGTCAGCTGCGAGCCGATGTGGCAGTCGACACCGACCACGTCCAGGTTCGGCAGCTGCGCGGCGCGCACATAGATGGCTTCGGCATCGGCGATGGCGATGCCGAACTTGTTCTCTTTGAGGCCGGTGGAAATGTACGGGTGAGTGCCGGCATCGACGTCCGGGTTCACGCGCAGCGAAATCGGGGCCACCTTGCCCATCTCGGCGGCCACCACTTGCAGGCGCTCGAGCTCATCGGTGGATTCGACGTTGAAGCAGTGCACGCCGACTTCCAGGGCGCGGCGCATGTCTTCACGGGTCTTGCCGACGCCGGAGAACACCACGCGATCGGCGCGCCCACCAGCGGCCAGCACGCGCTCCAGCTCACCGCCGGAGACAATGTCGAAGCCTGCGCCCAGACGCGCCAGGACGTTCAGCACGCCAAGGTTGGAGTTGGCCTTGACGGCGAAGCAGACCAGGTGGTCGGTGCCTTGCAGGGCATCGGTGTAGCTGCGGTACTGGGCTTCGATGTGAGCACGCGAGTACACGTAGGTCGGGGTGCCGAAACGTTCGGCGATGGCCGACAGGGCCACGCCTTCCGCGAACAGTTCACCGTCGCGGTAGTTGAAAGCGTTCATCTGAATTCCTTACTGCTCTGGCGTCTGCTCGGGCTGGATTGGCTGCTCTTCTTGCGGCTGGACCGCTGGAGCGTGCTGGTGCTGGTGCGACTTTTTCGGGCCTTTGCCGTCCTTGCCGTCTTCTGGCAGGTACAGGGGCCCCTTCTGACCGCAGGCCGAAACGAGGCAGGCAACCGCGACCAGCGCCGCGAGCGAGGAAATCAGGCGCTTCATGGGTGAAATCCTTTGAAATATGCAGTATTGCGCCCGAGTATACCGAGCGACCGGCGGATTGCCTATGCAAGAGCCGGTCCGTCGGGCGGGCTATGCTTAGGGGTTATCGCCGCTGATAATGGGCCCGTGTCGAGAGCGGCTAAACCTTTGCATTCATGGCTCGGCGCCCGTATCTTGCCCGGCTTGCCCGTAAAGCAGCCAATTTCGAGGTTCCTGCAATGAGTTTGAGCGAAGCGCGTTTCCATGATCTGGTCGACGCGACCCAACAGGCACTGGAAGACCTGTTCGACGAGAGCGGCCTGGACCTGGACATGGAAAATTCCGGCGGCGTGCTGACCGTCAAGTTCGAGGGTGGCGCCCAGCTGATCTTCAGCCGCCAGGAGCCGCTGCGCCAGCTGTGGCTGGCCGACCGCTCCGGCGGCTTCCACTTCGACTACGACCCGGAGAGCGGCAAGTGGGTGTGCGAGAAGAGCGAAGAGCTGCTGGGCGAAATGCTCGAGCGCATCGTCTGGGAGCGGGCCGGCGAGAAGCTGGACTTCAACGAGATCTGACATGACCAGCCAGGCGCGGCCACCCAAGCCGCTGTACAGCAACGTCAGCCCGGCGGTGCCTTCACCCTGCATCAGCGTTTGCCGGCTGGATGAGCAGCGGGTATGCACCGGCTGCCACCGGCATGTCGAGCACATCCGCGAATGGCGCTCGGCCGACGACGAACGGCGCCGGCAGATCTGCCGCGAAGCCGAGGCCCTGCGCGCACGGGCTTGAGTATTTGCCCGGCTGTGGTAGTGTCGGGTAGTGCGTCGGTGACGCAAAAGCATTCACAAACCCCGCCCTTGGGCGGGGTTTTGCTTTATCTGCCTGCAGGAAATCGCCTGTTCAAAGGAGTCTGACTGGATCATGAGCACCAAGCCTTCCCTCATCCTCACCCGATTGGACGTACAGCGTCTCGAGCGCCTGATCGACAGCCTCGACGAAAGTACGCCGGGTGTGCTCGCCTTGCAGGAGGAGCTGGACCGTGCCGGTCAGGTGGTCGGCCATGATGAAGTGCCCGCCGGTGTGGTGACCATGAACTCGCGCGTGCATTGTCGTGAGGAAGCCAGTGGCAAGGACTACCACCTGACCCTGGTGTACCCGAAAGATGCCGGGGGCGAGGGCAAGGTGTCGATCCTCGCGCCGATCGGCTGTGCACTGCTGGGCCTGTCGGTCGGCGAGCAGATCGACTGGCCGGCACCGGGGGGCAAGACCCTGAAGCTCAAGTTGCTGGAAGTCGAATACCAGCCGGAAGCGGCTGGTGATTTCGACCTCTGAGCGCCAAAGGGTCTTTCAGGGCGTGTTCTGCGCCCTGAGCTGGCAGGCATGGATGCAGTTGTCGACGATGCGGCTGCGCAGCGACCAATCGGTATTGATGATGCGAAAGCGTTGGATGTAGCTGTTCAGGTCCTGGGAGTCGAACCATTCATCGATCTTGTCGCTGAAGTCGTCAGGTCGCCCGAGCTCGACGACATTGTACTTGGCGCACTGGATGGCGTTGAGTTGACCGGGCGCGTTATCTGCGGGTGGCTGACTGTCCATGAATGCTTTGAGGGTATCGGCGGACGGTGTGTTCTCGCCGATCCAGATCTGCCTGACGCCAGGCCAGTAATCGCCTCTGTCCCGGTTGTTGTAGGCCACCACGATGTTCTTGCCGGGGTGCTCGCGCCATAGCGTTTCGAGCGTGAGATCGTGCAATGACCAGGGGATGAACATAGAACCGAAGTGTTTGTTCGCTGCCTCGCGCAACCACTGGTGTTCCTTTGTGCCAAAGCGATCGAACTGATGGAAGTCGAGGACGACGATCTCCCTTGCGTTGGCAGGATCCTTGAAAAATTCCCGAAGGGGGTTCAACACGTCACCGAACAAGGTTCGTCCCGAGCTGGTGAGGTGATAGAGCTGGTAGCGGTAAGGTTGCTCTGGCGTGTACTCGTGGTAGGCCCTGAGCCGGAGGTCCAATACCCGGATACCGCCACGAACCTGCTCGATGCAGGGTACGTCCTGGGTAATTTCCTGGGCGATCACGCCATTGATCTGCGCATCCATGCCCGAGTCGTGACTGCCGGGCAGGATCAGCTCGTCAATTCGCAGTCTGCCCAGATCGGGGGTGTTTCCCATCCAGTTTTCTTTGTTCATGCTGCACACTCCTCTTGATCGGGATGTGCAGCGTGGCGCTTGCCAACTGCTGAATGAACCGGGAAGGCTGGCCTGGTTCAGCCTTGCAGGCCAGTCCATGCCTGATTCATCGCCTCGTTCAGCGCCTGCTCCAGTTCACGTTTGTAGCGAAGGTAGAGCGAAGTCGAACCTTGTTGCTTGTCGAGCAGCTCCGACAGGTCGAGGTCAGTGATATAGCAGCGGTAGTGCCCGGCACTGCGGCGCTGGCCAAGGATCTGCCGGGCGACCACTTCATACAGCTGGTCGCCATGGTCCAGCTCGGAAAACTCCTGCTGGTCGCAATACAGCGTCACATGCACCTCATCCCCCGTGCCGGCCTGCAGAATGGCCTGAACCTCGTAGTAAGGTTGGTCGACCCCGGCGCTGGGCGCCGGGCGAGGCTCGATGCTGCGCGCCTTGCCCGGGCCGGAGGGCAGCAGCTGGGCATAGTGGATGGCCAGTGAAGCCTGCTGCAGGTGGTCGAGCGGGAGGCGGGCATCATGGCGCACCACCACCGAACGCAGGAAACGCTGCAACGGCAGCAGCAGATGACTTTCGTCAAATAACGGCAGGCGCTGCTGCCACAGGGCGTTGTACTCATCCAGCACGTACAGGTCGGCCCAGCCATCGAGCAGGCGGTAGAACACCTGGATGCAATTGCGCCGGCCTTGTTCCAGCAGCAGGGGCAGGTCGTAGTCCTGCAGGGCATTGCCATCCAGGTGCAACGGGCTGTAGTCGCTGCG
Source organism: Pseudomonas sp. NPDC089422 (assembly GCF_044749405.1). NCBI lineage: Bacteria > Pseudomonadati > Pseudomonadota > Gammaproteobacteria > Pseudomonadales > Pseudomonadaceae > Pseudomonas > Pseudomonas sp. NPDC089422. The sequence goes on from NZ_JBIVHW010000006.1 coordinate 77,425, forward strand.
CTCCTCGCCCAGGTGATCGAGCACGGCGTCATGCCCGGCCATGGTTGCCAGGCTGACCTGGCCGGGTAGTAGCTCCAGCACATGGGTGTACTGCGCCACCTGCAGCAGGTAACGGTGATTCAGGCCTTGGTCGAGCAGCAATTGCACCGTGTCGAAGATTTCCTCGACCCGCTGGCTGATGGCCTGGGCGCGGTTGTGGCAGAAGCAGCGCACCCGAACCTGCGGGCGGTGGCTGCGCTGGCCGAGGCTGTTGAGGAAGTCACGCAGGCAGCGCAGCAGCGCGTGTTCGCCGTCGTAGCGCTGTACCAGCACTTCGTTCCAGCTGTTGAGGGTGACCTGGTCGAGGGTCAGTACCAGGTTTTCGCGTACACCGGCGTAACTCAACGAGTCGGTGCGCTCGGTGGTCATCAGGATGTTCAGGTCGCGGTGATGGTGCAGTGGGTCGACGCCGACATTGACCAGCAGCAGGATTTCGTCAGCCACGCTTGGCTGCAGCAGGCGCTCTTCGCTGACGCCGTCCAGCGGCAGCGGGATGCTTTGCTGCAGGCTGCCCAACAGGTTGAACAGCTCGAACTCGCTGAGGTCGCTGTCGCCAGGGTGCAGGGCCAGGCGCGTGGTGCTGTCGATGACACCATTGCGGTGGGCCCAGGTCAGCAGCTCAAGCAATTCGCGGCAGCGCTTGATCGGGCTGAAATGCTCCCATTCGTGCACCCCCAGGTTGCCGTTGTACAGGCCCCAGTGATGAGTGCCAGGCTCCTTGCGGTTCGGCGACTGGACCAGCGTCAAGGTGTCTTCGGCGATGTCCGGAGCAATGCCCGGGTTGATCACTTCGATCTTGCCGGCGCGGCGTTCGAAGGCGGCGTACAGGCGCCGGCCCAGGACATTCAGGTCTCGCTGGTCGGCACGGCTGCTGGCCCCCTGGCTTTGCGCAAACTGGCCGAGGAAGCGATAGCTATGGTTGAGCTCCGCCACCAGCTCACGGCGTTCGACGGCGACCTGGCGCACCTTCCACTGGCTGCGGCTGTCGAGCATGGCCAGCTGGCGTTCGTCCCAGCCCCATTCATCGGCCAGGCGCTGCAACAGTTGGCGCTGCCAGCCGTTGCTGCGGGTGCGGTCCAGGCCGCTCAGCTTCTTGTTGACCTTCAGGTACAGGCTGCGCCGGACCAGTTCGAGCCGCGCGGTTTCGCCGCGTTGCTGCAGGTAGCGCTCGATGCGCCGGTACACCATCACGTAGGGGTCGAGTTCGTCGAGGTCGAGATGGTTGGCGAACACCGCCTGCTTGTAGTCCAGGCTCAGACAGCGCACGGTCGGGTGCTCACTGGCATAGACCTCGGTCAGCAGCAGCTTGAGCAGCGACTTGTAGGGCGAATCGATCCCCTTGAACAGTTGCCACAGGCCGGCCCCGACGTACTCGCCGGGCGGGATATGTGAAAGGTTGCCAAGGTCGAGAGCATCCTGGTTGCGGATGAAACGCTTGGACAGCAAGGTCTCGGTATAGGCCTGATAGTTGTGCTCTTCATAGACCGGCACCAGCCACCACAGCGGCGTGCGCCCGGCGAGCCAGATGGCCGTGCGGTAGAACTCGTCGAGCAGCAGGAAATGCTGGGTGGTGCCGCAGTCGTCGGAGCTGAGCTGGCTGTCGCGCAGGCCCTGGGCAAAGCTTTGTGGGTCGATGAGGAAGAAGTGCGCTTCGGCACCCTGGCTGGCTGCCCAGGCCTCCAGCAGCTGGCATTTGCGGCGCAGTTCCTCGCGCTCGGCTTCGGTCAGGCCGGGGGCATGGCACACCCACAGGTCCATGTCGCTCTGTTCGGCCTGGGCCAGCGAGCCGAGGCTGCCCATCAGGAACAGGCCGTGGATCGGGCGTGGCGGGTTGCCATGGCGCGCTTTGTAGGCGAACGAGCGCGCCAGGCGCTGGGCATCGGCGACCTGTTCGGCATCCGGCTCGAACCCCGCCACCCCGGCGGGTGTGGCGCCGGACACGTAACCGGGCAGCAGCGGGTGGTTGACGTGAAACAGCAGCGGCAGCAGGGTCAGGACCAGCTGCTGGCGGCTCGACAGGCCTTCCATCGCGCGTTCGAGGCGGCACTGGTTGATGTGCAGGAAGCGCGCACGCAATGTCGCCAGCACCTTGCGGTCGATGCCTTCGTCCAGGTCAGGGCGGATTTCGTGGGGGTGATTCATTGCGCACTCAGGGCGGGCCAGGAAAGCTGAGGCGAGTTTAGCCTGAGTGGGGTAGTCGGATAAGCGTAAATTGGGTTTTTGACGTCATTTTTATAGCGCCTGTTCTGGCCTCCTCGCGGGCTTGCCCGCGAAGAGGCCGGTACAGGATTAAGCGGGCTGTGTGGACTTGAGGATGCTAAGCAACAGTTGGACGCTTTCAGCCGCATCATTCCCGAGGCTGGTGAGGTAGCCACCATCGGGCTGGTCGGTGAGTTCTTTTTCATGAAGGCGCTTGGCCGCAGCGATCAGGGCGGGCGACGCGTTGCTGCCAACTTTGATGCCTTCCTGGTGATTGTCCAGGTTGAACAGGGCGAGCACTTCCAGTTCGGCGATCAGTTCGGGGGTAAAAGACATGGCGACTCCTGACTTCCAGACGAGGATGGCGGCACCGCCAGCGGTGCCTGATCCTGGAGTGTAGTCGGGTTATTCGTCGTCGCCTTGATCTGCCTCAGGCGGCAGTTCGGGCAGGGCGCGCAGGGCGGTCTCGTACCACTCGCCGTTGAACGGGCGGTCATCCTTGAGCATGTTGTCGATCTCGATGGCCAGCACATGGGCCATGAGGTTGAGGATGTCTTCGCGCTCGTAGCCGACCAGGGTCAGCTTGTTGAAGGTGGCCTTGGCCGCTGGCGGCTCGCCGCTTTCGATCTGGTTTTCGATGGCTTCGGTCAGCGTCGCCTCGGCGAAGGCTTCATCGTCATTGTCGATTTCGTCGTGTTCGCTCATGGCGCTACTCCTGTGGTGGGATGCACAGTTTGCCATGCCCGCGTCGGCAATGCCCGGTCATCGAGCAGGTGCATGACGCTGGTCAGGCACCGGCGTACGGTCTATAACAGCCGAGCCATCCCCACACGGCCTGGAGGCTGTAACCCCATGCTCAAGCTTCACGGATTCTCGGTCAGCAACTACTACAACATGGTCAAGCTGGCCCTGCTGGAGAAAGGCCTGCCTTTCGAGGAAGTCGCCTTCTACGGCGGGCAGGCGCCGCATGCGCTGGCAGTCAGCCCGCGGGGCAAGGTGCCGGTGCTGGAAACCGAACACGGCTTCCTCAGCGAAACCAGCGTCATTCTCGACTATGTCGAGCAGACTCAAGGAGGCAAGGCGCTGCTGCCGAGCGACCCGTTCGGCCAGGCCAAGGTGCGTGAACTGCTCAAGGAAATCGAGCTGTACATCGAGCTGCCGGCGCGTACCTGCTACGGCGAATCGTTCTTCGGCATGGCGGTGGAGCCGCTGATCAAGGAGCGTGCGCGTGCCGACTTGTTGGCGGGGTTTGCCACGCTCAAGCGCAATGGCCGTTTCGCGCCTTATGTGTCAGGTGAGCAGATGACCCTGGCCGACCTGATGTTCTGCTTCTCGGTGGACCTGGCGTGCGCAGTAGGCAAGAAGGTGCTGGGCATCGACTTCCTGGCCGACTTCCCGCAGGCCAAGGCGTTGCTGCAACTGATGGGCGAGAACCCGCACATGGCGCGGATCGTGGCGGACAAGGAGGCCTCGATGCCGGCCTTCATGGAGATGATTCGCAGCGGCAAGCGTTGAAAGCTGGGGCTGCAGGGCAGCCCCAGACTCTATTTAACGCGAAGCCAGCAGGGCCTTGCCGCGAACGACAGCGGCACGTACCTGCGCCGGCGCAGTACCACCGATGTGGTTACGGGCATTCACCGAGCCTTCCAGGGTCAGCACGGCAAACACGTCCTGCTCGATCTGGTCGCTGAACTGGCGCAGCTCGTCCAGGCTCATCTCGGCCAGGTCCTTGCCGGTGTCGACGCCATACTTCACGGCGTGGCCGACGATCTCGTGGCAATCACGGAACGGCAGGCCGCGGCGGACCAGGTAGTCGGCCAGGTCAGTGGCGGTGGAGAAGCCGCGCAGGGCCGCTTCGCGCATGATGGCGTGCTTGGGCTTGATCGCCGGGATCATGTCGGCGAAGGCACGCAGCGAGTCGCGCAGGGTGTCGGCGGCGTCGAACAGCGGCTCCTTGTCTTCCTGGTTGTCCTTGTTGTAGGCCAGCGGCTGGCCTTTCATCAGGGTCAGCAGGCCGGTCAGGGCGCCGAAGACACGGCCGCTCTTGCCACGCACCAGCTCCGGAACATCCGGGTTCTTCTTCTGCGGCATGATCGAGCTGCCGGTGCAGAAGCGATCAGGCAGGTCGATGAACTGGAACTGGGCGCTGGTCCACAGCACCAGCTCTTCGGAGAAGCGCGACAGGTGCATCATCGCCACGCTGGCGGCAGCGCAGAATTCGATGGCGAAGTCGCGGTCCGAGACACCGTCCAGCGAGTTGCCGGCCACGGCCTCGAAGCCCAGCAGCTTGCAGGTCAGTTCACGGTCGATCGGGTAGGTGGTGCCGGCCAGCGCGGCGCTGCCCAGAGGCATGCGATTGGCGCGCTTGCGGCAGTCGACCAGGCGCTCGTAGTCGCGGCTGAGCATTTCGAACCAAGCCAGCAGGTGGTGGCCGAAGGTGACCGGCTGGGCGGTCTGCAGGTGGGTGAAGCCGGGCATGATGGTTTCGGCTTCACGCTCGGCCTGCTCCAGCAGGCCCTGTTGCAGGCGGGTGATCTCGGCCAGGATCAGGTCGATCTCGTCACGCAGCCACAGGCGGATGTCGGTGGCCACCTGGTCGTTGCGGCTGCGGCCGGTGTGCAGCTTCTTGCCGGTGATACCGATGCGGTCGGTCAGGCGTGCTTCGATGTTCATGTGCACGTCTTCCAGGTCGACGCGCCAGTCGAAGCTGCCAGCCTCGATTTCGCCCTGGATGGTTTTCAGGCCATCGATGATGGTGTCGCGCTCGGCATCGCTGAGAACGCCGACCTGCGCCAGCATGGTGGCGTGGGCGATCGAACCCATGATGTCGTGGCGGTACAGGCGCTTGTCGAAGTCGACCGAGGCGGTGAAGCGGGCGACGAAGGCGTCGACGGGCTCACTGAAGCGGCCGCCCCAGGACTGATTGGTCTTGTCGGTGCTCATGGATTCACTCTATGCAGGCGTGAACGAAAAAGTGGCGGCGATAATAGCAGGGTTGGGCCTGACACCGCAGGACGTCGGTCGACAGAAAGCGGTGGAAAACTGCGGCAGAGCTGAGCGAAGACGATATTCAACGATTGAACGGCAGTGTTCCACGGACCGTCTACAGTTGGACAGAGGACTGGCAGCGATTCTGCCGGCTCAGTGAATCTTTGGCCTTCGTATCGGTCTAGAGCGTGACCGCAGTGTCGCTCGACCTGCTCTTGTCTACGCTATACCTGTGCGAGACTCACTCAGGAATCCAGAGCAATTATGAATGTCCTGATCGTTGATGACGAACCCCAAGCCCGTGAACGCCTCACACGGCTATTCGCTGAACTGGAGGGGTACTCCGTGCTGGAGCCCAGCGCCACCAACGGCGAGGAGGCCCTGGCATTGATCGAAAGCCTCAAGCCCGATGTGGTCCTGCTGGACATCGGCATGCCAGGCCTGGATGGCCTGCAGGTCGCCGCTCGCCTGTGCGAGCGCGAGGCACCCCCGTCGGTGGTGTTCTGTACCGGCGATGATGAATACGGTGCCGAGGCATTCAAGGAAAGTACCCTCAGCCATGTGACCAAGCCGATTCAGCCTCAAGCCCTGCGCGATGCCCTGCGCAAGGCCGAGAAGCCCAACCGTGCCCAGCTGGCGGCGTTGACCCGGCCTGGCAGTGAAGGCGGCGGCCCGCGCAGCCATATCAGTGCGCGCACGCGCAAAGGGATCGAGCTCATTCCTTTGCCCCAGGTGATCTACTTCATCGCCGACCACAAGTACGTGACCTTGCGCCACGAAACCGGGGAGGTGCTGCTCGATGAGCCGCTCAAGGCGCTGGAGGACGAGTTCGGCGAGCGTTTCGTGCGCATCCACCGCAATGCGCTGGTCGCGCGCGAGCGCATCGAACGCCTGCAACGTACGCCGTTGGGGCATTTCCAGCTGTTCCTCAAGGGCCTTGACGGCGATGCCCTGACTGTCAGCCGCCGGCATGTGGCAGGCGTGCGCAAGATGATGCAGACGCTTTGACGCTGTACCGGCGTCCTCGCCGGTACAGGCCGCTACAGGATCCTGCCCCACATCTGCTAGCGATGCCGGTGATGCTGTTATCATCAGCGGCATTTCTCTGGATCGGGGCGTTCCATGTCCACTCGCGAAATCCGCATTGCCACCCGTAAAAGTGCCTTGGCCCTGTGGCAGGCCGAATACGTCAAAGCCCGCCTTGAGCAGGCCCACCCCGGTCTGCTGGTGACCTTGGTACCCATGGTCAGCCGCGGCGACAAGCTGCTCGATGCACCGCTGGCGAAGATCGGCGGCAAGGGGCTGTTCGTCAAAGAGCTGGAAACCGCGTTGCTGGACAACGAAGCCGACATCGCCGTGCATTCGATGAAGGACGTGCCCATGGACTTCCCCGAAGGCCTGGGCCTGTACTGCATCTGCGAGCGCGAAGACCCGCGCGATGCCTTCGTCTCCAATACCTTCGCCAGCCTCGACGCTCTGCCGGCCGGCAGCATCGTCGGCACCTCCAGCCTGCGCCGCCAGGCCCAGCTGCTGGCACGCCGGCCGGACCTGAAAATCCAGTTCCTGCGCGGCAACGTCAACACGCGCCTGGCCAAGCTCGATGCCGGCGAGTACGACGCCATCATCCTCGCCGCCGCGGGCCTGATCCGCCTCGGCTTCGAGGGTCGCATCACCGATACCATCAGCGTCGACGACAGCCTGCCAGCCGGTGGCCAGGGCGCGGTGGGCATCGAGTGCCGCAGCGCCGACAGTGAAATCCATGCGCTGCTGGCGCCGCTGCACCATGCCGATACCGCCGACCGCGTCATCGCCGAGCGTGCCTTGAACAAGCGCCTCAACGGCGGCTGCCAGGTGCCGATCGCCTGCTATGCGGTGCTCGAAGGCGATCAGCTGTGGCTGCGCGGCCTGGTTGGCCAGCCAAGTGGCGGCACCCTGCTGGTGGCGGATGCCCGCGCGCCGCGCGCGGCTGCCGAAACCTTGGGCGTGCAGGTTGCCGAAGACCTGCTTAGCCAGGGCGCCGAAGCCATTCTCAAGGAAGTCTACGGCGAGGCCGGGCATCCGTGAGCCCCTGGCGCCTGTTGCTGACCCGGCCGATCGATGACTGCGCGGCACTGGCGAAGAGCCTGGCCGCTGCCGGTGTGGCCAGCAGTTGCCTGCCGTTGCTGGCCATCGAGCCCGTTGCCCTGGCTGACGGGCAGCGTCTTCAGCTAGCCGGGTTGGCGCAGTACCAGGCGATCATCGTGGTCAGCAAGCCGGCGGCTCGACTGCTGCTTGAGCATTTGCAGCGCGCTGGCCTGCAAGCGCCGTCCGCAGGCTGGTTTACCGTGGGCGAGGCAACGGCGGCAGTGCTGCAGAACGCGGGCCTTCAGGTGACATTTCCCATGCAGGGTGACGACAGCGAAGCCTTGCTTGCGCTCCCGGCCCTGCGCCAGTCTATGGCGGCGCCTGAAGAGCGAGTGCTGATCGTTCGTGGCGTCGGAGGTCGCGAACTGCTGGCCGAGCGTCTTGCAGAGCAAGGTGCTAGTGTCGAATATCTGGAACTGTATCGTCGCTGTCTGCCGGAGTACCCGGCGGGCACGCTGATGCGCCGCATTGAAGCGGAACGCCTCAATGGCCTGGTGGTCAGCAGTGGGCAGGGTCTTGAACATTTGCGGCAGATGGCCGCCGCCGACTGGCCGCGAGTGGCCAGCCTGCCGTTGTTCGTGCCCAGCCCGCGGGTCGCTGAACAGGCCCGGGCCGCCGGGGCCCAACAGGTTGTGGATTGCCGTGGCGCGAGTGCCACGGCCTTGCTGGCAGCCGTGCAGCGCAGCGCTGCACCTGCCTCTCAAGGCGCTTCGCACTAGCGCGAGGCGCCCCCATGCAAAGGATGGATACGTGAGCGAAACTGTCTTGTCCAACAATGATCAGCCGTCGGTGCAGGCGCCGGCGCAACCCGTCACCGACAAGCCTGTAAAGCGCTCTGGCAGTGGTCTGGCCGTGCTGGCGCTGTTGCTGGGTGCGGCCGGGGTTGCAGTAGGGGGTTGGGGTGTCTGGCAGGTGCGGCAGCTGCAAGGCAGTGCAGTGAACCAGGGCCAGCACCTCGAAGCCCTCAACCAGCGCGCCGCGGCACTGCAGCAGCGTGAACAGCAGATCAGTGCACAACTGGCCAGCCTGCCGGCCGCCAGCGAGCTGGAAGACCGCCGCCGCCTGGTGGCGCAGCTGCAAGGCGACCAGCAGCGTCTCAGCCAGCGTCTGGAAACCGCACTCGGCGAGAGCCGCAAGGAGTGGCGCCTGGCCGAGGCCGAGCACCTGCTGCGCCTGGCTACCTTGCGCTTGTCGGCGCTGCAGGACATCACCAGCGCCAAGGCCCTGGTCGAAGGGGCCGACGAAATCCTCCGCGAACAGAGCGACCCGGGCGCCTTTGCTGCCCGCGAGCAACTGGCGCGCAGCCTGGCCACGCTCAACAGCACCCAGCAGCCGGACCGCACCGGCCTGTTCCTCAAGCTCGCCGCCCAGCGTGAGCTGGTTCAGGCGCTCAGCGCCCAGTCGCCCGAGTTCGCCAGCAACGCCGATGCGCTCGGTGCGCTGACTGCCGATGGTGATGGGGCCAGTCGCTTGTCGCAGTGGTGGGCCGAAATCTCCAAGTACTTCCAGATCGACTTCAACGCTGACGACAATGTGCGGCCGTTGCTGGCCGGCCAGCAGCTGAACCAGCTGCGCCTGGCCCTGAGCCTGACCATCGAGCAGGCGCAGTGGGCTGCACTCAATGGTGAGGCCAAGGTCTACAGCCAGGCCCTGGATGATGCCCGCAGCGTGCTGCTGGCCAACTTCAATGCCGACAACCCGCAAAGCAAGGCGATGCTCGACAGCCTCAACGCGCTGGCAGAACAGCCCGTCTCGGTCGTGACGCCGGACCTGAGCGAAAGCCTGGCGGCGGTGCAGGCGTACATCCAGCGCCGCCATCTGCCAGCCGAGGCTGAGGGGGGCAAGCCATGAAGCGTGTCTACCTGTTGGCCGTACTGGCGATCGTGATTGCTGCAGCGCTGGGTATCGCGGTCGCCAAGCACAGTGGTTACGTGCTGATCGCCTACGGCGGTTTCCGTTACCAGTCCGGGTTGTGGGCGGCGCTCGCAGCGCTGGCTGGCGTGGTCGTGCTGCTCTTGCTGCTGCGTTACCTGGTTGGCCTGGTGCTGACCTCCAGTGGCGTGGTCAACCCATGGTCGCGGCGCAACCGCAGCCGACGCGTGCGGATCGCCATCGAACAGGGCCAGCTGGACCTGGCCGAGGGCCGCTGGGCCAGTGCCCAGCGCCACCTGCATCGTGCTGCCGAGGCCGAGCGCCAGCCACTGTTGTATTACCTCGGCGCCGCCCGCGCCGCCAATGAGCAGGGGCGCAAGGAGGACAGCGACAACCTGCTGGAGCGTGCGCTGGAGCGTCAGCCGCAGGCCGAGCTGGCCATTGCCCTGACCCATGCGCAATTGCAGATGGACCGTGGCGAGCGTGATGCCGCGCTGGAAACGCTGCTGGCCATGCAGGAGCGGCATCCCCATAACACCCAGGTCCTGCGCTTGTTGCAGCGTCTGCACCTGGAGCGTGGCGACTGGTCGGCGCTGATTCGTCTGCTGCCGGACCTGCGCAAGGGCAAGGTGTTGCCGGCCGATGAGCTGGCCGCGCTGGAGAAGCGTGCCTGGGGCCAGAACCTTGGCCTGGCGACCACCCGTGGCGAGGATGTGCAAAGTGCCCGTCAGGCGCTGGAGCGCGCCTGGCAGCAACTGACCGCGGCCCAGCGCCAAGAGCCGCAACTGGTGCTGGCCTATGCCGAACAGCTGCGCCAGGTGGGCGCCCAGGGCGAGGCCGAGCAGGTGCTGCGCAGCGCGCTCAAGCGTGAGTACGAAAGCCACCTGGCTCGCCTGTACGGCCTCGTGCGCGGTGATGATCCGGCACGTCAGCTACAAACCGCCGAAGGTTGGCTGAAGGGCCATCCAGAGGACCCGAGCCTGTTGCTTACACTCGGCCGCCTGAGCCTGCAGAACCGCCTGTGGGGCAAGGCGCGCGACTATCTCGAAAGCAGCCTGCGCATGGAGCGTAATCCGGAAGCCTGCGCCGAGCTTGCGCGCTTGCTGGCCAGCCTGGGCGAAACCGAACGCAGCAATCAGCTGTTCGAGGAAGGCCTGGGCTTGCTCGATGAGCGTCTTCTGGCACTGCCGCTGCCAGAGGGCGTACGCGCCTGAGTGCTGCATGGGCCCGCGCAGGGGCGCGGGCTCATGGGCCTGGTAACGTGTTCTGCGTTACACGTTAGTTCTGCGGCCTCTTCTTAGGAAACTTCCTACAGCCTGAATGGGAACTTTCCATCCAATACAGCGACTTGTCACTCCAGTAGTGCCTTGAAACAAGCCCGGCCTTTCCTCTACCGTTCCAAGCCACTTCAACTTTCCCGGGACCTTTCTTCCCATGCCGATGGCCAGTCTGCGCACGCTTTTCATTCCGGCATGCCTTGCTTCGCTGGCAGTGCTGGGCGCGTCTTTCTATCTCGAAAGTGTCGTTGGGCTTGTGCCTTGCCCGCTGTGTTTCAGCCAACGGATATTGCTGGCTGTGTATGCACTGGTGTGCCTCTGTGCGGCGCTGCATGCGCCTGGTATTGCCGGGGCACGGCGTTATGCACAGGCAGCGCTGCTGTGCGCGGCCAGTGGTGCTTTGCTGGCGGCACGGCATGTGTGGTTGCAGGGCGCGAGTGACACGAGCCATTTTTGCCCGTTACCCATCGGGCACATGTTCGAACAGTCGTGGCGTGAAGCTGCGCGGCAACTGTTGCTGGGCGGCCCCGATTGCAGCTCGCTGACCTGGAGCTTTCTCGACCTGACCTTGCCGGAGTGGAGCCTGCTGGCGTTTCTGCTGCTGGCGGCGCTGCCCTTGAGCTGCCTGCTGGCGTATCGTTTCCGCTCACTTGGCAATCCTTGACCTGGCGCATGCTGGTGGCCGATAGCGCGACCAATGGTGGTGCATCGGGGTATTAAACACTTGTATGAACTTTGTCTGCTGCGTACCTTGATGCTAAGCACGCGCGGGAATAATCTCCCAGCACGCATACCGAAAACACAACTGCTCGATGCCGTCCTGCTGATGTCACCTTTGTGCTGCACGGTCGTGGTGCGAGGTGCAGCGGCATCTACCCAGAAGGGAAGAGATCGCCATGCTCGATAGTTGTCAGAACGCCCAGGAACGCTGGGGTGGGGTTCACAAGCTGATCGACCGTTGGCTCGAGGAGCGCGAGGAGCTGGTTCAGGCTTTCCGCACCTTGCGCGAGGCCAGGCCGGCTTTTGCGGACAAGGACAAGAACCGGGATTTCTGCGCCATCCTGGTCGACTACGTTTCGGCTTGGCATTTTGAAGTCAGCGGGCAGCTGATCGAGGAAGCCAAGGCATTTGGCGATGCGCGAGGCCTTGAACTGGCCACGCAGATCAATCCGCGCATCGACGAAAGCACGCAGATCGCACTGGCCTTCAATGACCATTGCGAGAAGGGCGACTGCCGGGACATCGAGCGTTTTGCCGACAAGCTGGGCAAGCTCGGCGGCCTTTTGCGCGAGCGCTTCGAGCTCGAAGATTGCCTGATCGAGGTGTTGCACACCGCGCACAAGGAAGAGGGGGCGGTCGAGGTCTGACGCTGGGCGTCAGTCGCCGACGGCGAGCAGCTCGATCTCGAACACCAGCGGCGTGTAGGGCGCGATCAGGTCACCCGCGCCCTCGGCGCCATAGGCCTGTGCCGAGGGGATCACCAGGCGCCAGGTCGAACCCGCTTTCATGTGTGGCAGCGCCACCTGCCAGCCCTCGATCACCGAGTCCAGGCTGAACCACTGCGGCTGCTGGTTCTGGTCGAACACCGAACCATCTGGCAACCTGCCGACATAGCGCACCTGCACTTTGCCGCCGGCCTTGGGTTGCATGCCATTACCTGCTTTCAGCTCACTGTACAGCACGCCTTCCGGCAGCTCGTGCACGCCGGCACGGGCCCGCTCGTTGGCCAGGAAGCGAGTTTCCACGGCTTGCAACTTCGTTGCTTCGGCTTGTTCGGCAGCGCTGCTGGCCTGCTCTTCGTGCTGCTGGAGAATGGCCGCCATCCGCGCCTTGTCGAGCTGCAATGGCTGGCCCTGATAGGACTGGCGCAGGCCTTCGACCAGCGCATCCAGTTGCAGGCCGGGCACTTCCTGGCGCAGGCGCTCACCCAGGCTGGCGCCGAGGCTGTAGGCCAGGTCGTGATCATTGGCAGGAGCGGTATCGGCCAAGGCCAACGGCGCTATCAGGCATAGGCCGAAAACAAGATAACGAGGCATGGTCAGGTTCTGTTCCAGGTGTGTGTAATGGCTTGGGTGTTCGCCGTGATGGATGTGTTGTTGTTGAGATCGAGCGCCGCCCGCGCGGCGCATCGCAGGCAAGCCTGCTCCTACATTTGTTTCGGGCCAAGTAATTCTGATGCATTGGCGCGCGCCCCCTTGTTTGTACCTTTCGATATCGCGTCATGCACCCAGGGTCCGCGCGCATGGGACGCAGGATATATTGGCCCGAAACAAATGTAGGAGCAGGCTTGCCTGCGATGCGCCGCGCGGGCGGCGCTCGATCTATGCAGCGATAAATGACTCATGTCATGCACCCGGGAAACACCTTACTTCAGGCAAAATCCTGCAACGTTTTGTTAAGCAACTACACTTGCACGGAGCTGCAAGATAACAACTTTGCCCAGGCATGCAACGCGGCGCCATCAATACTGTCAACATGCCCTAGCGGCGGTAGCAGCAGAAGCATAGTATGAGCCGCAATCTCGTCAGCCAGGAGGTAAACCATGTCGGCCAAAAAGAAGCCAGTGAATACGCCGTTACACCTGCTCCAGCAACTTTCGGGCAGCCTGCTCGAACACTTGGAAGAGGCCTGCTCGCAAGCGCTGGCTGATGCGGAGAAACTGCTGGCCAAGTTGGAAAAGCAGCGCGGCAAAGCCCAGGAGAAACTGCACAACGGTCGCCTGAAGTTGCAGGATGCGGCCAAGGCAGGCAAAGCCAAGGCACAGAACAAGGCGCAAAAGGTTATTGGTGAACTTGAAGAGTTGCTCGACTCGCTCAAGGAGCGCCAGACTCAGACGCGTACCTACATTCAGCAACTCAAGCGTGATGCCCAGGAAAGTCTGAAACTGGCTCAAGGTGTCGGCAAGGTGCGTGAGGCCGCTGGCAAGGTACTCGACCAGCGTGCAGTGGCTGCCAAGAACGTGAAACCGGCTGCCGCCAAGGCCCCGGCCCGCAGTGCCGCGAAACCGGCCGCCAAGGCCCCGGCCAAACCCGCCGCGACCAAGGCCCCAGCCCGCGCGGCCGCCGCCAAGCCTGCAGCCAAACCAGCGGCCGCCAAGCCCACAGCAGCGAAGCCTGCAGCAGCCAAAGCCCCGGCCAGAACCGCCGCCGCCAAGCCTGCTACCGCCAAACCTGCCGCCAAACCCGCTGCGAAACCTGTAGCTGCCAAGGCTCCAGCCAAGCCTGCAGCAGCCAAGACCCCGGCCAGAACCGCTGCCGCCAAGCCAGCTGCCAAACCTGCCGCCGCTAAATCCGCAGCAGCCAAGCCTGCCGCTAAACCAGCTGTGGCCAAGGCTCCAGCCAAACCAGCAGCCAAACCTGCTGCTGCCAAAGCACCGGCCAAAGCAGCCGCAGCCAAGCCTGCAGCAAAGGCTCCGGCAAAGGCTCCGGCAAAACCCGCAGCAGCCAAATCTGTCGAAGCCAAACCGGCTACTCCAGCCGCCAGCGCGCCAGCGACCAGCTCAGCCGCTCCCGCCACGCCTTCGGCATCCGCCAGCACCCCAGCTCAGACGCCGTCTTCGGCCTCCTGAAGCCCTGCGGCCGCGACGCGCAAGTCAACCAGCGCGTCGTGGCCACGGGCTTGGTCCGGTGCCAGCCCGTCCAGCCAGTCGTCCGTGGGTTCGTGCGAGCCTGTCGGCCATTGTTGCGCGCAGGTTTCCAGCCGTTGCAGCAACTGCTTCTCCGCTTGTAGCTCCAGCCCCTTCACTTGCTCACGCAACACCGCCAGGTGTGGATCGTGCTGCGCGGGCGTGCGCCATTGCTGGCGCAGGCTGCGTAACGGCGCTACCACCTCGTGTTGCCATGGCCCGGCAACTGCACGCAGGGCCTGGGCGCGCGCGTCACTGAAGGCGACGGCACGTGCCTGCAGCCAGGTCGCGCACAGCAGCAGGCAGACGTCGCCCCCCATCGCCTGTAATTCCAGGCAGGCCGTTTCGACTCCCGGGCGGGCATACAGCGCCAGGGCGTGATTCCACAGGTCGGTGTACATGATTCCACTCACGCTGCGGGCCGAGGAAGCTGGTAGACTCCGCGACCACTATGATCAGACTATCCAACCTCACTTTACAGCGTGGTCCGCAGCGCTTGCTAGAAGGCGCCGAGATGACCCTGCACGCCGGTCACAAGGCCGGCCTGATCGGCGCCAACGGCGCCGGAAAATCCAGCCTGTTCGCCCTGCTGCGCGGCGAGCTGTCGCCCGATGCCGGCGATTGCCAGCTGCCCGGCGACTGGCGCATTGCCCACATGCGTCAGGAAGTCGATACCCTCGACCGCCTGGCCGTGGACTATGTGCTCGACGGTGACGCCCGTCTGCGCAAGGTTCAGGCCGAACTGGCCGTGGCCGAGCAGGCCCATGACGGCACCGCCCTGGCGCGCCTGCACAGTGAGCTGGAAGTTGCCGACGGCTACACCGCCGATGCCCGCGCCCGTAAATTGCTGGCTGGCCTGGGGTTCACCAACGAGCAGATGGACCGCCGCGTCGGTGACTTCTCCGGTGGCTGGCGGATGCGCCTGAACCTGGCCCAGGCGCTGATGTGCCCGTCCGACCTGCTGCTGCTCGACGAGCCGACCAACCACCTCGACCTCGATGCGATCCTGTGGCTGGAAGACTGGCTCAAGGGTTACCCGGGCACGCTGTTGCTGATCTCCCACGACCGCGATTTCCTCGATGCCGTGGTCGACCATGTGCTGCACGTCGAGCAGCGCAAGCTAAACCTGTACAAGGGCGGCTACAGCGCCTTCGAGCGCACCCGTGCCGAGCGCCTGGCGCAGCAGCAACAGGCCTACGAGAAGCAGCAGGCGCAGCGCGCGCACATGGAAAAGTACATCGCCCGCTTCAAGGCCCAGGCCACCAAGGCCCGTCAGGCGCAAAGCCGGATCAAGGCCCTGGAGCGCATGGAAGAGCTGTCGGCGGCGCATGTCGATTCGCCGTTCGACTTCGTCTTCCGCGAGTCGCAGAAAATCTCCAGCCCGCTGCTGAGCCTGTCCGAAGGCCGCCTGGGCTATGGCGACAAGGCGATCCTCGACAAGGTCAAGCTGCAGCTGGTCCCGGGTGCACGCATCGGCCTGCTCGGCCCCAACGGCGCCGGCAAGTCGACGCTGATCAAGAACCTCGCCGGTGAGCTCGAGCCGTTGTCGGGCCGCCTGGTGCGTGGCGAGAACCTCGCCGTCGGCTACTTCGCCCAGCACCAGCTCGACTCGCTGGACGACAAGGCCAGCCCGCTCTTGCACCTGCAGCGCATTGCGCCGACCGAGCGCGAGCAGACCCTGCGCGACTTCCTTGGCGGCTTCGACTTCCATGGCGACCGCGTCGACGAGCCGGTGGTGAATTTCTCCGGTGGCGAGAAGGCCCGTCTGGCCCTGGCGCTGATTGCCTGGGAGCGGCCGAACCTGCTGCTGCTTGACGAACCGACCAACCACCTCGACCTGGAAATGCGCCTGGCGCTGACCATGGCGCTGCAGGAATTTGCCGGTGCCGTGGTGGTGGTTTCCCACGACCGTCACCTGCTCAAGAGCACCACTGACGACTTCCTGCTGGTGGCCGATGGCAAGGTCGAGACCTTCGATGGCGACCTCGACGACTACAGCCGCTGGCTGGTCGAGTACCGCCAGCGCAGTGCGCCGGCCAGCAACGCTCCGGTCAATCCGGACAAGACCGACAAGAAGGCCCAGCGTCAGGCGGCGGCGGCCTTGCGCCAGCAGTTGGCACCGCACAAGAAGGCAGCCGACAAGCTGGAGACCGAACTCAACCAGGTGCATGCGCAGCTGGCCGAGGTCGAGACAGCGCTGGGTGACGGTGGTGTGTACGAGGCGGCGCGCAAGGATGAGTTGCGCGATCTGCTGGCTCGGCAGACCAAGCTCAAGCAGCGCGAGGGTGAGTTGGAGGAGGCATGGATGGAGGCCCTGGAAACCCTCGAGAGCATGCAGGCTGAGTTGGAAGCGCTGTCCTGAAAGTTCTCTGTCGCCTGAGCTGGCTCAATCGCGGATGAATCCGCTCCTACAAGGGCCAGTGCAGGCGATGGAAATCCCGAAGAATTTGCTGGTTATTTTTTCGCCAAAACCTTAGCTTAACGTTTTGCAACAACTGTTGAGCGAGGTGTGTGATGTCGATGGAAGTGTGGTTGGGCTTCTTTGCCGCGTGCTGGGTAATCAGCCTGTCGCCGGGTGCCGGGGCGATTGCCTCGATGTCCAGCGGGCTACAGTACGGCTTCTGGCGTGGATACTGGAATGCCCTGGGCCTGCAGCTGGGCCTGATCGTGCAGATCGCCATCATTGCCGCCGGCGTCGGCGCCATCCTCGCGGCTTCCGCCACGGCCTTCCAGATCATCAAGTGGTTCGGTGTCGGTTATCTGGTGTACCTGGCCTACAAGCAGTGGCGTGCCTTGCCCATGGACATGACCGATGAGTCCGGCGTGCGCCCGATCGGCAAGCCACTGAGCCTGGTGTTCCGCGGTTTCCTGGTCAACGTCAGCAACCCCAAGGCGCTGGTGTTCATGCTGGCGGTGCTGCCGCAGTTCATCAACCCGCACGCGCCGTTGCTGCCACAGTACATCGCGATCACCGTGACCATGATCTGCGTCGACATGCTGGTGATGGCGGGTTACACCGGGCTGGCTTCGCGGGTGTTGCGCCTGCTGCGCACGCCCAAGCAGCAGAAGCGCCTGAACCGGACCTTTGCCGGGCTGTTCATCGGCGCGGCGACCTTCCTCGCCACTTTGCGCCGGGCGCCGATCTGACAAATCCCTGGGGCGCAAAGCGCCCCCGGTCATTTCTGCTTGTCCACCAACCCCTTGAGCAAGTCGACCGGCAACGGAAAGACAATGGTCGAGCTCTTGTCCCCGGCAATCGCCCCCAGCGTCTGCATGTAACGCAACTGCATGGCCCCCGGCTCCTTGCTGAGCATCTGCGCGGCCTGCATCAACTTCTCCGACGCCTGCAGCTCGCCCTCGGCATGGATCACCTTGGCCCGCCGTTCCCGTTCGGCCTCCGCCTGCCGGGCGATGGCGCGGACCATCGATTCGTTGAGGTCGACGTGCTTGATCTCGACGTTGGCGACCTTGATGCCCCAGGCATCGGTCTGTGCATCCAGTACCTGGCGAATGTCCGAATTCAGCTGCTCGCGCTCGGCCAGCAGTTCGTCCAGCTCGTGCTTGCCCAGCACCGCACGCAAGGTGGTCTGGGCCAGCTGGCTGGTGGCGACGAGGAAGTCCTCGACCTGGATGATCGCCTTCTGCGGGTCGAGCACGCGGAAATACACCACCGCATTGACCTTCACTGACACGTTGTCGCGGGTGATCACATCCTGTGGCGGCACATCCAGCACCACGGTACGCAGGTCGACCCGGACCATCTGCTGGATGACCGGGATCAGCAGGATCAGCCCCGGCCCCTTGACCTGCCAGAAGCGCCCCAACTGGAACACCACGCCACGCTCGTACTCGCGCAGGATGCGGAATGCCGACAGTACCAGCATGGCCAGCACGATCAGCACGGCACCGAAACCCACTTGCATGAACATCGTCAGTCTCCTTGCGCCGCGGGCGCGGCGGCGCTCACTTCCAGCATCACGCCATGGCGTGCCGTGACCCGGACGTTCTGCCCGGCCTGCAGCGGCGTGGTGCACTGGACTTGCCATTGTTCGCCCTGGGCCTGTACCGAACCACAGAACGGGTTGTCCGCCATCACCTGGGTGACCATCACCAGGCTGCCGACCAGGCCGGCGTCACCGCTGACCGGCGCCCGTCGTCGCGCCTTGATGGCCATGCCCAGCACACCGCCGATGAGCAGCGCCGAAAGCACGGCGAGGGTGGCGATCAGCACCAGCGGGATGCCGAAACCTGGAGCATCGGTGTCGATCAGGATCACGGCGCCAACGACGAAGGCCACGATGCCGCCGAAGCCAACCACGCCGAAGCTCGGCAGGAACGCCTCGGCGATCATGAAGGCGATACCGAGCAGGATCAGCGCCACACCGGCGAAGCTCACCGGCAACAATTGCAAGGCGTAAAGCGCCAGCAGCAGGCAGATGCCACCGACCACGCCGCCCAGTGCCGAGCCTGGGTTCATGAACTCGAACAGCAGGCCGTACACCCCGATCATGATCAGGATCAGCGCCACGCTGGGGTTGGTGATGACGGCCAGCAGGCGCGTGCGCCAGTCCGGCAGATGCTCGACCAAGGCGGCATCGCGGGTTTGCAGGTGCTGCGGCTGGCCGGCAGCGACCAGCGTCTTGCCGTCGAGCTGACGCATCAGGTCGGGCAGGTCGTTGGCCACCTGGTCGATCACCTTCAGGCGCAGCGCCTCACTGGCCGACAGGCTGACCGCCTCGCGCACCGCCTGTTCCGCCCAGTCGGCGTTGCGTCCGCGCAGTTGTGCCAGGCCACGGATGTAGGCAGCGGCATCATTGACCTGTTTGCGGGCCAGGGTCTGTTCGTCGTCGCCGGGCTTGGCCTTGTCATCCTTCGGCACCCCGGACGGCCCACCGATCTGCACGGGCGTGGCGGCGCCGAGGTTGGTCCCCGGGGCCATGGCGGCGACATGGCTGGCATACAGGATGTAAGTGCCGGCGCTGGCGGCACGGGCGCCACTGGGGGCAACGTAGCTGGCGACCGGCACAGGGCTTGCGAGAATCGCCTTGATCATCTGGCGCATGGCGCTGTCCAGCCCGCCGGGGGTGTCCAGGCGCAGCACCACCAACTGGGCACCCTGGGCCTTGGCCTGCTCGAGGTTGCGCACCAGGTAGTCGGCGCTGGCCGGGCCGATGGCGTCATCGATGTCCAGCACCCAGACGCCACCGGGCGCTGCCAGGCCCGCCGGAGCAAGGCCAAGCAGAATCAGCAGCACGTAGCGGCAACATCGAGTGATCACCTGTCGTCACCTCGTTGACCTCTCTGCTAGAAGTTTAGCCATGCCGGCCGGCCCAAGGCCTAAAATTGGAAGTTGGGGGGCGAAACCGGAGGTGCATCATGCGTATGGCCAAGACCCTGCAGCAGCGCCTGGACCAGGCCAACTGCGATTACGACATCATTCCCCACCCACACTCGGCCACCAGCCTTGAGTCGGCGCGCACGGCTGGCGTACCTGCCGAGCGGGTGGCCAAGTCGGTCATGCTCGACGACCGTCATGGCAACTACATCATGGCCGTGCTACCGGCCAACCGGCACATGGACATGAGCAAGGTGCGCATGTCCGGCGCCTGGCAACTGACCCGCGAAAGCAATTTGCCAATGCTGTTCGGCGATTGCGAAAGGGGCGCCATCCCGGCAATGGGTGACGCCTATCAGATCAAGATGCTGCTCGATTCGAGTCTTACCCGCCAGGGCGATGTCTACCTGGAGGCGGGTGACCACGATCACCTGATCCACATGAGCATGGAGCAGTACCTGAAACTGGTACCGCAAGCCGAAGTACGCGAGCTGTGCTGATGTTTTCAAGCCAATGCCGGGCTGGCGTCGTGGACGGCCCGCCCGGCACACAGGAGGAACCATGGACGCACCGATTCATCCATTCGCCGAGCTGTTCAAGCAACTGGGCCTGCCCGACGACGCGCAGAGCATTGACCAGTTCATCACCAGCCATTCACCGTTGAAGAACGAGACCAAGCTGGTGGATGCGCCGTTCTGGACCGACTCCCAGCGCGCCTTCCTGAAGGAAAGCATCATTGAAGATGCCGATTGGGCGGTGCCTTTCGATCAACTCAACGAAGCGCTGCGCCGCCCCCGAAAATAAAGTGCCGAGCGGCACCTGACGAGTGATTGGCCGTTGCTATGCTCAGGGAAAACAAGAGGGGATAGCGTGATGAAAGATCCCTACGCACCAGGTTTCTGGTGCTCCGTGACGATCCTGGGCACCCTGACGGCCGGTTACTTCTACGGCATCCGCCACACCCAGCAAATGAACCAGGCGATACAGTTCCTCTACGCTGCCGCCGCCGTCACCGGCGCGGTCGTGCTGGTGGCGTTGACCTGGATTGCCTGGCAGCAGTTGCGCCTGAACAAGCGCGAAGTGATTCAGGGGCGAACATTGCTGACCATCTGGAACACCAAGGTCGCGCTACGCCGCGTCGAAACGGTGTTCGACCGCTATTTCTGGGGCAGCTACTGGCATTCCGGGCGCACCTTCGAGGAGGTGATGGGCGAGCTCAAGGGCACTCCGCTGGAGCAGAGCCTGGATGCGCTGAAACGCCAGTGCCGGGCACTCGACCGGGAAATCCACGACCATCACCATCACTGGCTGGCCAATGCCCGCGACCTGTCCAGCGTGGCCACGGCCATGGCCCGCGAGCGCTATCAGCTGGACCTGTGCGAGCCGTCGAGCAACGGCCATGGCAATACCGCCGTGCTCAATCGTGACCTGGAGGTACTGGTGTACACCTGGTCGGCGCGCCTGCGCAGTTTCGACCATCAGCTGGACGAACTGGAGCGCGCCTACCACTGACGCGCAGTCATTCGCCGCGGATGTACTGCTCCAGCTGCTTGATCAGGCCGGCCTGCTCGGCGATGGTTTCCTTCACCAGGTCACCGATCGACAGCAGCCCGAGCAGTTTGCCGTCCTCCACGACTGGCAGGTGGCGCAGGTGGCGGTCGGTCATTTGCTGCATGCAGTAATCCAGGTTCTTCTTCGGCTCAACCGTGATCACCGGCGCGCTCATGATTTCGCGCACCGGCGTGGCGGCCGAGGAGCGGCCCTTGAGCACCAGCTTGCGTGCATAGTCCCGTTCACTGACGATCCCGACCACCTGGCCGTTTTCGACGACTGGCAAGGCACCGACGTTTTTGTCTGCCAGCAGTTTCAGGGCGTCGAGCACCGAGTCATCCGGGCCGATGGTGTACACGGTCTGGTGCTGGGACTTGGTCTTGAGGATTTGTTCGACGGTCTTCATACGGGCCTCTGCGGGTGGAAAAGACGAGCGCTTGGAGTAAATAAAGCATCCGGCACGCAGGCCTGCACGGCAATGCAGGAAACGGCATGGAGTCGATTGAAAAACGTCATGGTCGTTTCCTGTACAGCGGACTCAAAGCTTCGGCATCTGCCCGATCCGCGCCACCATCTCGCTCACAACCTGCAGGTCGAGCATGAACTGTTCCACGGTCTTGAACTCGTTGTCATTGTGCCCGGTGTACTTCACATCCGGCATGGCCAGGCCGAACTGCACGCCGTTGGGCAGGTCATGCACCGAGGTGGCGCCGGCCGAGGTGCCGAATGCGTGTTTCATGCCCAGGTTCTCGCTGGCCACATCGAGCAGCGCCTTGACCCATTCGCCTTCGGGGTTTCGGAACATCGGCTCGTCGAGGCTGTAGTCGAAGGCGACCGAGGTGTGGCTCTGGCGGGTCCATTTGCCCAGCTTGTCGGCCAGTTGGTCCTTGAGCGTGGCCAGTGGCTTGCCTTTGGGAATGCGCAGGTTCACGGCCAGCTTCAGGCCCTTGTCATCCACGCCGACGAAGGTCAGCGAGGTGGTCAGCGGGCCCATGAACGTGTCTTCGAAGCCGATGCCGAGCTGCTTGCCCAGGTAGTCCAGGCCCCAGTTGTCGGCGGCGTAGCGGGCGGCGTCGGTGAAGTGGTTGTGCTTGAGCGGCACTTGCTGGCCCAGGCCATTGAGGAAGTCGAGCATGCGCGCCACCGGGTTGACGCCGGACTCTGGCTCCGAGGAGTGGGCAGAAACGCCGGTCACGGTGAGCAGCACGTTCTTGCCGTCGACCTTGGCATCGATGCTGAAGTCATTGCCATTACGCTTCACATAGTCAGCACCGGCCTTCTCCAGGCGTTCTGCCAGCCCGGCCGGGTTGTCTGCCACCAGGGTCGCTACCGATGTGGTTGGAATCTGGTTGGTCGCCAGGCCACCGGTCAGGTTGACGATTTCCGCACCTTGGCCCGTGGCCGGGCGTTTGCTGAAACTGGCCATGACCGTGCCGTAGCCTTTCTCGGCAATCACCACCGGGTAGCCGCCATCCAGCGCCAGGTTGTAGTCGGGGGTAGGATTGCGCTCGAAGTAATAGGGGATGGCGTCGCCGCTGGTTTCTTCGGTGGTGTCGATCAGCAGCTTGAACTGCCGGGCCAGTGGCAGGTTTTCGTCCTTGGCCACTTTCAGCGCATACAGCGCGACGATGATGCCGTTCTTGTCGTCCTCGGTGCCACGGCCGTACATGCGGTCGCCGACCAGGGTGACCTTGAACGGGTCGAGGCGGGTGCCGTCGGCCAGCTTCCAGTTGTCCGGGTTGACCGGCACCACGTCAGCGTGGGCGTGGATGCCGACCACTTCCTTGCCTTCGCCCAGGGTAATCTCGTAGACGCGGTTGTCGACGTTGCGGAAGGCCAGGCCGAAGCTTTCGGCCAGGGCCTTGATCTTGTCGGCGATCTTCAGAAACTCGGGGTTCTCGTGCTGGGGTACACCGTCGACGCTGAAGGTGGGGATGGCCACCAGCTCGCGCAGGTTTTCCGTGGCGGCCTTGGCGTACTTGATGCGGGTGTACAGGCCGAGCAGGCGGTTGATCTCGTTCTGTTGCTCGGCTGCGAGCGGCTTGCCGGCCAGGTAGGTGTCCAGGGTGGCAGCGAGGTTGTCGGCCTTGGCCAGGTCGCTACCTTTGAGTTTGCCGAGGAACTGCTTGAAGTCGGCCGGGTTGCTGCCGTCGAAGGCTTTGACGATGGCGGCAGACTGTTGCTGGGTCAGGTTGGCCTGGGCCGGTTGGGTGAACAGGCCGATACTGGCCAGCAGCAGGGCGGTGGAGGTGAGCTTTTTCAGGTGCATGAGCGCGCATTCCTTCGCGAATCATTGTTATGGGGTGCCCGTCGGAAACGGGAGGGGACCCACGCTAACATCAATGACCCATGGCACGGGAGTGCCAGGAACGCGACATGTCGCACAAATGAAAAAGCCCCGGGAGTGATCCCAGGGCTTTCTGATATGGCGCACTCGGCGGGATTCGAACCCACGACCCCTGCCTTCGGAGGGCAGTACTCTATCCAGCTGAGCTACGAGTGCAATGCGCACGCATGATACCCATCTGATTCGGCGGCGTCCATCGCCTTGATCTATGGCTGTTTTTCCACTGCGCCCGGCCCAGGCCAGCGAAAATCTATCTATCCATATGCGATATCAGTATTTCACTGTGGGTTCTTATGCCCTCTATTCTCTGGTCACAACTTGTTATAACAAGTCATCGAATCAGCGAAGAGACCCATGGCCGAACTGCTCCCCCTGTCCCCGGTACCGCTTTACACCCAGCTGAAGGAATTGCTGCGCGAGCGCATCCTCGACGGTACTTACCCACCGCATAGCCGCATGCCCTCGGAAAGCGAGCTGGGCAAGGCGTTCGAGGTCAGCCGTATCACCGTGCGCCAGGCGCTGGGTGATCTGCAGAAAGAAGGGCTGATCTTCAAGATCCACGGCAAAGGCACCTTCGTCGCCAAGCCCAAGGCGTTCCAGAACGTCAGCACCCTGCAGGGCCTGGGCGAGTCGCTGACGCAGATGGGCTACGAAGTGATCAACCGCCTGCGCAGCTTCCGCCATGTGCCGGCCAATGCGCTGGTCGCCGCGCGGCTGCAGGTCGAGGAGGGCAGCCTGGTTACCGAGATCCGCCGGGTACGGCTGATCAATCGCGAGCCGGTGTCGCTGGAGCTGACCTGGTTGCCCAAGGCCGTTGGCGAAAAGCTGGAAAAGGCCGACCTGGTCACCCGCGACATCTTCCTACTGCTGGAAAACGACTGCGGCATCGCCCTGGGGCACGCTGACCTGGCCATTGACGCAGTGCTGGCCGACAGCGACCTGACCCAGGCGCTGGAAGTGGAAGAAGGCGCGCCGATCATGCGCATCGAACGCCTGACCCACGCCGCCGACGGCACGCCACTGGACTTCGAACACCTGTACTACCGCGGCGATGCCTTCCAGTACCGCCTGCGCATCGACCGCCAGAAGGGGAGCAAGGCATGAGCATCGAGACCCAGGACTACGACATCATCGTCATCGGTGGCGGCACCGCCGGGCCGATGGCGGCGATCAAGGCCAAGGAGCACGACAAGCACCTGCGCGTACTGTTGCTGGACAAGGCCAACGTCAAGCGCAGCGGTGCCATCAGCATGGGCATGGACGGCCTGAACAACGCCATCATCCCTGGCCATGCCACGCCTGAGCAGTACACCAAGGAAATCACCGTGGCCAACGACGGCATCGTCAACCAGGCCGCCGTGCATGCGTATGCCACCCACAGTTTCGAGACGATCGAGCAGCTTGACCGCTGGGGGGTGAAGTTCGAAAAGGATGAAACCGGCGACTACGCGGTGAAGAAGGTCCACCACATGGGCGCCTACGTGCTGCCCATGCCCGAAGGCCACGACATCAAGAAGGTGCTTTACCGCCAGCTCAAGCGCGCCCGGGTCGAGATCAGCAACCGCATGGTCTGTACCCGAGTGCTGCTCGATGCCGAAGGTGCCGCTGCCGGTGTACTGGGCTTCGATTGCCGTAGCGGCGAGTTCCGCGTGGTGCGGGCCAAGGCCGTGATCCTCGCCTGCGGTGCCGCCGGGCGCCTGGGCCTGCCATCGTCGGGTTACCTGATGGGCACCTACGAGAACCCGACCAATGCCGGCGACGGCTATGCGATGGCCTACCACGCCGGTGCCGAGCTGGCCAACCTCGAGTGCTTCCAGATCAACCCGCTGATCAAGGACTACAACGGCCCGGCCTGCGCCTACGTCACTGGCCCGCTGGGCGGCTACACCGCCAACAGCAAGGGCGAGCGCTTCATCGAGTGCGACTACTGGAGCGGGCAGATGATGTGGGAGTTCCATCAGGAACTCGAAGGCGGCAACGGCCCGGTGTTCCTCAAGCTCGACCACCTGGCCGAAGAAACCATCCAGAACATCGAAGAGATCCTGCACAGCAACGAGCGCCCCAGCCGTGGCCAGTTCCACGCCGGGCGTGGCACCGACTACCGCCAGCACATGGTCGAAATGCATATCTCGGAAATCGGCTTCTGTTCCGGGCACTCGGCCTCGGGCGTGTGGGTCAACGAGAAGGCCGAGACCAGCGTGAAGGGCCTGTATGCCGCCGGTGACATGGCTGCGGTGCCGCACAACTACATGCTCGGGGCCTTCACCTATGGCTGGTTTGCCGGCATCAACGCGGCGCAGTACGTAGCCGGGCGCGAATTTGCCGAGGTCGATTCCGCTCAAGTCGAGCGTGAGCGCGCACGGGTATTCGCCCCGCTGCAGCGTGAGCATGGCCTGCCACCCGCGCAGGTGGAATACAAGCTGCGACGCATGGTGAACGATTACCTGCAGCCGCCGAAGGTGACCAAGAAAATGGAAATCGGCCTGGCGCGCTTTGCCGAGATCGAGCGTGATCTCGACCAGATGAAAGCCAGCAATCCCCATGAGCTGATGCGTGCCATGGAAGTGTCGGTGATCCGCGATTGTGCCGAGATGGCGGCACGCGCCTCGTTGTTCCGCGAGGAGAGCCGTTGGGGCCTTTACCACCACCGGGTCGACTTTCCTGAGCGCAATGATGGCGAATGGTTCTGCCATTGCCACCTGAAAAAAGGCGAAAACGGTGAAATGACCAGTTTCAAGAAAGCGGTCGAGCCTTACCTGATCGCGTTGGATGCCCAGGAGCAGACCGCTTACGACCGGCTGCGGGTGAAAGCCGACGCTGCCTGAATAACACAGAGGGCCGAAGGCCCCAAGGACCCCGTGAAATGGCCTACCAACCCCAGGAAATCTTCTTTCGCAGCAGCGCACCGGTCACCATCGACGAAGACAAGTGCATAGCCGAGAAAGGCTGCACCGTCTGCGTGGAGGTCTGCCCCATGGACCTGCTGGCGATCAACCCGGCCACGCAAAAGGCTTACATGGCCTTCGACGAGTGCTGGTACTGCATGCCCTGCGAGAAAGACTGCCCGACCGGCGCCGTCAAGGTCGACATCCCGTACCTGCTGCGCTGATTCATCCCCGCCATCCGGCGAACCACCGGACGCGCCTTCCTGCACTGCCCCTCGTTTCCCACCCCACAAGCCAGGCGGCGGAGACGATTCCAGCACTCAAAACGATTCGAGGGGAAACACCCATGCGCCTTGTAGCAACCGTGGCCGGCCTCGCGCTGGCGCTCACCGGCCTGAATGCCAGTGCCGAAACCATCCGCATCGCCATCGGCACCCAGGACACCACCATCAACTGCGCCACCGGCGGCCTGCTGATCCGCGAGCTGGGCCTGCTTGACAAGTACCTGCCGCACGACGGCAAGTACAAGGATGCCCAGTACCAGGTCGAGTGGAAGAACTTCACCAGTGGCGCGCCGCTGACCAACGAGATGGTCGCCGGCAAGCTCGACTTCGGCGCCATGGCCGACTTCCCTGGCTCGTTCAACGGCGTCGCGCACCTGGATGCCGGCAAGCGCAGCCTGTTCATCAGCGTGCTGTCGGGCAGTGTGCACGGCAGCGGCAACGGCATCGTCGTACCGGCAGCATCGAAGGTGCAGTCGCTGGCGGAGCTCAAGGGCCAGACCATCTCCGTGCCGTTCGCTTCCACCGCCCACGGCATGCTGCTGCGCGCCGTCGCGGCCCAGGGCTGGGACCCGCAGAAGGATGTGCGAATCATCGCCCAGGCGCCGGAGATCGCCGGTTCTGCCCTGCGCAGCAACCGCATCGAAGCCCACGCCGACTTTGTGCCGTTCGCCGAGCTGTTCCCCAACCGCGGCTTTGCCCGCAAGATCTACGACGGCGCCCAGGCCAACGCGCCTACGTTCCATGGCGCCCTGGTCGATGCCGACTACGCGAAGAAGTACCCGGAAGTGGTTACCGCCTACCTGCGCGCCAGCCTTGAAGCCGACCGCCTGATCGCTGCCGAACCGGAGAAGTACAGCGAGCTGATCGAGAAGGTCACCGGCATCGAGGCTGAGGTCAATTACCTGTTCCACGGCCCGCTCGGCCTGCAGACCCGTGACCTGACCTGGAAGCCGGAATACCGCCAGGCAGTAGCGACCTCCATTGACACGCTCAAGCTGCTGAAAAAGACCGACCGCGGCCTCGATACCGACCGGTTCATCGACGACCAGTACATCCGTGCGGCCTTCAAACAGGCCGGCCAGGACTACGACAAGGCGCTGAAAAACTACGACCCGCTGCCGCTCAAGGCCAACGACGCGCTCACGGGCAAGCCGATCACCGACTTCAGCCGCCTGGCGCAGATCTGGGTGCGCGGTGAAGACAAGGTGCGCCACTACGCCTCGCCGGAAGCCGCCCTTGGCGCTCTGGCCCAGCTGGAGCAGGAAGGCAAGGACATCCGCGCGATCTACGCCCAGGCTGCCGACAGCGGCATCAAGCTGCTGGCCAATCAGGCCTGGTTCGTGCGCAACGCCAAGGGTGAGCTGGCCGCATTCCTGCTCAAGGACCAGGCCGAGCAGTACGCCAAGGCCCATGGCGGTGAAGCGCTGGACTTCGTCAGTGCCAACCAGAAGCTGGTTGCCCAGCGTTGACCGGGAGGCATCGACATGACCCGCGACCTCAAGCGCTGGCCCGTGCGCCTGGCTTCGTTGCTGGCCTGCCTGTTGTTCTGGCAGCTAGCGGCCAGCGTCAAGCTGGACCTTGGCCTGCTGACCTTCACCTACGTCCCCACGCCGCAGTCGGTGCTGGCTGCGGCCTGGCAGTTGCTTGCCTCCAGCGCACTGCTGGCGCACCTGGGCAGCAGCCTGTCGCGGGTGTTTGCCGGTTATGCCGCTGCGGCACTGCTGGGCGTGGCCTTGGGGCTGTTGATCGGCCGCTCGCAATGGGCCGAAGACACCTTGCTGCCGCCACTCGAAGTGCTGCGGCCGATACCGGCAGTGGCGTGGATTCCGTTGGCGATCCTGATGTTCCCGTCGTCGGAGCTGTCGATGGTATTCATTACCTTCACCGGCGCGCTGTTCCCGATCCTGCTTAACACCATGCATGGCGCGGAGTCCGTCGACCCGCGGCTGGTGGCCTCGGCGCGCAGCCTCGGTGCCGGGCGCTGGGCGATCCTGCGCGAAGTGGTATTGCCCGGCGCGTTGCCGAGCATCGTCACGGGCCTGGCCATCGGCATGGGCACCTCGTGGTTCTGCCTGGTCACTGCCGAGATGATCGCCGGGCAGTTCGGCATCGGTTACTACACCTGGGAGTCCTACACCTTGCAGAACTACCCGGACATCATCGTCGGCATGCTGTTGATCGGTATGCTGGGCATGGGCAGCAGCGCGCTGGTCAAACGCTTCGGTGCATTGGCTACGCCTTGGTACCGCACGCGGAGGGCTGGCTGATGAACGGTTATCAGCAGGCGCCCGGGCGGATCGATGGGCGTGGCCTGTCGATTCGGCTGGGACAGGGCCGTGAGGCCTTCGAGGCGGTGCAGCGCCTGGATTTTGCCGTGGAGCCGGGGGAGTTCGTCTGTATCCTCGGGCCGTCCGGCTGCGGCAAGTCGACCTTGCTCGGCGCCCTGGCCGGGCACCTGGTGCCCAGCAGCGGCCAGCTGAGCGTGGATGGCCAGGCCATTGCCGGGCCGTCGCCGCAGCGCGGCATGGTGTTTCAGCACCACACCTTGCTGCCGTGGCGCAGCGTGCTCGACAACGTCGCTTTCGGCCTGAAGATGCAAGGCCTGGGCAAGGCCGAACGCCGCCAGCAGGCACGTGAAATGTTGCAGCTGGTAGGCCTGGCCGACTTCGCTGGGCGCTGGCCCAGCCAGTTGTCCGGCGGCATGCAGCAGCGTGCCGAGATCGCCCGGGTGCTGATCAACCACCCGCGGCTGTTGCTGATGGACGAACCTTTTGGCGCCCTGGATGCGCAAACCCGCTCGCGCATGCAGGAACTGCTGCTGGATATCTGGGCGCGCATCCGCACCACCGTGGTGTTTGTCACCCACGATATCGACGAAGCCTTGTTCCTGGCTGACCGCATTCTGGTGATGAGCCCGCGCCCCGGTCGCTTCATCGAGGACCTGCGCCTGGACTTTGCGCGCCCGCGCCGCGCCAGCCTGCTGACCAGCCCTGAGTTCACCCACCTCAAACGCCATTGCCTGGCCTTGCTGCGCCATGAAGAGGGCCGCGAACTGCCGCGCCTGACGCCGCTCGGCCTGCCTGTCACTGACCATTCGCCGCTAAGGATCGCGCTATGACCGAACGAAGCACCGACAACCCCGATATTCTCGAACTGCTGCCACGCCTCGACGCTGACGATGCGGGCGTGCGGCGCATTGCCCTGATCGAACTGGCCGACCTGGAAGACCCCGACGCTTTGCCGTGGCTGACCGATGCCCTGTTGGTCGATGGCGCCGACGACGTGCGCGCCGAGGCCGCGCGCCTGCTGGAAGCCTGGGAAGAGCCGGAAGTGGTGCAGGCCTTGTGCGCCGCTCTGGCGGATGCGGCCGAAGCAGTACGCCTGGCTGCCGCACAGAGCCTCAGCGAATTGAAGAGCCCGGAGGCCGGCCAGTTGATTCTGCCGTGGACGAGCCACGCTGATGCCTTTGTCCGCGCCAGTGCCTTGCGCGCCCTGCGGGAGCTGCGTCTGGAAGACGCCGCCCGGCCTGCGCTGCGGGCACTGCAAGATCAGGACGCAGCGGTGCGGCGCGAAGCCGTGGGTATTCTGGGTTGGCTCAAGCACGAGCCCGCGCTGCCTGCCTTGGCGAACCTGGCCGAGCACGAGCCCGACACCGAGGTCCGTCGCGCAGCGATAGGTGCCCTGGGGCTTGCGCGTGACCTTGCCGTTTTGCCGGCGCTGGTTGGCGCTTTGCGCGACCCCGCCTGGCAGGTACGCGAAGAAGCCGCAACGACGCTGGGCAAGGTCGGCCATGCCCAGGCGGGGCCGGCTCTGGTGGCGGCGCTGGGCGATGGCTTCTGGCAAGTACGCTTGCGCGCTGCCCGCTCGCTGGGCCGCCTGCGTCATGCCGAGGCGCTGGAGGCCTTGGCCGATCTGCTGGGCCATGACATCGCCAACCTGCGCAAGGAAGCCGCGCTGGCGCTCGGCGAACTGGGCCTGGCCCGCGCCTTGCCAGCGTTGCAGGTGGCTGAAGCGGACAGCGACCCGGAAGTGCGCAAGGCCGTGCGCATTGCCTTGGCGCAGCTGCGCGGGGCTGCTTGATGAACGGGCCGAGCGCGATCCGCAATCAGCGCGAGCCCGGATTGCTGACTTTGCAATGGGCCGAGACCGCAGCAGTGATCAGCCATGCCCGGCTGCGCGGCGCCTGCCCCTGCTCGCAATGCCGGGCGGCGCGCTTGCAGGGACGGGTTTCGGTGGTGAGTGCCGACGTGCGTGTCGAGCGGATTGTGGCGCAGGGGTATGGCGTGCAGTTGGTATTCAGCGATGGGCATGAACGTGGCATCTACCCTTGGCAATACCTTCGTGAACTTGGCTGACACTCGCACTGCCAGCGCAATTCCCGTTGCTGCCAGTGGCTACAGCGCGATCAACTCAGGCCTCAGGCCTTCCACCCGGCGTGCTGGCGGCGGCAGGTAGCCGCCGTCGCCGGTGATCTGGTGCAGCACCTTTTCGCGTAATGCATGCAAGGCCACCCCGGTGCGCAGACGTGGGTGCGGCAGGTCGACTTCCACCACCGACTTGATCCGCCCTGGGCGCGGCTCCAGCACCACCACCCGGTCGGCAAGGTAGGTGGCTTCTTCGGCATCGTGGGTCACCAGCAGCGTGGTGATGCCGGCCCGCTCGCGGATGGCCAGCAGCTCGTCCTGCAGCTGCTGACGGGTCAGTGCATCGAGCGCGCCGAATGGCTCGTCGAGCAACAGGATACGCGGGCTGGCCACCAGGCCACGGGCAATCGCCACACGCTGGGCCATACCGCCGGACAGCTGGTGCGGGTAGGCTGACTCGAAACCGACCAGGCCCACCAGTTGCACGAACTCGTGCACTCGGCGGGCGCGTTCGCCCTGGGTCAGGTGCTCGTTGACCAGGCCCAGGGCGATGTTCTGCTCTACCGTCAGCCAGGGGAACAGGCGATGCTCCTGGAACACGATGCCACGCTCGCCGCCGATGCCGCTGAGCGCCTGGCCATCTACGCGGATGCTGCCGCTGTAGTCGGTGTCCAGCCCGACCAGCAGGCGCAGTAAGGTCGACTTGCCGCAACCCGAGGCACCCACGATGGCGATGAACTCGCCTTCGTTGATGGCCAGGTTGAAGTTGCGGATGGCTTCGAGGGGCTGGCCATCGACGCTGAAGACTTTGCCGACGCCTTCGAAACTGACCAGCGGCGGCGTGGTGTCGGCCTGGTTGGCCGCGAGCAGGTGTGAAGCATTGAAGGCGTTCATGCGGTTCTCCAGCGCGTGGCGCGCGATTCGAGGCGTTGACCGAGGGTGCCGAGCAGGGCGCCGACCAGGCCGATCAGGAGCATGGCGGCCATGACCTGGTCCATGCGGAACAGTTGCTGGGCGCCGATCATCAGGCTGGCGATGCCACCGTCCGAGGGCATGAAGTACTCCGCACCGATGGTGCCCAGCCAGGCGTAGATCAGCGACAGGCGCAGGCCGGCAAAGATGGCCGGTGCAGCCCCCGGCAGCACCAGCAGGCGCAGGCGTTGCCAGAGGTTCAGGCGCAGCGTGCGGGCCGCTTCGCCCAGCTGCGGCGAGAGGCTGGCGATGCCGCGCTGGGTGGCGATCAGCAGCGGGAAGAAGGCGGCCAGGCCGACGAACACGTGCTTGGCCCCTTCGCCCAGGCCGAACCAGGCGGTGAGCAAGGGCACCCAGGCGAACAGCGCCACTTGGCGCAGGGCTGACAGGCTTGGCCCGAAGATGCGTTCGGCGTTGTGGAAAAGTCCCAGTAGCAGCCCGCTGAGCAAGCCGGCGCCCCCGCCCAGGAGCAGGCCGGTCAGGGTACGTTGCAGGCTCAGCAGCATGGCCTCGGGCAGCGAGCCATCGGCAAGGCCGCTGAACAGGGTGCGCAGTACGTCCAGCGGGGAAGTGAGGATGTTCGGGTCGACCCAGCCGAAGCTGTTGCTTGCCTGCCACAGCGCAAGCAATGCCGCCGGTAGCAGCAGGCTTTGCCAGCCCTTTGCAATGGGCCCGCGCTGCTGTTCGCCGGTGGCCGGCTGCGGCCAATACAGCAGGTGCTTTTCCAGGGACGAGAAGCCACGTTCCAGCAGCGCACCGACCAGGCCGATGACCAGGATGCACAGCAGCACCAGGTCGAGCATGAACAGCTGCCGGCCCCAGACCATCAGGTAGCCGATACCTTCGCTGGAGGCGAGCAACTCAACCGCCAGCAAAGAGGTCCAGCCCGTCGCCAGGGCCAGGCGCACACCGGTGAGGAAGGCGGGCAGGGCGGCCGGCAACAGCAGGCGCAGGAACATCAGGTGGCGTGGCAGGCGCAGAGCGGCGGCGGCTTCGCGCAGCTTGGGCTGGGCATCGCGTACGCCGACCAAGGTATGCAAGGTGACCGGCACCACCACGGCCTTCACCAGCACCACCAGCTTGAGCAGCTCGCCGATGCCGAAGAACAGCATGAACAGCGGAATCCAGGCCAGGGTCGGGATCTGCGCCAGGGCCACGAAGGTCGGCAGCACCAAGGTCTGCGCCTGGCGTGAGGTGCCCAGCCAGGTGCCGAGCAGCAAGCCGCTGCCAACGCCCGCCAACAGCCCCCAGAACAGCCGCTGCAGACTTATCCACAAATGCCCCCAAAGCTCACCGGAGCCAAACTCCAGCGCGCTTTGCCACACCAACGTAGGTGCCGGCAGGATCTGCTCGCTCATCCAGTGCTGCCGGCTCGCCACGACCCACAGCAGTGCAATCACTGCTGGCAGTAACCAAGGTAGTACCCGCTCTCCAGAAAGGGCGCGGTCCCTGTAGGAGCGGCCTTGCGCCGCGAATGGGCCGCGCAGCGGCCCCCCCCGATTCCTGCTGAGAACTCCATTCATCGGCCATCTCTCGAAGCGTTCCAATGTTATTCGCTTATGGAATTAAAAAATCTCACAAGCAACTTTCAAGAGATAAGAGCATGCAAGCCATGTATGCGGAACCCCCTCGCCATTGCGTTTTCCTCATATTTTCCATGCATTTCTCGCAAGCCGCCCGGCGCCCCGCATGAATCCTCATTTATGTCTTTCAGTTACTAAAAAATGAAGTTTTGATCTTTGTAGGTTCTAACCAGACCTGCCTAGCTTCTGGGCAAAGCGCCGGCCATCGCCGGTGGCAGCCTGCCAAGGAGCCTTGCCATGAAAACCCCACTGCGCCACCTGATCACCGCCCTCGGTCTGGCCTTCACCCTCGGCGCTCACGCTGCCGAGCCGAACAGGCCGGACACCATCCGCATCGCCGTGCCCGATCTGAGCGCTGGCAGCAAGCACAGCGCAGGCGGCGTGGTCGATGTACTGCGTGACCAGCAATTGCTGGAAAAGGAGTTCGCCAAAGATGGCATCCGCATCGACTGGCATTTCTTCAAGGGCGCAGGTCCTGTGGTCAACGAAGCCTTGGCCAACGGCCAGGCCGACTTCGCCTACCTGGGCGACCTGGCGGCGATAGTCGGCAAGGCCAATGGCCTCGACACTCGCGTGCTGTCAGCGGGCGTGCGGGGGGTGAAGAGCTATCTGGGCGTGGTGCCGGGCTCCGGTATCAAGACCCTGCACGACCTCAAGGGCAAGCGTGTGGCGGTCTTCCGCGGCACCGCCAACCAGTTGTCGTTCGCCAGCGCATTGGCCAGCCAAGGGCTGTCCGAGCGCGACCTGAAAGTGATCAACCTGGACTTCAACGCCGCCAACGCTGCGCTGGCCGCCAAGCAGATCGACGCCACCTGGGGCTTGTCCAACCTGCTGTCGCTGCGTGAGCGCGGGCTGGTCGAGCTGCCCGTCAATTCCCGAGACCTGAAAGGTGCTGGCAGCACCCAGGCGGTATTGCTCGGGACGGGCGATTTCATCCGCAAATACCCCGAGCTGGTACAGCGCCTGGTCAATGCCCAGGAGCAGGCAGCCAGCTGGCTGGGCGACGAGCACAACCGCGAGGCGTACGTCGACCTGGTGGCAAGCAACGCCAACTGGCCACGCAGCATCCTCAGCGATGACCTGGCCAAGGAAGACCTCGCCCATTACTTCGATCCACGACTGGACGCCGACTTCGTCGCCCAGTTGCAGCAGGGTGTTGATCTGGCCGCCCGCGAGCGCCTTATACGCCGCGGCTTCCAGGTCTCTGACTGGATAGAACCGCGTTTCCTCGATGCCGCACTGCAACACCAACAGGCCGTGCAGGCCGCCCGCTGAATCCATAACCCGACCATGACCGCAAGGACCACGACCATGAGCAATGCCGCACTGGCCTCCGCGCCACACGCCCTCGAACTCGACATCCACCCGGTTGCCGGCCGCATCGGTGCCGAAATCCGTGGGCTGAAGCTGTCCGCCGACCTCGATGCCGCTACCGTCGACGCCATCCAGGCTGCCCTGGTGAAGCACAAGGTGATCTTCTTCCGTGGCCAGACCCACCTGGACGACCTGAGCCAGGAAGGCTTCGCCAAGCTGCTCGGCGAGCCGGTCGCCCACCCCACCGTGCCGGTGGTGGACGGCACCAGCTACCTGCTGCAACTGGACGGTGCCGAAGGCCAGCGGGCCAACTCCTGGCACACCGACGTGACCTTCGTCGATGCCTACCCCAAGGCCTCGATCCTGCGCAGCGTGGTGGCGCCGGCTTCCGGCGGCGACACCGTCTGGGCCAACACGGCGGCGGCCTACCAGGAACTGCCCGAGCCGCTGCGCGAGCTGGCCGACAAGCTGTGGGCGGTGCACAGCAACGAATATGACTACGCGAGCATCAAGCCTGATGTCGACCCGGCGAAACTTGAGCGTTATCGCAAGGTGTTCACCTCGACCGTCTATGAGACTGAGCACCCGGTGGTGCGGGTACACCCGATCAGTGGTGAGCGTGCATTGCAGCTGGGGCATTTCGTCAAGCGCATCAAGGGGTATTCGCTGGCCGACTCGCAACACCTGTTCGCGGTGCTGCAGGGGCATGTGACGCGGCTGGAGAACACCGTGCGCTGGCGCTGGGAGGCGGGGGATGTGGCGATCTGGGATAACCGCGCCACGCAGCATTATGCGGTGGATGATTACGGCACCCAGCCGCGGGTGGTGCGCCGGGTGACCTTGGCCGGTGAAGTGCCGGTTGGGGTTGATGGTCAGTTGAGCTTGACCACGCGTAAAGGTTGATATCGCCGGGGCCGCTTTGCGGCCCTTTCCGACCGGTCCGGCGCCCCGGCAAGGC
The DNA here is from genome assembly GCF_044749405.1 of Pseudomonas sp. NPDC089422. NCBI lineage: Bacteria > Pseudomonadati > Pseudomonadota > Gammaproteobacteria > Pseudomonadales > Pseudomonadaceae > Pseudomonas > Pseudomonas sp. NPDC089422. Next base: position 113,142 of record NZ_JBIVHW010000006.1, read on the forward strand.
CGCTCCTACAGGGGGCCGCGATCTCCTGTAGGAGCGGCCTTGTGTCGCGAAACGGGGGCGGAGCCCCCGCCAGCTACACCTCGGTATCACAGGCAATCAGTTGCCTGACCAGCCCCTGCGCCAACGGCGACAAGCCATACCCCACCCGGCTCACCACCCCATAGCGGGTATAGAACGCTTCCTCCTGCTCCGGCGCCAGGTCCACCAGTTTCAACGCCACCAGCCCCCGCTCCATCTGGTAAGGCCGCAAGTTGGCATTGCAGGCGATGCCAATGGTGTCCGAATGCATCACCACGTTCAGCAGCGCATACCCATGCTCGCACTCCACCGTCGGCAGAAAGTCCTGGCGGCCGCTGAGCTCGCTGAGGATCTTGCGGATGTTCGGCGGGCGGAACGTGGTCGCCAGCGGGTAATCGAATACGTCCCGCGCCCGCACTTCAGCCAGCTCGGTCAGCGGGTGCCCGGCCCGGCAGCAGAAGTGCCAGCGCTGCGGAGCCAGCTTGTGCACGCGGTAATCCGGGTCGGACTCGAACTGGCGAGTATCGGCAACGAAGAACTCGATCTCCTCGGCGATCAGCTTGCGGTTCAGCGCCTGCCAGTTATCCACCTGGAAGCAGGTGCGCGCCGCCGGGTATTCGCCGACGAAGCGCGCCACCGCCCGTGGCACCAGGCCGCCAGCGGGTGCCGGGCCGGAGCCGAAGCGCACCACGCCAGTGGTAGCGCCATTGAACTGGTGGATCTCGTTGACCAGGTTATGTGCGCCATGCACCAGGCGCCGCGAGTGCTCCAGCACCAGCAGGCCCTGGCGGGTGGGTGAAAGCTCCTTGCTGGCGCGGTCGACCAGGCGGCAGCCGATGTTGTGCTCCAGGGTCTGGATGCTGCGGCTGAAGGCCGATTGCGACAGGTTTACCGCCGCAGCTGCGGCGACAAAACTGCGGTGCTCGACAAGGGCAATGTAGTGGCGCAGCTGACGCAGATCGATATGCATTTTCTACATTAAAACCTTCGGTCAAATGCAATTGCTGACAAGGGCGAGTCCCCTTATAAAGGGAGTCACTTATTCCACAAAATATGAATTACAAATATTTATATTTCCTAAAAGAATATAAGCCCGACTGACCGCGATTCGGTTCCGCCAACGGAAATGCTCGCCCAGGGCCCATGCCTCAAGGAGCATTTGCATGTCCGGACTTTCCCGCTGGCCTGCGCGCGCGTCGCGTTTCACCTTGCAACCCTTGGCCGCCGGCGTGTTGCTGGCGGCATCCAACGGCAGCTTCGCCGAAGAACCCGTCAGCACTGCACCGGCCGTGGAGCAGGAAGCCAAGCTCGGCACAGTCACGGTCAATGCCCGCCGCCGCGAAGAAACCGCGCAGAGCGTGCCCACGCCGATCAGCGTGCTCAGCAGCGAAACCCTGGAAACCCAGCGCATCTACCGTGTGCAGGATCTGCAACAGCTGGTGCCCAGCACCAACGTCGCCTATGTGCATGCACGGCAGTCGAGCATCTCGATTCGTGGCCTGGGCAACAACCCGGCCAGCGATGGCCTGGAAGGCAGCGTCGGTATCTATCTGGACAACGTCTACCTCGGCCGCCCAGGCATGGCGGTGTTCGACCTGCTCGATGTCGAGCAACTGGAAGTGCTGCGTGGCCCGCAGGGCACGCTGTTCGGCAAGAACACCACGGCGGGGGTGCTGAACATCACCACGCGCAAGCCGACCTTTCACCCGGAAGGGAGCATCCAGCAATCGGTTGGCGAGGACGGCTACCTGCAGACCCAGGGCAGCTACTCCGGGCCGATCACCGAGACATTGGCCGGGCGCATCAGCGCGTATAAGACCGAAGACGACGGCTACGTGAAGAACATCCACAACGGCGACGAGCTCAATGGCGGCAAGCGCCAGGGCTTTCGTACCCAGTTGCTGTTCGAACCGAGCGAAACCTTCAACCTGCGCTGGATCGGCGAGTACAACGAGGAAGACTCCAACAACGGCATCCTCAGCCTGTACAGCACCGGGCCGACCATCAATGGCGTCAACCGCTACGAAAGCCTGGCCGCCCAGGCCGGCGCGACCCTGGTTTCGGGCAAGGATCGCAAGGTCAACTTCGATGCCGACCAACAGGTGACGGTGTTCCAGGGCGGTACCTCGGTCGAGGCCAACTGGACCCTGCCCAACGACTTCACCCTGACCTCGATCAGCGCCTACCGCTGGTGGGACTTCACCCCGCGCAACGACGACGGCCTCAATGTGCCGGTGTTCTACAGCGCCGGGGTATCGGTGCGCGACAAGCAGTACTCCCAGGAGATCCGCCTGGCGTCGCCTACCGGTGGCGCCTTCGACTACGTGCTTGGCGCGTACTACTTCAAGCAGGACCTGGACAACAAGTCCTTCACTTATTACGGGCCGCAGGCCGATATCTGGAACCTGACGCCGGCTGGCGCTCTGAACAACGTCAATACCATCGGCAACGGCCATATCGATACCGACAGCTACGCGCTGTTCGCCCAGGGCACCTGGCACGTCACCGATCGCCTGGACTTCACCGCTGGCATCCGCGGCACCTATGAGGAAAAGAGCGCGTGGGTGACCCGCGATGCGCCAACCGGCGGCGCTGCAGTGACCGGCGCTGCTGCGGCTGCGCGCCAGGGCAGGGTAGGTGCCTACGACTCAGGCGACCTCAACCAGTACAGCTTCAGCCCCTCCGGCCTGCTCGGTCTGAGCTACCGCTTCAACGAGCAACTGCTGGGTTACGCGACCCTGACCCACGGCGAGAAGTCTGGTGGCGTGAACCTCACCGTCGGCGCCGCGCCACGCCTGGGCACCGACTCACTGCTGGTAGGCACCGAGCGGGCCAACAACGCCGAGTTGGGCCTCAAGAGCACGCTGTTCGACAACCGCCTGCAACTCAACACCAACCTGTTCTGGACCGAGGTGCATGGCTACCAGGCCAACGTCTACGACCAGATCAACCGTGTGCAGTACCTGGCCAACGCCGGCAGCGTGCGCTCGCGCGGCCTGGAATTCGAGGCCACGGCGCTGCCGATTCGCGGCCTGACGGTCAACTTCAACGGTTCGTGGAACGACGTGCGCTACCTGAAGTACGACGACGCACCGTGCCCGCCGGAAGTGAGCCTGGCCAATGCCTCCGCCACCTGCGACCTGTCCGGCCACCAGGTGGTCGGCGCCTCCAAGTACATCGCCAACCTCAACGGCGAATACAAGTGGCAGGCCAGCCAGCACGTCGAGCCCTACGTCACCGCCAGCTACGCGTTCCGCTCAAGGGCGGTGGGCACCATCGACGATTCCGACTTCGGCCAGATCCCCAGCTACGCGCTGGTCAACCTCTCCGCCGGTGTGCGCCTGGACCAGGGTGACGGCGTGGTCGACCTGTCGCTGTGGGTGAAGAACGCCGGCGACAAGACCTATTTCACCAGCCTGTGGAACTCCGCCAACGGTGGTTATGCCGGCGTGCTCGGTACCCCGCGCACCTTCGGCGCCACCGCCCGTTACGACTTCTGAGTAAAAAGGAGCTTTGCCATGAATGCCAAGACTGAAACCCCTGCACTGCCTGAAGGCGCATGCCTTACTGCCAAGGTCCCCGAGCGCGGCGAGGCGCTGCTCGGCGATGTGCTGGTCAACCCGTACCGCCTGGCGCCGCTGACCGCGATCATCCGCGACGGTGGGCGCAGCCTGAGCGCCGTCCATGTGCGGGTGCGCGGCAAGGGCGAGCGCGGTGTCGACATCGCCTACGAGGTGTCGGAGCGCTCGCTGTGGACCTATGGCGGCATTCCGGTATTCGGCCTGTACCCGGATCACGTCAACCAGGTGGAAGTGACCTACAAGCTCGACGGCGAGCGCATCCGCGAGCAGTTCCAGATCTACGCCCCGGCCGTGCGCCTGCCGGTGGTGGCGAAGCAGACCGCCGCGCTGCCGGAAGTGGAACCGGTCAAGGTGGCGCCAGGCTTCGAGCAGCGCCTGTACCTGTTCAACCACCTGCAAGGTGACATCCCCGGTGGCCGCGCCTTCAAGTGGAACGGCCTGGGTGGTGCCGCCGAGTGGGACCAGGTTGGCAACAACTGGATCGCCGACAGCAACGGCGACGTGCGCTGGTACCTGGACATCGAGCAGATCCACGATTCCAACCGCCGCGATGGCCTGGGCGGGACCATGGGCTTCCAGCAGACCCGCGACGGCAAGCTGATCTGGGGGCAGGGCCAGACCTATTCCAAGTTCGACCTGCTGGGCCGGCGCATCTGGCAGCGCAACCTGCCGGACAAGTTCGCCGACTTCTCCCACGAGATCCGCGAAACGGCCAACGGCACCTACCTGCTGCGTGTTGGCACCAGCGATTACCGCCGCCCGGATGGCAAGCGGGTGCGCTCGATCCGCGACCACATCATCGAGGTCAGCGAGGCTGGGGATGTGCTGGACTTCTGGGACCTGAACCAGATTCTCGATCCCTATCGCGGCGACTTGCTGGAAACCCTGGGCAAGGCGGCGATCCAGCTGCCCGAAGGTGTGCACAAGCAGGATGACCGCCTGGCCAACGAACTGGCCGAAGGCGACCTGCCGTTCGGCGATACGCCGGGGGTGGGCACCGGGCGCAACTGGGCGCACGTCAATGCCATCGACTACGATGCCGATGACGACAGCATTATCGTTTCAGCGCGGCACCAGGGTGTGGTGAAGATCAGTCGTGACAAGCAGGTGAAGTGGATTCTCGCGTCACCGCAAGGCTGGCCGCAGCACCTGCGCGAGAAGGTACTGACACCGGTCGCAAGCGAAGGCTTCGACTGGTCCTGGACCCAGCACACCGCCTGGCTGACCGGCAAAGGCACACTGACCGTGTTCGACAACGGCTGGGGGCGCGACTTTGCACCGACCAAGCTCAGTGGCAACTACAGCCGGGCGGTGGAATACAAGATCGACGAAACCAAGGGCACGGTCGAGCAGGTCTGGGAGTACGGCAAGGAACGCGGCGACGAGTGGTACAGCCCGGTGACCTCGGTGGTGGCCTACCGACCAGAGACCGATACCCAGTTCATCTATTCGGCTTCGGTCAACTTCCTCACGCCCGAGAAGCTGACCACCACGGTGCTCAATGAGGTACGTCGAGGGACCCAGGAGGTACTGGTGGAACTCAAGGTGCACAGCCGCCAGCCGGGTTCCGTTGGCTATCGTGCGCTGGTGATCGACCTGGCCAAGGCGTTCTGAGCTGGGGGGCCTGACGTAGATTTTGTGTTTGCACGTAAATCGAGCGCCGCCCGCGCGGCGCATCGCAGGCAAGCCTGCTCCTACATTTGTTTCGGGCCAGTAACGCCTGCACCATCGCGCGCGAACGCCTTGTTCGTTCCATTCAATATCGAGGCATGCACCAGGGGGCCGCGCGCGCAGGCTACATGAACACTGGCCCGAAACAGATGTAGGAGCAGGCTTGCCTGCGATGCGCCGCGCGGGCGGCGCTCGATCTCACAAGCGCAGAAGATGTCACGGCAAGCCCTACCTTTCACATTTCCCTCCACTCGTTCGTCTACCCTGTAGCGACATTTCCGGACAGGCTGTTCAACCATTCGTTCTTTTTTTCGAACAGCCTATTGTCCAACACCCCAGCAGCCGCTTAGCATTCGTTTGAGATTTCAAACGCTCGATGCCCTGCCTTGGGCGCTTTTCAAACAATCAACAATTCGGGAAGCCGACATGCAGCTCAAAGACGCTCAGTTGTTCCGCCAGCAAGCCTTCATCAACGGTGAGTGGTTGAATGCGGACAGCGGCCAGACCATCAACGTGACCAACCCGGCCACGGGTGAAGTCATCGGTACCGTGCCGAAGATGGGCACCGCGGAAACCCGCCGCGCCATCGAAGCCGCCGACAAGGCCCTGCCGGCCTGGCGTGCACTGACCGCCAAGGAGCGTTCGGCCAAGCTGCGTCGCTGGTTCGAACTGATGATCGAGAACCAGGACGACCTGGCTCGCCTGATGACCACCGAACAAGGCAAGCCACTGGCCGAAGCCAAGGGCGAAATCGCCTACGCTGCCTCGTTCATCGAGTGGTTCGCCGAAGAAGCCAAGCGCGTCTACGGCGACACCATCCCAGGCCACCAGCCAGACAAGCGCCTGATCGTCATCAAGCAGCCGATCGGCGTTACCGCGGCCATCACCCCGTGGAACTTCCCGGCCGCCATGATCACCCGTAAAGCCGGCCCGGCCTTGGCCGCTGGCTGCACCATGGTGCTCAAGCCTGCATCGCAGACCCCTTACTCCGCCCTGGCCCTGGTCGAGCTGGCCAACCGTGCCGGCATCCCGGCTGGCGTGCTGAGCGTGGTCACCGGCAGCGCTGGCGAAGTCGGCGGCGAGCTGACCGGCAACTCCCTGGTACGCAAGCTGTCCTTCACCGGCTCGACCGAAATCGGTCGCCAGCTGATGGAAGAATGCGCCAAGGACATCAAGAAGGTTTCCCTGGAGCTGGGCGGCAACGCTCCGTTCATCGTGTTCGACGACGCCGACCTGGACAAGGCGGTCGAGGGCGCGATCATCTCCAAGTACCGCAACAACGGCCAGACCTGCGTCTGCGCCAACCGTATCTATGTGCAGGACGGCGTCTACGACGCGTTCGCCCAGAAGCTGGCCGCTGCCGTCGCCAAGCTGAAGATCGGTAACGGCCTGGAAGAAGGCACCACCACTGGCCCGCTGATCGACGGCAAGGCTGTCGCCAAGGTCCAGGAACACATCGAAGACGCCGTTGGCAAAGGCGCCAAGGTACTGTCCGGTGGCAAGCTGATCGAAGGCAACTTCTTCGAGCCGACCATCCTGGTCGACGTGCCGAACACCGCTGCTGTCGCCAAGGAAGAGACCTTCGGCCCACTGGCGCCGCTGTTCCGCTTCAAAGACGAAGCCGAAGTCATCGCCATGTCCAACGACACCGAGTTCGGCCTGGCCTCGTACTTCTACGCCCGTGACATGAGCCGTGTGTTCCGTGTCGCCGAGGCCCTGGAATACGGCATGGTGGGTATCAACACCGGCCTGATCTCCAACGAAGTTGCGCCATTCGGCGGCATCAAGGCTTCGGGCCTGGGCCGCGAAGGCTCCAAATACGGTATCGAGGACTACCTCGAAATCAAATACCTGTGCATCAGCGTCTGATCGCCGGGTAAAAGGTTTTACCTCTGCCAGCGGGGCGCGAGAGCGACGTCTCGCTGGCCTTTTTGACATCGCAGTACCTGGTGGGCAGGGCGTTCACGGCAGTCGATCAACGAATACTGTTCGCGAACATACCCAGCCACCCCCGAATAAAAGCGCCGCTATCGGCGCAATGAGGGCTTTATGAGCAAGACCAACGAATCCTTGATGCAACGTCGTGTAGCCGCCGTCCCACGTGGCGTCGGCCAGATCCACCCGATCTTCGTCGAATCGGCGAAGAACTCGACGGTGATCGACGTTGAAGGCCGCGAACTGATCGACTTCGCCGGCGGCATCGCAGTACTGAACACCGGCCACCTGCACCCGAAAGTGGTTGCAGCGGTGCAAGAGCAGCTGACCAAGGTCAGCCACACCTGCTTCCAGGTGCTGGCCTACGAGCCTTACGTCGAGCTGTGCGAAAAGATCAACAAGCTGGTCCCAGGCGACTTCGACAAGAAGACCCTGCTGGTTTCCACCGGCTCCGAAGCCGTTGAAAACGCCGTCAAGATCGCCCGTGCCGCCACTGGCCGCGCTGGCGTGATCGCCTTCACCGGCGGCTACCACGGCCGCACCATGATGACCCTGGGCCTGACCGGCAAGGTCGTGCCGTACTCCGCTGGCATGGGCCTGATGCCAGGCGGCATCTTCCGTGCCCTGTTCCCGAGCGAGCTGCACGGTGTCAGCGTTGACGACGCCATCGCTTCGGTCGAGCGCATCTTCAAGAACGACGCCGAGCCGCGCGACATCGCCGCGATCATCCTCGAGCCAGTACAAGGCGAAGGCGGCTTCCTGCCAGCGCCGAAAGAGCTGATGAAGCGCCTGCGCGAGCTGTGCGACAAGCACGGCATCCTGCTGATCGCCGACGAAGTGCAGACTGGCGCTGGCCGTACCGGCACCTTCTTCGCCATGGAACAGATGGGCGTTGCGCCTGACCTGACCACCTTCGCCAAGTCCATCGCTGGCGGCTTCCCGCTGGCCGGTGTGTGCGGCAAGGCCGAGATCATGGACGCCATCGCCCCGGGTGGCCTGGGCGGCACCTACGCCGGTTCGCCGATCGCCTGCGCCGCGGCCCTGGCCGTTATCCAGGTGTTCGAGGAAGAGAAGCTGCTGGACCGCAGCAAGGCTGTTGGTGAGCACCTGACCACTGGCCTGCGCAAGATCCAGGAAAAGCACCCGATCATCGGCGACGTCCGTGGTCTGGGCTCGATGATCGCTGTGGAAGTCTTCGAGAAAGGCACCCACACCCCGAACGCAGCTGCCGTTGCCCAGGTTGTGGCCAAGGCTCGCGACAAGGGTCTGATCCTGCTGTCCTGCGGCACCTACGGCAACGTCCTGCGTATCCTGGTTCCGCTGACCGCCGAAGACGCGCTGCTGGACAAAGGCCTGGCCATCATCGAAGAGTGCTTCGCTGAACTCGCCTGATGTGACGCGCTTCAAAAAAAAACCCGCCTAGGCGGGTTTTTTTTATGCCCAGAAAAGCCGTGTCCGGCTATGGTGGTGAAAGGATTTGCCTTGGAAGCTGCGAAGGACTGTGTGTCAGGGATATTCAGGAGTTGGCCATGAGTGCTGCAGACCCCACCCCACCTTGCGTACTGATCGCCGAAGGCGACCCTTGGGTACGCGAAATGCTGAGCGAAATGCTGCTCAGCGTGCGTTGCGACGCCCGCTTGCAGGTCTGCGCCGACGGCTCTCAAGCGCTGACGGCGCTGGCCAGCAAACCTGACCTGATCATCGCTGCTCGCGAACTGGCAGGCTGCGATGGCCTCGACCTGCTGCGCAAGGTGCGCGCCAAGGGCCCGGGGCTGCCGTTCATTCTCATGAGCAACCGCAGCGATAGTGCCAGCGTGCGCGAAGCGTTGCCGCTGCACCCCACGGCTTACCTGAGCAAACCGCTGAACCTGGACAAGCTGCGCAAGAGCCTGGAAGAACTGCTGCTGGCCGTGGGCGAGCAGATCGCCTGCCCGGTGCCGCCGTTGCAGCCTGGCGCCAACCTGCCGGCCTACCTCGAGCAACGCCGTGCTACCGCCGATGGCGGGCCGCTGTTCGCCGATGTGCAGGTGGCGATCAAGCGCGCACTCAACCCGCAGGGCCTGAACCTCAAGGTGCTCGAAGAGGAAGTGCGCGACGACCCACAGATCACGGCGGTGCTCATTGCCGCTGCCAACAGTGCCAGCCTGCACCGTGACGCGCCTGTGCAGACGCTGATGCAGGCGCTGAACAAGCTCGGCAGCACTCAGAGCATGAACCTGATTCTTGGCCTCACCCTCAAGCGCAGTGCACGGCTCAGCGACCCGCTGCTGACGCAGCACGCCACGCATTACTGGAATCTTTCGCTGCACACGGCCGAATACGCCCGCACGCTGGCGCGCATGCTCGAACTGGATCAGGAGCGCTGCTATTGCGCCGGCCTGCTGCATTGCCTGGGCGACCTGGCGGTGCTGCGCTGCCTGCAGGAGTGGCGCCTGGCCGGTGGCGAGCTGGACGAGGACCGGGTGCAGCTGTCGCTCAATGAGTTCGGCGCAGCGTTCGGCTCGGCGCTGCGTACCCGCTGGCGCTTGCCGCTGAGCCTGCGCGAGCTGATCGCGGCGATCTACCAGCTGGGTGGCGGGGTGTATTCGCGGGAGATCCTGGCCTTGAACCTGGCCGGGCAACTGGCGCGCCTGCCGGCGGATCAGGGGCTGGAGAAGATCGCCAACAGCAAGACGGCGCGCTTGCTGAAGGTTGGGCTGCCGGAGTTGAGCCGGTTGCGCAAGGTGGAGAATCCGGAGGCCAAGGAACAGGAGGCACCGCCAGCCTCCGAACAGCCTGCATCGACTTGAGATCCTGGGGCCGCTTTGCGGCCCCAGTCAGCCTCGGACTATCTGATTCTTGCCCTGCCGCTTGGCCCGGTACATCGCCGCATCGGCACGGGCGAACAAGCTGTCCAGCGACTCGTCCTCATCCGTCAGCCCGGTCAGCCCTTGGCTCACCGTCACGTTGTATGCCTCATCACCATGGCTGAAGCCCTGGCGCTGAATCTCCCGCTGCAACCGCTCGGCAATCTGCTCCGCCACCTGCGCGTTGCAGCCCGGAAACACCGCCGCGAACTCCTCCCCGCCGATACGCCCGAACAGGTCGCCACGGCGTAGCACGGCCTTGCCGCTGTCGGCGATGCGCTGCAGCACCTGGTCGCCTTCCTGATGCCCGTAGCTGTCGTTGATGCGCTTGAAGTCGTCGATGTCCAGCAGCAGGAAGGCCAGTGGCGTGCCGTCTTCACGGGCACTGTCGAAGGCCTGCTGGGCGCACTCGAAGAAGTGCCGGCGGTTGCTGCTCTGGGTCAGCACGTCGGTGGTGGCCAGGCGCTGCAGCTCACCTTCGAGCTGCTTCTTTTCGGTGATGTCTTCGGCGATGCCGACGATGATCACCCGGTCGCCGTCGTTCTGCTGGTTGATGTAGCACTTGTCACTGAGCCAGCGCACCTGGCCGCTGGCGTTGAGGATGCGGTACTCGCGGTCTTCCACTGCGCCCTTGAGCAGCACCTGGGCCAGGCTGCGTTCGGCGAATTCCAGGTCGTCGGGGTAGATGCTGTCGCGCCATTCGTTGTAGTCGGCCAGCACCAGGCTGGCCGGGCGACCGAAGATGCGTTCGTAGGCGGGGCTGACGTAGAGCACCTGGCGGGTTTCCCAGTCGAAGGCCCAGAGCACGGCGTTGACGCTGTCGAGCAGCGAGCTGTAGAGCTGTTCGCGTTCACTCAGGCGGGCGACTTCGCCCTGGGCGTGGAGCAGGGCCAGCAAGGTTTGCGCAGCTTCGGGAGGCGGGGTACCTGACAACGACGGAGGAAGGTTCTTGGCCATGAGCACGGAGCAGTTCTCACTGATGAGGCGCGCGGCCACTAACCGGCCCGCCACGCGGGCGATGTGCTGGGTTTGAGTGGATTTTCAGGGGTGAAGTTCCAGCAGGCACGCCCCGTTGCAGGGCGTGCCGATCAGCGGCTATCAGGCGGTGGGGCGCAGGGAATAGGTTTTCAGCTGTGCTGCGAAGTCGCGCAGGGCATGGATGCCGCTGGCCTCGGCCTCGTGTACCCAGTCCTTCATGGCCGCCAGCATATCGTGGCCGTTGGCGCTGGTGCGGGCCCAGATCTGTTGCAGGGCCAGGCGCTTCTCGTAGATGGTCTTCAGTGCCTGGCTGTGGGCAAGCATGCCCTCGATGCGCACGTGGTGGCGGTCTTCCAGCAGGCTGGTTTCACGCGACAGCAGGCGTTTGGCACGGCGGAAACGGTGGCGTACCGAAGCATCGACCCTGGCCAGCTCCTGCTTGACCAGCGGGCCGATCACCAGCTTGCGGTACTGGGCCATGATCTGGAAACGGTTGTTGAGGATGGCCATGGCCGTGTCCATGTCCAGGCTGGCCTTGCCCTCGACGCGGTGGGCGATGGGCGCCACACGCTGCACCTTGGCCAGGCGCAGCAGGCAGAGCAGGCGGATCCATGCCCAGCCCATGTCGAACTCCCAGCGCTTGACCGACAGCTTGGCCGAGTTGGGGTAGGTGTGGTGGTTGTTGTGCAGTTCTTCGCCGCCGATGACGATACCCCACGGCACCAGGTTGGTGGCGGCGTCGCGGCATTCGAAGTTGCGGTAGCCGACTGCGTGGCCCAGGCCGTTGACCACGCCGGCGGCCCAGAACGGAATCCACATCATCTGCACCGCCCAGATGGTGATGCCGAGGGTGCCGAACAGCAACAGGTCGATGACCGCCATCAGCACGATGCCGCCGAGCTTGTAGCGTGAGTAGAGGTTGCGCTCGATCCAGTCTTCCGGGCAGTTCTTGCCGTAGATGCGCAGGGTCTCGGGGTTGCGTGCCTCCTCGCGGTAGAGCTCGGCGCCTTTGCGCAGCACCGTGCCCAGGCCCTTGTACACCGGGCTGTGCGGGTCGTCCGGGGTTTCGCACTTGGCGTGGTGCTTGCGGTGCACGGCCGTCCATTCGCGGGTGTTCTGTGCCGTGGTCAGCCACAGCCAGAAACGGAAGAAGTGCTTGAGCGCGCCATTGAGCTCCAGGGCGCGATGGGCGGAGTAGCGATGCAGGTAGATGGTGACGCTGACGATGGTCACGTGGGTCATCAGCAGGGTGACGCCAACCAGTTGCCAGGCCGACAAGTCGAGCAGACCGTTGTACCACATAGGTGTAGAAGCCCTCGGGAATGCGGGGGAAAGGGGTGATTATCCCTTGGCGGGGAAATAAAACCAGTCACCCTTTCAGATAGGAAGTCACGGCATGTTTCAGCCTTTATAATGCCCCATCCGTTTACATGGACTTTCCCCCCCGACATGTCTGTTTCCGTTCGCGACGCCTTGCGCATGGCCGCGCTGTATGTGGTGCTCTCGTTCCTCTGGCTGGTGCTGGCCGAGGTGGTCCTGCACAGTATGTCTGACGACCCCCTGGCATTGACCGTGGGGCGGCAGATCAACGTGGTGGTGTGGGTATTGGTCAGTGCCTTGCTGATCTTCGTGTCTCGCGCCCGCCTGCTCAACTTCATCGGTATCGGCGCGCGTCTGCGCAGCGAGGACCGCGAGCGCCTGCGCATGGCCGCGGCGGTGTTCGACAGCACCCTGGAGGGCGTGCTGGTCACTGATCGCCAAGGCCTGATCGTGCATGTCAACCGCGCCTTCATGCGCATTACCGGCTACCAGCAGGATGAGGTGCTGGGCCATCGCCCCAGCAAGTTCAAGTCGGGCCGCCACGGCGTGCCGTTCTACCAGCAGATCTTTGCGGCCTTGGCCGAAAAGGGCGAGTGGAGCGGCGAGATCTGGAACCGCCGTAAAAGCGGTGAAATCTATCCGCAATGGCAGACGATCTGCGCCATCCGCGATGACAGCGGCGAGCTGAGCCATTACGTGGCGGTGTTCAGCGACATCAGTGCGATCAAGCATTCCGAGCAGGAACTTGCCTACCTGGCTCACCACGACCCGCTCACCGGCCTGCCCAACCGCCTGCTGTTCAACGATCGCGCCGAGCAGGCGCTGGCTTCGGCGCAGGCCAACAAGCGCGGCTGCGCCTTGCTGTTGCTCGACCTGGATCACTTTCAGAGCATCAACGACGGCCTTGGCCATACCATCGGCGACCAGTTGCTCAAGCTGGTTGGCGAACGCCTGCGGGAGACCGTGGGCAACAACGTGACCCTGGCGCGCCTGGGCGGGGACGAGTTCGGCGTGCTGGCCGAGAACTGCCAGCAGGTTGGCCAGGCCGGCAAGCTGGCGCAGGGCATCATCGAGCGCATGCGAGAGCCCTTCGAGTTCGATGGTCACCGGCTGTTCATCAGTGCCAGCGTGGGTATCAGCCTGTTCCCCAATGACGCCCTGAGCGCCGAGCAACTGTTGCGCAATGCCGATTCGGCGCTGTTCAAGGCCAAGGGCAATGGCCGAGCCTGCTATGCGCTGTACACCGAGGAACTGACCGCCCACGCCCAGCACCGGGTGGAAACTGCGAGCGAGCTGCGCCGGGCGCTGGCCAAGGATGAGCTGCGGGTGTTCTTCCAGCCGGTGCATGACCTGTCCACGGCGAAGATGGTCGGGGTCGAGGCCTTGGTTCGCTGGCAGCACCCGCAGCGAGGGTTGGTGCCACCGAGCGATTTCATCCCCATCGCCGAGCGCACCGGCCTGATTGCCGAGATCGATGCCTGGGTGTTGCGTGAAGCCTGCCGGCAAATGGTGCGGTGGCGGGAGGATGGGCGCCTGCTGGCGTTCGTTGCCGTCAATATTTCCAGCCGCTTGTTCGGCCAGCGCGCGTTGTACCGGCAGGTGGCCGATGTACTGCATCAGACGGGGCTGGACCCGACGCTGCTGGAGCTGGAGGTGACCGAGAGTGCGGTAATGGAAGACCCTGAGGTGGCGCTGGAGCAGCTGCACCGCCTGCGCGAGCTGGGGCTGAACCTGGCCATCGATGACTTCGGCACGGGGTACTCGTCGTTGTTGCGGCTCAAGCGCTTGCCGGTGCAGAAACTGAAGATCGACCAGGGCTTCGTGGCCGGCTTGCCGCTGGATGACGATGACATCGCCATCGTCCGGGTGATCGTCGCGCTGGCGCGGAGCATGGGCATGCAGGTGCATGCCGAGGGGATCGAGCAGGCGGAGCAGGCGCGCTTCCTGCTGGAGCAACAGTGCCAGCTTGGGCAGGGGTACTGGTTCGGGCGGCCGGTGCCGGCTGCGGACCTGCACTGGGGCTGAGGGGTATGGCGGGAGTTCTTCAGCGCCTGCGAGATCGAGCGCCGCCCGCGCGGCGCATCGCGGATAAATCCGCTCCTACATTTGTTGCAACGTGCCGAACCTGTAACGCCATGGTTGTTAGCCCTGGCGCATGACTTGAGTCCTACAAACAAGGCTGACAACCATGGCCTCACAGGCATGGCCACGTTGCAACAAATGTAGGAGCGGATTTATCCGCGATGCGCCGCGTGGGCGGCGCTCGGTCTCACAGGCGCTGAAGATGGTGTGACTGGCACTTCACCGCTTGTTCAAACCCTTCGCCAACCGGTCCCCACCCAGCTGGATCAGCGCCACCAAGGCCACCAGCATGGCAATCACGGTCAACATGATCTGGCTGTCGAAGCGCTGATACCCGTACCGATAGGCAATATCCCCCAGCCCACCTGCGCCGATCGCCCCGGCCATCGCCGAGGAATTGATCAGCGTCACCAGAGTAATGGTGAACCCACCCACGATCCCCGGCAGTGCCTCTGGCAACAGTACATGCCAGACGATGTGCCAACGCCGGCAGCCCATGGCCTGCGCTGCCTCCACCAGGCCATGCTCGACTTCGCGCAGGCTCACCTCGGCAATCCGCGCAAAGAACGGCGTCGCGGCGATGGTCAGTGGCACCACGGCGGCCCACACACCGTAGGTGGTGCCCACCACCAGCCGGGTGAAGGGGATCAGCGCGACCATCAGGATCAGGAACGGGATCGAGCGGAACAGGTTGACGAAGGCGCCCAGCACCCGGTTCAGTTGCGGTGCCTCGAAGATGCCACCCTTGTCGCTGGTGACCAGCAGCACCGCCATCGGCACCCCCACCAGCAGCGCGACCAGCGAAGACACGCCCACCATCAGCAGGGTGTCGAGCAGGCCTTCGAGCAAGCGATCAAACCACATGGCCCAGTACCTCCACGTCTTCGGCCCAGCGGCGGGCGCGTTCGAGCAATTGATGCGTGTCATGGGGCGAACCCTGAATCGACAGGATCAACTGCCCGAGGGCATGCTCGCCGATGGTCTCCACGCCACCCTGAAGCAGCCGCACACGTCCGCCCAGTTCGGCGAACAGGTCGGACAGCGCCGGCTCGCCGAGCAGGGTGAGTTTGAGCACCACTGCGCTGTCACGGCCCACCGGCCTGGCGCGCAGGTTTGCCTGCAAGGCCGCGGGCAGCTTGGTCTGCAACGGTGCCAGCAGGGTGCGGGTGACCTCATGGCGTGGGCTGCCGAACACGCGCCAGACTTCGCCCTGTTCGACGATCGTGCCACGCTCCAGCACCACCACGCGGTGACAGATATCGCGGATCACGGCCATCTCGTGGGTGATCAGGACCACGGTCAGCCCCAAGCGCTGGTTGATGTCTCGCAGCAGTTCGAGGATCGACGCCGTGGTCTCGGGGTCCAGCGCCGAGGTGGCTTCGTCGCACAGCAGGATTTCCGGGTCATGCACCAGCGCCCGGGCGATGCCGACCCGCTGTTTCTGCCCGCCGGACAGCTGCGCCGGGTAGACGTGCTGTTTCTCCTGCAAACCCACCAGTTCCAGCAGCTCGCGAACCTTGCGCTGGCGCTCGGCCTTGGCCACGCCGGCCACCTTCAGCGGCAGCTCGACGTTCTGCCACACGGTCTTGGCCGACATGAGGTTGAAATGCTGGAAGATCATGCCGATGCGCCGGCGCAGGGCTACCAGGCGGTCCTCGTCGAAGGGGGCGATGTCCACCTGGTCGATCAGTACACGGCCCTGGCTTGGTTGCTCGAGGCGGTTGATGGTGCGCAGCAGCGACGACTTGCCCGCACCACTGCGGCCGATGATGCCGAAGATCTCGCCACGGCGGATATTCAGGTCGATGCCGTGCAGCGCGGGTTGCTGCTGGCCAGGGTAAGTCTTGCCGAGGCCGACGAAGCGCACGTGGGCTTCGTTGACCTCCGGGCGCAGGGCCTGCTCCCTGGCCGTTGCTGGCGATGGTTGTGTGGTGGGCGCCCGGAGCGCGCTGGCCTGGCTCATGTCAGCCCTCCCAACCGGCCTGGTACAGGCTGCCATGGGCCTTGTTCAACGCTGAACGCACGGCAGGCGAGTGTTGGTAGATGTCGACGAACCTGGCCAGGCGTGGGTCGTCCTTGCTTTGTGGGCGGATGACGAACTGGATCACGTATTCCTTGTTTTCCAGGCCATCGAACAGCAGCGCCGACGTGGCATCGAAGCTGTTGGCCAGGCGGATGTAAGCGGGATAGCCCTGCACCAGGTCGGCGTCGTCATAGGCGCGTACCAGTTGCACGGCTTCGACCTGCAGGATCTTCAGCTTCTTCGGGTTGGCGACGATGTCGTCTTCAGTGGCCTTGTAGCCGACACCCGGCTTGAGGGTGATCAAGCCGGCCTTGGCCAGCAGCTGCAGGCCTCGGCCACTGTTGATCGGGTCGTTGGCGATTGCCACGCTGGCACCCTCGGGCAGTTCAGCGAAGCTTTTGTACTTTTTCGAATACAGGCCGACGTTGTTGATGATGCCTGGGGCGTAGGGCACCAGGTTGAAACCGGCCGCAGCCTTGGCGTTCTCCAGGAAGGGAATGTGCTGGAAGTAGTTCACATCGATGTCGCCGCTGTTGAGGCTGACATTCGGCGCGATCCAGTCGCTGAACTCGATCAGCTTCACCTCCAGGCCTTGCTTGTGGGCTTCTTCCACCGCCGCCTCCAGGGGGATGGCGAAGGCCGCGGTGGTGCCGATCTTCAGCGGTTCGGCAGCGAACGCGGTGGTGGACAGGCCGAGGGTGAAGGCGATGGCCGCGACGGGCCGGAACAGTTTCTCAAGCATGGTGCAGGGCTCCAGTCGGGGCAGGGGTAGTGGTGTTGCGGTAGGTGGAACCTGGGTGGTCGGCGGGCAGGTGCGGGTGGTCGCTGGCAAACAGCTTCTCGCGCAGGGTGCCGTCGGCGTAGGCGGTCTTGTAGCGGCCACGTTGCTGCAGTTGCGGGACTACCAGCTCGATGAAGTCCTCATAGCTTTCCGGGGTGACGGTGCGGGTCAGGTTGAAGCCGTCCAGGCCGGTTTCGTCGATCCAGGCGATCAGCTGCTCGGCAACCTGATCGGGGGCGCCGACCAGGGTTACATAGCGCCCGCCAAGGGCGTGCTGCTCCAGCAGGCGGCGGCGGGTCCAGGCGTTGTCCTGCAGCTGGCGGGTGGCCGACTGGATGGCGTTGCCCTTGCTGGCGCCGATCGGGTCGTCCAGCCCGTAGGCGGCGAAGTCGATGCCGGTAGAGGCTGCGAAGTGCGCCACGCCGGCTTCCGCGCTGGCATGCTGCAGGTACTCGGCATGCTTGGCCTGGGCCTGCTGCTCGGTGGGGGCGACGATCACGGTGATACCCATGAACACCTTCACCGCCTGCGGATCGCGGCCAGCAGCCTGGGCAGCCGCACGGACCTTGTCGACCTGAGTGCGGGTGGCGGCCTTGTCCTGGCCGCTGATGAACACGCACTCGGCATGGTTGCCGGCGAACGCCAGGCCGCGCGGCGAGCTGCCCGCCTGGAACAACACTGGCGTGCGCTGTGGCGAGGGTTCGCACAGGTGGTAGCCCTCGACCTTGTAGAACTCGCCCTGATGGCGCACCTTGCGCACCTTGCCCGGCTCGGCGTACACCCGGCGCTCACGGTCGTTGACCACGGCGTCGTCGGCCCAGCTGCCTTCCAGTAGCTTGTACAGCACCTGCAGGTATTCGTCGGCCTGGTCGTAGCGACGGTCGTGCTCGGGCTGTTGCTCCAGGCCCATGGCGCGGGCGGCGCTGTCGAGGTAGCCGGTGACGATGTTCCAGCCGACCCGGCCGTTGCTCAGGTGGTCGAGGGTGGAGAGGCGCCGGGCGAACAGGTAGGGCGCTTCATAGGTCAGGTTGGCGGTGAGGCCGAAACCCAGGTGGCGGGTGACGGCGGCCATGGCCGAGACCAGCAGCAACGGGTCGTTGACCGGCAGCTGGATCGACTCCTTGAGGGTCACGTCGACGGAATTGCCATAAATGTCGTAGGTGCCGACGATGTCGGCGATGAACAGGCCGTCGAACAGCCCACGCTCCAGCAGACGCGCCAGGTCGGTCCAGTATTCCAGGGTCTTGTACTGGGTCGAGGTGTCCCGTGGGTGGGTCCACAAACCGTGGTTGATGTGCCCGATGCAGTTCATGTTGAAGGCATTGAGCAGGATCTGCCTGGCCATCAGATAGTCCCCCGGCGCGGTGGGTTTTCGTTGTTCAGGTAGTAGTTGCCGATGGCGTGGTACTTCCAGCGCACCGGGTCGTGCAGGGTATGCACGCGGGCGTTGCGCCAATGGCGGTCGAGGTTGTGCTCGGCCAGGGTGGCCTGGCTGCCGGCCAGTTCGAACAGCGTGGTGCCGACGACGAGGGAGACTTCCGTACTGATGGCCCGTGCTTCGGCAACGGCGATGGAGGCAGCGGCAACGGTGTCGGCATTGCTGTCGGCCTGGGCGCGGTCGAGGAACTCGCCGGCGCGTTCGAGCAAGGCTTCAGCGGCATGCAGGCGGCTCACCAGCTGGCCGAAGCTTTTCAGGGTCAGCGGGTCGTCGCTGGCCTTGTCCAGGCCGGAGTCGACCCACGGCCGGCTGCGCGTGCGCACGAAGTGCAAGGCATCATCCAGAGCAGCGCGGGCGATGCCGGTGTCGATGGCCGCGTGGAGAATCTGCGCCAGCGGGCCGACCGGCGTCGGGCGTTCAAAGGCACTCTGGAACGGCACCACGTCGTCGGCATCGACCCAGACATTGTCGAACGTCACCGAGCCGCTGCCGGTGGTGCGCTGGCCGAAGCCGCTCCAGTCGTCGATCACCTGCAGGCCTTGGCTGTCGGCGGGGACGAAGGCCAACTGTTGGCGGCCCTGGTCGTCGATCACCGAGGTCGGGATACGCTGGGCGTACAGCGCGCCGGTGGCGTAGAACTTGCGGCCGTTGATGCGGTAGCCGGTGCCGTCGCGGGTCAGGCGGGTGGTGCGGTCGTGGGCGGTTTTAGTGCCCAGTTCGGCCAGGGCGTTACCGAAGCGGCGGCCAGCCAGCACTTCGGCGTAGAGGCGCCGCTGCTGCTCGGGGTTGCCGTTTACCCGCAGCACTTCGAGGGCGTAGAAATGATTCTGCGGAATCTGGCCGAGGGAGGCGTCGGCCTGGGCGATGCGGGCGATGACCTGGGCCAGGGTGACGTTGGACACGCCCGCGCCGCCGAAGGTTTTGGGGACGCTGATGGCCCACAGGCCGGAGCGGGTGAACAGCTCCAGTTCGGCGTGGGGCAGGCGGCGTTCGCGGTCGCGCAGGGCGCTTTCGCGTTTGAGTTGCTGGGCGATATGTTCGGCGGCAGCCAGGGCTTGGCTGTCGCTGGTGATAACGGATGTTGTCATGGTGTTCTCCAGCCCCAATGGCCGCAAGTCAGATCCAGGAATGCCGGGCGGGCAGGGTGCCGTTGAGGTGATAGGCGCCAATCGCGTGGTACTTCCAGCGCACCGGGTCGTGCAGGGTGTGCACCCGGGCATTGCGCCAGTGCCGGTCGAGGTTGAACTCGGCCAGGCTTGCGCGGCTGCCGGCCAGTTCAAACAGCTTCTCGCTGGCCTGCAGCGAGATCTCGGTGGTCAGCACCTTGGCCTCGGCCACGGCAATCGACGCCCGCGCTGCTGCGGCAGCATCGATCGGCCCGGCATTGACCTCGTCGAGCACGCGCGCGGCCTTGCGCAGCAGCGCCTCGGCGGCATGCAGCTCAAGTTTCAGGCGGCCGATGTCGGCAATCACGTAAGGGTCATCGCTGGCGCGCTCGACCTTGGCCTCGATCCATGGCCGGGATTTTTCTCGGACGAAGGTGATGGCGTCGTCGATGGCGGCCTCGGCGATGCCGGCATCGATGGCGGCCTGAATCAGCTGCGAGGCCGCACCCTGGATATTGGGGGTATCGCGCTGGCGCCAGTTGTCGATGACCAGCTCCGCATCGACCGGTACCTGGTCGAGCAGCACGGTACCGCTGGCAGTGGTGCGCTGGCCGAAGCCGGACCAGTCGTCGACGATGCGCAGCCCCGGGCTGCCGCGGCGGACGAAGGCCAGGCGCTGGCGGCCTTCGTCGTCCAGCGCCTTGACCGCCACCCAGTGGGCGAACAGCGCGCCGGTGGAATAGAACTTCTCGCCGCTGATGCGATAGCCGTCACCGCTGCGGCTGATCCTGGCCTTGAGCGTCAGGGTGTCCTTGGTGCCGCGCTCGGGGCCGGCGTTGCCGATGCGCCAGCCGTCCAGCACGCTGCGGAAGATCAGCGCCTGCTGGGCTTCGGTAGCGGTCAGGCGCAGCAGTTGCAGCATGCCGAACTGGTTTTGCGGAATCTGCCCCAGGGCCGGGTCGGCGGCGCTGATCAGGCGGAACACCTCGGCGACGGTTGCGAACGAGACGTCCGGGCCGCCGAAGGCCTTGGGCACGCTGATGCTGCCCAGGCCGCTGCGGGTGAACTGTTCGATTTCTGCCCAGGGCAGCTTGCGTTGCTGGTCGCGGCGGGCGGCCTGCTCGCGGGCGCTCGCGGCCAGTTCACGGGCAGCTTGCAGGGCTTCGGCGTCGTTGCGCAGGACCTTGGCCGGCAGCAGCAGGGGCGAGCTGTCGAGGTCGCTATGGAATAGGGTATTTGGCTGGGTGGTCATCAGAACCGAACCTCACAAAAGTGGATGCGTCGCTTCAGCTGATGGCGACAGACATTTGCTGGTCCGGTGGTCCGGTTTATATACCCTAATGGCTTATCAAAAGTTTATGAACTAACTCTTTGGAATATATATAGAAGAGAGGACTTTCAGTGGCCGTGCCGACGCCATCGCGGATAAATCCGCTCCTACAGGGCAGCGTGCAGGAGCGGATTTAGCCGCGATGAGGCCAGAGAGGGTTTACTCGGAGGCAGCAGTCCCGAGGAACTTGCGCAGGAACTGCCGGGTACGCTCTTCCTTCGGGTTGGCAAACAGCGCCTTGGCTTCGCCCTGTTCCACGATCACGCCCTTGTCGAAGAAGATCACCCGGTTCGCGACATCCCGGGCAAAACTCATCTCGTGGGTCACGATGATCATGGTGCGCTTCTCCTCGGCCAGGCCGCGGATGGTCGCCAGCACCTCGCCAACCAGCTCCGGGTCGAGGGCCGAGGTGGGTTCGTCGAACAGGATCACTTCAGGTTCCATGGCCAGCGCGCGGGCAATGGCCACGCGCTGCTGCTGGCCGCCGGAAAGGCGCCGCGGGTAGGCGTCTTCCTTGCCCGCCAGGCCGACCTTGGCCAGCAGCCGCCGGCCGAGTTCGATGGCCTGTTCGCGAGGCGTCTTCTTGACGATCACCGGGCCTTCGATGACGTTTTCCAGCGCGGTGCGGTGGGGGAACAGGTTGAAGTTCTGGAACACGAAGCCAGCCTGCTGGCGCAGGCGGCGGATCGCACTCTGCTGGCCGCCGAGCGGGCGGTTGGCATCGATGCTGATGTCGCCGATCTGGATCTGCCCGGCATCCGGGGTTTCCAGCAGGTTGAGGCAACGCAGGAAGGTGGTCTTGCCCGAGCCGCTGGGGCCGATGATGGCCACCACTTCACCGGGTTGCACGGTCAGGTCGATACCGTTGAGCACGGTCTGGCCCTTGAACTGCTTGGTCAGGCCTTTGGCGACGATCATCTCATTGCTCCTGGTCGTGCTGGTTGACCCGCGCTTCCATGCGGTTCTGGAAGTGCGCGAGGATGCTGCAGAGGATCCAGTAGATCACGGCAACGGCCAGGTACATGGTGAACACTTCAAAGGTGCGCGCGGTAATCAGCTGGGCCTGGCGGAACAGCTCGGGCACCTGGATGGTCGCCGCCAGGGCGGTGTCCTTGACCAGCGAGATGAAGCTGTTGCCCAGCGGTGGCAGCGCGGTGCGCAGTGCCTGGGGCAGGATCGCCCGGCGCATGGCCTGGGTGCGGGTCATGCCGATGCTGGCCGCGGCTTCCCACTGGCCGCGGTCGATCGAGGAGATCGCCGCACGCAGGATTTCGCAGATGTAGGCCGCCATGTTCAGTGACAGGCCGATCAGCGAAGCCGGAATCGGGTCGAGCTCGATACCGATCTGCGGCATGCCGAAGTAGATCACGAACAGCTGCACCAGCAGTGGCGTGCCACGGAAGAACGACACATAGACCCGGGCCAGCCAGTTCAGCGGCAGGATCTTCGACAACCGCATCAGCGCCAGGGCAAAGCCCAGCACCAGGCCGAAGAACATGCCGCCAACACTGAGCAGCACCGTATAACCCGCGCCCTTCAGCAGGAAGGGCGTGGAATCGGCAACGAGTTGCAGGCTTTCAGCAATCATTTGGTGACATCGGCACCGAAGTATTTCTTTGACAGCTTGGCCAGCGTGCCGTCGGCCTTGAGCTTGTCGATGGCCTTGTTGACCGCAGCCAGCAGCTCAGGCTCACCCTTGCGCAGGGCCACGCCGCTTTCCAGGCGCGAGAAGGCGTCGCCCGCCAGTTCGGTATCCTTGGCCTTCTGGGCGTATTCCAGCGCAGCCAGGCGGTCGATCAGGATGGCGTCGATGCGGCCGTTGCGCAGGTCGGCGAATTTGCTCGGGTCGTCTTCATAGGTGCGCACGTCAGCCTTCGGCACGTCCTGCTTCACCCATTGCTCGTAGTTGGTGCCCAGGCCCACGCCAACCTTCTTGCCGGCCAGGTCCTGCGCGCTCTTGATGTTCAGCTGCTCGGCCTTCTTCTTCAGGATCAGCGCCTGAATGCCGGAGATGGTGTAGGGCTCGGAGAAGTCGTACTTCTTCTTGCGCTCCTCGGAGATGGTCACCTGGTTGATCACCACGTCCAGGCGCTTGGACTCCAGCGCGGCGAGGATGCCGTCCCATTTGGTCGGCTGGATCTTGGCCTTGACCCCCAGCTCCTTGGCCAGCAACTCCGACAGCTCGACCTCGAAGCCGGTCAGTTTGCCGTTTTCGTCCTGGAAGCTGAACGGTGGATAGGTACCCTCGAGGCCGACGTTGATCACGCCTTTTTCCTGGATGGTCTTCAGCTGCTCGCCGGCGAAGGCCTGGCCGAGCAGGCCGGCGCCCAGCAGGATGGCCAGGCTGGCGTTGAGAAGCGGTTTGGCAAATTTCGACATGTCAGGCCCCGCGCTTGTTGTGGAAGTAGTGGGTGGCGACTATAGAGTTGGCTTTATAGGCCTGGAAATAATAAAAACTTATTTTGTTATTCCCGTTTTGATCGATGCTGGGTTCGGGCTGCTATGAGGGTAGGCCAGGATGCTGCCGCCGTCATCGCGGCTTATGCCCGACTTAGCGCAGGATGGAATAAAGCGTTGTTTTTTCCAAGGGACGGATTTGCCGTAGAGTGGATTACATAACGACAGATTGGCCACCTTCGGCAGGAGAACACCGTGAGCGAACAACCTTCATCTGGGCACTGGCAACTGCACAGCATCGTCAGCGGCCTGCGCGGCGCCCGCGAGCAATGGCGCAGTCGCAATGGCCGCAGCAGTGGCGAGCAGGGCGGACGCGAGCTGCCTTCGCGCGAGGCCATGCGGCAAATTCTCGAGCAGCTGTGCGGGGCGCTGTTCCCGATGCGGCTGGGCCCGGTCGACCTGCGTGAAGAAAGCGAGGACTTCTACGTCGGCCATACCCTCGACGCGGCGCTGACGGCCTTGCTGGCGCAGGCGCGGCTGGAGCTGCGTTACGCCGCACGCCAGAGCAAGGCGGAACTGCAGGGCATCGATGCCCAGGCGCTGCGCCTGATCCAGGACTTCGCGGCGGCCTTGCCGGGCCTGCGTGTGCTGCTCGATACCGATGTGCTCGCGGCCTATCACGGCGACCCGGCGGCGCGCAGCGTAGACGAGGTACTGCTGTGCTATCCGGGGATCCTGGCGATCATCCACCACCGTCTGGCCCACCATCTTTACAACGCGGGCCTGCCGCTGCTGGCGCGGATCAGCTCGGAGCTGGCGCATTCGGCCACCGGTATCGACATTCACCCCGGCGCCCAGATCGGCCAGAGCTTCTTCATCGACCACGGTACCGGCGTGGTGATTGGCGAGACCGCGATCATCGGTGAGCGGGTACGCATCTATCAGGCGGTTACCTTGGGCGCCAAGCGCTTCCCCAGCGATGAGTCGGGGACGCTGCACAAGGGGCTGCCACGCCACCCGATCGTCGAGGACGATGTGGTGATCTATGCCGGGGCGACGATCCTGGGGCGGATCACCATCGGCAAGGGCTCGACCATTGGCGGCAATGTCTGGCTGACCCGCAGCGTGCCGGCCGAAAGCAACATCACCCAGGCCAACCTGCAACTGGATTGCCAGGACAAGAACTGATTCACAAGGGGCGCCAATCGGCGCCCCGGTTCGCTTTGAAAGCCGATCCATGTTTAACTTGAACGCTTGTTCAATGAAAAACGCTGGTCCGCTGCCGGTGTTCAACAGGAGGATTCCTTTGCTGAACCCGTTCATTCCGAACCTCACGTCGATCGACGAGGTGCCTGTTTCATGAGTGCACCGTCCGCATCCCTTGCCACTGGCAAGATCCGCATGAACCCGCCGGTTTTCTACTTCGCGGCAAGTTTCATTCTCCTTTTCGGCCTGGTGGTCATCGCCTTCCCGCAGGCGGCCGGCGAGTGGCTGCTGGCGGCGCAGAACTGGGCGGCCAACACGGTCGGCTGGTACTACATGCTGGCCATGACCCTGTACCTGGTGTTCGTGGTGGTCACCGCCTTGTCCGGCTACGGCAAGATCAAGCTGGGTGCCGACCACGACGAGCCCGAGTTCAGCTACTTGTCCTGGGCCGGCATGCTGTTCGCCGCCGGTATCAGCATCACGCTGTTCTTCTTCTGTGTCTCCGAGCCGCTGACCCACATGCTCACCCCGCCCCAGGGCGAAGGCGGCACGGCCGAGGCCGGGCGCCAGGCGATGGAGATCCTGTTCCTGCACTGGGGCCTGCACGGCTGGGGCGTGTTCGCCTTCGTCGGCATGGCGCTGGCCTACTTCGCCTACCGGCATAACCTGCCGCTGGCCTTGCGTTCGGCGCTGTATCCTCTGATCGGCAAGCGCATCAATGGCCCTATCGGCTATGCCGTGGACGGCTTCGGCATCATCGCCACGGTGTTCGGCCTGGGCGCCGACATGGGCTTTGGTGTGCTGCACCTGAACGCCGGCCTCGACTACCTGTTCGGCATCAGCCACAGCCAGTGGGTACAGGTGATCCTCATCGCGCTGATGATGGGGGCGGCGGTGGCGGTAGCCGTGGCGGGTGTGGAAAAGGGCGTGCGGGTGATGAGTGACATCAACCTGTTCCTGGCCTGCGCATTGCTGCTGTTCGTGCTGTTCGCCGGGCCCACCCAGCACCTGTTCAATACCTTGATCCAGAACCTCGGCGATTACCTCGGCGCCTTGCCGCGCAAGAGCTTCGACGTCTATGCCTATGGCGAGCAACGTGACTGGCTGGGTGGCTGGACGGTGTTCTACTGGGCCTGGTGGATTGCCTGGGCGCCGTTCGTGGGCCTGTTCATCGCGCGCATCTCGCGTGGGCGCACCATCCGTGAGTTCGTCTTCGGCGTGCTGCTGATCCCGCTGGGCTTCACCCTGGCGTGGATGTCGATCTTCGGCAACAGCGCGCTGGACCAGGTGATCAACCACGGCATGACCGCGCTCGGCCAGTCGGCCTTGGACAACCCGTCGATGAGCCTGTACCTGCTGCTGGAAACCTACCCGTGGAGCAAGACGGTGATCGCCGTGACGGTGTTCATCAGCTTCGTGTTCTTCGTCACCTCGGC
Source organism: Pseudomonas sp. NPDC089422 (assembly GCF_044749405.1). Classification (NCBI taxonomy): domain Bacteria; kingdom Pseudomonadati; phylum Pseudomonadota; class Gammaproteobacteria; order Pseudomonadales; family Pseudomonadaceae; genus Pseudomonas; species Pseudomonas sp. NPDC089422. The sequence continues at coordinate 139,290 of NZ_JBIVHW010000006.1, forward strand.
CGACTCCGGCACGGTGGTGCTGTCGACCCTGTCCGCCAAGGGCGGTGGTGCCGATGAAGACGGGCCGAACTGGTTGCGCATCTTCTGGGGCGCGATGACTGCGCTGATCACCAGCGGCCTGCTGTTCGCCGGTAGCATCGATTCGCTGAAGTCGGCGGTGGTACTCACCTCGCTGCCGTTCTCGCTGATTCTGCTGTGCATGATGTGGGGGCTGCACAAAGCCTTCTACCTGGAGAGCCAGCGGCAGATCGCGCAGATGCACTCGCTGGCACCGTTCGCCCAGTCACGCCGTGGCCGTGGTGGCTGGCGTCAACGCCTGAGCCAGGCCGTGCACTTCCCGTCGCGGGATGAGGTGTACCGCTTCATGGACGACGTGGTACGCCCAGCAATTGCTGAAGTGCGTGAGGTGTTCGAGCAGAAGGGCCTGGTGCTGGTGACCCAGGATGACCCGAGCCACGACAACGTCAGCCTGAAGGTTGGGCATGGCGAGGAGCAGCCGTTCATCTACCAGGTGCAGATGCGTGGCTACTTCACGCCGTCGTTCGCGCTGGGTGGGCTGGGTACGCAGGAATTGAAGAATCGCCGGTATTACCGGGCCGAGGTGCACCTGAGCGAAGGCAGCCAGAACTATGACCTGGTGGGCTACAGCAAAGAGCAGATCATCAACGACATCCTCGACCAGTACGAGCGGCACATGCAGTTTCTGCATCTGGTCCGTTAGATCGCCGGGGCCTCCCAGCTGCCAGTCAGAACGGCGCATCCCCAAGAATGGTCGCCCGATGCATCACCCGCCGATTCGGCCGGTAATCATCCACCGCAAAATGCTGGGTCACGCGGTTGTCCCAGAACGCCACGTCATTCTCCTGCCAGCGCCAGCGAATGCTGAACTCCGGCCGCGTCGCATGGCTGAACAGCAGCTTCAGCAGCGCCTCGCTCTCCAGTTCGCTCAGCTCATTGATGCGCGTGGTGAACCCTTCATTGACGAACAACGCCTTGCGCCCGCTCACCGGATGCGTGCGCACCACCGGGTGCGACAATGGCGGGTTGTTGCGCCGGGTCGCTTCCCAGCGCGCCAGGTCTTCGGCCGTGGTGCCAAAGCGCTCCAGCGGGAACGACTTGGTGAAGTCATGGGTGGCGGTCAGGCCATCGAGCATTTCGCGCAGCGGCGCCGACAAGGCTTCGAACGCGGCAATACCGCTGGCCCACAAGGTGTCGCCGCCATAGGCCGGCAACTGCTTGGCGCTAAGCACCGCGCCCAGCGCCGGGGTCGGCAGGAAGGTCACGTCGGTGTGCCACACGGCGTTGTCGCGCACGTCAGTGACTGCCGTGTCGAGGATCAGTACCTGTGGCGTCTCTGGCACGTTGGGGTAGATCGGGTGGATGTGCAGGTCGCCGAAACGGGCGGCGAAACGCGCCTGTTGTTCCGGGTTGATCGGCTGGTCGCGGAAAAACAGCACCTGGTGCTGGAGCAGCGCCTGCTCGATGGCATCGCGCTGTTCGGCGGTGATGTCGCGGCTGATGTCCACGCCGCTGATCTGTGCGCCGAGCGCCGGGCTGAGGGGAGTGATGGTCAGGCTCATGTCGGTCTCTTCAATTCAGGCGCCAGGCTGCTGGCGTGGTCAACAGGAATTCAGTGGCTCTGCCCGTGCCAGGGCACCAGCTTGCGTTGCAGGGCGCGCAGGCCCATTTCCAGGGCGAAGGCGATCAGGGCGATCAGCAAAATGCCCAGCACCACCACGTCGGTGACCAGGAACTGCGCCGCTGACTGCACCATGAAACCCAGGCCGCTGGTGGCCGCGATCAGCTCGGCGGCGACCAGGGTCGACCAGCCGACCCCCAGGCCGATGCGGATGCCGGTCAGGATGTCGGGCAGGGCGCTGGGCAGGATCACGTGACGGATCAGCTGCGCCTTGGTCGCGCCCAGCGACTGCGCCGCACGCAGCTTGGCCGGGTCGACGGTGCGCACGCCGGTGGCGGTGGCGATGGTGATCGGGGCGAAGATCGCCAGGTAGATCAGCAGCACCTTGGACAGCTCGCCGATGCCGCACCAGATGACGATCAGCGGCAGGTAGGCCAGCGGCGGGATCGGCCGGTAGAACTCGATCAGCGGGTCGAGGATGCCACGGGCCACGCGGCTGTAGCCGATGGCGATGCCGACCGGGATGGCGGTCAGGGTCGCGGCGGCCAGGGCCAGGCCGATGCGGCCCAGGCTGGCGCCCAGGTGCTGCCACAGGCTGGCGTCCATGTAGCCTTGGGTGAGCAGGGTCCAGGCCTTGGCCAGGATGTCGCCGGGTGAGGGCAGGAACAACGGTTCGATCAGGCCCGCGGCCGTTACCAGCCACCAGGCGAGCAGCAAGCTGGCCAGGGTCAGGGCGCTGATCCAGCGGGTAGACAATGGGCGGCGGGCCTGGGGGGCGGGCCGGGTTTGATTGTCGCGTTTACCGGCGACCGGCAGATCCAGGCTGCTCATGCGCGCTCCTGCAGGCTTTGGCGTTGGGAGAACACGCGGGCCAGGACATGCTCGCGGGTTTCGATGAAGCGTGGGTCGGACTTGATCGCCCGGGCCGACTCGCCAGCGGCGTAGCGCTGGCCGAAGTCCAGCTGCAGGCGCTCGACCACGCGGCCGGGATTGGGCGCCAGCAGCACCAGCTCGCTGGCGAGGAACACGGCCTCCTCGATGTCGTGGGTGATCAGGAACACCGGTTTGGCGGTACGTTGCCAGACCTGCAGCAGCAGCTCCTGCATCTGCTCGCGGGTGAAGGCATCGAGGGCGCCGAACGGTTCGTCCATCAACAGCACTCGCGGGTCGGCGGCCAGCGCCCGGGCCAGGCCCACGCGCTGCTTCTGGCCACCGGACAGTTGCCAGATGCGCCGCTCACCGAAGCCGTCGAGGTCGACCAGGGCCAGCATCTCGCGGGCCTTGGCCTCACGCCGTTCGCGTGGCACGCCGGCCAGTTCCAGGCCGAAGGCGACGTTGCCCAGCACGTTCTGCCAAGGCAGCAAGGCATCATCCTGGAACACCACGCCACGCTCGGCTCCCGGGCCCTGTACCGGCACGCCGTCGAGGGTGATGCGCCCGCTGCTCGGGGCGACGAAGCCGGCAATCAGGTTCAGCAGCGAGGTCTTGCCACTGCCGGATGGCCCCAGGGCCACCAGCAACTGGCGCGGCCCCAGGCTCAGGTTGATGTCGGCCAGCACCGGGGCGGTGGCGCCGGGGTACTGTGCGCTGATGCGCTCCAGTTCGAGCAAGGCCATGGCAGGCTCCGTGCGGTTGCAGTGTTTAGTTGGGGATGTACTGGGCGCTGACGTACGGCGAGTAGTCCGGCAGCACCGCGTCGACCTTGCCTTGCTGCTTGAGGAAGGTGGCCGTGTCGGTCAGTGCCTGGGTGGTGGGCGCACCCAGTTCCCTGGCCTGGTCGGCGGCCAGCGGGTAGACGTTACCCTGCAGCAGTACCGGGATATCAGCCGGCTTGGCGCCGGACAGCTTGGCCAGCTTGGCGACGTTGTCCGGGTTGGCCAGCCAGGCTTTAGGGTCCTTGCGGTAGTCGGCATAGGCGTCAAGGGTGACCTTGGCGAAGGCCTTGACCACGTCCGGGTGCTTGGCGGCGAAGTCCTTGCGCACGATCCAGGCATCGAAGGTCGGTGCGCCTTTTTCGGCCAGCTCGCCCGAGGTGATCAGCACCTTGCCGTTTTCCTTGGCCACGCCCAGGGCCGGGTCCCAGACGTAGGTGGCGTCGATGTCGCCGCGCTTCCAGGCGGCGATGATCGCCGGTGGCGCGAGGTTGAGGATCTGCACCTTGGACGGGTCGATGTTCCAGTTTTTCAGCGCGGCCAGCAGGCTGTAGTGGCCTGTGGAAACGAACGGCACGGCGACTTTCTTGCCGACCAGGTCCTGCGGGGTCTTGATGCTGTCGCGGGCGACCAGGGCCTCGCCGGCACCGATCTGGGTGGCGATGAGGAAGGTCTCGACCGGCAGTTTGCGGGTGGCGGCGGCAGCCAGCGGGCTGGAGCCGAGGTAGCCGATCTGTACGTCGCCGCTGGCCACGGCGGTGATCACGTCCGCGCCGTTATCGAACTTGCGCCAGTCGATGCTGGCCTTGCTGGCTTTTTCGTAGTTGCCATCGACCTGGGCCACCTTGGCCGGGTCGACAGTGGTCTGGTAGGCAACGGTCAGGTCGGCGGCCTGGGCCAACCAGCTGGCGCTGGCGAGGGTCAGGGCGGCGAACAGGCGCAGCGGAGCGTGCGGGATCATGGTGAACCTCTCGTCAGGCAATGGATGTATTGGATGGCGAGAAGACTAGATGATCTAAGAAATCGAAAATAAATAACTTTTTAGAATTAGCTTAGGAGCCAAACGCTTTAACGCTGGCCAAAGCCGGAAAAGGCAGAAAGGCGGCTGGCGCAACGGCAATCCGTAGCTAATCTACCTTCCCTTCATCACGAGCGGGTGTTGGTTGTTGGTCGGCAAACGTTTGCAAATAACCTAAAGGTATGATTGACGACGCCGATACAACTTTTCGCAGTAAAGGTTCCTACGATATTCCTTAAAAATCTTACAAATTCATAAAACGGTCATTTTGGATTTATAGGATTGTCATTATCCTGTAGCGCAGGGGGCGTCTTAGACCAAAGTCGAGAAACGTTTAGAAACGATTGACTTAATGGTCACGCTTTGGGGCTAATCGCCCATCCACGGCTGAGCGGGGCAACAGATCCTGCCGCCAGAGATACACAAGAATTAGAACGTAGAGGAGCAAAACATGTACAAATCCAGCCTGGCCGTGGCCGTGGCCGTGGGGGTTTTCGCCCAAGCAGCAGGTGCCGCCGGTTTCGTTGAGGACAGCAAGCTGTCGCTGAGCTCGCGCACCATGTATTACAACAACGACAACCGTGAAGCGCACGCCAGCAGCTCGACCAACTTCGAGCGCCCGGATCAGCGTGAGTCGGGTCAGGGCTTCAAGCTCGACTACATCTCGGGCTTCACCCCAGGCACCGTAGGCTTCGGTGTTGACGCTCAAGCACTGTGGGGTATCCACCTGGATGGTGGTGAGGGTTACCACAAGACCGGTTTCTTCCCGGATGACGGCAAGGGCGCAGCTGCCCAGTGGGCTCGCTTCGGCGCCAACGCCAAGGCTCGCTTCTCCAAGACCGAAGTCCACTTCGGTAGCGCCCTGGCACCGAACCTGCCAATCCTGGTTGCCAACGACGGCCGTCTGCTGCCACAAACCTTCGAAGGGGGCACCATCCAGTCGAAGGAAATCGACAACCTGACCGTCAACGCCGGTCAGCTGACCCACGCCATGGGTCGTGCTTCGAGCAACCGCACCGGCCTGTCGGTCGCTGGCGCCACTGCCGACAGCAACAAGTTCCGCTTCGGTGGCCTGGATTACAAGCTCACTCCAGACCTGACTCTGCAGTACTACTACTCGAACCTGGAAGACTTCTACAAGCAGCACTTCCTGGGCGCGACCCACGTCTTCAAGATCGCTGACGACCAGTCGTTCAAGACCGACCTGCGCTACTTCGACAGCAGCAGCGACGGCAACAACGGTCACGGCGGCGGCTACAACTTCAACAACAACGGTGGCTATGCCAAGAACACTGGCAAGGTCGACAACAAGACCTGGTCCGCCATGTTCACCTATACCCTCGGCGGTCACGCGCTCATGCTCGGCCGTCAGCAAGTCAGCGATGACGGCGGTTTCGTCTGGCTGAACCAGGGTAACGTGGTTGACGGAAACGGCAACAACGAAGGTGCCGCCGGCTCCAGCTTCTACCTGTTCACCGACAGCATGATCAACCAGTTCGCCCGTGCTGGTGAGAACACCAACTTCGGTCAGTACTCCTATGACTTCGCCTCGCTGGGCGTACCGGGCCTGAAGGCTTCGGTTGCCTATCTGCGCGGTGACGACATTCGCTTCAAGAGCGGCCACGGCACCTACAACGAGTGGGAGCGGGACGCACGCGTCGACTACACCATTCAGCAAGGCACCCTCAAAGGCCTGGGCTTCAGCCTGCGTCAAGGCGTTTACCGTGGTGGTAGCAACGAAGCCAGCGCCGACCAGGACCAGACTCGCTTCATCGTGAACTACACTTACAGCTTCCTGTAAGTCGTAGCCACACAGAAAGCCTCGCCTAGTGCGAGGCTTTTTTGTGGCCGCAATTTCGTATGCGCAAAAGTTATAAATAAATCATTATTTATTCTTTTTATTTCTCATCGAATGCAGGCACATTGAACCCACACGCCAGAACACAGCACAGGAGCCGCACCCCATGAGCCTCAAACTCGGCGACATCGCCCCGGACTTCGAGCAGGAATCCAGTGAAGGCAAGATCCGCTTCCACGAATGGCTGGGCAACAGCTGGGGTGTGCTGTTCTCCCACCCGGCGGACTTCACCCCGGTGTGCACCACCGAACTGGGCCTGACTGCCAAGCTCAAGGAAGACTTCGCCAAGCGCGGCGTGAAGGCCATCGCCCTGTCGGTCGACCCGGTCGACTCGCACCTGAAGTGGATCGAGGATATCAACGAGACCCAGAACACCGTGGTCAACTTCCCGATCATCGCCGACGCCGACCGCAAGGTCTCCGACCTGTACGACCTGATCCACCCCAACGCCAGCGACACCCTCACCGTGCGCTCGCTGTTCGTCATCGACCCGAACAAGAAGGTGCGCCTGACCATCACCTATCCGGCCAGTACCGGGCGCAACTTCAACGAAATCCTGCGGGTGATCGACTCGCTGCAGCTCACCGACAACCACAAGGTCGCCACACCAGGTAACTGGCAGGACGGCGACGAGGTGGTGATCGTGCCTTCGCTGAAGGACGAAGACGAAATCAAGCAGCGCTTCCCGAAAGGGTATCGGGCAGTGAAACCCTATCTGCGGCTGACCCCGCAACCTAATCGTTGATGAATTCCTCGTTGCATTGCTCTTAGCCATAGCAGGGATTTTCGGGCCGTTTCGACGGCCCTTTTTTATGCCTGCGAAAAGCTGAATGACATAGGCAAAAATGGAATAAACAAATAAATAAATATGATTTCTAGATATATGAGCGGGCTGGTAATGTCACTCCAACAGAACACCAGGCAACGCCGAGACCACTGACCGGCCGAGCCATCGCTCCACCACCTTACTCGCCCGCCAACGAGGCAAGCAGGTGCAACCCGAACCTCAATCGCACAGGAGAGCGCCATGCGCACAGTCTTCTTGCGTCGTGGTCTGGTCGCCCTGTTTGCGGCGGCTGTGTCCTTCGGCGCCATCACCCAAGCCCAGGCCGAAAGCCTGCGTATCGGTTACCAGAAGTACGGCACCCTGGTGCTGCTCAAGGCCAAGGGCACGCTGGAGAAGCGCCTGGCCGAGCAGGGCGTGCAAGTGCAGTGGACCGAGTTCCCCGGCGGCCCACAACTGCTCGAAGGGCTGAACGTCGGTTCGATCGACTTCGGTGTCACCGGTGAGACCCCACCTGTGTTCGCCCAGGCCGCTGGCGCCGACCTGCTCTACGTGGCCTATGAGCCACCTGCGCCGCACAGCGAAGCCATCCTCGTGCCGAAAGGCTCGCCGATCCAGTCGGTGAAAGAACTCAAAGGCAAGAAAGTCGCCCTCAACAAAGGCTCCAACGTTCATTACCTGCTGGTCCGTGCCCTGGAAGACGCCGGCCTCAAATACAGCGACATCCAGCCTGTGTATTTGCCGCCTGCCGATGCCCGCGCCGCCTTCGAGCGTGGCAGCGTCGATGCCTGGGTGATCTGGGACCCGTACCAGGCGGCCGCCGAGCAACAGTTGCAAGCCCGTACCTTGCGTGACGGCAAGGACCTGGTCGACAACCACCAGTTCTACCTGGCTACCCGCAGCTACGCCACCCAGCACCCGGCGGTGATCAGCACCCTGATCGACGAAGTGCGCGCCGTGGGCCAGTGGTCCCAGGCCAACCCGCAGGAAGTCACTGACCAGGTCGCGCCACTGCTCGGCCTGCCTGCCGACATCACCCTGACCTCGGTGAAACGCCAAGGCTACGGTGCCCAGGCGCTCACCCCGCAAGTGGTGGCCGCACAACAGAAGATTGCCGACACCTTCCAGGCGCTCAAGCTGATTCCCAAGCCGCTGAGCATCAAGGACGTGATCTGGACACCCCCGGCCAAGGTCGCCACCGCGCCTTGATCGATTCGCCTGCGCCGGGGCGCCGCCTCGGCTTGAGCCACCCTTGAGGAGACAACTCCAATGAGCCTGAACATTTTCTGGTTCCTCCCTACCCACGGTGACGGCAAGTACCTGGGCACGTCCGACGGCGCCCGCGCGGTCGATCATGGTTACCTGCAGCAGATCGCCCAGGCTGCCGACCGCCTTGGTTTCGGTGGTGTGCTGATCCCTACCGGGCGTTCCTGCGAAGACTCCTGGCTGGTGGCGGCGTCGCTGATTCCGGTGACCCAGCGCCTCAAGTTCCTGGTGGCCCTGCGCCCGGGCATCATTTCGCCGACCGTCGCCGCACGCCAGGCCGCGACCCTCGACCGCCTGTCCAACGGCCGTGCGCTGTTCAACCTGGTGACCGGGGGCGACCCGGACGAACTGGCCGGCGACGGCCTGCACCTGAACCACCAGGAGCGCTACGAAGCGTCGGTCGAGTTCACCCGCATCTGGCGCAAGGTGCTGGAAGGCGAAAACGTCGACTACGACGGCAAGCACATCCAGGTGAAGGGCGCCAAGCTGCTCTACCCGCCGATCCAGCAACCACGCCCGCCGCTGTACTTCGGTGGCTCGTCGGAAGCGGCCCAGGACCTCGCGGCCGAGCAGGTCGAGCTGTACCTGACCTGGGGCGAGCCACCGAGCGCCGTTGCCGAGAAGATCGCCCAGGTGCGTGAGAAGGCTGCAGCCCAAGGCCGCGAAGTGCGCTTCGGTATCCGCCTGCACGTGATTGTGCGCGAAACCAATGAAGAAGCCTGGGCCGCCGCCGACAAGCTGATCTCGCACCTGGACGACGACACCATCGCCCGTGCCCAGGCCTCGCTGGCGCGTTTCGACTCGGTCGGCCAGCAGCGCATGGCGGCCCTGCACAAGGGCAACCGTGACAACCTGGAAGTCAGCCCCAACCTCTGGGCGGGTGTCGGCCTGGTACGCGGCGGTGCCGGCACCGCGCTGGTCGGCGATGGCCCGACCGTGGCGGCACGGGTCAAGGAATATGCTGACCTGGGTATCGATACCTTCATCTTCTCCGGCTACCCGCACCTGGAAGAGTCGTATCGCGTCGCCGAACTGCTGTTCCCGCATCTCGATGTGCAACGCCCCGAGCAGGCCAAGACGGGAGGCTACGTGAGCCCGTTCGGCGAAATGGTCGCCAACGACATCCTGCCCAAGTCCGTCGCGCAGAGCTGAGGGCCTGGCCATGAGTCGTGCAACCTCCACCACCCTGAGCCAGCGCCTGGCGCCGTGGGCCCTGCCGGTACTGCTGCTGGCGGCCTGGCAACTGGCGGTCAGCGCCGGCTGGCTGTCGACCCGCATACTGCCTGCGCCAAGCGCGGTGGTCAGTGCTGGCGTCGAGCTGGTGCGCAGCGGTGAAATCTGGACCCACCTGGCCATCAGTGGCTGGCGGGCCGGGCTGGGCTTCGTCATCGGCGGCAGCATCGGCCTGGTGCTGGGCTTCATCACCGGCCTGTCGAACTGGGGCGAACGCCTGCTCGACAGCTCGGTGCAGATGATCCGCAACGTGCCGCACCTGGCGCTGATTCCGCTGGTGATCCTGTGGTTCGGTATCGACGAGTCGGCAAAGATCTTCCTGGTCGCGCTGGGCACGTTGTTCCCGATCTACCTGAACACCTACCACGGCATCCGCAATGTCGACCCGGCACTGGTGGAGATGGCCCGCAGCTATGGTTTGTCCGGTTTCGGCCTGTTCCGCCAGGTGATCCTGCCCGGTGCGCTGCCTTCGATCCTGGTCGGGGTGCGCTTCGCCCTGGGCTTCATGTGGCTGACGTTGATCGTTGCCGAGACCATTTCAGCCAACGCCGGCATCGGTTACCTGGCCATGAATGCGCGTGAATTTCTGCAGACCGACGTGGTGGTGCTGGCCATCGTCCTGTACGCCGTGCTCGGCAAGCTCGCCGACCTCGCCGCCCGCGGCCTGGAACGGGTGTGGCTGCGCTGGCACCCGGCCTACCAGGTGGCCAAGAAGGAGGGCGCATGACCGTGCTCAAGGAACAGCCGCCACGCCTGCTGCGTGGCATCCCGCTGGCCGCCAACGGCCTGCGCAAGGCCTTCGGCCAGCGTGACGTGTTGAAGGGTATCGACCTGCATATTCCGGCCGGTCAGTTCGTTGCCATCGTCGGTCGCAGTGGTTGCGGCAAGAGCACCTTGCTGCGCCTGCTGGCCGGGCTCGACCAGCCGAGTGCCGGTGAGTTGCTGGCCGGTGCCGCACCGCTGAGCGAGGCCCGTGAGGAAACCCGCCTGATGTTCCAGGACGCACGCCTGCTGCCCTGGAAGAAGGTGATCGACAACGTCGGCCTGGGCCTGCGCGGTGATTGGCGCCAGCGTGCGCTGGATGCCCTGGAGTCGGTTGGCCTGGCCGATCGTGCCAATGAATGGCCTGCGGCCTTGTCCGGCGGCCAGAAACAGCGTGTGGCCCTGGCCCGCGCCTTGATCCACCAGCCGCGCCTGCTGCTGCTGGATGAGCCGCTGGGTGCGCTGGATGCGCTGACCCGCATCGAGATGCAGCAACTGATCGAGCGTCTGTGGCGACAGCATGGCTTTACCGTGCTGCTGGTCACCCATGACGTCAACGAGGCGGTGGCCGTCGCGGATCGGGTGATCCTGATCGAGGACGGCGAAGTCGGCCTGGACCTCAACGTCGATCTGGCTCGGCCCAGGGCGCGTGGTTCGCACCGCCTGGCCGCGCTGGAAAGCGAAGTGCTCAACCGTGTTCTGTCGGCACCGGGCACCCCGCCCGAGCCGGACCCTGTAGCCCCTTTGCCCACGCAATTGCGTTGGGCGCACTGAATGACTCACTTACCAGACTGAAGCCAATAGAGAAGGAATCAAGCCATGACCATCAAAGCCATCAACGTCCGTAACCAGTTCAAAGGCACTGTGAAAGAAATCCTCGAAGGGCCTGTATTGTCGGAAATCGACGTGCAGACCGCCTCCGGCATCGTCACGTCGGTGATCACCACCCGCTCTGTGAAAGAGCTGGAACTGCAGGTGGGCAGTGAAGTGATTGCTTTCGTGAAGTCGACTGAAGTGTCCATTGCCAAGCTGTAAGCATTCGCCCCCTGGACTGCTTGGCAGTTCAGGGGGCAATGCTGGGTCAATCGTTTGGCCGCAGGTTGCCGAACATTTGGTTGGCTTGCGCTTCGTTCATGGCGCCCCGCCAGGCTCCTTCCCCCTGATTGCGTTCACTGGCAAGCTTTAAATGGCCTGCCTCCAGCCGAGTGAAACCGTGCGCCGGTCTCCGTCGGAAGTGGAAGTGCGCATACCACAACGGTTGGCGCGTGATTCGGTCAATAATCCGATACTCCTCGAGATACTCTAGCGGGTTACCCTGCCGATCCAGCTGAGGTCTCAATGTGCGCGACCACGTTATCTCCACTTCCTGATGTTCGAGCAGGTATTCCAGATACCCCACCGTAGGCCTGAGAGTCGCTTTGGTCTGGGCTGTGCGCAACTGTCGGCCGAGTTCCTGCATTTTCTCTGCGGCATCATCCAGTCTGCGTGACAAGGCGGTTTGGTCGGGTGTAATCGAGCCAGCAGCTTTCTGGCGGATCCTGTCGGCGATGAAGTGCAGTTGTTGTGCGTGCCCTAGGGCGATGTCCTCCAGGTCGACGGGGAGCGCGTGTGGAGTCTGGTAGCCGCGCAGCGTGGCCTGTTGCCTTGGCAGATCGTTCAGCTGAGTGGTAGCGGTTTCCACGAGCGATGCCATCGACTGGCCGGGCGCTGCGCGTTGCGGTGCGGATAACTGCCACTGGCCTGCGGCGTCACGCGTGTAGACGGTATGGGGTTGATCAGAATGGGGTTGATTGATCCGCATGCGCGGCTGGCCTCGCTCGACATATTCAGTACCGATGAGCGGGCCTTCGACAGTTTCGAACAGGCGTGGACGGCTAGGGCCTTGACCAGGCTGAGCGGCTTGACGTTGTCGGGGTGTGTTCCTGCCGAGGTAGTCCTCGATTTCATCGATCAGCTGGCCCAGCAACTGGCGCAGGGAGCGCGTTTCCTGCGTGGACAACAAGTCACGAAAGCTGTCCTCCCATGCTGTGACATGACTGAGGAAGCGGCGGTATTGACGCTGCGCGCTGCTCAGGAACATACGTTCGCGGGCACGGGAAAGGTCGGCCGCGGGTAGACTTATGTGACTGAACAGGGTGCTGCGCAAGGCCTTTTTTTGTTCATGGAAGTACGTCATGAAGGCTTCCAGTTGCCGATTTTCGATGGCGCCAACGTTGAACAGTGAGGTCGCAAGGAAGGATGCACGGGCCAGCCTTACGCTGGTCACGTCCAGCGTCAATCCTGTGGTTTCAACTTTCATCAGGTAGTTGGTCAGTGCACTACCCTGCAGGTGATTGCGCCAGGCGTGATGGCGAATGGATAGGCGCTCCATCTCAAGCAATGTCTCGATCATTTCCTGATTCGCCTTCGCTGTGTTCCGGGTCAGACGTTTCAGCAGTTCGAGGGGGGCGGAGGCCGGCAGTTCACGGAATGCGGCGACCGCCTTCCTGATCTGCTCTGCGGCCAGAGTGGAGCGATCGAGCGCGAGGTGCATTTCGAGCACGCTCATCTCGCTGATGTTCAGCTCGGACAATGAAATGAACCTGGCATTCTCCCGTCTGTTAAGTGTTGCACGCTGCTCCGTCAGGCGTGCGATGCTGTGCTGGTTGAATTCGATGTTCTGCCTGACTTCATCGCTCATCCTTGAGCGTGCCTCAATGATCACCACTTTTTGCGCGTCGCTTGGTTGTGTACCGTCCGCGACGGCTTGCAGTGCTTTGCGGTAGTCCGCCTGCTTTATCTGTATGCTCTTTTTCGCGCGTTTGAGCCCGTCGTTTATGTCGTGGACGAGCTCCATGCCGGTGAGTTGCCGCGGCTGCCGGCGAATCATTTGGCGCCAGTAGGCAACCCCATGGTTGTAGAGCGTGCCAAGGGCACCGCCACCGCCTTCCAGCCCATTCTCCACCAATAGCCCGTTGAGTCGGCCGGGGGTTTCCCATCTTCCGTGCTCGCTCAGGCGCACGGGCTGACGGTAGGAGCGGACACCCTGAGGCTTGAGCCGCCAGGTCAGATACGCCGGGTCCCATTCCACCGCATACCAGGCACTGCTACGCGAAATGTAGTGTTGTCGAGTCCCGGCATGCTCGAAAATACCGGCGCCGTGTGCAAGCGTGGATCGTTGTAACGGACCAGCAGGCAGTTCAGCCTCATAACCGGCGAATGGGCTGGGCGGTGTCTTGCGAAGGCGGGTTGCCGGCCTGAGAGGGTCAAGTCGCTGGCGTTGCTGGGTCAATAGGCGTGCGGTCACTGCTGGCGTGCCAGCGCTCGCTGCCAATGGCGCCAGTGTGAGAAGGGCATCGCTCAGCGACTGCAGCAAGCTGACGAGCTGTTGCAGGCCGTCTTCCGCGTCGCCCTCTTCAAACGCCCTGACTGCAGCATTTGCCGCATGCCAGCCATCGTAAAATGCCAGGGCGGTGCCGACGCCCGGTACGATGCCTAGCGCCATTCTCAGCCCCATGAAGAAATAACGGTTGAACACCTGGGGGGCGGCAATGGCAATGTCGGCCTGGCTGCGTGAAGTGGCGCGGTGAGCGCGAATGAGTTCACCCATGTCTTCGGCAGACTCGTGAGCTGGTAAGCTTTTGGTACGTGCCGAGCCTGGCTCCAGAAAGGCCCGAAACCCTGCGCGCAGTGCCTTGTCGATGTAGCGCTCATGTTCGTCAGGGCTGCCGGAGAGGCACCGGGTTGCAAGGAAACGGGCCATCTTCTTGTCCAGTGCCATGGTCTGCAGCGCCTCGCAAGCCGCTGTGCTGGTGGCATGCTGGCTGATCACCGTGCCGTTGGGTGCATCGGGCATGTACAACAGCACCGGGCCACTCGCGCTCTCTATTACAGTGATGCCTGAAAGATACACACGGCTGCTGCTGCCGTCTGCCGCCGTGCCAGGTTTGAGCATCAACGAGCAGTGGTTGATCGTTCTGGCAGAGTTGGTGTTGACCTGTTCGTGGTAGAACTTTTCCAGCAGTTGCTGACCTTCGCGATCAAGGCTGGTTGGTCTGCTCAGTACCCAGAGATGCAGGCGATGCTCATAGGGGGTGCGGAAGGTTTCCTGGCGCCATTGCACTTGCCAGGGGGTTTCGTGCGCAAAGCCCAGGTAGGCGTTGACGATGCGTTGTTCATAGCTGCCAGCGGCATCCAGTTGTGTCACCAGTTCGGCAAGGTAAGCCGGTGTCAGTGCCCGCTGCAGCGTGGAGTTGGCCGGCTCGAGCTTCAGGATGGCATTGTCCAGCCTTCTTTGCCGGTCATCATCGAGTGCCTCCAGGATGAAGGTCTCGAGGCGGATGTCACTTCGGGCCTTGCTGTAGACCGGCACCTCCCGGGACCCGGCCCCGCCGGTTGCCGATTGCCCCGTCACTTCCTTCTTCACGGTGACGCTGTCAGCAATATTCAGGGTGATCTGCGGAACGTCCTGTACATTGAACGCACTGCGCAGGTGCTGGTGCAGTCTGTCACGTGCGAACTGCTGGGGTGACGGCAAGCTCAACCTGAGCAGGTCAGCCGACGCGCGCAGCGAGTCTTGCAGTCTTTCGACCTGGTCGGCCAGTGAGGCCAGCTGCGTTGCATCAAGGTGGCGCAACGGGTTGAGTTGCGTCTGAATATGGCTGCTACGGTTCTGCTCCGCAAACCGCGCCAGGGCCGCTGTTCTGGCGCGGTTCTCGCTGATGCACAGGCGTTGTCGGGCATGCTCCCTGGGGGTTTCGGCAGGCAGAGCCGTGACGATGGCTTGCACGCAATGTTGCATGAAGTGGGACTCGATGATCGGGTGGTGGAAGCGAGCCGAGCCAGAGCTGGTCAGCTGCTCAAGCACTCCAATGCCCTCGTCTGGGTGAGTCGACTCCAGCAATGCGTCGGGCCAGGCGCCGTTGAGCGTCGCCAGCAGACGTCGGGCAAGCTCCGATTCGTTATTGAAAGCGAGTATTCCGCCCCGTTGCCCCGGCCTGTACAGCAGCACGCCAGGGTCCTGGATTTCTTCATCTTCCGAAGGGAGCGCACGGAATGTCATGTAGCCGCAAAGGGGCCATTTGCGATCGTTGACGACCAGCTCAAGCGAGCGGACCTCAACTGCGCGTCGCAGGCTTGGTTCAGGCCTGGCGGCCAGTTGCTCGACCCAACCTAGATGAGTCGCGGACAGCTCTCCCAGTGTGTGCTGCAAGCGGGCCTCCTTCTGCATCGCCTGGCAGAGCCCATCGCTGATTATTGCCAGCCAGGTTTTTTCACCGACAGGCGTCTGCAAATCGAAATCCGTCATCCGCTCAGGCAACTCCAGCAACTGAATGTCGTGGGAGTCCTGTAACAGGTCCAGCGCTGCCTGACGCTCGCGCAACAGCGTTACCTTGGCCGACGCCGGCTCTGCTTCGCCAGCAAGAAACTGCTCCAGCAGCGTCTCCTGGCGCTCTATGAGCTGGTTGCGCCAAGCAATGGGCAGGTGTTGCTCCAGGCAGGCGAAGTGGACCTCTTCTTCTGCCAGCGCGGCATCGTTTGCATTCACCTCGTCAATGGCAGCTTCCAGGGTGGCATCCAAGGCCTCGCGAACCAGCGCGCTTCGCTCGTTTTCCCAGCTTTGCAGGTCGGACCAGTCGAAGGGATCGGTTTCGCTTCGCAGACTGGCTTGCAGCAGATGATGATCGGCAATGTCCTGATGTTGTCGTAGCGCCTCCGCAATCAGGCTGGCGAAACCCTCGCTTTGCACTGTCGAGATGAGCACGTTGTCGCGCGTGCCAGGGTTGATTGGGGATCTGGGGTCCGACCAGAAGCTTGCGCGATGCTGGAAGATCCAGTCGCGCAAACGCTCAAGGTCAGAAAATGCGAGCACGGGATGCAGCATGGCCGGGAGGTAGAGTAGCCAGGGCGCTTGTTCGGCTCGAGGGCTGATCAGTAACGCTGCCGTGCTGGTCAGTCGCCTCCCGGTCGGCAACTGCCATTGCAGGTGTGCGTAAGGCGCGAGGGGGGCTCTGCCCTGCAGCCAACTGTCGGTATCTATCGCTCCAAGGCCATACTCAATGTCCAGGCAGCTGTTGAAATGCTGGCGAAGCAGATGGCTCGCATGGGTTTGCCGGGAAATGTCAGTGTCAGGCATTCGCGCATTCCAGTAATTGGATGCAGCGCGAAATTTCGCTGCGTTCACCACAGGGCCAAGCGCTTGCGTCCAATCAGCGCCGGTCATCTTCGCCTGTACTGTCTCGTCGGCGAATCCCCAGCCAGACCAATCGGCAAACGGATTACCAAACACCGGACCTGCCAGCAGGCGGGCGGCGAGCGTCAGCAAGGTCACCTGCCGTTCGCCGTCTTGCACACCGCACTGGGAAGGATCGAGTTGCATATGCGCTTGCAGCGTATCGAGCAGGGTTTGCCGCTGATTGGGCGCTTGGGCCAAGAGGCTTCGCAACTGTTTCGAACTTTGGTTGAGGGTGCGTCGTGCAGCGCTCAGCAAATTGCCCTTGCCGGCTAACTGCTGGCTCAGGGTAACGGGAATGGGTGGGGTGTTGACGATGTCGCGTAGAAGGATATCGGGCGTAGGCATGAAAATGATCTCTCGTTGGGCTGGCATTGGCCGGCCTCATTGAAATCATTGCCTTGCTGTAAACGGTGGTAGATGTGTCTGCTCAGGCTTTACGGCGCAAGGGCAGGAAGGGTGGCAAGTAGAGGGAAAGATACGCCTCGAACACGCGCATGCCTTCTTCTGCCATGCGGGGAGTGATCTGCTCGAACAACTGCATCGAGCGGGCATAAACGCGGTCGCTCAGTTCCATGGCCAAGGCGAAGACATCCACGTCGATTGGCATTGCCGGCAGCTGAAAATGCCGATCGAACAAGCTATGCATGAGGTTTCCCAGCTCCATATCGTGCTGGCGGTCAGCCTGCACCACTTCGCTCAAACCATGCTGCGCCAGGATCAGCTGACGTGCCGCGGCATCCTCGTTGTAGATGTCGAGCATGCGCTGCTCGATCAGCCGCGACAGTTCGTGCCAGGTGGCAATCGCGCTGCTGTCGATCGGTGCGTTCAAGGCCTCGCGAAACGCCCGATGTACATCGGCGGTCAGCGCCTCCAGCAGGGCCGGAACGCTGGCGAAGAAGTGGTAAACCGAGGAAGGTGGAATCTGTGCCCGCTCGGCCACGCTGTAGATCGACAGCCCGGCCACGCCTTGCTCGGCCAGCAATTCACGTGCAGCGGCCAGGATCGCTTCGATCCTGGCCTGGCTGCTGGCGCGTGGTTTGCGCGTGGGGGCGGTACGGTTCATCAGTTGCTGATTGCCAGGATGCTGGCCTGGTAGGCGCCGACGAACAGGTCGAAGTCTCCGACTTCTTCTTGCTCCAGCTCGGACTGCTTGGCGAGCGACTCGCGGGCCAAGGTCTCGAAGGCCTGTTGCTGCTCGACCGACAGCGGTTGCTCGCGGAAGGTCTCAGCGTGCAGGCGGCTCTGACGCAGGGAGAACTGGACGAAGGTTTCGTCATGTTCGGTCATGCGCGCCAGCACCTGGGCCGACGGGGTCAGCGAGGCGTCATCGACCTTGGCCTGCTGGGTGGCCAGGGCCTTGGCGTGTTCGTCGCCACCCTGGGCGCTGTCGAGCAACGCCGCCAGCTGGCCGATGCGACCGATCAGTTCGGTGGCCCACTCGCGCAGGGCGACTGGCTGGCCGTTGCGCTGCAGCTCCAGGCCCGGGCGACGGCCTTCCTTGACCACGGTAAGGAAGTTGCTGGTGCACTGGCCGCACTCGCCGTTGTCCAGCTGCGGGCTTTCTTCGAGCGCGCAGAACAGCAGGAACGCGTCGAGGAAGCGCGCTTCGGTCAGGTCGATGCCCACCGGCAGGAACGGGTTGATGTCCAGGCAGCGCACTTCGACGTACTGCACACCGCGCGAGGTCAGCGCCTGGATCGGCCGCTCACCGGTGTAGGTGACGCGTTTCGGGCGGATGTTCGAGTAGTACTCGTTCTCGATCTGCAGGATGTTGGTGTTCAACTGCACCCATTCGCCATCCACGTGGGTACCGACCTCGACATAAGGCGGGTAGGGCGTGCCCACCGCCTTGCGAAGGCTGTCGGTGTAGCTGTCGAGGTTGTTGTAGCAGGGCGTGAGGCCGGCCTGGGCGTTGCTCTGGTAGCCCAGGTCGCTCATGCGCAGGCTGGTGGCGTACGGCAGGTACAGGGTTTCGGCATCGAACTCTTCGAGCTGGTGCGGGCGGCCACGCAGGAAGCCCTTGTCCAGTGCCGGCGAGGCGCCGAACAGATACATAAGCAGCCAGCTGTAGCGGCGGAAGTTGCGGATCAGCGCGATGTACGCCGACGACTGGTAGTCACGGTCGCTTTGCGCGCCGCCTTCGGCATCGCGCAGCAGGGGCCACAGCGCTTCAGGCAGCGAGAAGTTGTAATGGATACCGGCGATGCACTGCATGGTGCGGCCGTAACGCAGGGCCAGGCCCTTGCGGTAGACGTGCTTGAGCTTGCCGATGTTCGAGGTGCCGTACTCGGCGATCGGGATGTCCTCCTCGGCCGGCAGCGTGCAGGGCATCGACGGGCTCCACAGGTATTCGTCGCCGAGCTTGCTGTAGACGAAGCAGTGAGTCTGTTCGAGGCTTTCGAGCACCTTGGCCGGGTCAGGCAGGGCCGGGGTGATGAACTCCAGCAGCGACTCGGAGTAGTCGGTGGTGATCTGCTCGTTGGTCAGCGCCGACCCCAGTGCTTCCGGGTGCGGGGTCTGGGCCAGGCGACCTTCGTCGGTCACGCGCAGGCATTCGCGCTCAATACCGTGCAGGCACTGCTTGAGCAGGGGAAGATTGGCGCCGAGCAGGCTCAGGCGGCGGTTGAGGAGGTCGCTCAAGATGTATTCCTTCACGCGTCAGTCGCCCCAATATGGGGGTAGAGATGACGGTCTACAAGGGTAGGAAAAAAGGAACTGGCGTTGTCGCCTGGTTTACGCGGTTCCGGCAGTGCCAGCGCACTGCCGAAAAATACCGCAGATACCCCTTGGTGAGCTAGAGAACCGCGAAGGTTCCTTGCGCTTTCGCCACCAGTTTGTCGCCTTGAACTACGTCGGCGTCGACCACCAGGGTACGCCGCCCGGCGTGCAGCACACGGGCGGTGCACAGTACCTCACCGTCGCTGACGGCGCGCATGTAGTTGATCTTGCATTCGATGGTCACGCTCTGCTGGTCAAAACCGTGGCTGGCCGAGCAGGCCAGGCCCATGGCGATGTCCACCAGGCTGAAGATTGCACCGCCGTGCAGCTTCTGGCCGCGGTTGCGCAGGTGCGGTTCGAGCGCCAGGGCCACCTCGGCAACGCCTGTTTCCAGGCGTTGCACACGGCAGCCAAGGAGCTGGCTGTAGGCGCTTTCGACATATTCGCGTGGTACGTCCATCACTTCTTCTTCAGCTGTTTGGCGTTGGCGAACAGTGCAGCCATGGCGTTGTTGGCCGGGGCAGCAGTGGTGGTTTCACGCGGGCGTGGCGCCTGCTGCTGGCGGTTGCCATCATTGCCACGGCTGCCGCCGCGGTTGCCTTCGACTTTCTCGCCAGGGGTGTCGCTCATGCGCATGGACAGGCCGACACGCTTGCGCGGGATGTCCACTTCCATGACCTTGACCTTGACCACGTCTCCGGCCTTGACCGCTTCGCGCGGGTCTTTGACGAACTTCTCCGACAGCGCGGAGATGTGCACCAGGCCGTCCTGATGCACGCCGATGTCGACGAAGGCGCCGAAGTTGGTGACGTTGGTCACCACGCCTTCGAGGATCATGCCGGGTTCCAGGTCCTTGAGGTCCTCGACGCCATCCTGGAAGGTGGCGGTCTTGAACTCGGGGCGTGGGTCGCGGCCGGGCTTGTCCAGCTCCTGGAGGATGTCTGTGACGGTCGGCAGGCCGAAGGTCTCGTCGGTGAACTTCTTCGGGTCCAGGCGCTTGAGGAAGCCGCTGTCGCCAATCAGCGAGCGGATGTCGCGGTCGGTGTCGGCAGCGATGCGCTGCACCAGTGGATAGGCTTCAGGGTGAACGGCGGAGGCGTCGAGCGGGTTGTCGCCGTTCATCACGCGCAGGAAGCCGGCGGCCTGTTCAAAGGTTTTTTCGCCGAGGCGGCTGACCTTTTTCAGTGCTGCACGGGTAGCGAACGGGCCGTTGTCGTCGCGGTGGGCGACGATGTTCTGCGCCAGGGTCGCGTTCAGGCCGGAAATACGGGTCAGCAGCGCCACCGACGCGGTGTTGACGTCGACGCCCACGGCGTTCACACAGTCCTCGACCACGGCGTCCAGGCCGCGGGCCAGCTTGATTTGCGAAACGTCGTGCTGGTACTGGCCGACCCCGATGGATTTCGGGTCGATCTTCACCAGCTCGGCCAGCGGGTCCTGCAGGCGGCGAGCGATCGAGACCGCGCCACGGATCGACACGTCCAGGTCCGGGAATTCGCGGGCGGCCAGTTCAGACGCCGAGTACACCGAAGCACCTGCCTCGGAGACCATGATCTTGGTGATCTTCAGTGCCGGGTACTTCTTGACCAGCTCGGCCACCAGCTTGTCGCTCTCGCGGCTGGCGGTGCCGTTGCCGATGGCGATCAGCTCCACCGAATGCTTGGCGCACAGGGCGGCCATGATGGAAATGGTGCGGTCCCAGTCGTTCTTCGGCGCGTGCGGGTAGACCGTGGTGTGGTCCAGCAGCTTGCCGGTAGCATCGACCACGGCGATCTTGCAGCCGGTGCGCAGGCCCGGGTCGAAGCCCAGGGTGGCGCGCGGGCCGGCCGGGGCGGCCAGCAGCAGGTCGTGCAAGTTGTGGGCGAAGACGTTGATCGCCTCACCCTCGGCATTGTCGCGCAGTTCGCCGAACAGGTCGGTTTCCAGGTGGGTGTAGAGCTTGACCTTCCAGGTCCAGCGCACCACCTCGCCCAACCATTTGTCGGCCGGGCGGCTGCGGTTTTCGATGCCGACGTGGTTGCCGATCATCAGTTCGCACGGGTGCAGGGTGCCAGGCAGCTCTTCGCCGACCTTGAGCGAGGCGCTCAGCACGCCTTCGTTGCGGCCGCGGAAGATCGCCAGGGCACGGTGCGAAGGGGCAGTGCGCAGCAGTTCGTCATGGGCGAAGTAGTCGCGGAACTTGGCGCCTTCTTCTTCCTTGCCGGCCACCACACGGGCGCTGAGTACCGCTTCCTGCTTGAGGAAGTTGCGCAGCTTGTCGAGCAGGGCGGCGTCTTCGGCGAAGCGCTCCATGAGGATGTACTTGGCGCCTTCCAGCGCGGCCTTGACGTCGGCCACGCCTTTCTCCGCGTCGATGAAGCGCGCAGCTTCGCTTTCCGGGGCCAGGCTCGGGTCGTTGAAGAGGCTATCAGCGAGCTCGCCGAGGCCGGCTTCCAGGGCGATCTGGCCCTTGGTGCGGCGCTTCTGCTTGTACGGCAGGTAGAGGTCTTCGAGGCGGGTCTTGGTGTCGGCCAGCTTGATCTCGCGGGCCAGTTCCGGGGTCAGCTTACCCTGTTCCTCGATGCTGGACAGGATGCTGGCGCGACGCTCGTCGAGTTCGCGCAGGTAGCGCAGGCGCTCTTCCAGGTGGCGCAGCTGGGTGTCGTCGAGGCTACCGGTCACTTCCTTGCGGTAACGGGCGATGAAAGGCACGGTCGAGCCTTCGTCCAACAGGCCCACGGCCGCCTCGACCTGCTGGGGGCGTACGCCCAGTTCCTCGGCGATACGGCTGTTGATGCTGTCCATGTAAACCACCTGACATTTGTGAATACGGGGGTCGCCGGTGGGCCTGTGGCCCGGTGGCGCTGGATGAAAGCCGCGCATTATACCCATCGCAAACGGCTTGCGGTGATGGCGCCCGGCCAGCCGGAACTGGCGCCCGGGGAAAAATCTGCTAACAATGCTCACGCAACGTGCAGCAATGGCTACGCCATAATGCGCGGCGATATCAGAGGAGTTATTCATGACCGGCACCGCAAACACCGCTGAAGGTGACAAGATTCTCATCGTCGACGACGATCCGGGGCTCAGCAGCCTGCTGGAACGTTTCTTCACCAGCAAGGGCTACCGTGCCCGTGCGGTGCCCAACACCGAACAGATGGACCGCCTGCTGGCCCGCGAAGTGTTCAACCTGGTGGTGCTCGACCTGATGCTGCCAGGCGAAGACGGCCTGTCCGCCTGCAAGCGCCTGCGCCAGTCGAACAACCAGATCCCGATCATCATGCTCACCGCCAAGGGGGACGAGCTCAGCCGTATCAAGGGCCTGGAACTGGGCGCTGACGACTACCTGGGCAAGCCGTTCAACCCGGACGAGCTGATGGCGCGGGTCAAAGCCGTGCTGCGCCGCCAGGCACCGAGCGTGCCGGGTGCCCCGGGCAGCGAGGATGAGTCGGTCACGTTCGGCGACTACGAGCTGTCGTTGGCCACCCGTGAACTCAAGCGCGGCGACGAAGTGCACATGCTCACCACCGGTGAGTTCGCCGTGCTCAAGGCGCTGGTGATGCACGCCCGTGAGCCGCTGACCCGCGACAAGCTGATGAACCTGGCCCGTGGCCGCGAGTGGGACGCCCTGGAGCGCTCCATCGACGTGCAGATCTCGCGCCTGCGCCGCATGATCGAGCCGGACCCGTCCAAGCCACGCTACATCCAGACGGTCTGGGGCGTAGGCTACGTGTTCGTACCCGACGGAAACGCTGGCAAATGATGCTTCGCCGTCGATGAAAACGCCGCTCTGGTTCCCGCAAAGTTTCTTTGCCCGCACCTTGTGGCTGGTGCTGATCGTTGTCCTGTTCTCCAAGGCACTGACGCTGGTCTACCTGCTGATGAACGAGGACGTGCTGGTCGATCGGCAGTACAGCCACGGTGTGGCGTTGACCCTGCGCGCCTATTGGGCGGCGGATGAAGAAAACCGCGACAAGATCGCCGAAGCCGCCGGGCTGATCCGGGTCACCGGTTCCGGCGTGCCGGAGGGTGAGCAGCACTGGCCTTACAGCGAGATCTACCAGCGGCAGATGCAGGCCGAGCTGGGTGAGGACACCGAGGTGCGCCTGCGCATCCATGCGCCGCCAGCGCTGTGGGTGAACGCTCCGAGCCTGGGCCCGGGCTGGCTGAAGGTGCCGTTGTACCCGCACCCGCTGCGTGGGCAGAAAATCTGGAACGTGCTGGGCTGGTTCCTGGCCATCGGCCTGTTGTCCACCGCCTCGGCGTGGATCTTCGTGCGCCAGCTCAACCAGCCGTTGAAGCGCCTGGTATTCGCGGCCCGGCAGGTGGGCCAGGGGCGCAGCGTGCGCTTGCCGATCAGTGACACGCCCAGCGAGATGACCGAGGTGTACCGGGCCTTCAACCAGATGGCCGAAGATGTCGAACAGGCCGGTCGCGAGCGGGAGCTGATGCTGGCGGGGGTTTCCCATGACCTGCGCACGCCGCTTACACGCCTGCGGCTGTCGCTGTCGCTGCTGAACAGCGACAACGAGCTGAGTGATGACATGGTTCGCGACATCGAGGACATGGACGCGATTCTCGACCAGTTCCTCGCGTTCATTCGCGATGGACGGGACGAGCCGGTCGAGGAGGTCGACCTGGCCGACCTGGTGCGCGAAGTGGTGGCGCCCTATAACCAGCCGGAAGAGCGTGTGCGCCTGTGCCTGGAGCCGATTCCGCCGTTTCCGCTGCGCAGGGTTTCGCTCAAGCGCATGCTCGGCAACCTGATCGGCAATGCCTTGCATCACGCGGGCAAGGGCGTCGAGGTGGCGGCCTATGTGTCCGGTGACGAGAGCGCGCCGTATGTGGTGCTCAGCGTGTTGGACCGGGGTGCCGGGATCGACGAATCGGAGCTGGAAACCATCTTCAACCCGTTCATTCGCGGGGACCGAGCCCGCGGGGGCAAGGGGACCGGGCTGGGCTTGGCGATCGTCAAGCGGATCGCGGCGCAGCATGGCGGGAATGTCGAGTTGCGCAACCGCTCCGGTGGCGGTATCGAGGCGCGAGTGCGATTGCCATTGGGGTTGCTGCTGCCGCGTAATGCGGTGTGAGGTGCACCGGCCTCTTCGCGGCTAAAGCCGCTCCGACAGGGGCCGGTGCAGGCTTGAATCAGCCTTTGCCTTTGGTGCGGGTCTGATTCGGCCCGCCATTCTTCTCGAGGTGCTCGATGATCATCCCGGCCACGTTCTTGCCGGTGGTCACTTCTATGCCCTCTAGCCCCGGCGACGAGTTCACTTCCATCACCAATGGCCCGTGGTTGGAGCGCAGGATATCCACACCCGCCACGCTCAGCCCCATCACCTTGGCGGCACGAATGGCCGTCATGCGTTCTTCGGGGGTGATCTTGATCAGGCTGGCCACCCCGCCGCGGTGCAGGTTGGAGCGGAACTCCCCCGGCTTGGCCTGGCGCTTCATCGAGGCGATGACCTTGTCGCCTACCACGAAGCAGCGGATATCCGCACCGCCGGCTTCCTTGATGTATTCCTGGACCATGATGTTCTGCTTCAGCCCCATGAACGCCTCGATCACCGACTCGGCGGCCTTGGTGGTTTCGCACAGCACCACACCGATCCCCTGGGTGCCTTCCAGCACCTTGATCACCAGCGGCGCGCCATTGACCATCTGGATCAGGTCGGGGATGTCATCCGGCGAGTGGGCGAAACCGGTGATCGGCAGGCCGATGCCGCGACGCGACAGCAATTGCAGCGAGCGCAGCTTGTCACGCGAGCGAGCGATTGCCACTGATTCGTTCAGTGGGTATACGCCCATCATCTCGAACTGGCGCAGCACTGCGCAGCCGTAGAAGGTCACCGAGGCACCGATGCGCGGGATCACTGCATCGAAGCCTTCCAGCGGCTTGCCGCGGTAGTGGATCTGCGGCTTGTGGCTGGCGATGTTCATGTAGGCCCGCAGGGTGTCGATCACCACCATTTCATGGCCCCGCTGGGTACCGGCTTCGACCAGGCGGCGGGTGGAATACAGACGCGGATTGCGCGACAGCACAGCGATCTTCATGCAGCACCTGTGACAGGGGAGAGGGTGGCCGGATAGGCCGGTTTGTCTTGCACGTATTTCAGGCCGGGGTTGACCACCAGTTGGCCGTGTATGAGCGCCTTGGAGCCCAGCAGCAAGCGATAGCGCATGTTCTTGCGACAGGCCAGGGTAAACTCGACTTCCCAGACCGCATCGCCCAGGGCCAGTGTGGTGCGGATGACGTAACGGGTCTGCGCCTGGCCGTTGGAGCTCTTGATGGTCTTCATGGTCACCAGTGGCGCTTCACAGCGACGGTGGCGCAGTTGCACGACCGAGCCGAGGTGGGCGGTGAAGCGTACCCAGGGTTGGCCGTCGCGTTCGAACGGCTCGACTTCGGTGGCATGCAGGCTGGAGGTGCTGGCGCCGGTGTCGATCTTGGCGCGCAGGCCCGCCACGCCGAGGTCGGGCAGAGCCACCCACTCGCGCAGGCCGATCACTGTCAGATGGTCAAATTTCTTCACGAAGCACACCCTGCGGATAAGGTGGTGAACTGTAAGCACGGCGGGGACTTTTTGCATCCGTCAGTTACGGTAGTACAGTTCGATGAAAGACAGAATTCGAGGTAACGAGATGGCACAAAAAGCCGAGGACGACGACAAGGCCCGCCTGGACAAATGGCTGTGGGCCGCGCGCTTCTACAAGACCCGTGCGCTGGCCAAGGCGGCGATCGAAAGCGGCAAGGTGCACTGCCGGGGCGAGCGCTGCAAGCCGGGCAAGGAACCTCGGGTAGGTGATGAATTCGTGTTGCGTACCGGGGTCGACGAACGCACGGTCGTGGTCAAGGCGCTGTCGGTGGTGCGGCGCGGGGCGCCGGAAGCGCAGACGCTGTATGAAGAGACAGAAGACAGTGTGCGCCGTCGCGAGCAGGCGGCCGAGATGCGCAAGGCGGGGGCGATGGGGGTGACTACAGATGGCCGGCCGAACAAGAAGCAGCGGCGGCAGATTCACCAGCTGCATGGCAGCTTTGAATAGCTGGGGGCTGCAAAGCAGCCCCCAGCGATTTAGCGGATTACCGCCAGTCGCCCGACCAACGGTAACTTCTTGGCAATAGCAAACAGAGGTGCCGTCCAGCGCAGCAGCAAGGCACTGCCCTTGGCCGCCAACGGCGTATGGCAACTCCAGCCCAGCGCCAGTAGCGCCATCAGCAGGCCGCCGATGTAATCGTCCTGGCCCCAATGAGCCCCGGCCACCAGCCGCGGCATCATGAACAGGAACGCCAGGCCCCAGACCATCAGGTGCTGCACCAGGCGGCGGCTGAACAGGCTCATGAACAAGGCCCAGATCAGCAGCACCGAAGCGTGATCGCCAGGGAAGCTGTTGCTGGAACGGTCCTTCAGCTCCCAGGCCTTTTCCAGGTTCGGGTAGTAACTGCTGAGGTGTATCACGTTGTCGAATACCATCGATGGGCTGTCATGTTGCCAGCCCATTGCATCCACCCACTTGGAAAACAGCGCGCGAATCACCACTAATAGGAGCAGCGTGACCAGAAAGCCAAAGAAGGCTTCGCGAACCTGGCTGGCCTTGAACACCCAATTGCCACGGATCAGCACGGCCAGAAGGGTCAGGCCGACGACGATGTCGAAGGGGCGCAGGCTGCCGATGGTCCAGATGTAGCGCCAGGTCGTGTTGTCGGCCAGTGGCGTGTTGAGGCTATGGAATAGCCACTCGTCGAAAGTCAGGCACAGGATCTGGCCAATAGGCCATAACCAGAAACACAGTAGAGCGATGGGAAGCAGCGTACAGGCTGCCAATGGCCCCCAGGACCACCTTGCTTGGAACAGTGGTCGATTGTCCATAGAATACCTCTATTGCAAACAGGAATCAGAGCGCCTTGTGAGCGCTCTACCACGGGGTCTCGCAGTGGTTCGATCTCCCGTGCAACCATTTTGTCATCATTTTCAGATAGCCAAAACCTATGAGCGATTTGCCTGATACCGATTTCACCCAACGTTTCATCTTCGACGAGCGCGATGTGCGCGGCGAGTGGGTGTCTCTCGATGACAGCTACGCCGCGGTGCTGGCGCGTCACGAGTACCCGCAGCCGGTGCAGGCACTGCTTGGCGAACTGATGGCCGCCACCGCCTTGCTGGTGGGCGCGCTGAAGTTCGACGGCCTGCTGATTCTGCAGGCGCGTTCCGAAGGGCCGATCCCGTTGCTGATGGTTGAATGCTCGGGCGAGCGTGATATCCGCGGCATGGCCCGCTATGAAGCGGAGCAGATCCCGGCCGATGCCACTCTGGAGCAGCTGATGCCCGGCGGCCACCTGACCCTGACCATCGACCCGGTCAAGGGCCAGCGCTACCAGGGCACCGTCGACCTGGACGGCGCCAACCTGTCAGAGTGCTTCACCAACTACTTCGTGCAGTCGCAGCAGCTCAACACCCGCTTCTGGCTCAACGCCGAGGGTGGCAAGGCCCGTGGCCTGCTGCTGCAGCAGCTGCCGCGCGATCGCCAGCCGGACGATGAAGAACGCGAGGACAGCTGGCAGCACGTGATTGCCCTGGCCAAGACGCTCAAGCCAGAAGAGTGGTCGGAAGACAACGAAACCCTGCTGCACCGCCTTTACCACGAAGACGCGGTACGCCTGTTCGACATCCAGCCGCTGCGCTTCAAATGCAGCTGCTCGCGCGAACGTTCCGGCAATGCGCTGGTCAGTTTGGGCGAGCACGATGCCAAGGCGCTGGTCGAGGAGTGCGGCGGCACGGTGGAGATCGATTGCCAGTTCTGTAACCAGCGCTATTTCTTCGATGCCAGCGATGTTGCGCAACTGTTTGCCGGTGGCGGCACAGAAGCGGCGTCAGAAACTCGCCACTGAAACGTTTAATTTCAGGGGAATCTCCTGTCGAATTGCGCAAAAGCGCAGTTCTGACAGGAGGGGCCTACTTTTTTTGGGCGTTTCTGGCATAATCCGGCCACTTTTTTCGCTGTAGTAGTTTTTTCGAGACAACTACAAAACGTTTGGAGCACTCGGCCTCGGGCCGGATGGGGTATCTCATGACGCAAGCCAACAACACCGTGTACACCGACCTGAGCGTCGATAAGCTGGTTGAAGAAGCGCTGCAACGCGGTGAAGGCGTGCTGGCCGATACCGGCGCACTGGTAGTCGAAACTGGCCACCGTACTGGCCGCTCGCCGGCTGACCGTTTCATCGTCGAAGAACCTTCCACCCAGGCCGCCATCGCCTGGGGCCCGATCAACCGCAAGTTCCCGGCCGACAAGTTCGATGCCCTGTGGGACCGCGTCGAGGCGTTCAACAACGCCCAGGATCACTTCGTTTCCTACGTTCACGTAGGGGCTGCTGCCGAGCACTACCTGCCGGTGAAGATGACCACCCAGACTGCCTGGCAGAACCTGTTCGGCCGTTGCCTGTTCATCAACCCGGAGCAGGGCCAGTTCAACCCGGCCGGCCGCGACCAGTGGCAGATCCTCAACGTCGCCAACTTCGTCTGTGAGCCTGAGCGCGACGGCACCAACTCCGACGGTTGCGTGATCATCAACTTCGCCGCCAAAAAAGTGCTGATCGCTGGCATGCGCTACGCCGGTGAAATGAAGAAAGCCATGTTCTCGGTGCAGAACTTCCTGCTGCCGGCCGCCGACGTGCTGCCGATGCACTGCGCTGCCAACATCGGCGAAGAAGGCGATGTCACCCTGTTCTTCGGCCTGTCGGGCACCGGCAAGACCACCCTGTCGGCCGACGAAAGCCGTTACCTGATCGGTGACGACGAGCACGGTTGGGGCGAAGGCGTTGTCTTCAACATGGAAGGCGGCTGCTACGCCAAGTGCATCGACCTGTCCGAGAAGAACGAGCCGGTCATCTGGAAAGCCATCAAGCATGGCGCCGTGCTGGAAAACGTCGTGCTCGACGCCAACAAGCACGCCGACTACGCCGATGTCAGCCTGACCCAGAACAGCCGCGCCGCCTACCCGCTGGAGCACGTCGCCAAGCGCGCCGAAGCCAACCTGGGTGGTGAGCCGAACGCAGTCATCTTCCTGACCTGCGACCTGACCGGTGTTCTGCCTCCGGTTTCGATCCTGAACAACGAGCAGGCGGCCTACCACTTCCTGTCCGGCTACACTGCGCTGGTCGGTTCCACCGAAATGGGTTCGGGCGGCGGCATCAAGTCGACCTTCTCCACCTGCTTCGGCGCACCGTTCTTCCCGCGCCCGGCTGGCGAGTACGCCGAGCTGCTGATCAAGCGTATCAACGCCTTCGGCTCCAAGGTCTACCTGGTCAACACCGGCTGGACCGGCGGTGGCTATGGTGTTGGCAAGCGTTTCAGCATCCCGACCACCCGTGGCGTGATCGCCGCCATCCAGAGCGGTGCTCTGGTCGGCGCCGAAACCGAGCACCTGGACATCATCAACCTGGACGTGCCAAAGGCCGTTCCGGGCGTTGACACCGAGCTGCTCAACCCACGCGCTACCTGGGCTGACAAGGCTGCCTACGACGAGGCCGCCCAAGGCCTGGCCAAGCTGTTCATCGAAAACTTCAAGAAGTTCGACGTTTCCGACGCCATCAAGGCTGCTGGTCCACAGCTGTAAGCTGACCCCAGCCGTAACGAGAAAGCCGCCCCCTGGGGCGGCTTTTTTATTCCTGGAGCACTGGCGCTATCAGTGTAGGAGCGGCCTTGTGTCGCGAAAGGGCTGCGCAGCAGCCCCAGGATTTCTGCATTCAGGCAGATATTGCTGGGGCCGCGATGCGGCCCTTTCGCGACACAAGGCCGCTCCTACAAAGGATCGTGGGCAGTCAAAAACTGGAATTTCTGTTTCACTGTCTGCATCCACTGCCAAGACACGGGCCTACCAGATGACCGAATCCCCCAGCCGCACGGCCTTCTCCCATTTCCACCCGATCCTCACCCGCCCCCAGGACAACGATGTCAACGGCCACATCGCCGGCGCTACCGTGCATGGCTTCTTCGAAACCGCGATCCAGGCCTTCCTCGTCGAACAGGCCGACCTGGACCTGCGCGACGGCGAACTGGCAGCCTTCGTGGTGAGCTCGGCGGCGGACTTCTTCGCCTTGCCGGGCTTTCCGGATGTGCTGGAGGTGGGGCTGGGCGTGACACGGCTGGCAGGCAGTACGGTGGAGTACCGCCTGGCGTTGTATCGCCCGGGAGAAACGGATGCATGTGCGGCCGGCAGGGTGGTGCAGGTATTCATCGAGCGCACCAGCGGCAGGCCAGTGCCGTTGCCCGAGACGTTGCAGGTGATCCTGGCCGGCCTGCAGCTCGATCCGCAGGCATGAAAAAGCCCTGCCGGTGAGGGCAGGGCTCTTTTTACCCGTGGGCTTGGCCCCAGGTATCAGTCACGCCAGTGACGGTGCTTGCGGTGGCCATAGTGGCGGCCGCGGTCGTAGTGGCGACGGTCGTCGTAGTCACGACGGTAGCGACGGTCGTCATGGCGCTCGTCTTCATCGGCCTTGTTGCCCATGTAGTTACCCAGCGCACCACCCGCACCGCCGCCTGCGGCTGCACCGATGTAGCTACCGGTGGTGCCGCCCATCGAGCGACCTACCACGTTACCGCCTGCAGCGCCCAGGGCGCCACCGATGGCGGCCTCGCCACGCTGGCGCTTGTCGGCACCCAGGGCACCGCCGGCCGCACCGCCCAGACCGGCACCAATGGCACCGCCGGTGCTACCACCGATGGAGTTGCCCACTACGGAGCCGAGTACCCCACCCAATGCGCCGCCAATGCCAGCCTCGGTATTGCCGCCTGCCATGGCAACGCCGCTGAGCAAGCTGAAAGACAACAACAGAATCGAGGAGTACTTCTTCATCAAGAGAGCCTCATAGGGATGACGACGCGAATTTGAGGCTACGGAGGGCGGCTGGCAACGAAAATCCGACGAGTAACACGAGTTGTACACAATTCTCTAAGTTACTGTATTTGCTATGAAACTTTATCGTTTTTCGCTTGTCTGAGCTTATTGTGACAAAGCCCTGGACCTCGCGGTTCAGGGCTTTTTTGGTTTTTGCCGAGGCGTTTCTGCTTACAGGATCCGGCCGTCGTCCCGGGCGCGTTCCAGCTTGATCGCCACGAACTTGGACGTCGGCGTATGGCTGCCGTCGCCGATGCTTTCCAGCGGAATCAGCGGGTTCACTTCCGGATAGTACGCCGCTGCCTGCCCGGCAGGGATGTCGAAGGCCAGCAATGTGAAGCCCTGCACACGGCGCACATGCTCATCCCCCCACAACGAGACGATGTCGACCTTCTGCCCTGGCTGGAAGCCCAGGCGGATGATGTCGGCCTCGTTGGCGAACAGTACATCGCGCTGGCCGCGTACACCGCGGTAGCGGTCGTCCAGGCCGTAGATGGTGGTGTTGTACTGATCGTGGGAGCGCATCGACTGCATGATCAGGTCCGGCAACTGGCCGCTGGCGCGAACGCGCTCGTCGAGCAGGGTATCGGGCAGCAGGTTGGCCTTGAAGTTGGCGCGGCCCGTGGTGGTTTTCCACTGACGGCTGGCGGCGCTGTTGCCCAGGTAGAAACCGCCCGGATGGGCCAGGCGCTGGTTGAAGTCGGCAAAGCCGGCAATGGTGTCGCCGATCAGGTCGCGGATACGCGCGTAATCGGCCACCAGCCAGTGCCAGTCCACCGGGTGCTTGCCCAGGGTAGCGGCTGCGATGCCGGCGACTACGGCAGGCTCCGAGCGCATCTGGGGCGACAGCGGCTTGAGCTGGCCGTTGGAGGCGTGGACCATGCTGAACGAGTCTTCCACAGTGACTGCCTGCGGCCCATCGGCCTGCAGGTCGATGTCGGTGCGACCCAGGCACGGCAGGATCAATGCTTGCTTGCCGTGGATCAGATGGCTGCGGTTGAGCTTGGTGCTGATGTGCACGGTGAGTTCGCAGTTGCGCAGGGCCTGTGCGGTGCGTTCGGTGTCCGGGGTGGCCTGGGCGAAGTTGCCGCCAAGGCCGATGAACACTTTCGAACGGCCATCGAGCATGGCGTGGATCGCCTCGACAGTGTTGTGGCCGTTATGCCGCGGTACCGCGAAGTTGAAGCGCTGTTCGATGGCATCGAGCAGGGCCGCTGGCGGGCGCTCGTTGATGCCCATGGTGCGGTCGCCTTGCACGTTGCTGTGGCCACGTACCGGGCACAGGCCGGCGCCCGGCACCCCAAGGTTGCCGCGCAGCATCTGCAGGTTGACGATTTCCTGGATGGTCGGCACCGAATGGCGATGCTGGGTAATGCCCATCGCCCAGCACATGATCACCCGCTTGCCACGGCAGTACATGCGTGCCGCCAGCTCGATGTCGGCCAGCGTCAGGCCGGATTGCGCCTGGATGTGCTCCCAGGAGGTGGCGTCCACCGCAGCCAGGTACTCCTCCACACCATGGCCGTGCTCGGCGATGAATACATGGTCGAAGACTGCCGGCTCGCCGTTGGCCTGGGCTTCGCGCTCCCATTGCAAGACAAACTTGGCCATGCCGCGCAGCAACGCCATGTCGCCGCCCAGCGCCGGGCGGAAGAACGCGGTGTTGGTCGGGCGGTCGCTGTTGGTCAGCATCTCCAGCGGGTTCTGCGGGTGCTGGAAGCGTTCCAGGCCACGCTCCTTGAGCGGGTTGACGCAGACCACCTGGGCGCCACGTTTTACCGCGTCGCGCAGCGGGTCGAGCATGCGCGGGTGGTTGGTGCCCGGGTTCTGGCCCCAGACGAAGATCGCATCGGCATGCTCGAAGTCGTCATAGGTGACAGTGCCCTTGCCGACCCCGACGCTCTGGCCCAAGGCCACACCGCTGGCCTCGTGGCACATGTTCGAGCAGTCGGGGAAGTTGTTGGTGCCGTAGGCGCGCACGAACAGCTGATACAGGTAGGCCGCTTCGTTGCTGGCGCGGCCGGAGGTGTAGAACTCGGCCTGGTCGGGGCTGGCCAGCTTGTTCAGTTCACGGGCGATCAGGGCGTAGGCGGCATCCCAGGCGATCGGCTGGTAGCGATCACTCTGTGGGTCGTAGACCATCGGCTCGGTCAGGCGGCCCTGGTATTCAAGCCAGTAGTCACTCTGCTGCAGCAGCGCGCTGACGCTGTAGCGCGCGAAGAATGCCGCATCGACGCGGCGTTTGGTGGCCTCCCAGTTGACCGCCTTGGCGCCGTTCTCGCAGAACTTGACCATGCCGCTTTCGGGCGAATCGCCCCAGGCGCAGCCGGGGCAGTCGAAGCCGCCGTTCTGGTTGGTCTTGAGCAGGGCGCGGAGGTTCTTCAGCGCGTTGTCGCTGCCGACCCAGGCCTTGGCCACGCTGCGCAGCGCGCCCCAACCACCGGCGGGGCCGTGGTAGGGCTGGTAGCGAGGGGTGGAGGCTGGGGCGTTGTCCGGGAGTTGCTGGTACGAGGTCACGACTGTTACGACTCCGCCGCTGGGCTGTAGACCCGCGGTGCACTGTGTTTGGGCAGATGAATGAGGTTGAGGTTGTGCTTGCGTGCCCATTGCAGGGCAAGGCCGGTGGGCGCCGAGAGGCTGACCAGGGTCTGGATGCCGGCGCGCAGCACCTTCTGGATCAGCTCCAGGCTGCAGCGGCTGGTGACGATGGCCAGGCCGCCCTCGGTGCTGATGCCTTGGCGCAGCAGGGCGCCGATCAGCTTGTCGAGGGCGTTGTGCCGGCCGATGTCTTCGCGGCCCATCAGCAATTCGCCCTGGGCGTTCATGAACAGCGCGGCATGCACGGCGCCGCAGTGCTGGCCCAGCGGCGTGAATGCATCGATGCGCTCGCGCAGGCCCGCCAGCCAGTGCGCCGGCGGCAACGGTGCGCCAGGCAATGCGTTCAGTTCCGGCAGCGCCTGTTCCAGGGCTTCCACCCCGCACAGGCCACAACCGCTGGTACCGGCCAGCTGGCGGCGCTGGTTCTTGAGGTTCCAGAATGCACGGCTGGAGATCTCCAGGTCGGCGTACATCGCCGAGCCGCTGCCGGAGAGTTTCAGGTCATAGATTTCCGACGTGCCTTCGACAATGCCGCTGCCAACGCTGAAACCGACCGCGAAATCTTCCAGGTCGGTGGGGCTGACCAGCATGACGGCCTGGTTCAGGCCGTTGTAGGCAATGGCCAGGGCAACTTCTTCGGCCAGTGGCGTGCAGGTGCGTTCGCCGTCGTTGAGCTGGACGTAGTCGTAGGTGTTGCTGGCGGCGGGCAAGGCCAGAGGCGTCGAGGCCGCGCAGACCGGAGGTTTGCTTTGCATCGGGCGAGATAACCGGCGGCTATTTGATAGCACCAGCCTAGGCCGACGGGCCGGGCGCGTCTAATCGCTAGGGTCTATGCCTTGATAGACCGCGTCGATTGGTCGCAGAGGGGCGGGCAGGGCAATGCTGGCCTAGACTCCTGGCTCCGAGGTTTACGTCAACAAGGAGCGCGTCATGAGCCTGTTCAGTTTCGTGAAGGAAGCCGGCGAGAAGTTGATCGACCTGCTGACTCCCGGCAACGCCAATGCCGAAGAGCAGCTGAAGAAACACGTGGAAAGTGTCGGCCTGGGCAACCCGAACATCTCGGCCACTGTAGAGGGTGACAAGGTCATTCTCAAGGGCGAGGTGGCCAGCCAGGAGGAGAAAGAGAAGATCATTCTTGCCGCCGGCAACATCAAGGGGGTGGCCAGCGTCGATGACCAGATCACCGTGACCGGGCCGGTGGTGGCGGCGGCAAGGTTCGTCACCGTGAAAAAGGGTGACACGTTGTCGGCCATAGCGTTGGTTGAATATAAAAATGCGGGCCTGTACAACAAGATTTTCGAGGCCAACAAGCCGATGCTCAAGCACCCGGACAAGATCTATCCGGGGCAGGTGCTGCGTATTCCTGACTGATCTATGCAGGCTGGTCCGGCCTCATCGCGGATAAATCCGCTCCTACAGGCGATGCGAATCTGTGTAGGAGCGGATTTATCCGCGAAGGGCCCTTACAGGCCTACCAGCAGATCCCGGTAGTCCTCGACCGCCGCAAACTCCTCGGTATCGCGCGGCTGCGCCTTGCTGTCCGGCTGGCGCACCGCCAGCAGGTGCCCCACGCCAAAGCGCCGCGCACTGCGCAGGATGGCCAGGGTGTCATCGATGAACAGGCTGCGCTGCGGGTCAAAGCCGATATCCGCCTGCAAGGCGTCCCAGAACTGCGCGTTTTCCTTCGGGTAACCGTAATCGTGCGAACTGATCAGCCGTTCGAAATACGGCGCCAGCTCCACCCGCTCCAGCTTCAGAGACAGTGAATCGCGGTGGGCATTGGTGATCATCACCACGCGCTTGCCCGCCTGGCGGATCGCTGCCAGGAACGTATCGGCATCCGGCCGCAGGGCGATCAGGTCGGCGATTTCGCGCTTGAGCTCACGAATCGGCAATTTCAGCTCACGGCTCCAGAAGTCCAGGCAGTACCAGTTGAGGGTGCCGGCGTTGCGCTCGAACAGCGGCTGCAGCTCCATTTCTGCCATGGCCCGGCTGACCCCGTGCAGCTCGGCGTAGCGCTGGGGCAGGTGGTCGAGCCAGAAGCGGTTGTCGTAGTGCAGGTCGAGCAGGGTACCGTCCATGTCCAGCAGGACGGTATCGATGGCAGACCAGGGAAGAACAGGCATGGGAAACTCTCGATCAGTCGGCAAGCCACGGTATAGTAACCCGTTCACGCCAAGGAGCCGCCCCATGCGCCAGAAACCCACCGTCCTCAGTCGCGAGATCGTCGCCAGCAGCCGCCTGTTCCGGGTCGAGGCCGTGCAGCTGCGCTTCAGCAATGGCAACGAGCGCACCTATGAGCGCCTGGTCGGCCGTGGCAACGGCTACGGCGCGGTAATGATCGTGGCCATGCTCGACGCCGAGCACGCGGTGCTGGTGGAGGAATACTGCGGCGGCACCGACGAATACGAGCTGTCGTTGCCCAAAGGCCTGATCGAGCCGGGTGAGGACGTGCTGGCCGCCGCCGACCGTGAGCTCAAGGAAGAAGCCGGCTTTGGTGCTCGCCAGCTGGAGCACCTGACCGAGCTGTCGCTGTCGCCTGGCTACATGAGCCAGAAGATCCAGGTGGTGCTGGCCAGCGACCTTTACGAGGAGCGCCTGGAGGGCGACGAGCCGGAGCCGATGCGGGTCGACAAGGTCAACCTGCGCGAGCTTTCGGCCCTGGCCATGCACCCTCAGTTCACCGAGGGGCGGGCGTTGGCGGCGTTGTACCTGGCCCGTGACCTGTTGATCCAGCGGGGGCTGCTCGAAGCATGAACGACCTGCAACTGATGCACGAAGTGGTCAAGCTCGCCCAGTTGGCCGGCGAGGCCATTTTGCCGTTCTGGCGCGCCGACGTGGCGGTGACCAACAAGGCCGACGATTCACCGGTGACGGCCGCTGACCTGGCTGCGCATCGGGTCATTGCCGATGGCTTGCTGGCGCTGGCGCCGCAAATTCCGGTGCTCTCCGAAGAAGACTGCGATATTCCGCTGGCCGAGCGCCAGGGCTGGAGCCGCTGGTGGCTGGTCGACCCGCTCGACGGCACCAAGGAGTTCATCGCCGGCAGTGAGGAATTCACCGTCAACATCGCTCTGGTCGAGAACGGCGAGGTGGTGTTTGGCGTGGTGTCGATGCCGACCAACGGGCGCTGCTATTTCGGTGGTCGCGGCCTGGGCGCCTGGCGCTCTGAAGGGGCTGCCGAGGCGCTGTCTGTTCAAGTGCGCAATGCGCCGCCTGCCGATGGCCGTTTCACCGTGCTGGCCAGCCGTCGTCATTCCAGCCCGCAACAGGAGGCACTGCTGGCAAGCCTGAGTGCTGCTGTGGGTGAGCTTGAATTGGCGAATATCGGCAGCTCGCTGAAATTCTGCCTGCTGGCCGAGGGCAGCGCTGACTGCTACCCGCGCCTGGCGCCGACTTCGCAGTGGGACACGGCGGCGGCGCAGGGCGTGCTGGAAGGTGCTGGTGGCGAGGTGATCGAGGTGGATGGCCAGCCGTTCCGCTACCCGGCGCGTGAGTCGCTGCTCAATCCGTTCTTCCTGGCTTTGCCTGCCAAGGCGGCCTGGCGCCAGGCCTTCCTCGACCTGATCTGAAGCACTCACAGGGATCGTGCCAGCCTTGTTAGCGGTGCAGGACGTATTGGCCGCTGAAGGTGACGGCAGGCTCGTCGCTGCCGGCGTTGCTGACAGTGGTCGCCAGCGTCAGCCGGGCCCGGCCGCGGCGCTGGTACAGGGTCAGGAACCGCTCCCAGGTCTTTTCGTCCGGCGCCGCGCAACGCGCCACCGCCGCGCCGGTCACCGGCAGCGGGTAGTTGATCTGGCCTTCCTGGATGACGATATGCCCGTCATCGATGCCCAGTTCGCGCAGGCGCAAGTGCAGCCAGCCCCATCCCACCAGCACCGCAGCGCAGTACAGGCTGCCGCCGAACATGGTGCTCTTGTGGTTGACGTTGGCCGCCAGCGGCAGTTGCAGGCGCAGGGTCTGGGCTTGCCAATCGATGACTTCCAGGCCCATCTCACGGGTTAGCGGAATGTCGCCGTGCAGCACGGACTGCAGGTATTGGCTATCGGAACTCATGGGCGGTTTTCCTCGTGGTCGTCGCTGCCGCTGCTACCGCCTTCGAAATGCAGGCCGTGCTTGCGCAGCTTGTCGTGCAGGGTCTTGCGCGGGATGCCGAGGGCTTCGGCGAGGCTGCGCATGGAGCTGTGGGGCTGGGCCAGTTCGGCGGCGATCAGTGAGCGTTCGAACTGCTCGACCTGATCGCTGAGATTGCCCAGCAAAATCGGCGTCGCGGCTTGCGCAGCAGGCGGTGCCTGGCCATCGAGGGCCAGCTCCAGGCCCAGGGCAAAACGTTCGGCAGCGTTCTGCAGTTCGCGCACGTTGCCCGGCCAGTCATGGCGCAGCAGCATGGCCCGCTGGGCCGGTTGCAGGCTGTGAGGTGGCAGGCCATGGCGCTGGCTGGCGGCATCGGCGAAGTGCTGGAACAGCACCAGGATGTCGTCACCGCGCTCGCGCAAAGGAGGAATACGCAGCGGCGCCACGTTCAGCCGGTAGTAGAGGTCGGCGCGGAAGCGGCCCTGGTCGGCAGAGGTGCGCAGGTCTTCCTTGGTGGCCGCGATGATGCGGATATCCAGCGGGATGAGCTGGTTGCCACCGAGTCGCTCGACCACCCGCTCCTGCAACAGGCGCAGCAGCTTCACCTGCACATCCAGGCTCATGCTCTCGATCTCGTCGAGGAACAGCGTGCCGCCGTTGGCGAACTCGAACTTGCCGATGCGGCGCTTCTGCGCACCGGTGAAGGCGCCCGGCTCGTGGCCGAACAGCTCGCTTTCGACCACCGACTCGGCCAGTGCGCCGGCGTTGATGGCCACGAACGGCCCATCGCGGCGGCTGGACAGGTCGTGCAGGGCGCGGGCGACCACCTCTTTGCCGGCACCGGTTTCACCGAGGATCAGCACGTCGGCACGGGTGCCTGCCAGGGCGCCGATCTGCTCACGCAGGCGCTGCATCGACGGTGAGTGGCCGACCAGCCGGGTGGCCAGCTGCTGGCGGTCGCTCAGGGCCAGGCGCAGGCTGCGGTTGTCCAGCACCAGGCGGCGCAGGGCCAGGGCGCGGCGCACGCTGTCGAGCAGGGCGTCGCTGGCGAAGGGCTTTTCCAGGAAGTCGTAGGCGCCCGCGCGCATGGCCTGCACCGCCAGCGGCACATCGCCGTGGCCGGTGATCAGCAGCACCGGCAGTTCGCTGTCGCGACCGTGCAACTGCTCCAGCAGCTGCAGGCCATCGATGCCTGGCATGCGAATATCGCTGACCACCACGCCCGGCCAGTCGGGCTCGATGCGCTCGGCCAGGCCTTGGGCGTCAGCCAGGGCAACGACCTTGAGCCCGGCCAGGTCGAGGGTCTGGCTCAGGGCCTGACGCAGGTGTGGGTCGTCGTCGACCAGGATCACCTGGGCCTGGCTGTCGATGTAAGGCTCGGTCGTCATGCCGAGGGGTCCTCCGAAGTGGGCAAGGTAGCGCCAGGTGCGGCCACGCGCAGTTGCAGGGTGAGCAGGGCGCCACCTTCAGGGTGGTTGGCCAGCAGCAGTTCACCGCCCAGCGTGCGCATCAGGCTTTCGCAGATGGCCAGGCCCAGGCCCAGGCCCTGGGTGCGGGTCTTGGTGGTGAAGAACGGCTCCTTGGCGTGCTCCAGGGCCTGGCGGCTGAAGCCCGGGCCGTTGTCGCGAATGTACAGGTAGACGTAGTCATCGTGCCTTTCGGCACTCAGCCACAGGCGCCGTGGGTTGGCCTTTTCCGTCAGGGCGTCGAGGGCGTTGGCCAGCAGGTTGCCCAGCACCTGGCGCAGGCGGGTTTCACCGGCCTGCACCCACAGGGTGGCCTCGGGCAGGTCGCGGATCAGCTCCACGGCCATTGCCCGACGGCGCTTGGCCAACAGGGCCAGGGCATCATCCAGTGCCGGTTGCAGGGCCACGCTTTCCGGGGCGTGGCGGTCGCGACGGGCGAAGGCGCGCAGGTGGGCGATGATCGACGCCATGCGCCCGGTCAGTTCGCCAATCAGCTTGAGGTTGCCGCGGGCGTCCTCGGTGCGTTGATGGTCGAGCAGGATTTCGGCGTTCTCGGCGTAGCTGCGGATCGCGGCCAAGGGTTGGTTGAGCTCGTGGCTGATGCTTGCCGACATGGTACCGAGCACCGACAGCTTGCCGGCCTGGACCAGTTCATCCTGGGCGCGGACCAGTTCCTGCTGGGCATTTTCGCGCTCGAGCACGGCGCTTTTCAGCCGGGTGTTGAGGCCTTCGAGGGCGGCGGTACGCTCGGCCACGCGCTTTTCCAGCTCTTGGCGGCCACGGGCCTCGAAGCCGATGCGGTCGATGTAATGGCGACGCCGCTGCATCACCAGGCCGGCGAACAGCATCAGCACCAGCAGCGCGCCGGCGCCGATGGCCATGACCGTCTGCACCGAGCGGTCGACCAACAGGCGCGGGGCGAGGATGCTCACCTGCCAGCCGGTTTCCTTGATGTCGCGGGTCTGGGTGAGCCAGGCGTCCTGGTTCAGCACCAGCGGTTGCGGGGCCTGGGTCGGGTAGGGCTGGATGGCGATGATCGCCTGGCGCTCGGCGTCGGTCAGCTCACGGGTGGCGCGAAAGCGCCAGTCGGGGCGCGAGGTAAGGATCACCACGCCGTTGTGGTCGGTCAGCAGCAGCTGCTCGGGGGTACGGCCCCAGAGGGTTTCGGTATGGTCCAGGTCGACCTTGACCACCAGCACGCCAACGATGCGCTCGCGGTCGCGCACAGCGGCAGCGAAGAAGTAGCCGCGTTTGGCCGAAGTTGTGCCCTGGCCGAAGAAGCGACCCAGGCGGCCGGCCATGGCTTCGATG
This sequence comes from Pseudomonas sp. NPDC089422, assembly GCF_044749405.1. Lineage (NCBI taxonomy): Bacteria > Pseudomonadati > Pseudomonadota > Gammaproteobacteria > Pseudomonadales > Pseudomonadaceae > Pseudomonas > Pseudomonas sp. NPDC089422. The sequence continues at coordinate 179,757 of NZ_JBIVHW010000006.1, forward strand.
AAATACGGGCGGAAGGAGAAGTTGCGGCCGACGAAGCTGTCCGGCTTGTCCCAGTTGGACGCGGCCAGGGTGTTGCCACTGACGTCCATCAGGTACATCACCTCGGCGCCGGTCTGCTGGACGATGTCCTTGAGCAGGCGGTTGGCGTTGGTGACCGCCTCGAGGCGGAACGGGTCGGCCAGCACGCCGCGCAGTGCCGGCAGGTCGCCGAGGATCTGCGGCAGGGTTTCGTAGCGGTGCAGGGTACCGAGCAGGTTGGCGACGTACAGGTCGAGGGTCTGGCGGTTCTGCGAGGCCAGCTCATCCTGGTAGTAGCGCTCGGCCAGATGGTGCAGTGGCCACAGCAGTGGCGCCAGGCACAGGGCCAGCAGGGCCAGGCTGCGCCAGCGGGGACGGCGAGGGGGCGTGGGTTTTGCAATCATCGCGTAAGTGCGCCAGAGGGGTCTGGCGCAATTATGCGCTACTTGAGGCAGTCGATCAGCGCTTGCTGCCAGTGCGGCAGGTGCACGTCCCACTCACGGGCCAGGCGCGAGCAGTCCAGGCGTGAGTTGGCTGGGCGACGTGCTGGGGTCGGGTACTCGCTGGAGGGGATCGGCAGCAGCTCGGCACAGGGCAGGCCGCGTGCCTTGAGCTGTTCGCCGATGGCCTGGGCGAAGCCGAACCAGGAGGTTTCGCCCTGGGCGGCCAGGTGATAGGTGCCCCAGGCGCCGCGCTGCCCGGCTTGCCAGCGCTCGATGAGCTCCCGGGTGGCGACGGCGATGGTCGTGGCCCAGGTGGGGGCGCCGATCTGGTCGTCGACCACGCGCAGCTGTGGTTTTTCCTGCAGCAGGCGTTGCATGGTCAGCAGGAAATTGCGCCCGTACAGCGAATACACCCAGCTGGTGCGCAGAATCAGGTGTTCGCCATCCACTGCGGCAATGGCCTGCTCCCCGGCCAGTTTGCTGCGGCCGTAGACCCCCAGCGGGTTGGGGCGGTCGAGCTCGGTGTAGGGCAAGGCCTTTTCGCCATCGAAGACATAGTCGGTGGAGTAGTGAATCAGCGGCGCTCCCAGGCGCACCGCTTCTTCGGCCAGAACCCGCGGGCTTTCTGCGTTGATTGCAAAGGCCAGGTCCGATTCGCTTTCGGCCTGGTCCACCGCGGTATGGGCGGCGGCGTTGATGATCAACTGCGGGGTCAGGCGCCGCAGTGGCGCGCGCAGCGCCTCGGGGTTGGCCATGTTCAGTTGGTCACGGCCAAGCAGGTGCACTTCGCCGAGCCCGGCCAACTGCGCCTGCAGTGCCTGAGCGACCTGGCCATGGTGGCCACAGACGAGAATCTTCATGGGAACAGGTCCGCGTCTTTCAACAGCACGGCCGCCTGGTCCTTGGCTGACAGGATCGGGTTCTCCACGCCCCAGTCAATGGCCAGATCAGGGTCGTCCCAGCGGATCGAGCGCTCGGCGGCGGGGTTGTAGTAGTCGGTGGTCTTGTACAGGAAGTCGGCTGTTTCGCTCAGCACCAGGAAACCATGGGCGAACCCCGGCGGGATCCAGAACTGCAGGTGGTCGGTGGCGGTAAGGTGCCGGGCCACCCAGCGGCCGAAGTACGGCGAGCTGCGGCGGATGTCCACGGCCACGTCCAGCACTTCGCCCTGCACCACGCGCACCAGTTTCCCCTGCGGGTTGTCGATCTGGTAATGCAGGCCGCGCAGCACGCCGCGCTGGGAGCGCGAATGGTTGTCCTGGACAAAATGGCCATCGAACCCGGTCTGTTTCTTGAATTCGCGGGCATTGAAGCTTTCGAAGAAAAAGCCACGGCTATCGCCGAAGACCTTCGGTTCGATGATGACTACGTCGGGTATCTCGGTCGCTATGATGTTCATGGAAATTCTTCGGTCAGTGTGCTGAAGGTCCGACCTTGAAAGGTCCGCTCTAAGTCCGCCGTCTTGGCAACCTGAGCCTAGATCGGCTGGCGGTGAGCCAGCACGCGCCCACCGGTCGATTTCATCTTCGCACCGGGTTATCGGCCGCAAGTCCGGCTTCCCCAGTAGAAAGATGAAACAGGTTTCATCTTGAGGCTTTTTGGCATGCAGATGCAGCCTGCGCAAACAGATTATAGAGAACGTCGAGTCCGGTGAGATTGTGGTCGACCGCTTATCGATCTATATCGACAAAAAATAGATATTTGTTAACATTTTGCCATTCACTAGGCTTCTAAAGTCGATATGTATCGGTTATAAACTAGCCAATACCGCCGGGCATCCTGCACCGTCGGAAATGTCACATTCACTTGCTATCCATCGACCATCGGCCCAGTGCCTTTGCAGAGGTTACCCATGAAGACCCTCAACTCCACCCCCCGCGCCGACGGTTTCCACATGCCCGCCGAATGGGCCCCGCAAAGCCAGGTCTGGATGGTCTGGCCGGAGCGTTCGGATAACTGGCGCCTGGGCGGCAAGCCAGCCCAGGCAGCGCATGTCACCCTGGCCAAGGCAATCGCCCGTTTCGAGCCGGTCACGGTGGCCGTTTCCGCCGGTCAGTACGAAAACGCCCGTCGCCAGCTCGACCTGCCGAACATCCGTGTGGTGGAAATCAGCAACGATGACGCCTGGGTGCGCGACACCGGCCCGACCTTCGTGATCAACGACCACGGTGAAGTGCGCGGCGTGGACTGGGGCTTCAACGCCTGGGGCGGCTTCGACGGTGGCCTGTATGCGCCGTGGAACCGTGATGAGGAACTGGCAGCCAAGGTGCTGGAAATGGAGCGCTGCCAGCGCTACCACACCGAAGGCTTCGTGCTTGAAGGCGGTTCGATCCACGTCGATGGCGAAGGCACCCTGATCACCACCGAAGAGTGCCTGCTCAACCGCAACCGCAACCCGCACCTGAACCGCGAGCAGATCGAAGAGATCCTGCGCGAGCAGCTGGCGGTGGAAACCATCGTCTGGCTGCCCGATGGCCTGTACAACGACGAAACCGACGGCCACGTCGACAACTTCTGCTGTTACGTCAGCCCAGGCGAAGTGTTACTGGCCTGGACCGATGATTCCAACGACCCCAACTACGCCCGTTGCCACGCCGCCTACGAGGTGCTGAAAAACACCCGTGACGCCAAAGGCCGCGAGTTCGTGGTGCACAAGATGCCGATCCCCGGCCCGCTGTTTGCCACTGAAGAAGAATGCGCGGGTGTCGATCAGGTGGCCGGTAGCCAGGAGCGCGACCCGTCGGTGCGCCTGGCCGGTTCGTACGTGAACTTCCTGATCGTCAACGGCGGCATCATCGCACCGAGCTTCAATGACCCGGCAGATGCCCAGGCCAGAGCGATTCTGGCCAAGGTCTTCCCGGGTCACGAAGTGGTGATGATCCCGGGCCGTGAGCTGCTGCTCGGCGGTGGCAACATCCACTGCCTGACCCAGCAGCAGCCGGCACCGGTCAAGCGCTGATACAGGCCACACGAAGAAGCCCGTCGGATGACGGGCTTTTTTTTGCCCGGACGATATCCGGAAGCCTGGATGGCATATGTTTTGTATTGTTTTTCAGGGAGTTACCCAGGCAGGCCGGGCACACCGTTCTGTAACAATCACGACGTAGATTAGCCGCTCACGGGCCCAGGGAGTACGTGTGGACATGAACGCAGCAAGTGAGACGGCTTTGCGCCCATCGGCAGTCAATCACCAATCGCTCGCGGTTGTGGCGCAGTGGTTGAAACACCATGGAGGCAAACGGGTCAGGACGACCGACCCACGACGTCTGCTTGACGGCCGCTATCCTCAAGGGCTGATCAGCGATGCTGAGCTGGATGCGCTGCTGGGGGTCTGGCACTGACCAGGGCAGGAGCCCGCCCCATGAAGAACGCCACCGCAATTGCGGTGGCGTTTTCGTTTGTGCAAGGCGCAGACGGTTGATCAGAAACGGTAAGTACCGGTCACCACCAGGCTGCGCGGGTCGCCGACCTGGATCTGCGCGGCACTGGTCGCCGAGCTGTAGTAGGTCTTGTCGGTGATGTTGCTCAGCGCTGCCCGCACATCCCAGTCATGGGTGCGGAACCCTGCCAGCGCATCCCAACGGCCATAGCCTGGCAATACCGTGGTGTTCTGGTTGTCGGCGTAGCGTTCGCCGACCAGCGTCAGCCCGGTCTCGGCATACCAGCCCAGTTCTGGTTTCCAGGTCACGAACAGGCTGGCGTTGCGTTTGGCCACATCGTTGATGCGATTGCCTTCCTGGCCGTTGTTGTCCTTGACGATGGTGGCATCCTGCAAGCCAATGCCGCCGCGCACGTACCAGTTGCCGACGATATTGCCGGTGGCCGTCAGTTCGATGCCGCGTGAGCGTTGCAGGCCGCTGAGCAGGGTGATCTCCGGGTTGTTCGGGTCGCGGGTGCGGCGGTTGTAGAGCTCCAGTTCATAAATGGCGAGGGTGGTGCTCAAGCGTTCGTCCAGCCAGTCGCTCTTCACACCGATCTCTTTCTGCCGGGTCAGCTCCGGGCTGGTGTCGTTGCCGTTGCCCGGCGCGCCTGGAGTAATACCGATCAAACCGCCGCCCACGGGCGAGAATGTCTTGCTCCACGACGCGTAGAAGGCGTGGTCGCGCCAGGGTGTGTAGACCACCCCCAGGCGCGGGCTGGTGGTATTGCTGTCCTGTTTCTCGGACAGGTTGCGGACCTTGTTGGTGGTCTCTACCTCGAACTGGTCGAAACGCACCCCGGCCAGCAATTGCCATTGGCCATTCAGGCGGATCTGGTCCTGCAGGTAGAGCCCGCGGCTGTCGACCACGGTGTGGTTATTGCTCGACACCACCATGCGGCCATTGTGCTGCAGGCTGCGGTCGGGGTTGTAGACATTCAGGCTGGGGACCGGGCTGCCCCCGGCCGAGACCGGCGCGGCGGTGTACAGCGTCGGGTCACGGCGCTGATTGCCGAACTCCAGCCCGACCAACAGCTTGTGCTCCAGGCCAAGGGTGGCGAAATCACCTTCGGCTTCCAGGTTGTTGAACAGATTGCGGGTGTTCAGGTCCTGTTGCCAACGCTGGCGGGTTACCGTCTGGTTGCTGGCGTTGTAGCCGGTCAGGTAGGTGTTGTCGAACTCGCTGTCGAGCTTGAACAGGCCTAGGGTGTGGCGCAATTGCCAGGTTTCGTCGAGCTGGTAGTTCAGCCGAGCGCGCAGCGATTGCGCACGGTCATCGATGTAGTCGCGCTGGGTGTCGCCATAGGTGGTGCTGCGGCCGACATCGGCCGGGCGCCCGTCGACACCGGGAATGCCACGGTCAGGCGTGCGGTTGTAGCGGCTGTACTCGTACTGCACCAGCCAGTTGAGGTCGGGTGAAAGCTGCCAGCTCATCGATGGCGCGAACAGTTGACGGCTACCGTCGATGCCATCGCGGAAACTGTTGTTGTCCTGGTTGCCCATGTTCAGGCGCAAGCTGATGGTGTCGCTGGGGTCGGCACTGAGGTCGGCATACAGGCTGCGCAGGTCTTCACTGCCACCCTGGGCTTCGACCGACGAGCGCCGTCCACGCTCTGGCGCCTTGCTCACCCGGTTGACGATGCCGCCCTGGCTGCCACGGCCATAAAGCACGGCGGCTGGCCCTTTGAGTACTTCGACCCGCTCGATGTTATGCAGGTCGCGAATGTACTGGCTGTCGTCACGGATGCCGTCCAGATAGAAGTCGTTGCTGGCCTCGAAACCACGAATACGGATGCTGTCGAAGCGCGTATCGGCACCGCTGCTGACGTTGGGAATGCCCTCCAGGGCCTTGCCCAGCGTATTGCTGCCGTAGTTCATGACGTTGGAGGTCTTCACCGTGTCGATGGCTTGCGGCACATAGCGCACCGGCGTCGACGTACGGGTCGCGGTGCTGACTTCCTTGACCTGTGGGTTGTCTTCTTCGCGCTCGCTCTCGGCAGTCACCGAGAGTTCGGGCAGTGTGGTGCTGGTGGCGCTGGCCAGGCTGGGGCTGATCAACAGTGACAGGCCAAGGCCAAGGAAGGGCAGGCGATTGGGGACGAGCATCGGACATCCGGCTGAGGTAAATGAAAAATAAGCGCGAATGGTAATGCTTGTTATTTACTGCCGCTCGAGTATTTGTAAAGACTTGTCTTTACATATGTATCAGTTTGTAAATGTCGCTTTTCCACAGTTTGATGCAGAAAGTTCCCACGGAAGACAAAATGCCTGCCGATTGCTTCAAGTGGCATGGAAATGCACCAGTCACGACAGTGAAATTGGTTATATCAACCTGCAATTCACGACTTTTTGACATTTGTAATCGCACACAGCTAGGATTCGGCCAACGCTTGCTGGCCACGACTGGCCATGCTGCTGCTCAAAGCCCGCCACACCTACTGTCGGCGGGCTTTTCAGTTCGGATCCGCACAGCGTCGAACCTACGAAGGGGCGTTGGTTCCTGGCGTAATGGTGCAAAGCGTTTTTGATTTAGAAATAAGGAAAACAACATGTTGAAAACCAGGATCAGCCTGGTCGCCCTGGCGATGATCGCCGCGACCCAGGCCCAGGCCAACGATCAGGCCGACAGCAAGGGCTTCCTCGAGGACAGCCACGCCAACGTTCTGCTGCGCAACGCGTACATCAACCGTGACAAGAAGCACGGCAAGAACGACCAGAGCGAATGGGGCCAGGCGTTCATCGGCAAATTCTCTTCCGGTTTCACCCAGGGCACCGTTGGCGTGGGCGTTGACGCCTTCGGCCTGTATGCCATGCGCCTGGATGGCGGCAAAGGCCGCAACGGCGCTGCCGGCATCGACTTCTTCAAGGCCAGCGACAGCGACCCGAAGAACTCGCCGCACAACCTGGCCCGCGGTGGCGCTGCCATCAAGTTCCGCGTCTCCAACACCGTGCTCAAGTACGGTGACATGATGCCTGAGCTGCCGGTGCTGCAGTACGACGACAGCCGCCTGCTGCCCGAGAGCTACACCGGTACCTTCATCACCTCCAAGGAGATCGAAGGCCTGGAGCTGAACGCCGGTCACTTCACCGAGGAAGCGCGCAAGAGCGCTGAAGGTCGCGACAGCGGCCACCTGAAGTCGATCGATGTGTTCGGTGGCAGCTACAAGTTCACCGACAACTTCACCGCTTCCGCCTACACGTCGAACATCGAAGACGTGATGAAGAAGCACTACCTGGGCATGAACTACGTCTTCCCGATCGCGGCGGACCAGTCCCTGACCCTGGACTTCAACGGCTACAAGTCGGACATCAACAGCAAGTACGTCCAGAAAGCCGAGCTGACCGGTGACGAAAACACCATCTGGAGCCTGGCGGCCACCTACGCCTTCGGCCCGCACTCGGTGACTCTGGCGCACCAGCGCAGCACCGGCAGCACCGGCTACAACTACGGCTGGTACCAGGACCGCGGTGGCGTGGGTGACGGTGGTTCGACCATCTACCTGGCCAACTCCTACTGGTCCGACTTCAACGCCGAAGACGAGCGCTCCTGGCAGCTCGCCTACGGCCTGGACTTCGGCGCCTTCGGCATGCCGGGCCTGACCTACAAGATCGCCTACGTGGCGGGTGACAACATCAACACCCACGGCTTCGGCGAAGGTAAAGAGCGCGAAATCTTCAACCAGCTGCGCTACGTCGTGCAGGACGGCCCGGCCAAGGACCTGTCGGTCAAGCTGCGTGGTTCCTGGCTGCGTACCAACAACGCGGTACAGCAGAACGGCTACAACGACGACGGCAACGAAGTCCGCGTATTCGTCGAGTACCCGATCAGCATCTTCTGATCCTGACCGAGCGTCTCAAACAGCCCCGGCCTATGCCGGGGCTGTTTCTTTGCGGCGCACACTGGCCGCTGCAGGTGCTACCGCAACATCCCCCGTCTCTGGCGCAAAGCTGTCACTGCGCGCCATCCGCCACATCCGTGCATAGAACTCACTTTCAATCGAGCCACTGAGCAATTCGCCCGGCTTGAGGAATTGGTGCAGGTCGGAAAACAGGCTGATCTCGCTGGTGCTGATGCGTCGCGCCAGGTGCTTGGGCTTGAGCTCCGAAGGGTGCTCCAGGCCTGCGGCCGCGAGCATTTCGGCCAGGGCGTGCAGGGTGTTGCGATGGAAGCTGGCCACCCGTTCGGCCTTGTCAGGCACCACCAGCGCACGCTGGCGCAGTGGGTCCTGGGTGGCGACACCGGTCGGGCACTTGTTGGTGTGGCAGCTCTGCGACTGGATGCAGCCGATGGCGAACATGAAGCCGCGAGCGGAGTTGACCCAGTCGGCACCGATGGCCAGCACGCTGGCGATATCGAAGGCGCTGACGATCTTGCCCGCGGCGCCGATGCGGATGCTCGAGCGCAGGTTCAGGCCGACCAGGGTGTTGTGCACGAACATCAGCCCCTCGCGCATGGGCACGCCCATGTTGTCGCTGAACTCCCGAGGTGCCGCGCCGGTGCCGCCTTCCTTGCCGTCGACGACGATGAAGTCCGGGGTGATGCCGGTCACCAGCATGGCCTTGGCGATGCCCATGAATTCCCACGGGTGGCCCAGGCAGAACTTGAAGCCCACCGGCTTGCCGCCCGACAGCTCGCGCAAGCTAGCGACGAAGTGCAGCAGCTCCACTGGGGTGCGGAATGCGCTGTGGGCGGCAGGCGAGATGCAGTCCTCACCCACGCGCACGCCGCGGGTGGCGGCGATTTCCGGGCTGACCTTGTGGGCCGGCAGAATCCCGCCGTGGCCGGGCTTGGCGCCCTGGCTGAGCTTGATTTCGATCATCTTCACCTGCGGACTGCACGCTTGTTCGGCGAAGCGTTGCGCGTCGAAGCGGCCATCTTCGGTGCGGCAACCGAAGTAGCCACTGCCGATTTCCCAGATCAGGTCGCCGCCGTGCTCGCGGTGGTAAGGGCTGATGCTGCCCTCGCCGGTGTCATGGGCAAAGCGGCCAAGGCGTGCGCCCTGGTTGAGCGCGGCAATCGCGTTGGCACTGAGTGCGCCGAAGCTCATGGCCGAGATGTTGAAGATCGACGCGGAGTAGGGCAGGCGGCATTGCGGCCCGCCAATGGCAATGCGGAACGACGCCGGGTCGGGTGTGGCGACCGGCAGCATCGAGTGGCTGATGAATTCGAAGCCGGGCTTGTAGGCATCGTTGAGCGTGCCGAAGGCTTTCTCGGCGCTCTCGTTCTTGGCCCGGGCATACACTAGCGAGCGCTGTGAACGGGAGAACGGCAGCTTGTCGTCGTCGCCTTCGATCAGGTACTGGCGGATCTCGGGGCGGATGGTCTCGATCAGGTAGCGGATATTGCCCAGGATCGGGTAGTTGCGCCGCACCGCGTGGTGGCTCTGGCGCAAGTCGTTGAGGCCGACCAGGCTGAGCAGGGCGGCAACCACCGTCAGTGGCCACAGCCAACTGTGCTGGGCAAGGAACGGGATACTGGCGAAGGTGAACAGCAGGCACAGGGCCAGGCAGGCATAACGGCTGGGGAGCGAATCTTTCATGGGTCCATCACAGGCTGGATGACGCGGCCTAGGATAGGCAAACCCCGGGTCGGGAAAACCTGGGGTTTTGGTAAAAGACTATTACCTGAACGTGAGGGGCTGGATCACCGGGGCAGCAATACACTGACGCGCAAACCGCCGCCATCGCGATTGCGCAGCAGCAGTTCGCCGCCATGGCTGCTGGCGATGCGCTGGGCGATGCTCAGCCCCAGGCCATAGCCCCCGGACGCCTGATTACGTGACCCTTCGCCACGCACGAACGGGTCGGTGATGGTGGCCAGCAGGCCTGGCGCAATACCGGGGCCGCGGTCGTCGATGTGGATGTACACGCCGGTGATGGCGGTTTCCAGCGTCACCGATACCTCCTTGGCATAACGCAGGGCATTCACTACCAGGTTCTGCAGGCAGCGTTGCAGCAACAGGGCATCCACCCGCAGGCTGCCAGCCCGGCCGTGCACGGGCAGAGGCTCGGCGCTGCTGGCGAGGTCTTCACAGAGCCGCGCCACCAGGCGGTCAAGGTCGACCTGCTGGAGGTTCTGCTGCTCGCCGGCACGCAGGTAGTCGAGCACCTGGCCAATCATGTTGTCCATCTGGGTGATGTTCTGCCGCAGGCGTTCGCGCTGCTCGTCGTCCGGCAAGCGCTCCAGGCGCAAGCGCATGCGCGTCAGTGGGGTGCGCAAGTCGTGGGACACGGCAGCCAGGAAGTAGGCCTTGTCGTTGACCATGGCGATCAGGCGCTGCTGCATGGCGTTGAACGCCAGCGCGGCCTGGCGCACTTCCTCGGGGCCGTCCAGGGCCAGCGGTGGCTGTTCGAGGTTGCTGCCCAGCCCGCGCGCGGCGTCGGCCAGGCGCCGCAACGGGCGTAGGCACAGGCGCACCGCGATCAGGCAGACCAGCAGCACGGCGACGATCCGCAGCGCATAGACCCGCAGCAGGTAGTCGCTGATCAGCACCCACGCCGACTCGCCGCTCCAGCCCTGCAGTTCCTGGCCGTCGATGCTCAGCCAATGGCCATCGGGCAACGGCACGGCGAACTGGACATGCGCCTGGGCGGTGCGCAGGCCGAACAGGCTGCGCCAGACGATTGGCTGGCCCAGTTGATCGGTCAGTTGCACCTTCAGCAGGCGCACTTCCTGCGGGTGGCCCAGTTCGTACTTGAGCGCCTGTTGCAGCAACAGCTCGACGCGCCGGCGCTCGCGCCGCTGGTCATCCTGTTGCGCAGGTTCGCTCTCGGCGCAACGCAACTGATAGTGCGCCGGTACCTGCAGGTGTTCCGTGTGGCAATCGGCCTGGGCAATCAGCGGGGCGCTGCGTGCGGCCATGAGCCGGATCGGCGCCTCCAGCACCTGGGCGAAACGCACATCGAACCAGATACTGCTCGACATCAACTGGATCAGCAGCGTGCCGCTGACCATGATCAGCAGCAGCTGGCCAAACAGCGTGCGCGGCCACAGACGACGGAGCCAACGCATGTCAGCTGTCGGCCTCGGCGCGGGCGATGCTCAGCAGATAGCCTTCGTTGCGGATGGTCAGGATCTGGATATCGCCGGCCGGGGCACGGCGCAGTTGCTGGCGCAGGCGGCTGATGCACATGTCCACCGAGCGATCGTCGGGGTGGTGATCGCGGCCAAACGCACTGCGTGTCAGCTGATCGCGCGAGACCACGCGGTTGTTGGCCTCCAGCAGTTCACGCAGCACCCGGTAGTCGGAGCGGGGCAGGGTGAGGGTTTCGCCGTCGGGGCGGGTCAGCAGGCGCTTGACGTGGTCGAGGCTGAAGCCGGCGAAACGCTGGGCTTCGGCGGCCGGCCCTTCGCCAGGGGTATCCAGGCGTTGCGGGCGGCGCAGCACGGCCTTGATGCGGGCGATCAGCTCACGCGGTTCGAAGGGCTTGGCCAGGTAGTCGTCGGCGCCCACTTCCAGGCCGATGATGCGGTCCAGGGTGCTGCCCTTGGCCGACAGCATGATCACCGCCAGGCCCGGCGTCGCTTGCAACTGGCGGCACAGGCTCAAGCCGTCCTCGCCAGGCAGCATCAGGTCGAGTACCACCAGGTCGACCTTGCTCGCGGCCAGTTGCTCACGCATGCCTTCACCGTCTGCTGCCGCCAGTACGGTATAGCCGGCATCGGTAAGGTAATCGCAGAGAAGTTCGCGGATCTCGTCGTCATCGTCGACAACCAGCAAGGTTGTGCTCATCGGGAAAACACCTGTTCGTGGAGGGCCGGCAGCGCTCGTTACGTTCAATTACATCCCCGTACAAGCCGGGTATGGAGCCCAAAGGGCGGATCCCTAGAATCGTAACAAAAAATCATCTGCGAATACGAAACCTTCCCAAATGAATCACAAGAGCGCCATGAACGACTTCACTTCTGTTGTCCGGGGCGGCAGCCGCCTGCACCCGCTTGCCTTCTTCGTTGCCGTCGCTATCAGTGGCGGCGCCTTGGCAGCCGAAATCCAACCTTTGGAACTGGATGCCACCCAGATCGAGGACAGTGCGCTGGTGTCCGCAGATGAAACCGGCCAGCTCGGCTACACGGTGGAAAGCACCCGCAGTTCCACGGGCCTGAAGCTGACCCCGCGGCAGACGCCGCAGTCGGTCACCACCATCACCCGCCAACAGATGGACGACCGCGATGTGCATTCCATCGAGCAGGCCCTGGACACGACCCCAGGCGTGAGCGCCACCAAGTCCGAAGTGGGTGGGCGCACCGATTTCCGTGCCCGTGGCTACTCGATCAGCAACTGGAAGGTCGACGGCCTGCAGTTCCAGGGCGGTTCCGACTTCAGCGGTGGCGGCAACGCGCTGAACATGGACCTGTACGAGCGCATCGACATCGTCCGCGGCGCCAACGGCCTGCTCGGTGGCACCGGTGACCCATCGGCCACCGTCAACCTGATCCGCAAGGCACCCACCAGGACCTTTGGCGGCAGTGCCTACGCCACCTACGGCAGCTGGGATAAACGCCGCCTGGGCGCCGACCTCAACCTGCCGCTGTCCGAAGACGGCCGCCTGCGTTCGCGCTTGGTAATGACCCAGGGCGACGCCAACTCGTTCCGCGACAACCAGTCCGAACGCTCGCGCGCCGCCCTGGCCAACTTCGCCTTCGATATCGACGATGCCACCACGATTGGTGCCGGCTACCAATACGAATACAACAAGGTGGTCGGTGGCGGCTGGGGCGCCAACATCCCGATCTGGTACAAGGACGGCAGCAAGACCGACTTGCCGCGCAGCACCAACGTGGTGCCGAGCTGGAGCTTCGGCGAGTACACCACCCGCACCGCCTTCGGCTCGTTGGAGCACCACTTCGACAACGACTGGAGCCTCGACCTGAAAGTCGCCCAGAGCACGGCCGAAGTCCTCAACCACCGCGGCCTGGCCAAGGTCAACTCGGCCGGCCGTGGCAGCTACGGCGGCTACTGGGATCAGGACGGCAGCGGCGCAGTGCTCAACGGCCTGCACAGCTCCAGCGACACCACCCAGCAGTCCGCGCAGATCGACCTGTCCGGCCCGTTCCAGCTGTTCGGTCGCACCCACCAGGCGATGGTCGGCTACAACGACAGCCGTACCGTGGCCTGGTCGCCGGAATACAGCTGCACCATGGTCAGCGACGGCCGCGTCAGCGCGCCGTCGGTGGGCTGCCAGTTCCGCGCAAACAACGGTTTCCCGCTCACCGACTGGCACAACGGCGTGGACAGCGACTACGACATGATCGCCTCGCGCACCGGCCGCCACAGCAAGACCACCACCCGCTTGCAGGGCATGTACGCGGCCACCCGGCTGAGCATCAGCGACCCGTTGTCGGTGATCGTCGGCGTGCGCACCACCGATTACTCGGCAACTACCAACAGTGTCGCCGGCGTGCGCAGCAACCAGCAGAACAACGGCATCGTCACCCCGTACCTGGGCGCGGTGTACGACCTCAACGACCACTACTCGCTGTACGCCAGCTACACCGACATCTTCAACCCGCAGACAGCCGAGACCGAAAGCGGCACCAAGGTCGAGCCGATTCGGGGCCAGAGCTACGAGACCGGTATCAAGGGTGAGTGGCTGGACGGGCGCCTGAATGCCTCGGCGGCGTACTTCCGTACCAAGCAGCAGAACAAGGCGGTGCTAGACGACGGCCTGACCACGCCGACCGGTGGTGATGCCTACAAGGCCGGCACTGGCCAGGAAACCGACGGGATCGACCTGGAAATTGCCGGTGCGCTGACGCCGAACTGGAACGTCTATGCCGGTTATACCTACCTGCACTTCCGCCGCGTCGACAGCGACGGGCGCAGTGACCCGTCGCACCTGTTCAAGGCCTCGACCACCTATCGTCTGTCTGGCCCGCTGGACCGCCTGACCCTGGGTGCAGGGGTGAAGGCGCAGACCAACATCCGCGCCATTTCCAGCCCGGCGGGGCAGCCGGTGAACGGCGTGAGTGCAGGGGCGACCGACGTGAACTGGTCCGGTTATGCGATCTGGAATGCCATGGCCAAGTACCAGCTCACGGATGACACCACGGTGAGCCTCAATGTCGACAACCTGTTCGACAAGCACTACTACACCCAGTACGGGTTCTACGCCGGGGCGATCTACGGTGACCCGCGCAACATGTCGCTGACGGTCAGCACCGCGTTCTGATCAATTGGGGCGCTTTGCGTCCCCAACCACTGTGGGAGCGGCTTTAGCCGCGAACACCGGCAAAGCCGGTGCCAGACACCGCGTTGCCTGCTTCGCGGCTAAAGCCGCTCCCACATGACATACGCAAGCCTATTCGTCCTCTGGCATTTCATCGGTGACCATGACGCGCACATGCGAGCCGCACGGGTCTTCCATGTGCAAGCCAAAGTAACGGGAGTCGTTGGCATCCCAGAATGCCTCGACCTGCGCCATGGAGGCATTGGCAAGGAGCACTTCAGCGTTGTGCTCCAGGATGATCGAGTAACGGATTTCGGCATTCATTGCAGAGGGGCTCACAACGGCGGATTGAATAAAAGGATGGGCGGGTAGATTGCGATGCCATTATGCCAACCTGCTGATTCTCGATCTCCGCCACTCGTCGCGCGGTACAGTCCGTCGTCGGCAAGCATGCTTCCAAGGCATGCACATATCCTGTGGGTGCCGCGCTTGCCGTGGCGACGAACCGCGTCGATGGGCCGCAAAGCGGCCCCAGCTCTCTGCTTAACTGTGACGATGTGGCTGCTCGTTTTGCAAAGGCTTGCTCAACGAGTTGTCGAAGCTGTCCCAATCCTCCCCAAACAGCTCCACCGGATGCATCGTCCGATCCGCACCATTGCCGCAGGCCAGGGCTTTGGCCGGACAATACAGGTCACACCCCCAGCAGATGCGTTCGGGATGGCGGGGGTTGTTGGGGAATTTCTTGGCCATGTCATGCCTCCAGCGTTAGCCGCTCGATCCCAGCTTATGCCCACCACCTCTGACAGGCTTGATCGGGATCAAGCGCTGCTGCATTGGGCCTGTCCCGTGACGTTCTCGCCCGTCTGCTTGGCAAACTCGTGCGGCGTCACATGGTCCTCGCGGTTCGCCTCCAGAAACCGGCTCCACCAGGTCATGATCATCCGGCGCTTTTCAAGGAACTCGGCCTTGTGGGTGTAAGCGGCCCGTACGTTGTTGCGTTCCTTGTGACTCATCTGCCGCTCGATTGCCGTCTCCGACCACAGCCCGGACTCGACCAGCGCACTGGACGCCATAGCTCGGAACCCGTGGCCGCAGATATCCACCTTGGTGTCGTAGCCCATCGTCCTGAGCGCGGCATTCACCGTGTTCTCGGAAATCGGTTTCCACGGCTTGGCATCCCCCGAGAACTCCAGCTCGAACTTGCCGGTGATCGCGTGGATCTGCTCAAGCAAGGCCAATGCGAGCCAAGCATGTGTAAGAAACAGCATATTTCAGGCTGATATCCCGAAACATTTCTATCCCCGTCCACGGCAGTCGACTGCGCTAAATTCCTCCTTCTCCGGCATTTCTGCCGTCCACGATTACAGCCTTTCCTTTTTGGGTAGACCGTTGAGAAAGTTTGCGTTTGTGAGTGCAGCCGCTGAGCGTGAGTACAAGGCTCTGCCGCAGGATGTTCAGGACGACTTCGGCAAAGACCTGCGCCGTATTCAATATGGCCAGGACCCCGAGCGGCCGATCAAATCGCTGACGGAGTCGGTGGGTGCGGGTGCGATAGAGCTCATCATCAACGGCAGCCCTGCATTTCGCTGCGTGTATGTGGCCAAATTTGCGGACATGGTCGTAGTGCTGCATTCGTTTGTGAAAACGACCAACAGGTCCGACCGGCATGCGATGCAAGTTGCTGAAGACCGGATGAAGGAGTTCAAGCACGAGCTTCGCAAGATGGGGTATCGGGTCTAGTTGCCAGGCGTTTGAGAGATGACGATCTGCGGAGGGGAGCCGGCATCGTTCGAGGGCAGGGTAAGGCTGGTGCGAAAGCCGAGCTTGTCGAGCATGTCCATCATGGCATCGAGCGTGAATTTCTCGATCTTGCCATTTGCCAGCTCGGAAATGCGGGATTGGGTCACGTTCAGCCTGACCGCCGCATCATGCTGCTTGAGGCCCATTTTTTTGATGCAGTCGGTGATGAAGATGGACAGGTCCATCTTCAAGGCCATTTTGCTGGCGGTGTCGGCATCATGGGTGGCGTGGAAGGGGCTTTTGTGGAAACGAAGCGCCATGGGCTGGCCTCATGAGAAATATCTAAAATTTACGATAAATCTAGCCGTACCTTCGTGGCAAGTCAAAGCGATTCTCTTGGACGGCGCTGCTGCCCTTTGAGCTGTGCTGTGGATCAGAGATTTTACTTGGCATTGCTGGGGCCGCTGCGCGGCCCATCGCAGGCAAGCCAGCTCCTACACCGATCGCGTTGGCTTCAAGGCAATTGATCCGGCAGGACCCAGGCACCGAAAACAAAAAGGCCCACCTTTCGGTGAGCCTTTTGAGTACTGCGTATGGTGCGGCACCAGGAGTCGAAAAAAAACATAAGATAATGATTGTGTTGACTAAATTTATCTAAGTAGATTTTTTCTATCTCTAAAACTATCCTTTCGCATTCGTCGGGTATTCAATAACCTGAGGAAGGATGATATCCCTCAAAGAAATTTGAGCATTCCTTTCTCGCATTATGGGTTTTTTGAATCGGATTTTGAGTTAAACCTGAATTCCTTATCGCCTAAAGTTACGACGGTCTCCATCCCAGAACGTATTAGCTCAAATCCTAAGTCAAACGGCTTTTCTGCTGTGGACGGCATATAAGAGATGTACACATCAACGTTCTGATAAAAGCACAGCTTTACCAGAAAAATACCGAATTGGTCTGGTTCGGTATATTGGTAATAAAAAACGGATGGATTGTCACCGTGCTTAGTCTTGTCAGCAAGCTCCAGAGCCGCTTTTTCTTTGATAAATGCTTTGAAGACTTTAGGGTTGGGCACATTCGTGTGAAGAAATCCTAATAATGCCTTTGTAGTGCCCTCAAAGTTTACTTTAAAGTGATGCCTGTGTATTCCGTGAGCGATATGTGTAAAGCAGTCAATCAGGCGCTTGTAATCTGGAGTGCCCCAAAGTACGTCGATAAATTTGTTTTCGTCGCCGATCCGAGTAAACTGTTTTTTAAGGAAAACTTTTTCTAATAACCTGTAAGATGTGCGCTTGAGAGCTCGTTGGATTTTTCCATTGTAATGTTCATATCCAATGGAGTTGTTTCCTATAATCCCAGCAATGCTTACCATCAAGAATTCATCGTCATCAGATTTTTTACAGTTGTGCTCCTCGCAAGAAGGTACTGTTATTAAGTTTGACCTTAGATTTATACCTGCATCCTTTTGTTCAGGAAACAGACATTTTGGAGGAACGTGCTCTACCGTAACTCCCGGCTTATCGCACATGTAGCATGATTCAGGCATAGGGCTCTCACTGTATATTATATTTTTGTCAAGGGCGTATTGCCTGAATTATATCAGAGCAGGTGTCCAGTTTTCCAGGTGATGAATCAGTCACATCTGTCTAAGGAAGGCTTAGATCTGAATGTCGCAGATCTAGATTTATAATCAATAAGGAAACCTAATTTTTGGTAGGTTTGGAACGGGCCGGGGTAATAAAAATTCTAAGTGAGGTATTGTTACATCTGCTTTGTTTGAGCAGCACTGCCTAAATATTTCGCCACTTTTGCAAGGGCATTCAGAGTCAAGATCAACACGAGAAAACATATCGATTGGAAAGCTCTTTGTCTTTTTGATAAAGGCCCACTCATCAAAAGCCTCTTCCAAGGCAGGCATCAGATATTGAAGTGCCGAAAAATCCAATGTCTCATCATTATGGACGACTGAGTATTTTTGTACCGGCTTGGATACGATAGATATTTCTTTAAGCACTATGTCGTGTGCGATATGAACGCATAATTTTCCGTTGTATATTTTCCCTTTTTTGTGAGCGCATCTGGATCGAGGCCGTATTTTATGGTCGCAAATACCGCACGAATAGTAGCCAACAACCATTCCTGGGCTTGAGAATACACAATAAGGGTACAGTGACTGTAAGTTTGAAACCTGCTGGCTTATAAAATGAATATTTTTTGCTAGGCAAAATTCTTCGCTCGAGTTTCGTGCGATGATTTTACACTTTATTTCGCATTGTTCTAAGTCGTACCACGCCTCTCTGTAATCCGCGTTCTTTAATTTATGAAATGCCTTTATATAGGTCAGTGTAAGCTGAAGCGCTTCTGACTCTCTCCAGCAATTGTTTGCAAGATTTTCGTCTTCTGCAATAGCGGCTTGCTCTTTTATTCTTTCTAGCTCACTCAAGGCCCATTGAATATCTGGGTTTTTTGTGTGTTCAAATTTCGTCAATTCAAACTTCATTTTCTAAATCCTTGATGGCACCAAACACCTTGTCTAATTTTTCAACGCTACCGTCATAGCTAATGGAAACTGTCGAGCCGCTTTTCTTTTCGATAATAAGCTTGACAGATATTCCGTCAGATTTATCGGCTTTGAGCTTATCGTAAATATAAGAAGACATAAGATTTGTTAGAAGCGGAAGAATGAGGCTTGAGACAAAAAAAGTTCCTAGCCAAAAATCTGCCCCGTGCAGGCTTAACTCTTTGTATTCCTCATCTGTCGCGTAGATTTCAACGTCTACTTCGTTGTCGTTGAAATAGTCCAACGTATCTAATGTGCCGGTGTAAAATTCATCTGCTGTTCCGTGGGAAGGTAGAATAATTAAACTCTTATCCTTGATAAGTTTTGCCAGTGGTTGAGACGCCTTACGCATTAACTCTTCTCGGGTTACTGTGTCTTCCTTAACCTCGAAGCGAAATTTTTTCTCCAGTACTGACATTTCAGGTTGCTCCCTTGATGGCTATAACGCGTTGTCTGGAGGGGCCACCATTCAAAGGAGCTGAATGATGTATTCTGGGTGCCGACTGTCACCGCTCCCCCCCTCCCTTAATCATTTTATAGTACTAAGCCGCAAATGCATGAGCACTCTAAGATATGTAAGGGGAGTGCTTTTCTGTTGCGTTGTTTGCTTTTATTGTTGGTCAGCGCGCCTTGCGGTAGCAAGATCGTACTTCGTCGTAAACAAAATAAAGTCTTTGATTTGCCTGGCTCCAGAAAACGAGTCAGGCAAACACAGAATACCTCGATAGTATAGGCGTGGATTTATATATCGAGTTTGCCCCGAGCTTTTTACTTTCTCCAGCGCTCAATGACCTGGGCGAAGACAACATCGCGCCATGGCGTTTTCCATTCACTATGAACCTTGACGCTTTGAGAATGTGGCTCTGGAACTGGTAGTGGCATCTTTATCACCGCTGGCAACAACACGGCGTCACCAACTACTACGCACTCGCCAGGAGCGAGATTAGGCAGTATTTCTGTGATAGCATTGGCGTTATCTGGAAAAAGCCGTCGCACGTAAGTCTGATCCGCATCATTCGTCAGTCGCAAGGAAATGAAGTTGTTACATTGCGCGAATATTGTTTCCGATACTTCAGAAGGGCGTTGGCTCACTACCATTAGGCTTAAGCCATATTTTCGTCCTTCCTTCGCTATGCGTTCTATCGACTTTCGGGAAGCGCGATAGGCCGCATGACCATCTCGCGGAACATAGTTGTGCGCCTCTTCGCACACGAGCATGACTGGGATGTCATTAAGCTTGCCTTCGGCGTGCTGCAATTTAGAATAATGGAAGGAAAAGTCAAAGATTAGACGCGAGATTAGGCTAACGGTAACGCTAAGAACTTCAAACGGAACTCCGCTCAAGTCAACAATAGTAACGTTCGCCTTGTGAAGGTAACCGATGAATTGCTTCATTAGCGATTCAAAGTCTTCAGTAACATGCGCTTGTCCGTCAGACTTTTTCGAGTTTAAAAGGAAGCGAAGGCGTTTATCGGACAGTTTTCCCTCCAGTCGCGAAACGAACCTGTTGAATTCCCCATTAAATGGCCCATTGGTAGCTTTGGTTGCTGCCGCAGTCGAACTGGCAACAAAGTCGTGGATTTTTTCAAAGTAAATGCCCCGATCAACCACTAAATTGCCATTCGCTAGCTTAGGCTTATCTTCTCCAGGTAGTCGTCCAATGACCTCGCGATTAAGGTTTTCAATGAAGTTGTAAACTTCTTTGATTGAGAAGTAAACTGGGGTGTCATAGGTTACTTCGGGTACGCCTGGGTTGTGAAATTCTTTATTCAAAACAACTGCATTTTTGAACTGGCTAACCTGGTTGTGAGAGTTTGATTCGTTGCTCTCGATGAACATGCTTTCAAGTTCTTCTGAGTTCATCAGCCAGTAAGGGAGTTGCAGTGAGTCAATGTCTAGCCTGCTCAGCGTGAATGACTCTTCCTTATCTAAGGTGAATGCAGCCGTATATTCATCGTGAATGTCGAATATAACCACATGCGAGTTGTTCTGCTTTCCCTTGTTGCTGTTTTTATGCTTAGATATTCCAACAATACCTTGTAGCACGCTTGCAACTGTGCATGATTTCCCAGAGCCGGTGGAGCCCACCACAGCAATATGCTTACTAAAGAATCTATTACCGTTGATCACAAGATCAATGGCTTTGTTCATTGAGAGTTTACCTAGAGGGAAATCGTGGTCGCTATCTACCGAAAATATCTTGTCTAAGGTATCATTCTCAGCAATAAATGCATGTTCAGTCGGAACTGGCAGAAGAAGACTTCCACGGTCAAATACTCTATCCTCCACCAATGTTCCAATCGCTTGGCATTCAATTTGAAAGCTCCAGATCGTCTTTCCGTCTAGCGTAGTGGTGTTTGTGCCTTTTATATTTCGGATGGTAGCGATGGTAAAATCATGGTTGCCTTGTGCAATCTTAAGAAAGCGCCCAACCTGAAGTCGTTCCTTGTTTTTTTCG
The DNA here is from genome assembly GCF_044749405.1 of Pseudomonas sp. NPDC089422. NCBI lineage: Bacteria > Pseudomonadati > Pseudomonadota > Gammaproteobacteria > Pseudomonadales > Pseudomonadaceae > Pseudomonas > Pseudomonas sp. NPDC089422. The sequence continues at coordinate 200,562 of NZ_JBIVHW010000006.1, forward strand.
AACGCTTCAAGACTATCTACCGCGACGATGACCGCTTCTGGCGCACACGACAGTACAGATCCAATCTTAATAGGCATTGCTCACCCCCAGCATATATTTGATTTCATCAAAATTCTCGGCACCTAGGGTTTCAAGATTTATATCCTTGAGATCCAGGGTTGCGATGTCTCCAGCTCCAATCACAAAAAAATCATCTGCCTTGTTTTTAAGCTGAAGATTTTTGTAGTCATCCCAGCGAATGAGCCTCAAGCTGAACTCTTTTTTATCCTTGGAAACCATCGGTTCACGGAAAAAACTGACTTCGGAAAAAGCTTTAACTGGTCTTCCGAGGTTTGGGATCACATCTTTTCCGATTAATCGCTCCGCAATTTCATCGAATGAATCTTGAGAAACATCCAGTGCAAATAACGGGGTGTGTGTATGTGCTTGTTTGTAATGGTATTTATCAATAAATGACTTAATAAATAGAACGATTTCGTCGTCAAATCGTTCTAGGAATTCGGGGAAAATCACTAAGAATCTCAGGCGGACATTTGCACTAAGATTTTCTCTAAGCTGCTTGCGTCGTGACTCCACAACCTTCTGTCGTGTTTTTAAAGCAAGTGTCCACTGAGAAATCGCCGTATGTCTGATCCGTCGTAGTACATCCAAGAAATCCTTCTTCGTGATTTTTCTCAGTTTCTCATCGTGCTTAATACTAAGGTCGGCAATAATTTGAATTGCATTTGGGTAAAATAGCGTTTCTACTTCGCTTTTGTTGAAGCCTAGATTTTCAAGTAGCTTTGTATTTTCCTCCATTAGGTCGTCATATTTTGGTGTTATCGTAATGGAAAATACCTTCAAGAATCCATTGACGTTAACGCCACAAGCTTCCGCAATTAGGGCTTGTAGATCTTTGTTTTTTGAGTTGAGAGCGCTATTTAGATCTGTAGCGGAAATGACAACTTCTGGAGCGTTCGGGAAGTGTGCGTAAAGATGATAGCTAATTTTCGCCATCGGATTGGACTTGAAATGCTTCATCATCTGAAGCAAAGGATCATATAGGATGCTCGGCGTATATTTGTCCTTTGTTTCGTGATACTTACACTGAATCGCCTTAGTTCCGGAGAATGTTGCGACCTCAATGTCTTCAACAATTCCTTCGATGGTGATTTCAGCGTCGTCCGCCGCCTTGAGTAGTTCAGCGAGGGTCTGATTAAATTGATACAAGAATCCTTGGATTGTGTAGTCGGCCGAACGTCCCATTTTGACCTCTGCATGTTTTGAATCCAAACGCTAGCATCATTTTGATATCAAGTCACTCCACGGGCCGGCCACTTGGAACCCGAGACTGGACAGGACATGCTGCTATTGGTTGGTCGGTCGGTGCGGGGCAACCAAGGCCTAGTCCACTCAGATGAAGGTCCACGATCTTGCCAAGCGTAGCGTTAGCATCCGAACCGTAAGCACGTAGTAGTATCGTGTCGCCTCACTGCGATGGCTCATACGATTTTCGAGAAACCAAGCGACGTGCTTTCTCTGCCAAGTCCAAGGCGTCTGTCGCTGCCACCGCTTTGCAATTTCAGCCTGGATTATTTTCGCCTGTCGCACATGGCGTTGCCGAGTCACATGCGAGCCAGTCAGCACCCCAGCCAAGAACACCTCCATATCGAATGGCTTACTCATGCCCGCCCACCAATGTATGCCGCGACCACGTCGATCCGACCGTGCCCAAGCTCGTAACTGATTTGACTCCGGGCCTCACGATCAAGGCGCTGATCTAACCCGTAGCATTGACCGCCCTTGATGGGTGCTCGGTGTTGGGTGATTTGCTCATAGCGCTCACATGCGTAAGCCGCTCGTAGCTCATGGAAGCCTTTGAGGTTGTGTGAATGTAGGATGTCCCGTGCAGGGCGGATGATTTTTTGCAGCAGACTCAGATAGCTTTCGTGTGGCGCGATCAGGTTGCGGCTGCCCACAGGCGACACTTGCCGTGCAAACTCAAGGGCACCTCGAACACTGTCGCTCACCGCAATCCAGCGTGGCGCTGAGGCGCCGGCGCGGCCGCCTTTGGTGCCGTCTTGGATATTGATCTTGTCGAAGGCTTCAGCCTCACGACTTAGCCGTGGCAGGTCAGCCAAGATGGCTTCACGCAAGCGCATGCCGATTGCTCGCGCCAACAGAACGATCGCGGCGGCCCGGAGCAGATTTTGGCTGCAAAGCGCATCGACGATCTGCTTCACCTGTTCGCGGTCCTGGCCCTGTGGCACAGACTGGCGAACCCCGGTGCGCTGCATACCCAACGCCTTGCTCGGACTTGGCAGTTTCACATGCTGGTCACCGCGCAGCGCCGCCATGGTCCTGTTAACGCTGGATAGGCGGTTTTGTGCGGTACTGACAGCAAGGTCGCCGCGCCTAACCACGTCGCGCAGATACGCCGCATAGTCCGCCAGTACCTTCCGATAAATCTGCCGCGCATCATTGATACCCGGCCCCTGTTCTGAGCGGCACCACTTCACGAATGCCTGCCACCGATCACAGTGTGCCTTCACCGTGCCGTAGTGGCCGCTGCCGAACATGTCCTTCAACGCCTGCGGCCCTGCATACCTCAGTTGCCTGCCGTAGCCGAAATTGCGGCCATCGCGTCTACCCACCAATGCCATATCGGTCACCTCATCTTCTGCTCTCCAGTCCTCGCCCCACGTCATCCCGCCAAGAATGCTGAGTGTTATCAGGGATCAAGGCCCCTGCGACCTGTGGGGATGTCCTCTAACGCGGGACTGGCGGCTCCTTACGTCCGGGAGCTAGGGCATCTCATGATCTGGCCTCCTTAACACCGTTGCCGGTGGGCGGGTGGAGGCAGTGCTGGCTGACGAAACCAGCACCTGAAGATCCTGAGCCGGGTGAACGCAGCAATGCGGTGACCGGGGCATGCCTGACTGTCAGTCAGGTGCAGTCCATTCCTTGGTCTGCGGCACCATCATCCACAGCGCTGTTGCTGGTGACATCGGCGTTTGTCACGCCGATTGTCACGAGGGGAATTGCCGCAAAGCCATGTGCGATCAGGGCTGCAGCAGTGGTAGAAGTGCCCGTCTCTTTCCAGAGAAAGAGACGGGCACAGGTTGGCGCAGGATTCGGCCAAGCGGGTAGGTTGCTGCAGGGCAGCGAGGTACGGTGTGTCTGGCGCACGAGCGCTATAGGTGTAAGAGCATCCATCACATGGGTAGTGACCGGGCGAGCTGCCGGATGCGAATCGCCCTTGGGGAGAACCACCGCGGGAGCGGCGTGACCTTTAAGGTTCGGGGCACCTGGGGTGCTGTCATCGACAGCGCTTGCAACTCCCGGTCTACGCCTGTGGACAATATTCGTCAAGCAAAGCGATTTCTGGGATTTAGCGCCTGTGGATAAAACTATCCACCGGTGGACATCAGTGGTTTTCCACAGACGCACTCTGTGCCAGCGGTTTTTTTCTTAGGAATGATCCTTTCAAACGGGGCGGCTTTGCAGCCCCGTTTGAAAGGACCCGCGCGGAGGAGCTTCATGCGGTGCTGTGGGTAACTTCACAGCGAGTTGAGGTGGTGGTGCGGCGGGTTACTCGGTCCTCTTGGCACTGCGAAGCCGTGTGACGTTCTCGCCCGTCTGCTTGGCAAACTCGTGCGGGGTCACATGGTCCTCGCGGTTCGCTTCCAGAAACCGGCTCCACCAGGTCATGATCATTCGGCGTTCTTCGAGGAACTCGGCCTTGTGGGTATAAGCGGCCCGCACGTTGTTGCGTTCTTTGTGGCTCATCTGGCGCTCGATCGCTATCTCTGACCACAGACCGGACTCGACCAGTGCACTGCACGCCATGGCTCGGAACCCGTGGCCGCAGATATCCACCTTAGTGTCGTAGCCCATCGTTCTGAGCGCCGCGTTCACCGTGTTCTCGGACATTGGTTTCCACGGTTTAGCGTCTCCCGCGAACACCAGGTCGAATTTGCCGGTGATAGCGTGAATCTGCTCAAGCAAGCCCACTGCCTGCGGCGATAAGGGTACAACGTGAATGTCCCCGGCCATCTTCGTACCCCTTGTGGAAAACGGCACGCCGTCCAGTGCCGGCCGGGTGTCGGGGATTTCCCAGATTCCCCGCTTGAGGTCGAACTCGTTCCAGCGGGCGAAGCGCAGTTCACTGGAGCGTACGAACACGTGCAGCGATAGCATCACCGTGAGGCGCGTGAGCGGGCGACCTCTGTAGTCCTCGATGCATGCCAATAGCTCTGGGAGTCGCGATAGGGGTAGTGCGGGTCGGTGAGTTACCCGTGGTGTCTTGATCGAGCCATCGAGGTCGTGGGCCGGGTTCGCCGTGATCAGCCGCAGCCGTTTGGCCTCGCGCATGATGCTTTGCAGGTAGTTCTTGATCCTGAGCGCCACGTCGATGGTGCCGCGCTTCGTCACGGCTTCCAGTGGCTGCATGAGGTCGTGGGTGTCGAGGTCGACGATTGCCCTGGCGCCGAGAATGGGGAAGACGTGAGTCTTCAACCGGCTGAGTACAGTCTTGGCGTGGCCGGGCGCCCACTTGGGCACCATGCTGGCGTGCCAGTCGAGCGCAACGCTTTCGAAGGTCCGACCGTTGATCACGGCCTGAGTCTTGGTTTGTTGCTTGTACTGGATAGGGTCTATGCCGTTGGCGAGCTGCTGCTTGATCTCGAAGCGCTTGCGGCGTGCGTCGCCCAGCCCGACTACCGGATAACTGCCGAGAGCGGTCAGGCCTTCGCGGCCATCGGGTTTCACGTACCTGAGCCGCCAGCCTTTGCGGCCGTTGGGTTGCACAAGCAGGTAAAGACCGTCGCCGTCGAAGAGCTTGTACTCGCGCTCTCTGGACTTTGCCGTGCGACAGGCGGTGTCTGTAAGCGGGGCAGTGGTGCGGGCCATAAGGGTAGTCTCCGATATCGAAACGGACCTCTATCCTTAAAACTACCCTTATTAGCGCTGGCTACCCTCGGAATCCGACGGAACGCCAAAACGAAAAAACCCGCCAGAAGGCGGGTTTTTCGGGGGTTCCAGAGATTTTGAAAGCTTTCTATGGAACCTTGAATGGTGCCGGCACCAGGAATCGAACCCGGGACCTACTGATTACAAGTCAGTTGCTCTACCATCTGAGCTATACCGGCAATGGGGCGTCATTATAACGATCGGTTGGCGCCTGTAAACCACTTCCTTGCGAAAGCGTGCAAATAGCCTAAGTCACCGGCCCAAAAGGATATTTTCTTACCAGCCGCGGTGGATGGTGTTGACGCTCGGCTCGCTCTTGCCGGGGTTGAAAAACAGCTTGTCGTTGTCGCAGCCACGCTTGCGGCAGGGGCTTTCGACGCGCAAGGGCAGGCCGTTGTCGCCGCCCAGCTGCATGCCTGGGGTATTCCAGTCCAGGTTGCTGGCAGGTTGCGGGGCAGGGCTGTTGGTGCAAGCGCCAAGGGTCAGCGTGAAGGCCAGCAGGGCAAGGGGTTTGGCTTGGGTCACGAGGGTTTAGTCCGTTAGTCCATTGTCGGTTCTGGCGCAATGCCAGACGGTCGCAGGGCTGGCGAGCAGCGTGCGACGTAGCTTTTTAATGATTTGGGGGGCGGATGATACACCGTCGGGCCTCTTCGCGGGTGAACCCGCTCCCACAGGGATCTTGGTGATTTTGTGAGGGATTTCTGAACTTGAGACCAAATGCTTCAGGATTGGGGGATTTGGGAATTATCCTGCGCGCGCTACTGAACTATCGCTGTTGGCTGACAAGCGCCTTGGGGATAACGTTTCCCGGTCGTTTCGGCGACCGGGTGTGAGAACCCGAGGCGAATAATCGGTAGCCTTTCATGGCGGCCATACGCGGGCAGACTTCGGTCTGGCCGAGCTTCCTTATTCCCTCGGTTTCTCACCCCGCGTACGGCTGCCACCCTAATCCGTGAGAAAGATTCGGATGGCGGCTCCTTTCTTTGGAATAAGGAGTTTTGCCATGAAAAAGATCGTTCCGGATCCACCCCGCTGTTTAATCCAAACCCCCTATTTCTCCGTCCACAGCGACATTTCCCCCGAAGATGCCATCATCCATGGCGCCGAGCTCATCCGCGGTGTCGCCGAAACCATCGATGAACACTGCCGCCTCCATGCCGGCGAGCCTGGCTTGAACACGCTGGCCAACGCCGCCTTTGCAGCCGAATCGGCATTGATCCTGTTCCAGCACGCGTTGGCGAGCCTCAGCGATGAAGAGAGGCCGGCGCATGAGTGATGCCGCTAAAACCATCGTCACGGCAGGTGTGGAAACCTTCCTGGAAGCCGGAAACCCGACAGTGGACCTGCTACGCGTGCAGCCGGGTATCCCGATCGACCATGCCTACGAGCATGTGTCGGTGCTGCTCGGCTATATCAAGCACCTTGTGCGCGAGGGGGATATGGAGGATGACCACAAGTTGCTGGGCGCTGCCGATTATCTGTTGGCGTTGGCCAAGGCGCTGATGAACGATATCGAGATTGCCAGGAACAAGGTGCATTGATCTGTGTTGCCGCTGACATCCTGGGGCCGCTTTGCGGCCCTTTCGCGACACAAGGCCGCTCCCACAAAAAAGCAGTGCGCAGCATGCACAACGAGAGCTTATGCACAAGAGGCATTGCCGCCTTGCGCGAAAGGCATGCCGCTTCTCCATACCGCCGGTCTTTGCGCAAACACCTGTTTTTACTGGGCTTGAGGCGTATGCCGGAATAAGCCAGGCGCTTGAAATAGCGCTTGGCTCCATCCATTCATCACAAGCTTGTTCACAGAGTTATCCACAGGTTGTACTGCGGCTAACGGTCACGTTCGGCCAGTAGCAGCAGGTTGCGTGGCGTGAGCGGGTAGTCGCAGAAAGTGCCCAGGCGCACGGCGTAGCCCTGTTCTTCGAGGAACAGGGCACGGTCGAGCACCAGCCACAGCTCCAGCGGGCGGCGGAACAGGTTGCGCAGGCGCTCGAGGTTGCGCACCTCGGCCAGGCGCCGCCAGCCGGCGGCCTCCAGCGCGGTCCAGTCCGGGTTGCCACTCAGCTCGACCTTGCGCAGGTCGGCCAGCTCACGGCAGTACTGCTCGAAAGGCTTGTCCAGCCAGGCAATCGGCAGGGAAGGGGTGGACAGGTATTCATCGCACTGGCGCTGTTCGCGCTGCAGCAGGTCGAAGCCCAGGCGCCGCGCCATGGAGCAATCGCGTTGATGGCGAACGCGGGCGCTGGCGGTGACGGCTTCGTTCAGCGGCAGGCCCAGGTCGATCATGTTCAGGTGCAGCGATGAGTTCTGTGCGGCTGTGGATAACGGCTGATAGTGCTCGCCCGGGATGCGGTTGTAGCAGCAAGGTGCCACGGCCAGGTGGCGGCAGCCTTGCTGGCTGGCCTGGCGCAGCAGGTGCACGTGCAGTTCGCCGCAGGCGTGCAGGGCGACCACGCTTTTCTCGTGGTTCAGGTGCTGTGTGCTGTCGACGGCCATCACATCCTGGTGGACGTGGGTCGCAGGCAAGTGATGGTGATCGCTCAGGGCTTGGCCCGCGGCAACCAGCTCAGGGTTGTACTCCAGGCAGGTCAGTTGCTGGCCGGGTTGCAGCAGGCGGCGGCCGAGGTGGCCTTTGCCGGAGCACCAGTCGAGCCAGTGGTGCGTGTGTTCGCGAAAGCCCAGGCGGCGGCTGAAGGCTTCGATCTGCTGCCATTTGCGGCCTGGGACGTTGACGTCCAGGCGGTGGCCGGCGGCAGGCAGGCCATTGTCGGGGAGCTCGCCCAGGGCTGACAGTTGCTCGGCTTGCGCGGCCAGTTGCGGGAATGGGGCGGGCAGGCCGTGTGGGTTGATGTCGTCTTCGGCATCAGCCAGTGAGCATTGGCGCAGGTGGGCAGCGAGGTCGGGGTGTTCGGTTTCCCAGCCCAGGCGCAGAACGGTGAAGGGCCGGGGTTTCCACAGCGGCTGATGCTCGGTCAGGAACTGGTCGAGGGCCTGGAAGCGGTCGCTCAGGTGGTGGCTGTGGAGGTAGGTGGACATGGGTGTGGCTTGAGATGTGTAGTGGTTTTCAGGGCCTATTCGCGGGTAAACCCGCTCCCACAGCGTTCACCACAGCCCAGGAGGCAGTGGAATTCCTGTGGGAGCGGGTTTACCCGCGAAGACGGCAGTGGGGTCTAGCGGCCCTGGCAGGCGTCCACGCGCAACCAGCGCTCCAGCAGCTTGAAGCCTTGCACCAGCACGAACGAGATCACCAGGTAGAACACCCCGGCAGCGAAGAAGATCTCCACCGGCAGGTAGGTCCGGGCAATGATGGTACGGGCCATGCCGGTCAGCTCCAGCAGGGTCACGGTACTGGCCAGGGCGCTGGCCTTGAGCATCAGGATCACTTCGTTGCTGTAGGCCGGCAGGCCGATGCGCGCGGCACGTGGCAGCATGATGTAGAACAGCGTCTTGCCCCGCGACATGCCCAGCGCCCGTGCTGCTTCGATCTCCCCCTTGGGGATCGACTGCAGCGCACCGCGCAGGATCTCGGCGATGTAGGCGGCGGTGTGCAGGGTCATGGTCAGTACCGTGCACCAGAACGGATCGCGCAGGTAGGGCCACAACGAGCTGGAGCGCACCGCGTCGAACTGCGCCAGGCCGTAGTAGACCAGGAACAACTGCACCAGCAGTGGCGTGCCACGGAAGAAGAAGATGTAGCTGAACGGCACGGCGCGCACGTACCAGTGGCGCGAAGAGCGGGCAATGCCCAGCGGGATGGCCAGGATCAACCCGGCAACCACGGCGATGGCCACCAGCTCCAGGGTCAGGGTCGCACCCTGGGCCAGGCGCGGCAGCCACTTGAAGATGACTTCCCAATTCATTTATTCGGCCCTCGCAAAGCCGCGAGCGGCGCGTTTTTCCATGAAGTGCATGCCGGTCATGGCGATGATGGTCAGGCTCAGGTAGATGCAGGCGGCGACCATGTAGAAGGTGAACGGCTCCTTGGTCACGGTCACGCCGATCTGCGCGTGGCGCATGATTTCTTCCAGGCCGATCACCGACACCAGCGCGGTGTCCTTCATCAGGATCATGAACAGGTTGCCCAGGCCCGGCAGGGCGATGCGCCACATCTGCGGCAGGATGATCCGCGACAGGATGCGGCCCTTGGACAGGCCCAGTGCCAGGCCGGCCTCACGGTGGCCCTTGGGGATCGCCAGGATCGCACCACGGAACACTTCCGTGGCATAGGCGCCGAAGCACAGGCCCAGGGCGATAACGCCCGCAGCAAAGGCGCTCAGCTCAAGGCCCGGCATGCTCAGGGCTTCGCCGAGGCTGTTCATCAGGCCGACGGTGCCGAAGTAGATAAGCAGGACCCAGAGCAGCTCGGGCACGCCGCGCACCAGGGTCGAGTAGAAGCCGCCAAGCCATTGCAGTGGCTTGATCGAGGAAGTCTTGGCCAGGGCGCCGAGCAGGCCCAGGACCAGCCCCAGCAGCAGGGCGCAGAGCGCCAGTTTTACGGTCATCAGGGTGCCGGCCATCATGGCCGGACCGAATCCGTGCAGGTCGATATTCATGGGCAGGTCATTCTAGGGACTTGCGCGCCGCGTGGGCGCGCAGGTCGGGGCGGATCATTCGATGCTGAACGGGAAGTACTTGTCGTTGATCTTCTTGTACGTACCGTCAGCCTTGATTTCCGCCAGGGCGGCGTTCAGCTTCTCGCGCAGCGGGTCACCCTTGCGCACGGCGATGCCGATCTTGTCGCTGTCGACCACAGGCTCGCCCTTGAACTCGAAGTTCATGCCGTCCTTGCTCTTCAGCCACTCGTACTGCACGTACTTGTCGGCGAGGATGCCGTCGATGCGGCCGGACACCAGGTCCAGGTAGGCGTTTTCCTGGGTGTCGTACAGTTTGATCTCTACGTCGTTGCCGTAGTTGTCTTCCAGCCAGGTGCCCGCCAGGGTGGCGCGCTGGGTGCCGATCACCTTGCCCTTGAGCGAAGCCTTGTCGGTCTTGAAGTCGACATTCTTCGGCGCGATGAACTGCAGCTTGTTGGAGTAGTACGGGTCGGTGAAGTCGACGGCCTGCTTGCGCTCGTCGGTGATCGACAGCGACGACACCAGGAAGTCGAACTTCTTGGCGTTCAGGGCCGGGATGATGCCGTCCCAGTCGGAGGTGACCACCGAGCACTCGACCTTCATCTTGGCGCACAGGGCGTCGCCGATGTCCTTGTCGAAGCCGACGACGTTACCGCTGGCATCCTTGTTGTTGAACGGTGGGTAGGCGGCTTCGATACCCATGCGCAGTTTTTCCGCGGCCATGGCGTTTGCCGACATCACCAAGGTGGCAGCGGCTGCCAGGAGGAACTTCTTGTAAGTGTGCATGTATTGCTCCGTTAGCGGTGGCTGGACATGAATTGCTTGCAACGCGCCGAATTCGGGTTCTCGAAGACCTGCTGCGGCGATCCTTGCTCTTCAACCAGGCCCTGGTGCAGGAAGACCACTTCACTGGACACCTGGCGGGCAAAGTTCATCTCGTGCGTCACCAGCAGCATGGTACGGCCTTCTTCGGCCAGTGCGCGGATAACGTTAAGCACTTCCTGGACCATTTCCGGATCGAGCGCCGAGGTCGGCTCGTCGAACAGGATGACCTTGGGCTTCATGGCCAGGGTGCGGGCGATGGCAGCGCGCTGTTGCTGGCCACCGGAAAGCTGGGCGGGGTAGCTGTGGCGCTTGCCGTAGATGCCGACCTTGTTCAGCAGCGCTTCGGCGGCTTCGATGGCCTCGGCCTTGCTCTGGCCGAGCACGCGGCGTGGCGCCTCGATGATGTTGTCGAGGATCGACATGTGCGGCCACAGGTTGAAGTTCTGGAAGACGAAGCCGATCTCGCTGCGCAGGCGGTTGATCTGGCGGTTGTCGGCGGCGATCAGGTCGCCGTTCTTGGCGGCCTTGAGCTTGAGGCTTTCGCCGGCAACGAGGATTTCGCCCTGGTGGGGGTTTTCCAGCAGGTTGATGCAGCGCAGCAGGGTGGACTTGCCGGAGCCGGACGACCCCAGGATGGAGATCACGTCACCGTCGCGCGCGGTCAGCGAAATGCCCTTGAGAATTTCCTGCTCGCCGTAGCGTTTGTGCAGATTGCGGATTTCCAGCGCGGGCGTGGCCTGGGCCATGTGCGGTCCTCATGTGATCGGGTGCGTTCCCAGCTGTTGGCGGCCTTCCTGGCGAGCGCCACGCTAGCATAGCGGCAATATGACGGCCAACAGGGTCGCAGGGGGCTCAAGGCGTTGCCGGGGCAGTTTGTCGCATCGTTGCAGTGCAACGTCGCGCAGATGTCCGCAAAGGGTCTCGCCCAGCTCCATAGCCTTGATGAAAAAAGGCGCGATGGTGCCAGTTTTGGCCGGCACTGGGAAGCGGTTTTAGACCATTCGCGGGTCTGCTCCGCGGCTGCGGGTGCCACTTCGCCAGTTGATCCGGGGGTGGAAGGTTGTACCTTTGGGTTGCACTTATGTGCTTTGCGCTGGTGCAAAGGTGTTACCGGGGAGCACCTTTGGTGCGTTTGTAAGTGGGTATTTCAGTAATCCGGAGTTGGTAGGGGGATTTGGCGACCTTTCGGTCAAGGGGTGGCCGAATGCCCTGCAACCCGCGCCGTATACGGCCCCCGATATCGATCTGACGAATGCATTCAGCACATGGCGCGGTTATTGCCAGTAGGAATGCGCCGATTGCAGCGACGCCTAGGTCAACCCCAGGTGCGCTCTGTTCCCGCAGTCGGAGTGGTCCACTCCTTACAAAGGTAGTTTTAATGAGCGGTAACAATTCCAATGACCTCGCTCAGGGGCTCAAACAACGGCATGTCACCATGCTGTCCATTGCTGGCGTTATCGGCGCCGGTCTGTTCGTGGGTTCCGGCCACGCCATCGCAGCTGCCGGCCCGGCCGTGCTGCTGGCCTATGCCGCCGCGGGTACCTTGGTCGTACTGGTAATGCGCATGCTCGGCGAAATGGCGATCGCCTCGCCGGACACCGGTTCGTTCTCTACCTACGCCGACCGCGCCATTGGCCGCTGGGCCGGTTTTACCATCGGCTGGTTGTACTGGTGGTTCTGGGTGCTGGTGATTCCGCTGGAAGCCAACGCCGCTGCGGCCATCCTCCACGCCTGGTTCCCGTCCGTGGACCTGTGGGCCTTCTCCCTCCTTATTACCCTGGCGCTGACCCTGACCAACCTGTGCAGCGTCAAGAACTACGGTGAGTTCGAGTTCTGGTTCGCTTTGCTCAAGGTGCTGGCGATCATCGGCTTCATCGTCGTCGGCTGCATCGCCATGTTCGGCTTCGTGCCGAGCAGCCAGGTGAGCGGCGCTTCGCACCTGTTCGACACCCAAGGGTTCATGCCTAACGGCCTGGGCGCGGTGCTGGCGGCCATGCTGACCACCATGTTCTCGTTCATGGGTACCGAAATCGTCACCATCGCTGCTGCCGAATCGAAAGACCCGGGCAAGCAGATCAGCCGTGCCACCAACTCGGTGATCTGGCGTATCTGCCTGTTCTACCTGGTGTCGATCTTCCTGGTCGTGGCCCTGGTGCCGTGGAACGATCCGGCGCTGGCCGAAGTCGGTTCCTACCAGACCGTGCTCAGCCGGATCGGCGTACCGAATGCCAAGCTGATCGTCGACATCGTCGTGTTGGTGGCCGTGACCAGCTGCCTGAACTCGGCGCTGTACACCTCATCGCGCATGCTGTTCTCGCTGAGCAAGCGTGGCGACGCCCCGGCCATCGCCCAGCGCACCACCAAGGCGGCTACCCCGCATGTGGCCGTGCTGCTGTCGACCGCTGCTGCGTTCCTCTGCGTATTCGCCAACTACGTGGCCCCGGCCCAGGTGTTCGAGTTCCTGCTGGCCAGCTCCGGCGCCATCGCGCTGCTGGTGTACCTGGTGATTGCCGTGTCGCAGCTGCGCATGCGCAGCCAGCGTGAAGCCCGTGGCGAGAAGATCGCCTTCAAGATGTGGCTGTTCCCGGGCCTGACCTGGGCGACCATCGCCTTCATCGTTGCCGTGCTGGCGGTGATGGCGCTGCGTGAAGATCACCGTGCCGAGATCATCGCGACTGCGCTGCTGAGCATTGGCGTGGTGGCGGCGGGCTTGCTGGTGCATCGCAAGCGTGAAGCTGCCGGAAAGGTGGCGCTGGACAACTGATCCGCGCTGCCTGAAATGAAAAAGGCCGCGTCCTGTGCAGGACGCGGCCTTTTTTATTACCTGTTCCGGCCCGATCAGCCAAACTGCTTCTGCTGTTGCTGCTGCTTGGCCACCAGCTCGGACGCGGCGATGTAGGCTTCCTGGAACTCATCGCTTTCCAGCCAGGCCATGGTGGTGTCTTCATCGGCGCCGTCGAGCCAGGTGCGGTAGGCGTTGAACACCAGCACGATGTAGTCGGTGGCGTGCTCTTCCTTGTGGCCCTTGAGTACCAAGGCCAGCAGCGGGTCGACCAGGAACACCGAGATCATCGCCACCAGGCTGGTTTCCTGAGCGGCTTTCATCTTCGCGAACAGCTCTTTGTAGCTGTCGGTCTCCATGGCCTTGTTGAACACCTGCTCGATGCTGGCGCTGTCACCGGCGCTGGCCTTGACCGCCTGGCCGCTGCGCACCATGCGGTTCTGCTTGGCTTTGCTGGCGGCGCGCTTGGCGCGTTTCTGTTGCTTGGTTGGGGTGGCCATGGGGTGAATCCTTGGGGTGTTCGGAAATTGCGCGTATTGAAGCGCAGCAGCCCGGGCGATTCAACTGGCGGGCGCCGTCGGTTCGTCCTCCTCGAACCCGCGCGATGCCCGGCCGACCAGCAGTGCATCCGGCGCATGCGCCACGCGGTGGTCTTTGCCCGGGTAATCCAGCGAATGCAGGAAGTGCCGGATGCAGTTGATCCGCGCACGCTTCTTGTCGTCCGACTTGATCACCGTCCATGGCGCATCGGCGGTATCGGTATGGAAGAACATCGCCTCCTTGGCTGCGGTGTAGTCCTCCCACTTGTCCAGCGACTTGATGTCGATGGGCGACAGCTTCCAGTGCTTGAGCGGGTCGTCCCGGCGCGAGATGAAGCGGCGCAGCTGCTCTTCGCGGTTCACCGAGAACCAGTACTTGAACAACAGGATGCCACTGTTGCACAGCATCCGCTCCAGGTCCGGTGCCTGGCGCATGAACTCCAGGTACTGCAGCGGCGAGCAGAACTCCATCACCTTTTCGACGCCGGCGCGGTTGTACCAGGAGCGGTCGAAGAAGACCATCTCGCCCGCCGTGGGCAGGTGCTGGATGTAACGCTGGAAGTACCACTGCCCCAGCTCCTGCTCGGAAGGCTTCTCCAGCGCGACGATCCGTGCGCCCCGCGGGTTCAGGTGCTCCATGAAGCGCTTGATGGTGCCACCCTTGCCCGCCGCGTCACGCCCCTCGAACAGGATCACCACGCGCTGGCCGGTTTCCTTGACCCAGCTTTGCACCTTCAGCAGTTCGATCTGCAACGCATGCTTGGCCTTCTCGTAATCCTGGCGGCGCAGGCGGGTGCGGTACGGGTAGCTGGCCGGCAGGCGCGCCGAGGTGCTGTCTTCGTTACTGCCTTTTGGTGCGCTGGCCACTTCGAGCGCAGCCGGGGCCTGGCTGACCTGAGTGATGGTGGGCTCGGGTTTGCGCTGGCGGGGGCGGCGCGTGCGTGGAGTGGCCGGGACGCGAGTAGAGGATTCGCCGGGGGCGGGGAGCAGGAGTGGGGCTTCTTCGCTCATGGAGGTCCTTGCGAGGTGGGGTCGAATGTCCACCTGCAATTTTGAGTCTGAGCGAGAAAGGGCTATTTGATATCGGTCAACGGCGGAGGGGCAGGGCAAAAATCCCAGACAACAAAAAACCCGCACTAGGCGGGTTTCTTGTTGTCGCTTCGGGTAACTTTGCAACCACCAGAAGCTTGAAGGTGGTGCCCAGAGACGGAGTCGAACCGCCGACACGAGGATTTTCAATCCTCTGCTCTACCGACTGAGCTATCTGGGCGACGAGGTGAATTAAATAGATTTTCTGACGGCCCGTCAACGACTTTTTGAAAAAATTTTAAATTAATTCCGTCGCTTACGTTTCATAGGGTCATTCGGAGGGTGGAACGTAGCCTTCCGCCTGGGCGTATTCCTCGCCGGCGAAGAACTTGTCCATCTCACCCTGGAGGAACTTGCGGTCCTCGCCGTTCATCATGTTCAGGCGCTTTTCGTTGATCAGCATGGTCTGGTGTTTCTTCCAGTCTTCCCAGGCTTTCTCCGAGATGTGGTCGAAGATGTCCTGGCCCTTGGCGCCGGGGTAGGGCGGGCGGTCCAGGCCTGGGAGTTCTTCTTTGTACTTGCGGCACATCACGGTGCGGGTCATCGGGCTTCTCCTGCAATCAGTTCGTCGGCCGCGCGTTTGAGCAGCTTCTTGACCGGGGCGGCGAGGCCCAGGCGCGGCGGGGTGGCGAGGTTATACCAGAGCCAGTCGGCCTCGGCCACGTGCTGGCCGACCGGGTCGACGCGTACCAGCCAGGGCTCGATCGCCAGCTGGAAGTGGCTGAAGGTGTGGGTCAGGCCGTCCAGTACGCGGCTTTCGGTCAAGCGCAGGCCGTGCTGGTAGGCGAGGTCGTCGAGCTGGGCGATGTCGTCCAGCTCCGGCAGGCTCCACAGGCCACCCCACAGGCCGCTGGATGGGCGGCGGTAAAGCAGGATGGCGCCTTCGTGGTTGGCCAGCAGCGGCATCAGCGTGCGCCGTTGTGGCAGCGCCTTGCGTGGCTTGGGTTCGGGGTAGCGGGTTTCTTCGCCGTGCAGGTGCGCTTCGCAGCCGCGCTGCAACGGGCAGATCAGGCAGCTGGGCTTGCTGCGCGTGCACAGCGTCGCGCCCATGTCCATCATCGCCTGGGTGTAGTGGTTGGCGCGCTGCTGCGGGGTGAAGCGCTCGGCCGTAGCCCACAGCTGGTTGGCCACCTTGGGCTCGCCGGGGTAGCCGGCCTGGGCGGTGTAGCGGGCCAGCACGCGTTTGACGTTGCCATCGAGAATCGGCGCGCGGATACCCATGCTGATGCTGGCGATGGCCCCTGCGGTGGAACGGCCGATGCCGGGCAGTTCGGTGAGCTGCTCGACGCTGCGCGGGAATTCGCCGCCATGCTGCTCGACGACGATCTTCGCCGCCTTCTGCAGGTTGCGTGCGCGGGTGTAGTAGCCAAGGCCCGTCCACAGGTGCAGCACTTCGTCCTCCGGCGCTTCGGCCAGGGCCTGCACGGTCGGCAGGGCCTGCATGAAGCGGTCGAAGTAATTGAGCACGGTGCTGACCTGAGTCTGCTGCAGCATGATTTCCGACACCCATACCCGGTATGGGTTGATGCCCTGTTGCCAGGGCAGGTCGTGGCGACCGTGCTGGTCGTACCAGTCCAGCACGGCGCTGGAGAACTGCGTGGGGGTCATCGCTTGAACAGCCCCTTGAGCGCGTCTTTCAATTCTGGGCTCACTTTGTCTCCGAGTTTTTCATCGATCTTGTCTTTCAGGCGGTTGCCGGCCAGCTTGGCCGCGACCTTGCCCAGGCCGTCCTGATCCAGGCGGCAGGCCTTGGCACCGAGCTCCAGCGGGCCGCGGCAGCGCAGCGGCACTTCCACGCCGACGAAGCGTTCGTTGACCTGGCAGGCCGGGTCGGGCATGGCGCGTTGGTCACCTTCGACGACCACGCCAATGTTGTAGTCCATGCCCAGCACGCGCAGGTCGAGGTCGCCATGGCCGTTGACGGTCAGGCCCGGGATACGTGCCTTGAGGTCCGGGTTGCTGGCCACGCCATTGCGAATCACCAGGCTGCCGCGCAGTTCTTCGAATGGGGTGTCCTTGCCGCGCGGTTCACCGCTAAGGGGCTTGCGGTTGAGGGTGGCGATGGCCTGGCAGAGTTGCTGTTCAAGGTTGGCGTTGACCAGCACGCCGTCATTGATGGCGAAGTTTGCGCTGCCATTGAGGGTATCGACCAGTGCCTTCTGGCTGTTACCGGTGGCGGTCAGATCACTGGTCAGGGTCAGCAGGCCTTTGACCGGTGGCGTCTGCTCCTTGCCTTCGGCCTTGATGAAGTGCTCGACCGGTACCCGGTTGATCCTGGTGTTGATACCGAGCTGCGGCACGGCAGGGCGCACGTCGAGGTTGCCCTTGGCTTCGAAGGTGCCGTTGTAGAGGCCACCACGCAGGGCCTGCAAGGTCAGCAGGCCACCCTGGCCAGTGGCCTGCAGCTGAGCATCGCTGATCGGCAGCTTGTCCAGGGTCAGCGAGCCGAAGGCCAGGTCGGCCTGCAGGTCTAGCGCGCGCAGGCGGTCGACCGGCAACAGCTTGTCGTCGCTCCAGGCTACCTGAGTCGGGGCGTTGGGCAGCGGCGAGCTACCGGCTGCGGCCACGGCGGTGGATTCCTGTTGCTGGACCTCGGCCTGGCGTGCGGCAGTGGCACCCTTGGCCGCTTCGCTCTTGGCCGGCATGTAGCGATCGGCGTCGAACTTGTCGCCTTTGAGCTGCAGGCGCAGGGCCTGCCTGGCGAAGTCTTCGATGGCCACGCGGCCGGTGAAGGTGCTGTCGTCCAGTTTCACGGCCAGGTCGGCCAGGGTCAGGCTGGTCGGTGTGCCTTGCAGGCGGGTCACCAGCTCCAGCTTGCCGAACGCGGCCGGGTCGGTGGTGTCGGGCAGCGGGTGGCCGATGCCGTCGAGGAAGGTGCGCAGGTTGAACTGGGCGATGGACAGGCCGCCACTCAGTTGTGGGGTCTTGTCCAGGTCACGCAGGTTCAGTTCGCCGAGGGCGCGCAGCTGGTTGGCCGAAACTTTCAGGCCGTTCCACGAGGCAACGTTGGCGCCCATGTCGACCAGCAGCTGGCCTTGGGCGCCAAAAGTGACGGTCTTGCCACCGGTAGGCTCGCCCGAGGTTTCGCCGGTCAGGCGCAGGTCTTCGAAGTTGTAGCGCTTGAGCTTGCGGTCGAAGCGCAGTTCGCCGGCCAGTTCCGTGCGGGCCTTGATGGCCGGCTGGCTGGCGCTGAGGAAGGCGCTGGCCTTGACGGCGATGTTGGTGCCTTCGTGGACCGGGCCGGTGCTCAGCTGGATGCTTTCGGCGCTGTAGCTCTGGCCGCTCTTGGCATCGCTGTAGTAGACCCGGGCGTTGTTCACGGTGAGGCTGTCGATGTCGAGCTTCACCGCGCGCTCACTGCTGCTTTCGGCAGGTTTGGCGGGCTGCTCGGCAGGTGCCTGGGTGGGGGCGTTGGCAGTGCCGTCGGTTGCAGCCGGTAGCGGCTTGCCGATGTCCTCCCAGTTGCCGTGGCCGTTTTCGTCACGCGCCAGGGTCAGGTTGAGGCCTTCGACGCGTACATCGCTCATCTGCACTTCGCGGCGCAGCAGTGGCAGCACGCGCACGGAGAGGCCGAGCATCTGCAGGTCGGCGAACGGTTCCTTGGGTTTGGTCAGGGTGGCGATGCTGGCTTCGTGCAGCTCCAGGCCCAGCCAGGGAAACAGGCTCCAGCCGATGTCGCCGTTGAGGGTCAGCTCGACGTGGGCCTTGTCGCGCGCCAACTGGCGGATCTCGTCTTTGTAGTCGTTGGGATCGAAGAGGTGGGTCAGGGCGAAGCCCAGCGCCACGATGATCAGCAGCAACCCGAGAAGCCCAAGTCCCAGGATTTTGCCGAACGCTTTCATGGGCGAGTCCTTGTAGTCCGTAGTGTGAATTCCGAACGGCTGAGTATAGCGCCGCAGAGGTGGGGCCTGCGTATTCGACTAGCGATGCAGGGCGAATCTGGTGATTTGGGGGTTCGACAATTGTGGTTTTGACAGTTCCTTCGGTGCTGGATTCTTCGCGGGCAAGCCCGCTCCCACAGGGTCATCACAGGTTTCGAGAACTGTGCAGTACCTGTGGGAGCGGGTTTGCCTGCGAAGAGGCCGGTGCCGAAATACCGATTCAGCAACGCGAAAAATAACGATATCAGATTGCTTTCATGTCATCTGCGAACTGGTACCCTTGTGCCGCTTTGCGGAGCGGCCGCGACCCATTGTCGCGGGCCGTTACCCAGGGAAAAGGCCCGTTCGCCCTGCGTGCGAGAACAAGAGCCCGGGACGCCATCCGCCAGCACTGTCTACCTACAAAAGGATTGAATCCATGAGCAGTACCATCACGGCGGGGGGGCTGGCCAGCGCGCCGAGCTTCCTGTCGAAGGAGCGCATCATCGCCCGCCCGGGCTTCAACCGCTGGCTGGTGCCGCCAGCCGCCTTGGCCATTCACCTGTGCATCGGCATGGCCTATGGCTTCTCGGTGTTCTGGCTGCCACTGTCGCAAGCCATCGGCATCACCGCGCCGGTTGCCTGTTCGGCCGACATGGGCTTCATCGCCCGTATGTTCAGCGCCGAATGCGACTGGCCGATCTCGATGCTGAGCTGGATCTACACCCTGTTCTTCGTCTTCCTCGGCTGCTCGGCCGCAGTGCTCGGCGGCTGGCTGGAGCACGCCGGCCCGCGCAAGGCCGGCCTGGTTTCGGCGCTGTGCTGGTGTGGCGGCATGCTGATCTCGGCGATCGGCGTGAAGACCCACCAGCTGTGGCTGATGTGGCTGGGTTCCGGTGTGATCGGCGGTATCGGCCTGGGCCTGGGCTACATTTCGCCGGTCTCGACCCTGATCAAGTGGTTCCCGGACAAGCGCGGCATGGCTACCGGCATGGCGATCATGGGCTTCGGTGGTGGCGCCATGGTCGGCGCACCGCTGGCTACCGCGCTGATGGGGCACTTCGGCAACGAACATGAAGTGGGTGTGTGGCAAAGCTTTGTCGCCATGGCCGCGATCTACTTCGTGTTCATGACCGCCGGCGCCCTGGCTTATCGCGTACCGCCGACCGGCTGGAAACCTGAAGGCTGGACTGCCCCGGTGAAAAAGGCCGGCAATGGCATGGTCACCGACCGCCACGTGCATGTCAGCGTCGCCTGGAAAACCCCCCAGTTCGCCCTGGTATGGCTGGTGCTGTGCCTGAACGTTTCGGCCGGTATCGGCATCCTTGGCATGGCGTCGCCACTGCTGCAGGAAGTGTTCGCCGGCAAGCTGCTGGGCAACGAACTGAGCTTCAGCGAGCTGAACGCCGCGCAGCTGGCGCAGATCGCCGCCATCGCCGCCGGCTTCACCGGCCTGCTGAGCCTGTTCAACATCGGTGGCCGGTTCTTCTGGGCGTCGTTCTCCGACTACATCGGCCGCAAGAACACCTACTTTGCCTTCTTCGCCCTGGGCGTCGGCCTCTACAGCCTGGTGCCGAACATGGGCCACCTGGGCAACGTGGCACTGTTCGTGGCGGCGTTCTGCATCATCCTGTCGATGTACGGCGGTGGCTTCGCGACCGTGCCGGCCTACCTGGCCGACCTGTTCGGCACGCAGATGGTCGGCGCCATCCACGGTCGCCTGTTGACTGCCTGGGCTGCAGCCGGCGTGCTGGGCCCGGTGCTGATCACCTACCTGCGCGAGTACCAGCTGGCGGCGGGTGTGGAACGTGCAGCGGCCTACGACATGACCCTGTACATTCTCGCCGGCCTGCTGGTGCTGGGCTTTATCTGCAACCTGCTGATCCGCCCGGTCGCCGACAAGCACTTCATGAGCGATGCCGAGCTGGCCGCCGAACGTGCGCTGAGCCACGACAAAGGTGCTGACGGTGCGCGTTCGCTGGAGTGGCACGCCGCGCCGGGCAGCCTGCCGCTGGTGCTGCTGGCCTGGGCCGTGGTGGTCGTGCCGCTGGCTTGGGGGGTGTGGATCACCCTGCAGAAGACTGCTGTACTGTTCCATTGATGTAGCCGTGTGGGGGTTGCCTGGCAGCCCCCATGACCTGGTTGTATAGACCTGTAGGGCCGTCCGGCCCCGCAATTCCTTGCCATGCCATATGTCATCCGCGTTTCAAGCCGGCGCGTTCTGGGCCTATAATGGAGCCCTTTTCGCCCAATGATTTTGCGGAGCTGGTGATGGTCGAACGTAAGGCTTCCGTCGAGCGCAATACCCTGGAAACCCAGGTCAAGTGCTCGATCAACCTCGATGGCAGTGGCAAGGCCCGATTCGATATCGGTGTGCCTTTCCTTGAACACATGCTGGACCAGATCGCCCGTCATGGGCTGATCGATCTGGATATCGAGTGCAAGGGTGACCTGCATATCGACGATCACCATACCGTCGAAGACGTCGGTATCACCCTGGGCATGGCATTCGCCCAGGCCATCGGCGACAAGAAAGGCATCTTCCGCTACGGCCATGCCTATGTACCGCTGGACGAAGCGCTGTCGCGCGTGGTCATCGACTTCTCCGGCCGCCCAGGCCTGCAGATGCATGTGCCCTACACCCGCGCCAGCGTGGGCGGCTTCGATGTCGACCTGTTCCAGGAATTCTTCCAGGGCTTCGTCAACCACGCCCTGGTGACCCTGCACATCGACAACCTGCGTGGCCACAACACCCACCACCAGATCGAAACCGTGTTCAAGGCTTTCGGCCGCGCCCTGCGCATGGCGGTGACCCTCGACGAGCGCATGGCCGGGCAGATGCCGTCGACCAAAGGGTGCCTGTAAATGCAGACGGTAGCCGTAATCGACTATGGCATGGGCAACCTGCACTCGGTGGCCAAGGCGCTCGAGCACGTCGGCGCCGGCAAGGTGCTGGTCACCAGCGACGCCGCGGTGATCCGCGAGGCTGACCGCGTGGTGTTCCCGGGTGTGGGCGCGATCCGCGACTGCATGGCCGAAATCCGCCGCCTGGGCTTCGACAGCCTGGTCCGCGAAGTGAGCCAGGACCGCCCGTTCCTCGGCATCTGCGTCGGCATGCAGGCGCTGCTCGACCACAGCGAGGAGAACGACGGTGTCGACTGCATCGGCCTGTTCCCTGGCCAGGTGCGCTTCTTCGGCAAAGACCTGAAAGAAGACGGCGAGCACCTGAAGGTGCCGCACATGGGCTGGAACGAAGTCAGCCAGACCATCGACCACCCGCTGTGGCACGACATTCCCGACCGTGCGCGCTTCTACTTCGTGCACAGCTACTACATCAATGCCGGCAAGCCTGGCCAGGTGGTCGGCCGCGGCCACTATGGCGTCGACTTCGCTGCCGCGCTGGCCGATGGCTCGCGCTTTGCCGTGCAGTTCCACCCGGAGAAGAGCCATACCCATGGCCTGCAGCTGCTGCAGAACTTCGTCGCCTGGGACGGGCGCTGGTAAATGAGCCGTTCGAAGACCAAGGCCCCGGTCATCACCCTGGCCCCCGAAGAGGAACGCGCGGCGCTCGACACGCTCAAGCGTTTTCTCGAAGACCGCTTCGAGCTGCGGCTCGGGTCGTTCGAGGTGGCCGAGGTCCTCGAGCTGTTCAGCAAAGAAATAGCACCCCATTACTACAACAGGGCGATTGCCGATGTTCAGCTGCACCTCAAGGAGCGGTTCGAGAGCATCGAAAGCGATCTGTGGGCACTCGAAAAGCCCTGAACCCCCAAGAACAGACAGGTTCCCAAGATGCTGATTATCCCCGCTATCGATCTGAAGGACGGTGCCTGCGTGCGCCTGCGCCAGGGCCGCATGGAAGACTCCACGGTATTCTCCGACGACCCGGTGAGCATGGCCGCCAAGTGGGTCGAGGGTGGCTGCCGCCGCCTGCACCTGGTCGACCTCAACGGCGCCTTCGAAGGCCAGCCGGTCAACGGTGAAGTGGTCACCGCCATCGCCAAGCGCTACCCGAACCTGCCGATCCAGATCGGTGGCGGCATCCGCTCGCTGGAAACCATCGAGCACTACGTCAAGGCTGGCGTCAGTTACGTGATCATCGGCACCAAGGCGGTCAAGCAGCCTGAGTTCGTTGCCGAAGCGTGCAAGGCGTTCCCTGGCAAGGTCATCGTTGGCCTGGACGCCAAGGACGGCTTCGTCGCCACCGACGGCTGGGCGGAAGTGAGCTCGGTGCAGGTCATCGACCTGGCCAAGCGTTTCGAGGCCGATGGCGTTTCGGCGATCGTCTACACCGACATCGCCAAGGACGGCATGATGCAGGGCTGCAACGTACCGTTCACCAAGGCGCTGGCAGAAGCCACGCGTATCCCGGTGATCGCTTCGGGCGGTATCCACAACCTGGGTGACATCAAGGCCCTGCTGGATGCCAAGGCCCCGGGCATCATCGGTGCCATCACCGGCCGTGCCATCTACGAAGGCACCCTCGATGTCGCCGAGGCCCAGGCCTTCTGCGACAACTACCAAGGCTGAGGACTGAACCATGGCACTGGCCAAGCGCATCATCCCTTGCCTGGACGTGGACAACGGCCGTGTGGTCAAGGGCGTCAAGTTCGAGAACATCCGTGATGCCGGCGACCCGGTGGAAATCGCCCGTCGCTACAACGAGCAGGGTGCCGACGAAATCACCTTCCTCGACATCACCGCCAGCGTCGACGGCCGCGACACCACCCTGCATACCGTCGAGCGCATGGCCAGCCAGGTGTTCATCCCGCTGACCGTGGGCGGTGGCGTGCGCACCGTGCAGGACATCCGCAACCTGCTCAACGCCGGTGCCGACAAGGTCTCGATCAACACTGCCGCGGTGTTCAACCCGGAATTTGTCGGCGAGGCTGCGGACCGTTTCGGTTCGCAATGCATCGTCGTCGCCATCGACGCCAAGAAGGTCTCCGGGCCAGGCGAAGCGCCGCGCTGGGAGATCTTCACCCACGGCGGGCGCAAGCCGACCGGGCTGGATGCGGTTGAGTGGGCGAAGAAGATGGAAGGCCTGGGTGCCGGCGAGATCCTGCTGACCAGCATGGACCAGGACGGCATGAAGAACGGTTTCGACCTGGGTGTGACCCGTGCCATCAGCGATGCGCTGGGGATTCCGGTGATCGCTTCGGGTGGCGTGGGTAACCTGCAGCACCTGGCCGACGGTATTCTGGAAGGGCATGCCAGCGCGGTGCTGGCGGCCAGCATCTTCCACTTTGGCGAATACACGGTGCCGGAGGCCAAGGCCTACATGGCTTCGCGCGGGATCGTCGTTCGCTGATCGAATGCTGGGAGGGCTTTGCCCTCCTTTCGCGACACAAGGCCGCTCCTACAGGATTACGCATTCCCCTGTAGGAGCGGCCTTGTGTCGCGAAAGGGCCGCAACGCGGCCCCAAAGGCATCAACCGTGGGTCTTGCCGAGCAAGGCGTGGTAGAGCTCGGTATCCCCAAGAATCCCCACCACCTTGTCATTCTCCTGCAGCACCAGCTTGTTGCCCGTCTGGTAACGAATCTGCAGCGCCTCACGCATGCCAATGTCGGCATGCACCAGCGTCGGTTTGCGCCCCAGCCCTTCCACAGCCTGCCCAGGCGCCCAGTTCTGCATGTCCAGCCCGTTCTGCCCCTGGCGAGCGCGCTTGATCGAATTCCCTTCACCCAGGTCCAGCCACGAATCGCCACCCGGGTCCAGGCACACCGAGCCATTGACCCGTTTGCAGTTGTCCAGGCTGCGCATCAGGCTGCGGCCGCACAGCACGTTCAGCGGGTTGGTGTGGGCGACGAAGGTACGCACGTACTCGTCGGCCGGGTTCAGCACGATCTCTTCCGGCTTGCTGTACTGGATGATCCGCCCATCTTTCATGATGGCGATGCGGCTGCCCAGCTTCAGGGCCTCGTCGAGGTCGTGGCTGACGAACACGATGGTCTTGCTCAGCTTGGCCTGCAGGCCCAGCAACTCGTCTTGCAGGCCCTGGCGGATCAGCGGGTCGAGGGCCGAGAACGGTTCGTCCATCAACAGGATGTCGGCGTCCATCGCCAGCGCCCGGGCCAGGCCTACACGCTGCTGCATGCCGCCGGAGAGTTCGTCCGGCTTCTTGTTGCGCCATTGGGTCAGGCCGACCAGCTCGAGCTTCTCGTCGACCAGCTTGCGCCGTTCCTTTTCCGGGCGGCCCTGCATTTCCAGGCCGAAGCTGATGTTCTCGCGCACCGTCAGCCACGGCATCAGGGCGAACTTCTGGAACACCATGGCGATGCGCTTGGTGCGCATCATCTTCAGCTCTGCCGGGGTGCAGTGGGCAATGTCGATGTGCTTGCCTTCATGCTCGACGAACAGCTTGCCGCGGCTCACGGTGTTGAGGCCGTTGATGCAGCGCAGCAGGCTCGACTTGCCCGAGCCGGACAGGCCCATCAGCACGCAGATCTCGCCTTTGTTGATATCCAGGTTGGCCTTTTCCACACCGACCACCAGGCCGGTCTGCTTGAGGATCTGCTCGCGGGTCTGGCCCTTGTCCAGCAGCGCCAGTGCTTCGCGCGGCTTGTTGGAGAAGATGACGTCGACGTCTTCGAATCGAATGATGCTCATGCCTCACCCCTTACCGGCAGTTCCGGTTGCTTGCAGATACGGTCGAGCATGATCGCCAGCAGCACGATCGCCAGGCCCGCTTCGAAGCCCAGGGAGATATCGGCGGTGTTCAGTGCGTTGACCACAGGTTTGCCCAGGCCATCGGCGCCCACCAGGGCGGCAATCACCACCATCGACAGCGACAGCATGATGCACTGGGTGACGCCGGCGGCGATGCTTGGCATCGCGTGCGGCAGTTCGATACGGGTGAGCAGCTGGCGGCGCGAGCAGCCAAACGCCTTGCCGGCGTCCATCAGCTCCTGCGGCACGTCGCAGATGCCCAGGTAGGTCAGGCGGATCGGCGCGGCGATGGCGAACACCACCGTCGAGATCAGCCCCGGCACCACGCCCAGGCCGAACAGGGTCAGGGTCGGGATCAGGTAGACGAAGGTCGGCACGGTCTGCATCAGGTCGAGCACCGGGCGCATGGCGGTGTAGAACATCGGCTTGTGCGCGGCGACGATGCCCAGCGGCACGCCGATGGCCACGCAGACCACGGTGGCGAAGGTCACCTGGGCCAGGGTCTCCATGGTTTCCTGCCAGTACCCCAGGTTGAGGATCAGCAGGAAGGAGAGGGCGACGAATGCGGTAAGCGCCCACTTGCGCTGGATGAAATGCGCCAGGGCGGCGAACAGGGCGATGAGCACGAACGGGTTGAAGAAGGTCAGGGTACTGGTGACGCCATGGATCATGAACTCCAGGCCTCGGGCAATGGCGTCGAAGTAGTTCGCGCCATTCTGGGTCAGCCATTCGACGAACGACGCGATGTACTGACCCAGGGGTATTTTCTGATCGATAAGCATGATAGCGAGCTTCCACCTGCAAAGATTGAAATCAGTCCGGGGCGGGCACGGTCCCGCCCCGAGGTAGCGCTACGACGTATTGCGTTATTGAGCGAGCTTGGCCTTGGCCGCCTCAAGGCCGGGTTTGCCATCCACGGTGGTGACGCCCGCCAGCCAGGTATCCAGCTTGCCAGGGTTGTCCTTGAGCCACTTCTTGGCGGCCGCCTCGGGCTTCATCTTGTCGTCCAGGACATAGCCCATCATGGTGCTTTCATCCTTGAGCTCGAACGACAGGTTCTTCAGGAGCTGGCCGACGTTGCTGCATTCCTGCACATAGTCCTTGCGCGTGTTGGTCAGCACGGTGGCCTTGCCGAACTCGGGGCCGAAGAACTCGTCCCCGCCGGTCAGGTACTGCATCTTGAAGCGGGTGTTCATCGGGTGTGGTTCCCAGCCCAGGAACACCACCGCCTCGCCACGCTTCTGCGCGCGGTCGACCTGCGACAGCATGCCGGCCTCGCTCGACTGCACGATCTTGAAACCGGCGTCCTTGAGGCCGAAGGCGTTCTTGTCGATCATGCTCTGGATGGTGCGGTTGCCATCGTTGCCGGGCTCGATGCCGTAGATCTTGCCGTCCAGTTCCTTCTTGAACTTGGGAATGTCGCTGAAATCCTTGAGCCCCTTGTCATACAGCGCCTGGGGCACCGCCAGGGTGTACTTGGCGTTCTCCAGGTTGGGGCGCACGGTATCCACCGTGCCGGCGTCGCGGTACTGCTTGATGTCGTTCTCCATGGTCGGCATCCAGTTGCCGAGAAACACGTCCAGGTCCTTGCCGGTGGCCAGCGACTTGTAGGTCACCGGTACCGAGATCATGGTGGTGTGGGTCTTGTAACCCAGTGCTTCGAGCACAACGCTGGTGGTCGCCGTGGTCACGGTGATGTCGGTCCAGCCGACATCGGAGAAGCGTACCGTCTGGCACTGCTCAGGCTCGGCGGCCTGGGCCAGCAGAGGCGCGGACAGCATCGCGACCAGCAACAGCGAGGGTGAACCTTTCATGGATGGACTCCTGTGATTTTGTCTTCGGGTTCGCATGGGTCGCCGGGCTTTCTCAGGGTCCGGTCGACCAGGCCTGCAGAGGGCAGGTTGCGTGGCCGTGCTTTACGAGTCGCTTTCGATAATCCTCCAGCGCCGGGCAATCGCCTACTGGTGGGGTCGTAACCAGTACGGAACGGGTCGCATCCAGTACGGGCGATGTCGTTTATGAGTTTTTCCACCCCTGTAGCCGCATTTTTGCGTCACCACGCCGCTCGAAAGCGGCGCGCAGGTAGCCGAAAAGGCTGCGGCGCTGCTGGACAAAAGTACGTCGGTTGCAGACGGCGAGGGGGTAGGCAAAAGCCCGATGATGCGTGCATTCGTGGCGGCTCGCAGCTTCAGCCTAGCAGTTGCCCCGCCCTGCGCATGGCGCGCAGAGACAAGCCCAGCAAGAGGTGATTCGACAATGGCCATCAGCGTGTTCGACCTGTTCAAGATTGGTGTCGGGCCCTCCAGCTCCCACACCGTCGGCCCCATGCGTGCTGGCGCCTTGTTCGTCCAGGGCCTGCGTGAGCGCGGCGAGCTGGAACAGGTGCAAAGGATCGAAGTGCGGCTGTACGGCTCGCTGTCGGCCACCGGCATCGGCCACGGCACCGACAACGCCACCATCATGGGCCTGATGGGTGAATGGCCGGACGCCATCGACCCGACCCAGATCGTCCCGCGGATCGCTGACCTGCGCGAAACCAACACCCTGAAGCTGGATAACCGCCTGCCCATCGAGTTCGTCTGGGCCCGCGACATGCTGCTGCTGGACGAGAACCTGCCGTACCACCCCAATGCCATGACCCTGATCGCCGAAGGCGCCCAGGGCGAGCTGCACCGCGACACCTATTACTCGGTCGGTGGCGGCTTCGTGGTCGACGCTGCCCAGGCCGCCAGCGGCGTGCTGGATGCCGACCAGACGGTGCTGCCGTACGATTTCAACAGCGCCGCCGAACTGCTGCGCCTGTGCAAGCAAAACGACCTCAGCGTGTCGCAATTGATGATGGCCAACGAGAAGGTCTGGCGTAGCGAGGAGGAGATCCGCGCTGGCCTGCACAAGCTCTGGGAGGCCATGCAGGAGTGCGTCAACAACGGCCTGAAATACGAAGGCACGCTACCTGGCGGGCTGAACGTGCGCCGTCGCGCCGCCAAGCTGCACCGCAGCCTGCAGGAAATCGGCAAGCCCAACGTGATCGGCTCGACCATGAGCGCCATGGAGTGGGTCAACCTGTTCGCTCTGGCGGTCAATGAAGAGAACGCCGCCGGCGGGCGCATGGTCACCGCGCCCACCAACGGCGCGGCCGGCATCATCCCGGCGGTGCTGCACTACTACATGCGCTTCAGCGATGCAGTGGACGAGTCGAGCGTGGTGGACTTCTTCCTCGGCGCCGCCGCCGTGGGCATCCTGTGCAAGAAGAACGCGTCGATTTCCGGTGCCGAAGTCGGTTGCCAGGGTGAGGTCGGCTCGGCCTGTGCCATGGCTGCTGCCGGCCTTGCCGAAGTGCTGGGAGCAACCCCGCCACAGGTGGAGAACGCCGCCGAGATCGCCCTGGAGCACAACCTCGGCCTGACCTGCGACCCGGTCGGCGGCCTGGTGCAGGTGCCATGCATCGAGCGCAACGCAATTGCTGCGGTGAAGGCGATCAATGCCGTGCAGATGTCCCTGCGCGGCGACGGCGAGCACTTCATCTCCCTCGACCAGGTGATCCGCACCATGCGCGACACCGGGGCCGACATGCACGACAAATATAAAGAAACCTCGCGCGGTGGCCTGGCGGTCAGCGCCATCGAGTGCTGAGGGTTTCTGCTTCTCGCAGATTCTTGTAGGAGCGGCCTTGTGTCGCGAAAGGGCCGCAACGCGGCCCCGGCGATTTTTGCATCACAGCATAAATCCTGGGGCCCCGTTGCGGCCCTTTCGCGACACAAGGCCGCTCCTGCACGGGTCGCGGCGCACTTGATTGGTGCATACCGATCGTCGGATGTCGCTATCAGAGTGGGCATTGTCGGTGACACTCAAGAGTGTCGTTTCTGGGCAACTTACACTGCGCGTGTCACCAAATTGCTCAGTCGTTACACGCAAGGCGCTAGCACGGCGGTTTGCGAAGCATTGCCAACTCGCTCGAAGTGCCTGATTTGCCGAATGAAGGCGTCGTTTTCAGGTTTTTTCGGATGGCCGTTCAATTTCAGGCACGGCCTTTGCGTTGAGATTGGCAACAAGCCCCTGCACACGAAACCGGGGCCATAACAAGAAATCAGTGCCCGCCTGAGGCACACCCTGCATTTGTGTGAGGAGAAATCGCGATGACGTCGTACACCTCCGGGAACCCAACCCAGAACCGCACAGCACCCCAGTCCATCGGGTTTCTTCTATTGGACAATTTCACCCTGATTTCCCTGGCATCGGCGGTCGAGCCGCTGCGCATGGCCAACCAGCTGTCCGGCCGCGAGCTGTACCGCTGGCACACACTGACCGTCGATGGCGGCCAGGTGTGGGCCAGCGACGGCCTGCAGATCACCCCCGATGCCGCGATGCACAGCGCACCACCGATCGACACCGTGATCGTCTGCGGTGGCGTCGGCATCCAGCGCACCGTCACCCGTGAGCATGTCACCTGGCTGCAGGCCCAGGCGCGCCAGTCGCGCCGCCTCGGTGCGGTGTGCACCGGCAGCTGGGCCCTGGCTTGCGCGGGCCTGCTCGATGGCTTCGATTGCAGCGTGCACTGGGAATGCCTGGCAGCCATGCAGGAGGCCTTCCCGCGGGTCAACATGAGCACCCGCCTGTTCACCCTCGACCGCAACCGCTTCACCAGCTCCGGCGGCACCGCGCCGCTGGACATGATGCTGCACCTGATCAGCCGCGACCACGGCCGCGAGCTGTCGGCGGCGATCTCCGAGATGTTCGTCTACGAGCGCATCCGCAACGAACAGGACCACCAGCGTGTACCGCTCAAGCACATGCTCGGCACCAACCAGCCGAAGCTGCAGGAAATTGTCGCGCTGATGGAGGCCAACCTCGAAGAGCCGATCGACCTCGACGAACTGGCCGTGTATGTGTCGGTGTCGCGTCGCCAGCTCGAACGGCTGTTCCAGAAGTACCTGCATTGCTCGCCGTCGCGCTACTACCTGAAGCTGCGCCTGATCCGTGCACGGCAGCTGCTCAAGCAGACGCCGATGTCGATCATCGAAGTGGCCTCGGTGTGCGGTTTCGTCTCCACACCGCACTTCTCCAAGTGCTACCGCGAGTACTTCGGCATTCCGCCGCGTGACGAGCGCGTCGGCTCCAACACTGCGCAGCAGGTGGCGATGATGCCGATCCCGCAGGCCATGACCCTGTCGCCGCACAGCGGGCCGATGGCTGCCCTGAGCCAGGCGCGCAATGAGTCGACGTTTGCCAGCGTAAGGCTCTGACACCGAGTCGCCTGCTTCGCGGCTAAAGCCGCTCCTACAGGTACTGCACCGCTTTCGAGCTCGGTGCAATACCTGTAGGAGCGGCTTTAGCCGCGAAGAGGCCGGTACAGGAAAACGCGATCAGGCGCGTTTGTTGAACTGGGCCAGTGCTGGCAACAGCTGCTTGTCGATGGCCTGGCGCACCGCCGGCAGAATCGTCGCGCTACCGGTGTACATCTGCTCCACCATCCCCTTCAGCGCCCGTGCGTTAGGCTCGGTCAGCCCGCGTACCACCGCTTCGCAGGCCTGCTCGGCACTGGCCCCGGCGGGAATGTCGAACCCGCGCGCGCGCAGGTGGCCTGCCAGGTCGTCCTGGTCTATCAAATCCGCATGCATCATGGCTGTTGTCCCTTTTATCGCGAAGAGAGTGCTGCTGTGATTTACGACCGATTCTGTGTCTGCAGCGACACGCCCGCAAGGGCAGAATGTCGCCATGGCTGGTTTGGCTAAGAACAGGTCGCTCCCGGCTAATTACTGGCGCCGGGAAGCCAGCAGACTGCACCCATTCACGGTCCACGAGGGTTTGGTCACCCTCACTCATGCACAGTGGATGTTGCTCGCTCTTGGCCCCGGATGCTCACGGCTTTCCGGGGTTATTTTTTGCGTGCTCAACGGGGTAGTTGCAGGACACGGCCGACGAATTCCGCGGTCGGCAGGTCGCGTTGGCTGTCCACCAGGCTTTGCAGCAATGCCGCACTCTGTTCACTGAAAGGCGCCGACTTCGGCCCGGCCAGGTCCACATGCAACAGCATCTGCTCACTCGCCGCCAGCACCTCGTCGAACCCGGCCCTATGCAGGCTGTGATAGACATGCAGGCGCTTGCGATCAAAGCCGATGATCTGCGTCTGCACCCACACCTCAGTCCCCAGCTTCACCTCGTGCAGGTAGTTGATGTGCGCTTCCAGGGTGAACAGTGAGTTGCCGCTCTGCCCGCGGCTGTCGGCGTCCAGGCCGATGCGCTCCATCAGCGCATCGGTGGCGTAGCTGAAGATCAGCAGGTAAAAGGCATCGCGCAGATGCCCGTTGTAGTCGACCCAGTCCTCCTGGACTGGGGTGCGGTAGGTGATCAGTGCGGGCATCGTCTGCTCCTCAGTCGCCAAAGGCCATGCCGTGCTTGGCCTTGCTGGTCTTCACCGCGTCCAGCACGGCCAGCAGCGTGTCATCACGGTAGCGCTCCAGCGCGGCGATGCTGCGCTCGCCCAACTGTTCCGAAGTGCCTTCGACCACGTCGTCGATCAGCTTGTCGGTCAGCTCCGGTGCTGGCAGGTAGGTCCAGGGCAGTTTCAGCGCCGGGCCGAACTGGGCCATGAAGTGGCGCATGCCGGCATCGCCACCGGCCAGGGTGTAGGTGAGGAAGGTGCCCATGAACGACCAGCGCAGGCCGGCGCCGAAACGGATCGCGTCGTCGATTTCACCGGTGCTGGCCACGCCATCGTTGACCAGGTGCAGGGC
The DNA here is from genome assembly GCF_044749405.1 of Pseudomonas sp. NPDC089422. Classification (NCBI taxonomy): domain Bacteria; kingdom Pseudomonadati; phylum Pseudomonadota; class Gammaproteobacteria; order Pseudomonadales; family Pseudomonadaceae; genus Pseudomonas; species Pseudomonas sp. NPDC089422. The sequence goes on from NZ_JBIVHW010000006.1 coordinate 232,585, forward strand.
CTCGCGCCACAGCGCTTCGAGCAGGCGGTCGGCGATAAAACCGGGGACTTCCTTGCGCACATGCAGCGGGCGCATGCCGAGGGCGGTGTAGATGCTCTTGGCGGCTTCGATGGCCTCTGGGGCCGTGCGCTTACCGCCGACGATCTCGACCAGCGGCAGCAGGTAAACCGGGTTGAACGGGTGGCCGACCACGCAACGCTCAGGGTGAGTGGACGACTCGTAGAACTCGCTGGGCAGCAACCCTGAAGTGCTGGAGCCGATGATCGCTTCGGGCTTGGCGGCGGCGCTGATCTTCGCGTGCAGGTCGAGCTTGAGGTCCAGGCGCTCGGGTGCGCTTTCCTGGATGAAGTCGGCGTCGCGCACGCATTCCTCGATGGTGGCCACGCATTTCAGCCGGTCCTGCGAGGCGCCTGGTGCCAGGCCTTGTTTCTCCAGTGCCGGCCAGGCGTTGGCGATGCGCTTGCGCAGGGCTTGCTCGGCGCCGGGGGCAGGGTCCCAGGCGACCACGTCCAGGCCGTGGGCCAGGGCGCGAGCGACCCAGCCGCTGCCGATCACGCCGCTACCCAGGGCGGCGAAGGTCTTGATCTTGGTGATGAAGGGCATATCGGTCTCCTGAAGGGAATCAGCGGCGCTTGAGGTTCATTTTTTCCCGGCCTTCTGCCGGGCTGAGCACGCGGCCACCCATGCGGGTGATGATCTCGGCGGCGCGCTCCACCAGCTGGCCGTTGCTGGCCAGCACGCCACGGTCCAGGTACAGGTTGTCTTCCAGGCCGACCCGCACGTTGCCGCCGAGCAGCACGGCTTGCGCCGCCATCGGCATCTGCATGCGGCCGATGCCGAAGCCGGCCCAGGTGACGTTGGCCGGCAGGTTGTCGACCATGGCCTTCATTGTGGTGGTATCAGCCGGTGCGCCCCACGGGATGCCCAGGCACAGCTGGAACAGCGGGTCTTCGAGCAGGCCTTCTTTGATCATCTGCTTGGCGAACCACAGGTGGCCGGTGTCGAAAATTTCCAGCTCGGCTTTCACGCCCAGCTCGGTGATGCGCTTGGCACCAGCGCGCAGCTGCGCAGGGGTGGAGACGTAGATGGCGTTGCCGTCGCCGAAGTTGAGGGTGCCGCAGTCGAGGGTGCAGATTTCCGGCAGCAGTGCTTCGACGTGGGCCAGACGCTCCAGCGGGCCGATCAGGTCGGTGCCGGGGCCGAACTCCATTGGCGACTCACCCGGGCCGATTTCCAGGTCGCCGCCCATGCCGGCGGTGAGGTTGACGATGATGTCGACGTCGGCCTCGCGGATGCGCTCCATGACTTCGCGGTAAAGCGCCACGTCGCGGCTGAAACGGCCGGTCTGTGGATCGCGGACGTGGCAGTGGACCACGGTGGCGCCGGCCTTGGCGGCTTCCACGGCGGATTCGGCGATCTGTTTCGGGGTGACCGGGACCAGGTGGCTCTTGGCGACCGTGTCGCCAGCGCCGGTGAGGGCGCAGGTGATGATGACGTCGTGGTTCATGGCGAGGTTCCTTGGGTTGTCTTTGCTGGCCCTTTCACTTGTAGGAGCGGCCGTGTGTCGCGAAAGGGCCGCGAAGCGGCCCCCGGCTTTCAGCAGGGCGCAAAAAACCTGGGGCTGCTGGCGCAGCCCTTTCGCGACACAAGGCCGCTCCTACAGGCGAAGAGGCCCTGTCAGTTGGCGGTGAGCTTGAGGTTGTCGGCGGCAGGCTTGCCATCGAAGGTGGTCACACCCTCAAGCCAGCGGGCTTTGTCGTCGGGGTGGTCCTTGAGCCACTGGCGGGCCGATTCCAGTGCATCCTTGTGGTCGAGCAGCGGCTGCATCATGCGGCTCTCGTCCTCGGCGCTGAAGTTCAGGTTGGCCAGCAGGCGGTGGGCGTTGGGGCAGCGTTCGGCGTAGTCCGGGGCGGTTACCGTCCACACCGTGGCACGGCCTTCATCCGGCCCCAGGGCGTCCTGGCTGTCGCCCAGGTAGGCCATGTCGATGTTCACGTTCATCGGGTGCGGCGCCCAGCCGAAGAACACCACGGCTTCCTTGCGTCGCACGGCGCGGTCGACGGCGGCGAGCATGCCCGCTTCGCTGGACTCGACCAGCTGGAACTTGCCCAGGTCGAACTGGTTCTTGGTGATCATCGCCTTGATCTGGGTGTTGGCGCCGGAACCGGGCTCGATGCCGTAGATCTTGCCGCCCAGCTCTTTCTCGAACTTGTGGATGTCGGCGAAGGTCTTCAGGCCCTTGTCATACAGGTATTTCGGCACGGCGAGGGTGGCGCGGGCGTCTTCCAGGCTGGGTTTTTCCAGGACCTTGACCTGGTTGGCGTCGACGAACGGGGTGATGGTCTGGGTCATGATCGGGTTCCAGTAACCCAGGAACATGTCCAGGCGCTTGTCGCGGATACCGGCGAAGATGATCTGCTGCGAGGCGCTGGTCTGCTTGGTCTGGTAACCCAGGCCGTCGAGCAGCACCTGGGCCATGGCGCTGGTGGCGATGACGTCGGTCCAGTTGACCACGCCCAGGCGTACGTTCTTGCAAGCTGCGGGCTCGGCGGCGAAAAGCGGGGTGGAAGCGATGCTGCTCAGGGCAAGGGTCAACAGGCTGCGGCGGATCAAGCTGTGCATGGTGGCTCTCCATCGGCAGTACATATTGTTATTGAGGGCGGCCTCTGCGGGCCGTGTGGATAAGCTACGCTGGCGACAGGGTGGGAAATCGCACCCTGGCGACCAAGATTTGCACGGAGGCGACCACCTTCTGTCGTGGAGCATGCAATGCCGCAACTGATTCATTTCCTGTTGTTGCCGGGGTTCTCGGCGATGGGGTTCATCAGTGCCCTGGAACCACTGCGCGTGGCCAACCGCTTCAAGGGGCCATCGTATCGCTGGCGTGTGCTGAGCCTGGATGGCGGTGCGGTACTCGCGAGCAACGGCATGTCGGTGAATGCCGATGGCGCATTGGGGGAAGGCGAAGCGGGCGGGGTGCTGCTGATCGTCGCCGGCTTCGAGCCACTGGCCTGTTATGGCCCGAGGCTGCAGCAGGTGCTGCGCCGGCTCGATCATGAAGGCGTGATTCTCGGTGGTATCGACACCGGCCCGGTGGTGCTGGCCGAGGCCGGTTTGCTCGACGGTTACCGCGCCACCCTGCACTGGGAAGCGCTGGACGCGTTCAAGGAGCGTTATCCACGCTTGCAGGTGACCCAGGAGCTATTCGAAATCGACCGCCGGCGCATCACTTGTGCCGGTGGCACCGCGTCGATCGACCTGATGCTCGACCTGATCGGCCAGGCCCATGGCAGCGAGCTGGCGGTGCAGGTGTCCGAGCAGTTCGTGCTCGGGCGTATCCGCCCGCGACAGGACCACCAGCGCATGCAGATCGCCAGCCGTTACGGCATCAGCAACAAGAAGCTGGTGAAGGTGATCGGCGAGATGGAGCGCAACCTCGAGCAGCCGCTCAATACCCAAGTGCTGGCCGATGCGATACAGGTGACCCGACGGCAGCTGGAGCGCCTGTTCCGCTTGCATCTGGACGACACGCCCAGTGGCTTCTATCTGCGGTTGCGGCTGGACAAGGCGCGGCAGTTGTTGCGCCAGACCGACATGAGCGTGCTGGAGGTCGCGGTGGCGTGCGGGTTCGAGTCGGCTTCGTATTTCACCCGCTGTTACCGGGTGCGGTTCGAGCGGTGTCCGCGGGAGGACCGCTTGGCCCGGGTCGTTTGATGCTTTCCTGTATCGGCCTCTTCGCGGGGCAAGCCCGCTCCCACAGGGATACCACAGTCTTTGAAGCAATGAAAAACCTGTGGCAGCGGGCTTGTCCCGCGAAGAGGCCGGAGCAGGTTTACTGCTGCCCAATGGACTGCAGGTACTCCGAACGGTCATCACTGCGCTGTGCCACACAGGTATCCCAAGCTGCCTGGAACGCCTTGCTTCCTGGCTTCTCGGCATAGGTCTCGACCTTGCAGTCGGCATCACGCAGCTGCGCCCACAGCTTCTCGGCGGCATCCATGCGCCCGACCAGGGCAGTGGCCTTGTCGCCTTCGTCAGCATATTGGTCGCGAATGCGCTGGATCAGGTCGTCGTACGCCGATTTCAGCTCGCGCTCGGCGGTCTGCTTGTTGAATGCCGCGCAAGCGAAGGTCTGCTGGTCGCTCTCGACGTTGTCGCACGGGGTGCTTTCTTCTTCGCCGGCTTGGGCGTTAACACAGATAACCAGCAATGCCAGCCATACCCTTGATTTCATTGATGTTCCCCTTAGCAGACGTAACAGTGCCTGGGGCAATATTCACCCATCCGCCCGAGTAAAGGTAGTGAAACAACCTTGACCGAGCCGGGTCAGGGGCTGAGCGATCACCTGGTATTTCTGCCAGTTGTAGAGCTTTTAAAGCCTACTTACATTGGTAATGTGAATAACAGGAGGTCTCAAAATGTCGGGCAAAAGGAGGATCATTGTTTGTATGTTTGTGTGGCTTGCTGGTGTTTTTTGGCTAGCGCTTAGTGGAGTTACCTATGCCGATAGTGATAACACTTCGGCAATATTAGCCAGGCTCGGTTGCGGTGCCAGTGACTCGGAAAGTTTCGAAGAGTATATAAAGCCAGGTTGGAATAACTTGGTGGAATATCCCGGCAACAAACAGGTAATGATCGTCGCATCGGACCCGCAGGCATTTCGTTATATCGCATCACGGCAACCTTGGGACGAAAGAGTAGGGGAAAGCAAGTGGCTCGAAAAAATTGTGCCCACGCTCAAAGCAATTCGTGCTGAACGAAATCAACCCTACTATGTGCCGGTGATCATCAACGGCGACATGTCAGAGTTCGGTCATGGCAACGAAAGAAAAATCACCCGATCCGTGTTTCGTCAGAACTTACCTGGGCGCATCGCTGGTCCTCTGATGTTGCCGGGCCTTGGCAATCATGACTACTCGAACAACGTAAACGATTGCGCTAATAATGGCTGCGCACGCGATTCGGTGTGTGACCTGATCACCTGGGTATATCCAATAGCGATGTCGGCCAGGCCGCAGTCAGCGTTTGATTGGACGTGGCGTATGCCCAGTACAACCACAGGTTCTCTCGCCTACTCTGTTACGGTGGGTCGTGTTCACATCGTTCAACTAAATAATGAACCGAGTTACACCGTCAATTTTTCAACAGGCGGGGCCGGTACTGGAAAAGATAAGGTGTATTTCAGCATAACCTCAGCAATGAACTGGCTTGAGCAGGATTTGGCGGCAGCCAGCGCGCGGGGTGAGCAAATCATCATTAACTTTCATCGGATGGACGTTTGGACGACGGGTTTGCATCGCAATGGCTGGTTTGCCGATATGGTCAAAAAATACAAGGTCGTTGCAATATTTAACGGTCACGATCACCTCATGTTTGGAAAAGGCAGGGTCCTGTATGGAGGCGTGCCGGTATTCTACAGCGGTTCGCTGATGGGGCAATCGTACCTGCGCTTGACGTTTGACTGGTCATTTATGACATTGAAGGTGGAACCGGTGCTGCTTGGCAGCGGCGTGGTAAAACCCGAGCAAATGGATCTGCCGCTCAGGTCGGATCCGAATATGATTGCTATCCAACTCTATGAAGGTGAAAGCTTCACCGGCGCCAGTTGCGATTTTGCTATTCCTCGCGGCACCAGCCGTGTGCGCCTGGATGACACATCCTGCAAAGGGTGGGGCAACAGGGCGTCATCGGCACTGATACAGCGTTTTCCGCCTACCGCCTTGCTGTGCTTCGCAGATAACTCGCTGCAGCGAGAAAGGTGCTTCTACGGTAAGTATTCGGGTAACTTCTCAATCAAGTCATTCAGCGGAGAACCGGCTCTGGTCCCCGGCATGCACATGCGGAGCAAGGGCGGGGGCTTGAACCGTGCAATCATCTCGGTGGCTGGGGGGTCGGTGAACCCGGATGATCTGCGAGCCACACTGTATAAGAAACCCGATATGCAGGGGGACAGTTGTTCATTTTACTACGAGCGTAGTTTAGAACACGTAAAGGTTGCTGATACTTCCTGTGGTGGGGGGGAATACCTCAACGTGGGCTCGCTGAAAGTAGATAATTTCCAGCCCGGTGACACAGTGTGTCTTCGTGCGCGGCAAGCTGGGCCTGAACGTTGTATTTCCGGAAATTACTCAGGCAGTTTCTCCGTCGATACGTTAGAGGGTATGCCTAATCTGCCAGATGATCTAGATATTACGGTCAGTGGTCGCCCGCTAAACTTAACCTTCGGCGGGTTTGCGAAACGGCCCATTCTTCAACATGCGCGCACTCTGATTGTAACGTTCTATGATGAAGAAAACTTTGAAGGTAACCGTTGTTACGGCTCGTACTCCACGGTCGGTGGCGATAGTGCGATGCCACTGAGTGGCATCGGTTGCCCGGGTTGGGAGCACCGTGTGGCCTCGGTAAAAATAGAAAATTTTTTGAATGACACGGTGTGTCTTCAGGGCAGCAATCCTACCGATCAACGTTGCATAAGAGGTAACTATAAGGGTGCTATCTCGTTACCTTCACAGTCATCCGAGATCTTCGAGTTGCCCGAAGCATTGACGATGACTAGTCGCGGTGACGCATTGCGGTATGATGTGGCAACAATTTCACGTAAATCGGTTCCCGAAGGACCGCCTAAATCGTTCCATATCACATTGTATAAAGGCGAAAACCTTACGGGCGATTCCTGTGGTTTTGAGTATCGACGGAATATGCCGGAGATGGAAATCAACGAAAGCGGTTGTTACAACTGGGGTATTGTCGCGAAATCTGCAGAAGTGAAGGACTTTGTGGCAGGTGGCACGCTTTGCTTCAGGGGGTACCACAACCAAGAGCGCTGTTTTAGTGGTGACTACACGGGCGCGTTCACCATCGGTTCGTTCGATAAGGCAATTCAAACTCCCAAAGGGCTGAGAGTAGATTATCGAGGCGGTATTATGAATCAGTTGGTTACCTCGGTTTCTCAAGCGTCAAAAACGCCTGTTAAGTACCCTGAGATAACTCTCTACGACCAGGAAGATCTTCGTGGGCAGAGCTGCACCTTCAAGATGGAGCGGGTAATGGTCCCGATTGAAGACACTGAATGTTATGCGTTCTCTAAGAAAGCACGCTCTGCAAGGGTGGTTTTCGATTCTGGAACCGTGGTTTTTGTGGGAGGGCAGGGGCTTCAAGCGAACCACAGCTATACAGGGATTTCATGGTTGTATTTTAGAATCCCGAACTTCCGGGAAATTCATGATCTGCCAGACGGTTTAAGCATGACACGAGCAGGCAAAGACTTAGCTGCTGACTTGCGCTTGATAATGTTTAGCTCAAGTCCGATCAACTTATCGACCCTTGACGGAAAGTTGTGATTTTCAGCGCACTTACAGTGTCATTTGACGAAAAAGTGACCGATAGAATCGTATGCGAAGACATTTCCCGGCCTTCGCCATGCGACAGCTCGGCGACCTGCGTGACATCGGCCACGTTAGCCGCATCGACGCCGATATGCGGCTTCATACCGAAGAAATATTGGTTGCCTTTCTTGGTCTGATGCATCTCGGAATGTTCACATTCATGGGATCATCGCAGACGGGTGGGTTCCAAACCTATCGCGGAGTCTGGTTTCGATTTGCAGTCCCGAACTTCCGCGAAATGCATGATGTACCCGACGGCATGACCATGGAGCGTTCCGGCAACAGCTTTGCCGCTGACTTGTGGACTCTAGCGCTCAGCCCCTCCGCGCCTTAACTGCGCCCGCCCCTCGCAACCTTGAGCACCGGACCCCTTTGGCTCCGGTGTTCGCCTTATCTGCGCGCATTGACGCTTTCGGCAAACCCCCTGTCGTTTTTGCATCGGGGCGCCTTTGGGCACAGGCATATGCTGGCCCCAAAGCGCCGGCAGAAGATTCGGCGCGGCCCAAATCAACAAAGGGGACAGCCTGATGAGCCCAGCCGAACTTCACGCCGACAGCATCGTCATCGACGGCCTGATCATTGCCAAATGGAACCGCGAGCTGTTCGAGGACATGCGCAAGGGCGGGCTGACCGCGGCCAACTGCACGGTGTCGGTCTGGGAAGGCTTCAAGGCGACCGTCGACCAGATCGCCGCCAGCCAGAAGCTGATCCGCGACAACAGCGACCTGGTGATGCCAGTGCGTACCACCGCCGACATCCGCAAGGCCAAGGAGCTGGGCAAGACCGGCATTCTCTTCGGCTTCCAGAACGCCCACGCCTTCGAAGACCAGATCGCCTACGTCGACGTGTTCAAGCAGCTGGGCGTGGGCATCGTGCAGATGTGCTACAACACCCAGAACCTGGTCGGCACCGGTTGCTACGAGCGTGATGGCGGCCTGTCGGGCTTCGGCCGCGAGATCGTCGCCGAGATGAACCGCGTCGGCATCATGTGCGACCTGTCCCACGTCGGCTCCAAGACCTCCGAGGAAGTCATCCTCGAATCGAAAAAACCGGTCTGCTACTCCCACTGCCTGCCTTCGGGCCTGAAGGAACACCCGCGCAACAAGTCGGACGCGGAGCTTAAGTTCATCGCCGACCACGGCGGCTTCGTCGGCGTGACCATGTTCGCGCCGTTCCTGGCCAAGGGCATCGACTCGACCATCGACGACTACGCCGAAGCCATCGAGTACACCATGAACATCGTCGGTGAAGACGCCATCGGTATCGGTACCGACTTCACCCAGGGCCACGGCCAGGACTTCTTCGAGTACCTGACCCACGACAAGGGCTATGCCCGTCGCCTGACCAACTTCGGCAAGATCATCAACCCGCTGGGCATTCGCACCGTCGGCGAATTCCCCAACCTCACCGAGACCTTGCTCAAGCGCGGCCATTCCGAGCGCGTGGTGCGCAAGATCATGGGCGAGAACTGGGTCAACGTCCTCAAGGACGTCTGGGGCGAGTAAGCCGCTCTCCAAGCCTGATAGCCCCTGCCAGCAACGCCGGGGCACCCACATAAAAATTTTATGGAGTTGAGTTTCCATGGCCAAGATCGCCCCGCAATTGCCAATCGAAGTCGACAGCGAGACCGGTGTCTGGACCAGCGACGCCCTGCCGATGCTGTATGTGCCGCGCCATTTCTTCGTCAACAACCACATCGGCATCGAGGAAGTGCTGGGCGCCGACGCCTATGCCGAGATCCTCTACAAGGCCGGCTACAAGTCCGCCTGGCACTGGTGCGAGAAGGAAGCCGAATGCCATGGCCTGGAAGGCGTGGCAGTGTTCGAGCACTACATGAAGCGCCTGTCCCAGCGCGGCTGGGGCCTGTTCGAGATCCAGGACATCGACCTGGACAAGGGCACCTGCAGCGTCAAGCTCAAGCACTCCGCGTTTGTGTACGTCTATGGCAAGTGCGGCCGCAAGGTCGACTACATGTTCACCGGCTGGTTCGCCGGTGCCATGGACCAGATTCTCGCTGCCCGCGGCAGCAAGATCCGCACCGTGGCCGAACAGGTCTACGGCGGGTCGGAAGAAGGCCACGAAGATGGCCTGTTCGTTACAAAGCCGTTGTAAGCCGGAGATAGCGTCATGGCATTCGAAGCAATGTTCCAGCCGATCCAGATCGGCAAACTGACCATCCGCAACCGTGTACTCAGCACCGCGCACGCCGAGGTCTACGCCACTGACGGCGGCATGACCACCGAGCGCTACGTGAAGTACTACGAAGAGAAGGCCAAGGGCGGCATCGGCCTGGCGATCTGCGGCGGCTCGTCTGTCGTCGCCATCGACAGCCCGCAGGAATGGTGGGCCTCGGTCAACCTGTCGACCGACCGCATCATCCCGCACTTCCAGAACCTCGCTGACGCCATGCACAAGCACGGCGCCAAGATCATGATCCAGATTACCCACATGGGCCGCCGCTCGCGTTGGGACGGCTTCAACTGGCCGACCCTGATGTCACCGTCGGGCATCCGTGAACCCGTGCACCGCGCCACCTGCAAGACCATCGAGGTGGAAGAGATCTGGCGCGTGATCGGCAACTACGCGCAGGCTGCGCGGCGTGCCAAGGAGGGCGGCCTGGACGGTGTGGAACTGTCGGCCGTGCACCAGCACATGATCGACCAGTTCTGGAGCCCGCGGGTCAACAAGCGCACCGACGAATGGGGCGGTACCTTCGAAGGCCGGATGAAGTTCGGCATGGAAGTGCTGAAAGCTGTACGTGCCGAAGTCGGCGATGACTTCTGCGTCGGCATGCGTATCTGTGGTGACGAGTTCCACCCCGATGGCCTCAGCCACGAGGACATGAAGCAGATCGCCGCCTACTACGACGCCACCGGCATGCTCGACTTCATCGGTGTGGTCGGCTCGGGCTGCGACACCCACAACACCCTGGCCAACGTCATCCCCAACATGAGCTACCCGCCGGAGCCGTTCCTGCACCTGGCGGCCGGCATCAAGGAAGTGGTCAAGGTCCCGGTGCTGCACGCGCAGAACATCAAGGATCCGAACCAGGCCACGCGCATTCTGGAAGGCGGCTACGTGGACATGGTCGGCATGACCCGTGCGCACATGGCCGACCCGCACCTGATCGCCAAGATCAAGATGGGCCAGATCGACCAGATCAAGCAGTGCGTCGGTGCCAACTACTGCATCGACCGCCAGTACCAGGGCCTGGATGTGCTGTGCATCCAGAACGCCGCGACCTCCCGTGAATACATGGGCGTGCCGCACATCATCGAGAAGACCACCGGCGTCAAGCGCAAGGTGGTGGTGGTTGGCGCCGGCCCTGCCGGCATGGAAGCGGCCCGCGTGGCGGCCGAACGCGGCCACGACGTGACCCTGTTCGAGAAGAAGGACCAGATCGGCGGGCAGATCACCATCGCCGCCAAGGCGCCGCAGCGTGACCAGATTGCCGGTATCACCCGCTGGTACCAGCTGGAGCTGGCACGCCTGAAGGTCGACCTGCGCCTGGGCACTGCCGCGGACGTGGCGACCATCCAGGATCTGCGCCCGGACGTCATCGTGCTGGCGGTGGGTGGCCATTCGTTCCTCGAGCAGAACGAGCACTGGGGCGCCGCCGAAGGGCTGGTGGTCAGCAGCTGGGACGTGCTCGACGGCAAGGTCGCACCGGGCAAGAACGTGCTGGTGTACGACACCATCTGCGAATTCACCGGCATGTCGGTGGCCGACTTCATCGCCGACAAGGGCAGCCAGGTCGAGATCGTCACCGACGACATCAAGCCGGGCGTGGCCATGGGCGGTACCACCTTCCCGACCTACTACCGCAGCATGTACCCGAAAGAAGTGATCATGACCGGCGACATGATGCTGGAAAAGGTCTACCGCGAAGGCGACAAGCTGGTGGCGGTGCTGGAGAACGAATACACCGGTGCCAAGGAAGAACGCGTGGTCGACCAGGTGGTGGTGGAAAACGGCGTGCGTCCGGACGAGCAGCTGTACTACGCGCTGAAGGAAGGTTCGCGCAACAAGGGCCAGATCGACGTGGAGGCGCTGTTCGCCATCAAGCCACAGCCGATCCTCAGCCAGCCGGGCGAGGGCTACCTGCTGTACCGCATCGGCGACTGCGTGGCCCAGCGCAACGTGCATGCGGCGATCTACGACGCCTTGCGCCTGTGCAAGGACTTCTGATCGCACCGCCTCTCTAGAGGCGGGACTGGCCCCCCTGTAGGAGCGGCCTTGTGTCGCGAAAGGGTCGCGGAGCGGCCCCAGCATTCTCAGCGCTGACGAATAGCTGGGGCCGCTTCGCAGCCCTTTCGCGACACAAGGCCGCTCCTACAGGGGTCCGCGCCGCACTTGAGAGTGGCGCAAGAATCCAGCTGTTGTGGGAGCCTCCCATGTTGAACACCCTTCTACCCATCCTGCTGTTCGCTGCCCTTGGCCTGGCAGTGCTCGGCGCCCTGCGCCGGGTGCGCATGTGGCGGCGTGGCCGGCCGAGCAAGGTCAACCTGATCGGCGGCCTGCTGGCCATGCCGCGGCGTTACCTGGTTGACCTGCACCATGTGGTCGAGCGCGACAAGTACATGTCCAAGACCCACGTGGCCACCGCTGGCGGCTTCGTGCTGTCGGCCGCCCTGGCGATCCTGGTGCACGGTTTCGGCCTGCAGAGCAAGATCCTCGGCTATGCGCTGCTGGTCGCCACGGTGATCATGTTCAGCGGTGCCATCTTCGTCTTCAAGCGTCGCCTGAACCCGCCTTCGCGCCTGTCCAAGGGCCCGTGGATGCGCCTGCCGAAAAGCCTGCTGGTGTTTGCCGCGAGCTTCTTCATCGCCACCTTGCCGGTCGCCGGCATCCTCCCGGCCAACACCGGCGGCTGGGTCATGGTCGGCATCCTCGGCCTGGGCGTGCTGTGGGGCGTGTCGGAGCTGTTCTTCGGCATGACCTGGGGCGGCCCGATGAAACACGCCTTCGCCGGTGCCCTGCACCTGGCCTGGCACCGCCGTGCCGAACGCTTTGGCGGCGGCCGCTCCACCGGCCTCAAGCCGCTGGACCTGGAAGACCCGAACGCGCCGCTGGGCGTGGAAAAGCCGGTGGACTTCACCTGGAACCAGCTGCTCGGCTTCGACGCCTGCGTGCAGTGCGGTAAATGTGAAGCGATGTGCCCGGCATTTGCCGCCGGCCAGCCACTGAACCCGAAAAAGCTCATCCAGGACATGGTCATCGGCCTGGCCGGTGGCAGCGATGCCAACTTTGCCGGTAGCCCGTACCCGGGCAAGCCGATCGGCGAGCACGGCGGCAACCCGCACCAGCCGATCGTCAACGGCCTGGTCGACGCCGAGACGCTGTGGTCGTGCACCACCTGCCGCGCTTGCGTCGAGGAGTGCCCGATGATGATCGAGCACGTCGATGCCATCGTCGACATGCGCCGCCACCTCACCCTGGAAAAGGGCGCGACCCCGAACAAGGGCGCCGAGGTCCTGGAAAACCTGATCGCCACCGACAACCCTGGCGGCTTTGCCCCGGGCGGGCGGATGAACTGGGCGGCCGACCTCAACCTGCAACTCATGGCGGATGTGAAATCCACCGAGGTGCTGTTCTGGGTTGGTGACGGTGCCTTCGACATGCGCAATCAGCGCACCCTGCGCTCGTTCGTCAAGGTGCTCAAGGCGTCGGGCGTGGACTTTGCCGTACTCGGCCTGGAAGAGCGCGACAGCGGCGACGTGGCGCGCCGCCTGGGCGATGAAGCGACCTTCCAGCAACTGGCCAAGCGCAACATCCAGACCCTGGCCAAGTACAAGTTCCAGCGCATCGTCACCTGCGACCCGCACAGCTTCCATGTGCTGAAAAATGAATATGGTGCACTCGGTGGCGAGTATCAGGTGCAGCACCACAGCACGTATATCGCCGAACTGATCGCGGCCAAGAAGTTGAACCTCGGCCAGCACAAGGGCGGCAGCGTCACCTACCACGACCCGTGCTACCTGGGCCGCTATAACGGCGAATATGAAGCCCCGCGTGAAGTGCTCAAGGCGCTGGGTATCGAAGTGCGCGAAATGGAGCGCTCGGGCTTCCGTTCCCGTTGCTGCGGTGGTGGTGGCGGTGCGCCGATCACCGACATCCCTGGCAAGCAGCGGATTCCGGACATGCGCATGGATGACATTCGCGAGACCCAGGCCGAGCTGGTGGCCGTAGGCTGCCCACAGTGCACCGCAATGCTCGAAGGCGTGGTCGAACCGCGCCCACAGATCAAGGACCTCGCCGAGCTGGTGGCTGATGTGCTGATCGAAGAGGACACGCCTGCGGCCCCAAAGTCGCCAACGGTTAAACGCGAAACTGCGGAGGTGCATTGATGAGCGACATCATCCGCCGCGACCCACGCGCCGAGTGGATCGCCCGTAACCGTCTGCATCCGCTGCACGCGGCGATGCAGACGCAGCAGACTCGCTGGATGGGGCCAAACGGCCTGATCCGCAAGAACCCCCATGCCATCGCCGCGGGTTTCATCGGCCCGGCCGGGCTCAAGCGCATCGACCGCAGCGGCGCCCAGCAGGGCACCGGTGTCGGTGGGCGGCGTACGGCGGCAGCCGAAGTGCAGCTGCCGCTGCACCAGGTCCCGGCGCCGGCGTTCTATATCGCCGTGGTGCCAGACATGGTCGGCGGCCGCCTGAGCAGCCACGACCGCGACCTGCTGGGCCTGGCCCACGGCCTCGCCGGCAGCGACGGTGCGGTGCTGGCTGTGGTGTTCGGCGAACACAAGGAAAGCAACTTTTCCACAGCCGGTGTCGACCGCCTGCTGGTGCTCGAAGGCGAGGAATTCGAAGGTTATGCACCGGAGCAACTGGTGCAGGGCCTGCGTGCTGTGGATAACCAGTTCACGCCGCGCCACTGGCTGCTGCCCGACAGCCGCAGCGGTGGCGGTGAGCTGGGGCGGCGCCTTGGCGCGTCGCTTGGCGAGCGCCCGGCAACGCGGGTTTGGCAGGTCAAGGATGGCCAGTGCATCGGCCGTGCCGGTGCCGGCCAGCAAGACCTGCAACGCTCCGTGCCACGGCTGATCCTGGGCGCGGCGGAGTGTGCCGAGCCGGTCAGCGAAACCCGTCACGAAGCGCTGCCGGTGGAGTTGTCCACAAGCGTGGTGCGCAGCCTGTCGCGCATCGAAGACCTGGGTTCGGTGGCCGTCGACCCGGCGACCATCGCCATGGCCGAGGCCGAGTTCATCGTCTCGGGCGGCAACGGGGTCAAGGACTGGGACCTGTACCACAAGGCCACGGCGGCCCTCGGCGCCACCGAAGGCGCCTCGCGGGTGGCGGTGGACGACGGCTTCATGCCGCGCAACCGTCAGGTCGGTGCCACCGGTACCTGGGTGACTGCACGGGTCTACGTGGCTGTGGGTATCTCTGGCGCGATCCAGCACCTGCAGGGCATCGGTGCCTGCGACAAGGTGGTCGCGATCAACATGGACCCAGGCTGCGACATGATCAAGCGGGCTGACCTGTCGGTGATTGGCGACAGTTCGGCAATTCTCCAGGCTTTGATCGAGGCTGTGGACAACTTCCGCAGCGGCGCTCAACGCGACGCGGCATAAGGGCACGAGCATGAGTACGAAAGTGATCAGCCTGGTTTCCATCGGTGCCCACCCCAGCTCCGGCCGCGCCCGCCGCGCCGAGCAGGATGCCCGCGCCGTTGAACTGGGTTTGCAGCTGGCTGGGGATAACTTGCAAGTGGTGCATGCCGGCGACCCGCGGGAGGAAGCACTGCGCGCCTACCTGGGCATGGGCCTGGACCATCTGGACGTGCTGGAACAGCCGGCCGGCGCCGATGTATTGGGCGTGCTGGGTGATTACCTGCGCGATGCTGGCGCTCAGCTGGTGCTGACCGGCAGCCAGGCCGAGACCGGTGAAGGGTCGGGCATGCTGCCGTTCCTGCTGGCCGAGAAGCTTGGCTGGCCGTTGGTGGTGGGGCTGGCCGAAGTGGAGTCGATCGACAACGGTACTGCCCAGGTGCTGCAAGCGCTGCCACGTGGCCAACGGCGCCGTCTGAAAGTGCGCCTGCCGCTATTGGCAACTGTGGATAACGCAGCGCCCAAACCGCGCCAGAGCGCCTTCGGCCCTGCTCGCCGCGGTGTGTTGGCGGCGCGCAACGTGGCGATCGTTGAAGATGCACTGTTGGCGGATGCCGAGCTGCAACCGGCGCGGCCACGGCCCAAGCGGCTCAAGGTGATCAAGGCCAAGAGCGGTGCGGACCGGATGAAGGCAGCCACCGCCAAGGCCAGTGGCGGCGGGGGCAAGGTGCTGAAGGATGTTTCTCCACAGGAAGGCGCCGAAGCCATCCTTAAGTTGCTGGTGGAGGAGGGCGTACTGCGCTGAATCCGGCGGCGCGTTCCTGTAGGAGCGGCCTTGTGTCGCGAAAGGGCTGCGTAGCGGCCCCAGCAATTCATCAGCGCTGAGAATGCCGGGGCCGCTACGCGACCCTTTCGCGACACAAGGCCGCTCCTACAAAAAGCGGTTATTGCCGGACCACGTTGAACGCCCAGTTCGCCAGCCCTTCGCTCACCGGTTCGAATGACACCCTCTGCCCCGCCGACAACCCTTTGTTCCTTGCTGCACAGCGCAGCACCAGGTAGTTCGCCTGCTGTCCCTCAGCGCTGATCACGCCCATCCCGTGACCTTGATGAAACCATTTCACAGTACCTGTCTGGCGGCTGTGCATAAGTCGTTCCTTCGGGTGATGGCTAATTGATAGCTATCACTCAAACACACGGGCGATCTCAGGAATACTGTTAAAAATGATAGGTCAGTGGGATTTTGCCCACGGAATCTGTTCGCCAAGGTGTGGATAAAGTGTTTGTGCTTTGCTGAAGCCAGCGTATTTAAAAGGCTCCAAGAACTTGATCAGAAAATGAACAGGCTTTTGGATGAGCGCTTTCCCAGATCTGAGGTTGCGTCTTCATAGATTGCCCACAATCACTGTTGGTGACCTTGTGGATAACATGTTTGGACTCGTTGGCAGGCACCGTAATTCAAGGCCTATGGCAATTTGATCAATAATCGATCATTTGTCAGTGGCAACGCTGGATACCGTGTGAATTGGGCGTATCAGGTACTTATGCACAAGGCGAGACGAGCATGTTAGGGAGTTGTTAAGAATTTCTGTTCATCGATCTGTGGACAAGGTGTTCGAGTTTACCAGCAGGCCTTATGGAATAAGGCTTTCATGGAATTGAGCGAATTTTGTACAGTGGTGTGAAAAGCGCTGCGCCAGCACAAGGATCGCCATTACCACAACTGCTATAGAGAGGGCTGTGGATAAACTGTCTGCTTTACTGGTCTGCCGGCAGAATCCACGCGTTCGTCTGATCGAGCAGAGAGTACACACCTGAGCACCTGGCATTTCTGCCAGTTTCGCAAGCTGGCAAACTCGATTAGTTTTGTCGTTGACAGACTCCTCTAACGCGAACGCATAAAATATGCCTCCTGTTCGTTTGTTAACGACCTATCACAACCGTTCAATGTTCGCTGAAGCCGAAGCGTCCATGCGCGCCTATACACCTTACGGTTATCGTGCTGATCAAGGTGGTCCAGTCTTGGGGTTCACTGGGCAACCACGTGATGCAAACACCGGCTGTTATCTGCTTGGTAATGGCAGGCGTGCATTCAATCCCCGCTTGATGCGTTTTCACAGTCCGGATGACATGAGCCCTTTCTCAGCGGGTGGGCTAAATGCCTACGCATATTGTGCTGGTGATCCGATCAATCGCAGTGATCCGTCTGGGCGGTCCTGGTTGGATTGGCTGGTGCAAGGCATCTTTGCGACCGGTAATGCAGTAACGATCGGCGCAGGCGTGAGCTTCAGGGGGAATCACCATGCCAATCCTTCTGGCGGCGTTGTCTCTTGGACTCAGCGCCTGACCGATCAATATATATCCCGCGCCTTGACCACAGGCGGCAGTACGGGTTTGGTCGCACGTGGCGCCGCAGTTGGGGCGATGATTAGTCCCGCGCGTGCGCCAATGTTGAATCAATTAGGTAGTTACGCAAATGCAGTTTCCGGAACACTGGTCGTTTCGGCAACGCTCATCTATGAGGGGCGTGCTGCTTATCGCTGGTGGAATCAGGCTGCTGCCGCAGGGCGATCACCTGGTCATGCCTTGAAGCGCGGCGCTTATGAGGCCACAAGCCTCGATTTGGTGGTCGGTGCAGCAATGCGTGTTGGGCGCGGTGCTGTCAGCGCAGGAAGGACTGTCGTCGCTGCTGCGGGGGATGTGGTGAATGCCGTAACTGGCGCGGTAGCGGGCGTAGCCAGGTCCATTGCCAATCGCTGGAGTGCGCGCGCGAGTAGTTATGACATCAGAAATGAAGACAGCAGGCTATGAGCATTGCGGCTTTTTGGGGTGCGCCTGGCGAGTTCCAGCAATAGGCCCTACCAGGCATGGGAGGCGTGTTGAGCATGGCTTATCTGCCTTATGGCCACTCATGTCATTCGGCTCGTAGCAGATTGGCATTCTGTGGAGAGCATCGTGACGCAATGAGCGGTGTCTATCACTTGGGCAATGGTCATCGCACCTATAACCCGATACTCATGAGATTCCACAGTGCTGATGCTCTGAGCCCATTCGGTGTTGGTGGCATCAATGCCTATACCTATTGCTCCAGCGACCCAGTCAATCGAGTCGATCGCAATGGCGCATTCTCCATACATAACTCAATTTTCCTGACAGTCTTGGCAGAAGGCGCACTTAACGTCACCGACGGGGTCTTGTCAGCGTTCAAGGTAGTCGTTCAGGGGCGTTTGTGGAATTCCGCGCCTACACTTTCCCAACAATTCCAGGTCTTCGCCAAGGTTCACAAGGGGACTTTGAAAGTCGCTGCATCTGCTTTGCTATGGGGCGAGCAAGGGGCGCCAGCCATCCCGACCGTCAAGGAGAGTGTCGTGGCAGGGGCTGCGGCCACGGGCCTAGGTCTCTTGGAGCGTCTTGTGAACCTCCAGCAGCACGCGACAGTGGTGGTGCCCTATCTGCGGGAATCACCAGCCCGGATCCCCGGTGTGGCTTTGGAAACGCTGGGAATTCTGACAGGGGTAACTCAGGTGCAGACCTTAAGCCGCATTGCTGTTCGGACGATTCGTGAAAAACTGGGGGGGCCAGTTACTCGCCTGTGAAGATAAGAACCAGGCAACCAATCGCTTGCCTGCCTGGTTCAAACCTGTTTACTGCGCCTGCACTTCCTTCAGATAAGGCGCCGGCTCCGCCCCCAGGTTGTTCAGCAAGCGCTGGCTGTACCAGTCGATGAAGTTGACCACACCAAACTCGTAGGTCTTCGAGTAAGGCCCAGGCTGGTAAGCGGTGGAGTTGATCCCGCGCTGGTTCTCTTCGGCCAGGCGGCGGTCCTGGTCGTTGGTGGCGTCCCACACCTTGCGCATGTGCTCAGGGTTGTAGTCCACGCCTTCGACGGCATCCTTGTGCACCAGCCACTTGGTGGTGACCATGGTCTCCTGGGCGCTGATCGGCCACACGGTGAAGACGATCATGTGGTCGCCCATGCAGTGGTTCCACGAGTGCGGCAGGTGCAGGATGCGCATCGAGCCCAGGTCCGGGTTCTTGATGCGGCCCATCAGCTTCTGGCAGGCCTGCTTGCCGTCCATGGTCATCGACACGGTGCCCTTGAGCAGCGGCATGCGCACGATGCGGTTACGCAGACCATGGCTCTTGTGCAGGTACGGGATCTTCTCGGCTTCCCAGGCGGCGGCGGAAGCGGCCACGTGGTCCTTGAATTCCTGGCTGGCGCGCGGGTCGTTGGTGTCGTCCCACTCCAGCAGGGTCTGCAGCAGTTCCGGGTGCGAACCGGAGCAGTGGTAGCACTCGCGGTTGTTCTCCAGTACCAGCTTCCAGTTGGCCTTTTCCATCAAGGTGGTCTGCACCGCCACCTTGGTGTTTTCCATGTCGTACGGTTCCATGTAGTGGTCCAGGGTGGCCAGGAACTCGTCGATGGCAGGCGGGTTTTCCGCCAGGCTGATGAAGATGTAGCCGCCGGAAACCTTCACATGCACAGGCTTCAGGCCGTATTCCTTCATGTCGAAGTCGGCGCCCATTTCGGTGCCGGCGAACAGCAGGCGGCCGTCCAGCTCGTAGGTCCACTGGTGGTAGTGGCAGACCAGCTTGGCCACCTTGCCCTTGTCGCTCACGCACAGACGCGAGCCGCGGTGGCGGCAGACGTTATGGAAGGCATGCACCTTGCCTTCAGCACCACGCACCACCAGGATCGGGTTCTTGCCGATCTGCAGGGTGATGTAGTTGCCCTTGGCCGGGATCTCGCAAGTCATGCCGGCGATCAGCCATTCCTTCTGGAAGATCTCCTGCATGTCAATCTGGAACAGACGCTCGTCGGTGTAGAACGGCTGGGGCAGCGAGTAGGTGCGCTCGCGGGTCTGCAGCATCTCGGCGGTGGCCTTGCGTGCAGGTTCCAGTGGATCGCCCAGGCTCAGGGTTGCGGTGACGTCCATCGTGTATTCCTCGGGGCCGTGTGCGGCCGGCAAAAGGTGGCTAATCGTTGTTGTGGTGCCGCAAGGCTGCTCTTCTGAAAAAAACAGCGAGTTGTTTTGCCGTGGAGTGTGCGTCCGAAGACGCCACGAACCGTATCCATGGGCGACATGGCCGATTTGAATTACGACGCGCCAGCCCTTGCAGCGCGGGGCTGGTCGCGATGAGCACGCCGATGTCGCTGGCAGGAATGTACGGCGCTCACGGGTTGAGCATTATCGGAGCCATGAAAAGGGCCATAGTCGGCCGCTGGAGATGAACATGTCCGATACCTTCCTCAATCCGGTCACCACCCAGACCTGGGCCAACGGCCGCCACATCGTGCGCTGCGTCAAGGTCATCCAGGAGACCTGGGACGTGCGCACCTTCTGCTTCATGGCCGACCAGCCGATCATGTTCTTCTTCAAGCCCGGGCAGTTCGTCACCCTGGAGCTGGAGATCGAAGGCAAGCCGGTGATGCGCTCGTACACCATCTCCAGTTCGCCGTCGGTGCCCTACAGCTTCTCGATCACGGTCAAGCGCGTGCCGGGCGGGCTGGTGTCCAACTTCCTCCACGACACCATGCACGAAGGCGCCGAGCTGCCGGTGCACGGGCCGGTGGGGCTGTTCAACGCCATCGACTTCCCGGCAGGCAAGGTGCTCTACCTTTCCGGTGGCGTGGGCATTACCCCGGTGATGTCGATGGCGCGCTGGTTCTACGACACCAACGCCAACGTCGACATGGTGTTCGTGCACAGCGCCCGTTCACCGAAAGACATCATCTACCACCGCGAGCTGGAACAGATGGCTTCGCGCATCCCCAACTTCAGCCTGCACATCATCTGCGAGAAGCACGGGCTGGGTGAGCCGTGGGCGGGTTATCGCGGCTACCTGAACCAGCGCCTGATGGAGCTGATCGCGCCGGACTACATGGAGCGCACGATCTTCTGCTGCGGCCCGACGCCGTACATGACGGCGGTCAAGCGCATGCTCGAGGCGGTTGGCTTCGACATGAAGAACTACCATGAGGAGTCGTTCGGCGCGACGCCGGCAGAGGCCAAGGCCGATGCCGTGGAACATGCCGAGCAGGCGGCCGATGCGCCGGAATTGGATGCTTCGGACCTCAACCTGGTGGAGTTCATCGGCAGCGAGAAGAGCATCCGCGTCGCCCCGGGCGAGACCGTGCATGCGGCGGCGGCGAAAGTCGGGTTGATGATTCCGAAGGCCTGCGGCATGGGCATATGCGGGACCTGCAAGGTGCTCAAGCTGGGCGGCGAAGTGGAGATGGAGCACAACGGCGGGATTACCGAGGAAGACGAGGCCGAGGGCTACATCCTGTCGTGCTGCAGTGTGCCGAAAGGGGATGTGCGGATCGATTACTGATCCGAGATTGCCGGCGCCGCAAAGCGGCCCCGGCTTTCTGAAGTCAGGTACGGAAGCGCGCTACCAACCCATTCAAATCCACCGCCAGGCGCGACAGCTCGGCACTCGCCGCGCTGGTCTGATGCGCCCCGGTAGCACTCTGCACCGACAAATCATTGATGTTCACCAGGTTGCGGTCCACTTCCCGCGCCACCTGGGCCTGCTCCTCGGCCGCACTGGCGATCACCAGGTTACGCTCGTTGATCTGCGCCACAGCCCCGGCAATGGTATCCAGCGCCATGCCCGCACCCTTGGCGATGTTCAGCGTCGACTCGGCGCGCTCGGTGCTGGTGCGCATCGACTCTACCGCCTGTTCGGTACCGCCCTGGATGCTGCCGATCATGCGCTCGATCTCGCTGGTCGACTGCTGGGTGCGATGGGCCAGCGCCCGCACTTCATCCGCCACCACGGCAAAACCACGCCCGGCCTCACCGGCACGCGCCGCTTCGATCGCGGCGTTCAGCGCCAGCAGGTTGGTCTGGTCGGCCAGGCCGCGGATCACGTCGAGCACCTTGCCGATGTCGCGCGATTGTTCGGCCAGGTGGGTGATCAGCTTGGCGGTGGCCTGCACGTCACCGCTCATGCGTTCGATGGCGCCCACGGTTTCCATGACCAGGTCACGACCGTCGCCGGCCGAGCAGCTGGCTTCGCTTGAAGCTTCCGACGTGCTGACCGCATTGCGCGCGACTTCTTCCACGGCACTGGTCATCTCGGTGACGGCCGTGGCGGCCTGTTCGATTTCGTTGTTCTGCTGTTGCAGGCCACGGGCGCTTTCGTCGGTGACGCAGTTCAGCTCCTCGGCGGCCGAGGCCAGCTGGGTGGCGGAACCGGCAATCAGTTGCAGGGTGTCGCGCAACTTGTCCTGCATGCGGGCCATGGCGCGCTGCAGGCGGGCCGCTTCGTCGCTGCCTTCGGCGCGGATGACCTTGGTCAGGTCGCCGTCGGCCACCTGTTCGGCTGCCTGCAGTGCTTCTTCGATCGGCTTGACGATACTGCGGGTCAGCAGGAAGGCGCAGAGGAAGGTCAGCACAGTGGCGGCGATCAACAGGCCGATCACCAGGGCGAAGGCGGCGGCGTACTGGCTGGCGGCGGTTTCATTGGTGGCGCGGGTCTGGTCAGTGTTGATCTGCACCAGGGTGTCCATGATCTTGTTGATCTGTTCGGAGTTGGCCAGCAGGTCGCGATTGAGCAGGTCACGCAGTTCGTCCAGGCGGTCGGCCTGGCTCAGGCTGCGCATGCGCGACTCGAGCTGGCGGTACTGGTTGAGCAGTTGGGTGTACTGGTCGAAGGCGGCCTGCTCGTCGGCGGCACCAATCATCGGCAGGTAGGCCTGGCGGGCACGGTCGATCTGGGCGTTGCGCTGGTCCAGCAGGTTGAGGGTATCGCGCTGGGTTTCCGGCTCGCGGTTGAGCAGCAGGCGATAGGACAGGGTGCGCAGACGCAGGTTGAGTGCCGTCAGTTCATCCAGGGTCTTGATGCTGGGCACGCTGATGTTTTCGATGGCCACACCGGCCTGGCGGATGTTGCCCATCTGCATGAGCGAAAAGATACCGAGGCCGAGCATGAGCACGCCGATCAGGGCGAACCCGAGCAACGCGCGCGGGGCGATGTTCATGTTGCGTAGAGACATGGGGAAGAATCCAGGAGGGAATATGGAGGCGCGGTCCGTGCGACGAAATATGACCTACCTGTCTATCGGTCGTGACTGATGAGTCTTGAGGCTGAGCCAGGGAAAATGTGAGCCAGCTAACTATTTACCTGACCGGCGGTTGATCCAGGTCGGAACAAGGGGCCCGATACCCTGTCAATCTGCGGGGTAGAAACCTTAAGAATCCGATATTTAATGGCGGGGGCTCACGCTTTTCTTTATCGTGTGCGCCCTTTGCAACAACCCGAGATAGACCCATGCTGGAAGCCTCCCTGAATCAACTCGAGCAACTGGTCAGCGACCTGATGCAGAAAAACGCTCAACTCACCGAGCAGAACACTACCCTCGGCCAGGCTCTGGCCCAGGCCAAGGAAGAAAACGAAACCCTGCAACTGTCGCTGATGGAGCAGGAAGAGAAACACGGCGCCACCGCTGCGCGCATCCAGGCGCTGGTCGAGCGCGCCAGTGCCGGCGTCGTCGGCGCATGAGACTGCAAGCGCAGCCGATCAATGTCGTGTCGATCCTCGGCAGCGACTATTCGATCAAGGCGCCCGAAGGCCAGGAAGAAACCTTGGCCCAGGCAGTGCGGATGCTCAACACCGCGCTGAACGAAACCAAGCGCCAGTACCCGACCCTGATCGGCGACAAATTGCTGGTGCTGGCCGCGCTGAACCTGTGTTCCAAGCAGGTTGAACTGCAGAAGGAACACCAGCAGACCCTCGAGCGTACCCAGGCGCAGATCGACGCCACGGTGGACGCTATCGTTCGGACCATCGCTGAGTCCTGATTGAATGCTGGGGCTGCAAGGCAGCCCCAGCGTCCCATGCATTGTTCCAGATCACTGGATTAACTGAATACGCAAGTGTATACACTTCTCGCAAAACAATAATGAGCGGGGAGCAGGGGCATGCGTATCTGGCGTAAGAGCATCCAGTGGCAATTGATTGCAAGCATGGGCGCCGCCCTGCTGGCGAGCATTCTGGTGGTGGTGATCATCTTCACGGTGGCGCTCAACCGTCTGACCGAGCGTTATCTGCTGGAAACGGCCTTGCCGGCCAGCATCGAAGCAATTCGCAACGACATCGAGCGCATGCTTGGCCAGCCCCTGGTGGCTGCGGCTGACATCGCGGGCAACACGCTGCTGCGTGACTGGCTCGCCGGCGGTGAGGATCCCGCTCAAACGCCGCAATTCCTGGAGTACCTGCAGGCTGCCAAGCAACGCAACCATGCATTCACCACGCTGTTCGCCTCGACCGAAACCGGCAACTACTACAACGAGGTTGGCCTGGACCGCGTCCTCAGCCGCGACAACCCCAATGACAAGTGGTTCTACGGCTACATCGACAGCGGCGCCGAACGCCTGGTGAATATCGACATCGACCATGCCACGGGCGAACTGGCGCTGTTCATCGATTACCGGGTGGAAAAGGCTGGCAAGCTGGTCGGCGTGGCCGGCATGGGCCTGCGCATGACCGAGCTGTCGAAACTGATCCACGATTTCAGCTTCGGCGAGCACGGCAAGGTCTTCCTGGTGCGCAACGACGGCCTGATCCAGGTGCATCCGGACGCGGCCTTCAGCGGCAAGCGCCAGCTCGCCGAGCAAATGGGCGAGGACGCAGCCAGGGCGGTCATGGCCAAGGGGGGGCAACTGCACAGCGGCCAGTTCAGCCGAGACGGCGAAGACTACCTGGCGCTGGGGTTGCCTTTGCGCGACCTGAACTGGACCTTGGTGGCCGAAGTGCCGAAGGCAGAAATCTACGCGCAGATGCGCCAGGCGGTGTGGCTGACCAGCCTGATCGGCGGCGCGGTTGCGTTGATTTCGCTGCTGCTGGTGGTACTGCTGGCGCGTGGGTTGGTACGGCCGATTCGCCGCGTCACCGCTGCGCTGGTAGAAATCGGCGGCGGGAGCGGGGACCTCAGCCATCGCCTGGACGATGCCCGTCAGGATGAACTGGGTGATCTGGCCCGTGGTTTCAATCGCTTCCTCGACAGCCAGCGCGGCCTGATTGGCGAAGTGTTGCGCACCAGCCAGCGCCTGCACCTGGCTGTGGAGCAGGTAACCCAGGTGGTGGACAACACGGCCGAGCGCTCCGGTCGCCAGCAGGAAATGACCGAGATGGTCGCCACTGCCGTGCACGAGATGGGCCTGACCGTGCAGGACATCGCCCGCAATGCCGGTGATGCGGCCCAGGCGTCGCAATCGGCACGGGAGGAGGCGTTGCAGGCGCGTGAAGTCGTGCAGCGTTCGATCCGAGGTATCGAGGGCATGTCGGGTGATATCGGCAAGGCGGCCGATGCCGTCAGCCAGTTGGCCGATGAAGTCGCCTCGATCGATGAAGTGCTTGCTGTCATCCGCAGTATTTCCGAGCAGACCAACTTGCTGGCGCTGAACGCAGCCATCGAGGCCGCGCGGGCAGGGGATATGGGCCGCGGGTTTGCCGTTGTGGCCGATGAGGTGCGTACCTTGGCCCGGCGTACGCAACTGTCGACCGATGAAGTGCAGCAGATGATCCAGCGCCTGAAGCAGGGTGCGGGTTCAGCCGTGAGTTCGATGCAGGCGGGGCAGCAGGCGACTGGCAGTGGTGTGGAGTCCAGCCAGCGTACTGGCGCGTCTTTGGGCGCGATTACCGATCAGGTCGAGCACATCAGCGACATGAACCACCAGGTGGCCACCGCGACCGAGGAGCAGTCGGCGGTGACCGAGGAGATCAACCGCACGGTGCAGGGGATTTCCGACCTGGCACGGGAGACGGCGGCCGAGGTGCAGGGGTGCCGCGAGGAATGCCAGGCCTTGCGTGGGTTGGCTGATGATCTGGCGCGGCAGATGGGTGGGTTCAAACTCTAGATTGCTGGGGCCGCTTTGCGGCCCTTTCGCGACGCAAGGCCGCTCCTACAAGGAAACGCGTACCTCGTGTAGGAGCGGCCTTGTGTCGCGAAAGGAGGGCGAAGCCCTCCCGGCAATCTGTCAGGCGGTGATGATGCTGCGGATATCCGCCGCCAGTTCACGCACCCGCTCTTCCTCGGTATCCCACGAGCACATGAACCGCGCCCCGCCGCTACCAATGAAGGTATAGAACCGCCAGCCCCTGCCGCGCAGCGCTTCAATGGCATGCTCCGGCATCTGCAGGAACACCCCGTTGGCCTCCACCGGGAACATCAGCTCGACCCCAGGCAAGTCGCTCACCAGCGACGCCAGCAACTGCGCGCAACGGTTGGCGTGGGCGCCATGGCGCAGCCAGGCGCCATCTTCCAGCAACCCGACCCACGGCGCCGACAGAAAACGCATCTTCGACGCCAGCTGCCCGGCCTGCTTGCAGCGGTAGTCGAAGTCCTCGGCCAGCTGGCGGTTGAAGAACAAGATCGCCTCACCCACCGCCATGCCGTTCTTGGTGCCGCCAAAGCACAGTACATCGACGCCGGCCTTCCAGGTCAGCTCGGCCGGGCTGCAGCCGAGGAACGAGCAGGCGTTGGTGAAGCGCGCGCCGTCCATGTGCAGGTTCAGGCCCAGCTCCTTGCAGGTGGCGCTGATCGCCTTGAGTTCGTCGGGGCGATAGACGGTGCCGACCTCGGTGGCTTGGGTGATGGTGACCACCCGCGGCTTGGGGTAATGGATGTCCTGGCGCTTGAGCGCCACTTCGCGGATCGACTCGGGCGTCAGTTTGCCGTTGACGCTGGGTGCGGTGAGCAGCTTGGAACCGTTGGAGAAGAACTCCGGCGCGCCGCACTCGTCGGTTTCGACGTGGGCGGTCTCGGAGCAGATCACGCTGTGGTAGCTCTGGCACAGCGAGGCCAGGGCCAGGGAGTTGGCGGCGGTGCCGTTGAAGGCGAAGAACACTTCGCAGTCGGTTTCGAACAGGTTGCGGAAGTATTCCGACGCACGTTCGGTCCACTGGTCGTCGCCGTAGGCACGGTCGTGACCGTGGTTGGCCTTTTCCATCGCGGCCCAGGCTTCGGGGCAGATGCCGGAATAGTTGTCGCTGGCGAATTGTTGGCTCTTATCTGTCATGACACTGTCCTGTGAACGACGCAGAACAGCACTCTAAACCATTGCTGAAACGGTTGCCTATACAAGCTGTCAGTGCCGGCCCTTCGCGGATAAATCCGCTCCTGCAAACGGCACATCGTGTGTAGGAGCGGATTTATCCGCGAAGGGCCGGCAAGTACAGCACAAAAGCCAATGTCGTAAACGCGCCATTGCAAGGCGTGCGCAGGCATCTGACCCGCTCCGCCCAGTCATAACATCGCCACAAAGGGCCACAGTGCCCCACGACAAAAAACGATCGCTGCCGGGAGATACATGATGTTCAGCAAGCAAGACCAGATCCAGGGTTATGACGATGCACTGCTGGCGGCGATGAATGCCGAAGAACAGCGTCAGGAAGATCACATCGAGCTGATCGCTTCGGAGAACTACACCAGCAAGCGCGTGATGCAGGCCCAGGGCAGCGGCCTGACCAACAAGTACGCCGAAGGCTACCCAGGCAAGCGCTACTACGGTGGCTGCGAGCACGTCGACAAGGTCGAGGCACTGGCCATCGAGCGCGCCAAGCAGCTGTTCGGCGCCGACTACGCCAACGTCCAGCCGCACTCTGGCTCGTCGGCCAACGGCGCGGTCTACCTGGCCCTGCTGCAGGCCGGCGACACCATCCTCGGCATGAGCCTGGCCCACGGCGGCCACCTGACCCACGGCGCCAAGGTGTCGTCCTCGGGCAAGCTGTATAACGCGGTGCAATATGGCATCGACACCAACACCGGCCTGATCGACTACGACGAAGTCGAGCGCCTGGCCGTCGAGCACAAGCCGAAGATGATCGTTGCCGGCTTCTCGGCCTACTCCAAGACCCTCGACTTCCCACGCTTCCGCGCCATCGCCGATAAAGTCGGTGCGCTGCTGTTCGTCGACATGGCCCACGTTGCCGGCCTGGTTGCCGCTGGCCTGTACCCGAACCCGATCCCGTTCGCCGACGTGGTCACCACCACCACCCACAAGACCCTGCGCGGCCCACGTGGCGGCCTGATCCTGGCCAAGGCCAACGAAGAGATCGAGAAGAAGCTCAACGCCGCCGTATTCCCGGGCGCCCAGGGCGGCCCGCTGATGCACGTGATCGCCGCCAAGGCCGTGTGCTTCAAGGAAGCGCTGGAACCTGAGTTCAAGAGCTACCAGAAACAAGTCATCGAAAACGCCCAGGCCATGGCCCAGGTGTTCATCGACCGCGGCTACGACGTGGTTTCCGGCGGTACCGACAACCACCTGTTCCTGGTCAGCCTGATCCGCCAGGGCCTGACCGGCAAAGATGCCGACGCCGCCCTGGGCCGCGCGCACATCACCGTCAACAAGAACGCCGTGCCGAACGACCCACAGTCGCCGTTCGTCACCTCCGGCCTGCGCATCGGCACCCCGGCCGTCACCACCCGTGGCTTCAAGGTCGCGCAATGTGTGGCACTGGCCGGCTGGATCTGCGACATCCTCGACAACCTCGGTGACGCTGACGTCGAAGCCGATGTGGCGAAGAACGTCGCGGCCCTGTGCGCTGACTTCCCTGTTTACCGCTGAGTGGAGTAAACGACCATGCAACGCTACTCGGGCTTCGGCCTTTTCAAGCACTCCCTCAGCCACCACGAGAACTGGCAGCGCATGTGGCGCACGCCGACCCCTAAAAAGGTCTACGACGTGGTCATCGTCGGCGGTGGCGGCCACGGCCTGGCCACGGCCTACTACCTGGCCAAGGAACACGGCATCACCAACGTCGCGGTGATCGAGAAGGGTTACCTGGGCGGCGGCAACACTGCCCGTAACACCACCATCGTGCGGTCCAACTACCTGTGGGACGAGTCGGCGCACCTGTACGAGCACGCCATGAAGCTGTGGGAGGGCCTGTCCCAGGACCTCAACTACAACGTCATGTTCTCCCAGCGCGGCGTCTACAACCTGTGCCACACCCTGCAGGACATGCGTGACTCCGAGCGTCGTGTCAGCGCCAACCGCCTCAACGGCGTCGATGGCGAGCTGCTGAATACCGCCCAGGTCGCGGCCGAAATCCCGTACCTGGACTGCTCGAAGAACACCCGCTACCCGATCCTCGGCGCCACCGTTCAGCGCCGTGGTGGCGTAGCCCGTCACGACGCCGTGGCCTGGGGCTTCGCCCGTGCCGCCGACGCCCTGGGCGTGGACCTGATCCAGCAGACCGAAGTGATCGGCTTCCGCAAGGAAAACGGCGCGGTCATCGGTGTGGAAACCAACAAAGGCTTCATCGGCGCCAAGCGCGTCGGCGTGGTCACCGCCGGTAACTCCGGGCACATGGCCAAGCTGGCCGGCTTCCGCCTGCCGCTGGAATCGCACCCCTTGCAGGCATTGGTGTCGGAGCCGATCAAGCCGATTATCGACTCGGTGATCATGTCCAACGCCGTACACGGCTACATCAGCCAGTCCGACAAGGGCGACCTGGTGATCGGTGCCGGTATCGACGGCTGGGTCGGCTACGGCCAGCGCGGTTCGTACCCGGTGATCGAGCACACCCTGCAGGCCATCGTCGAAATGTTCCCCAACCTCTCGCGCGTTCGCATGAACCGCCAGTGGGGGGGCATCGTCGACACCTCGCCGGACGCTTGCCCGATCATCACCAAGACCCCGGTCAAGAACATGTTCTTCAACTGCGGTTGGGGTACTGGCGGCTTCAAGGCGACCCCGGGTTCGGGCAACGTCTTCGCCGCGAGCCTGGCCAAGGGCGAAATGCACCCACTGGCCGCGCCGTTCTCCATGGACCGTTTCTACAACGGCGCACTGATCGACGAACACGGCGCCGCCGCCGTCGCCCACTAACCGGAGACACCGTCATGTTGCATATTTTCTGTCCCCACTGCGGCGAGCTGCGCTCCGAAGAAGAGTTCCACGCCTCTGGCCAGGCGCACATCGCCCGCCCGCTGGACCCCAACGCCTGCTCCGACGAGGAGTGGGGCACCTACATGTTCTACCGTGACAACCCACGCGGGATTCACCACGAACTGTGGGACCACGTTGCCGGCTGCCGCCAGTACTTCAACGTCACCCGTAACACCGTGACCTACGAAATTCTGGAAACCTACAAGATTGGCGAGAAGCCGCAAGTGACCGAAGCCGGCAAGCCAAGCAGCGCACCGTCGACCGTCAAAGGCCAAGGGGAAAAAGTATGAGCCAGACCTATCGCCTCGCCAGCGGCGGCCGTATCGACCGCAGCAAGGTCCTGAACTTCACCTTCAACGGCAAGACCTACCAGGGTTATGCCGGTGACAGCCTGGCCGCAGCGTTGCTGGCCAACGGCGTCGACATCGTTGGCCGCAGCTTCAAGTACTCGCGCCCACGCGGCATCATCGCCGCCGGTACCGAAGAGCCGAACGCCATCCTGCAGATCGGCTCCAGCGAAGCCACCCAGATCCCTAACGTGCGTGCCACCCAGCAGGCGCTGTACGCAGGCCTGGTCGCCACCAGCACCAACGGCTGGCCGAACGTCAACAACGATGTCATGGGCATCCTCGGCAAGGTCGGCGGCAGCATGATGCCGCCGGGCTTCTACTACAAAACCTTCATGTACCCGAAATCGTTCTGGATGACTTACGAGAAGTACATCCGCAAAGCCGCCGGCCTTGGCCGCGCGCCGCTGCAGAACGACCCGGACAGCTACGACTACATGAACCAGCACTGCGACGTGCTGATCGTCGGCGCCGGCCCTGCTGGCCTGGCCGCCGCGCTGGCCGCTGCCCGCAGCGGTGCCCGGGTGATCCTGGCCGATGAGCAGGAAGAGTTCGGCGGCAGCCTGCTCGACACCCGCGAAACCCTCGACGGCAAGCCTGCCGCCGACTGGGTCAACGCCGTGGTCAAAGAGCTGGAAAGCCTGCCGGAAGTGACCCTGCTGCCACGCGCCACGGTCAACGGCTACCACGACCATAACTTCCTGACCATTCATGAGCGCCTCACCGACCATCTCGGCGACCGCGCCCCGATCGGCCAGGTTCGCCACCGCGTGCACCGCGTCCGCGCCAAGCGCGTGGTGCTGGCTGCCGGCGCCCACGAGCGCCCGCTGGTGTACGGCAACAACGACTTGCCGGGCAACATGCTGGCCGGTGCTGTTTCCACCTACGTACGCCGCTACGGCGTGGCCCCGGGCCGCAAGCTGGTGCTGTCGACCAACAACGACCACGCCTACCGCGCCGCGCTCGACTGGCACGACGCTGGCCTGCAAGTGGTCGCCATTGCCGACGCCCGCCACAACCCACGCGGTTCGCTGGTTGAAGAAGCACGTGCCAAGGGCATCCGCATCCTCACCTCCAGCGCCGTGATCGAGGCCAAGGGCACCAAGCACGTCAGCGGCGCCCGCGTGGCCGCCATTGATGTGCAGGCACACAAGGTCACCAGCCCTGGGGAAACCCTCGAATGCGACCTGATCGCCACCTCCGGCGGCTACAGCCCGATCGTGCACCTGGCGTCGCACCTGGGCGGTCGCCCGGTCTGGCGTGAAGACATCCTCGGCTTCGTGCCCGGCGATGCCCCGCAGAAGCGTGAATGCGTGGGTGGCATCAACGGCGTGTACGTCCTTGGCGACGTGATCGCCGATGGCTTCGAAGGCGGCGCCCGCGCAGCCACCGAAGCCGGCTTCAAGGCCACCGTCGGCAGCCTGCCGAAAACCGTGGCGCGCAAGGAAGAGGCCACCGTGGCGCTGTTCCAGGTGCCGCACGACAAAGGCACTGCCCGCGCACCCAAGCAGTTCGTCGACCAGCAGAACGACGTCACCGCCGCCGCCATCGAACTGGCCACCCGCGAAGGCTTCGAGTCGGTCGAGCACGTCAAGCGCTACACCGCACTGGGCTTCGGTACCGACCAGGGCAAGCTGGGCAACATCAACGGCCTGGCCATTGCCGCCCGTTCGATCGGCATCACCATCCCGGAAATGGGCACCACCATGTTCCGCCCGAACTACACGCCGGTGACCTTCGGCGCGGTAGCCGGTCGTCACTGTGGCCACCTGTTCGAGCCGGTGCGCTTCACCGCCCTGCATGCCTGGCACGTGAAGAACGGCGCCGAGTTCGAAGACGTCGGCCAGTGGAAGCGCCCTTGGTACTTCCCGAAAGCCGGTGAAGACATCCATGCCGCCGTGGCCCGCGAATGCAAGGCCGTGCGCGACAGCGTGGGCCTGCTGGACGCCTCGACCCTGGGCAAGATCGACATCCAGGGCCCGGACGCACGCGAGTTCCTCAACCGCATCTACACCAACGCCTGGACCAAGCTCGACGTGGGCAAGGCCCGCTACGGCCTGATGTGCAAGGAAGACGGCATGGTCTTCGACGACGGCGTGACCGCCTGCGTCGGCGACAACCACTTCATCATGACCACCACCACCGGCGGCGCCGCCCGCGTGCTGCAGTGGATGGAGCTGTACCACCAGACCGAATGGCCAGAGCTGAAGGTGTACTTCACCTCGGTTACCGACCACTGGGCGACCATGACCCTGTCCGGCCCCAACAGCCGCAAGCTGCTCAGCGAGCTGACCGACATCGATATGGACAAGGAAGCCTTCCCGTTCATGACCTGGAAGGAAGGCAACGTCGGCGGCGTACCGGCCCGCGTGTTCCGTATCTCGTTCACCGGTGAGCTGTCGTACGAAGTCAACGTGCAGGCCAACTACGCCATGGGCGTGCTGGAACAGATCATCGAGGCCGGCAAGAAGTACAACCTGACCCCGTACGGCACCGAGACCATGCACGTACTGCGTGCCGAGAAGGGCTTCATCATCGTTGGCCAGGACACCGATGGCTCGATGAACCCGGACGACCTCAACATGAGCTGGTGCGTAGGCCGCAACAAGCCGTTCTCGTGGATCGGCCTGCGTGGCATGAACCGCGAAGACTGCCTGCGCGACAACCGCAAGCAGCTGGTAGGCCTGAAGCCGATCGACCCGACCAAGTGGCTGCCGGAAGGCGCCCAGCTGGTGTTCGATCCGAAGCAGCCGATCCCGATGGACATGGTGGGCCACGTGACCTCCAGCTATGCCTCCAACTCCCTGGGCTATTCGTTCGCCATGGGTGTGGTCAAGGGCGGCCTCAAGCGCATGGGCGAGCGTGTCTACTCGCCGCAGGCAGATGGCAGCGTGATCGAGGCGGAGATCGTGTCTTCGGTGTTCTTCGATCCGAAGGGTGAGCGGCAGAACGTCTAAGGCCCCGGATGGCGGCGCAGTCTGCTTGCACGGCTGCGCTGCCCTGACGAACAAGAATTCAAGGCAGGTAAGAAATGAGCGCTATCAACGTCTTCCAGCAAAACCCCGGCGCCGAGGCCAAGGCCCAGTCGCCACTGCACCACGCCGACCTGGCCAGCCTGGTTGGCAAAGGCCGCAAGAACGCAGGCGTGACCCTGCGTGAGAAGAAATTCCTCGGTCACCTGACCCTGCGTGGCGATGGCCACAACCCGGAATTTGCCGCTGGCGTGCACAAGGCCCTGGGCCTGGAACTGCCCGTGGCCCTGACCGTGGTTGCCCGTGGTGATACCTCGCTGCAATGGGTCGGCCCCGACGAGTGGCTGCTGATCGTCCCGGGCGGCGAGGAACTGGCGGTCGAGCAAAAGCTGCGTGCGGCCCTCGAAGGCCAGCACATCCAGGTGGTCAACGTCAGCGGCGGGCAGAGCCTGCTGGAACTGCGCGGCCCGAACGTGCGCGAAGTGCTGATGAAATCCACCAGCTATGATGTTCACCCGAACAACTTCCCGGTCGGCAAGGCTGTCGGCACCGTGTTCGCCAAGTCGCAACTGGTGATCCGCCGCACCGCCGAAGACACCTGGGAACTGGTGATTCGCCGCAGCTTCGCCGATTACTGGTGGCTGTGGCTGCAGGACGCTTCGGCCGAGTACGGCCTGAGCATCGAGGCATAAGGAGAGCAGAACATGAGTCGGGCACCGGATACCTGGATTCTCACCGCCGATTGCCCGAGCATGCTCGGCACCGTCGACGTGGTGACGCGTTACCTCTACGAGCAGCGCTGCTACGTCACGGAGCACCACTCCTTCGATGACCGGCTGTCGGGGCGCTTCTTCATTCGTGTGGAGTTCCGCCAGCCGGACGATTTCGACGAGGTCGGCTTCCGTGCCGGCCTCGCCGAGCGCAGCGATGCGTTTGGCATGACCTTCGAGCTGACTGCTCCGAATCACCGCCCCAAAGTGGTGATCATGGTGTCCAAGGCTGACCATTGCCTGAACGACTTGCTGTATCGCCAGCGCATTGGCCAGCTGGCCATGGACGTGGTCGCAGTGGTGTCCAACCACCCGGACCTCGAACCCCTGGCGCATTGGCACAAGATTCCCTACTACCACTTCGCCCTCGACCCGAAGGACAAGCCTGCGCAGGAGCGCAAGGTGATCCAGGTGATCGAAGAAACCGGTGCGGAGCTGGTGGTGCTTGCCCGCTACATGCAGGTGCTGTCGCCGGAGCTGTGCCGGCGTCTTGATGGTTGGGCGATCAACATTCACCACTCGTTGCTGCCGGGGTTCAAGGGCGCCAAGCCTTATCACCAGGCCTACAACAAGGGCGTAAAGATGGTCGGCGCCACGGCGCACTACATCAACAACGACCTCGACGAAGGGCCGATCATTGCCCAGGGCGTCGAGGTGGTGGACCACAGCCATTACCCCGAAGATTTGATTGCCAAGGGGCGGGATATCGAATGCCTGACCTTGGCGCGGGCCGTGGGTTACCACATTGAGCGGCGGGTGTTCCTGAACGCCAACCGAACGGTTGTGCTTTAAGCAGCTGTCCCGGGCCAATCGACGGCAAGTGGGTTTCACAGGGACTACCAAGCCCACTGGCCGTGGTGATTCTGTGATCGCTGGTTTGCCGGCTGTTGGCCTTATTCCCTTCCATGACGCCGCTAAACTCAGTCCAAAGGCCTGAGGATTGGCACATCGTCGCGTTGCCTCTTGCCCCCGCAGTGGCCACCTGTTGTATCGGCTGAACACGACGACAGCAAGTGAACACTCTCAATTCTGCCAGTAGTGATGAAAGGTTCGGACTGTTAGCGTGACCTGATAGTGGACGCTCTCAGGGGAACCTATGAAAGTCATTTTGAATGTGCTGTGTTTACCTTTTGTTTTATTTCATTTCAAAGCATTTTCGATAGAAATGAATCTGTACCAGCAACTGGTAAACACGGTTCAGGATAATTCCGTTTGCCTGGCCCTCGGTAAGGATTTTGAATCGGTATCGCTGCAAAAATGTGATGACACTGCTAATCAGCAATGGATATTCGCACAGTCCGGCGCCAGGTTTTTCATCAAAAGTATGGCACTTGGGCATTTGAACAAAGAGATGTGTTTAGTCGCTTTGGATCAGGACAGGTTGAAAATGGCAACGTGTGCCAGTGCCAGTCCGGGTGATTACCAATCGAAGCGGCTTTGGAGTAAAGGTGGGAGCGACAGCAGTGGGCTGTTAAACAAGTATATTGCTGACAAGGGCAAGCCAAACTATCTGCAAAGTACGGTCGACGGAAAATTGGTGTTTGGGAGTGGACAGCCCGAGGCCGCAAAATGGGTGTCCACTCAGCCTCTGTATGAGCAAATCGTCAGTGACATTGGTGGGGTTGAGGCGTGCCTGACGTTAGCCGACGACCACACCTCGGTCGCGCTGCAACAGTGCCGTGGAAAAGATCAGCAGCAATGGCGATTGGCCCCGTCAGGTACCCGGTTACACATCAAAAACAAGGCACTGAGCGGTGCAACGCAGGAAATGTGTTTATACGCTGCGAGTAAAAGCGTAGTCAAAATGGCTGCCTGCGCCAGCGCGGGCGGCAATGACTTCAGTTCTCGCCGTCTCTGGGAACGAAAAGGTAATCACCCCAGCTTTCTGCTGAATAAATACATCAGTGACAGAGGACAGCCTAATTTCCTTCAGTACACCGAAGACAAGCGGTTGATATTGGGCGGCCAAGACAGCGCCACTGCCAAATGGAATATCAGTAAGCGCTATGGCCATGTCAGGAATGTTGAAAAGGGCCAGGAGCGCTGCCTTGCGCTGGCGCCGAATAATGTTGATGTCGAGTTGGCCGCGTGCTCGCGTGAAGCCAGGCAGGACTGGAGCATGGGCGTTACAGCGGGCTTTAATAGATTGGAAAATCGATTTTTGGCCAGCGAGGGAAATGAAAAGTGCTTGGGGTCGGCTGCTAAAATGATTGATTGCCAAGGCAGTGGCTATCAATCACAACGGACGTGGTTGGCCAGCAGGAATTTCATCCCTGCACCGGCCATGATCGGGTTTACATTGCAAAACAAATATCGCAACGATCTAGGCAAAAAAGAGGTTCTCGGTTTCTCAGGTAATCATGTTCAGATGGTGCCGGCTTCGTCTGAAATGGGTGCCACCTGGATATTTGACCTGGACATCCCTGTTATTGCGAAGCGCCCCGTTGTGGGGAATAAAAAAGTTCTGCTGTTGCACACCCACTACAGTGACAGACCGGAAACCGACTTCGCCGAGGTCAAGCGAGGCTTTTTGGGTAGCGAAACGGGTAACTATTCGTTCGTTAACGCCGTGTCGCTTGCGTCTGGTAACAAACTACATTTCACCGGCGACGCGGTCACCGGTCTTGATTTGGGGCCACGCCCTTCAGGTTGCCCAAGTGGCGAACTGAGGGCTAAAGCGGTTGAGCGTGCACTTGAAAAGGGGTGGGATGCGAAGGGCTATGATTATCTTGCGGTTGAAATTCCCCCCACAGCTTGTTCCTGGTCTGGCCTGGCCGCGAAGCCAGGTAATTGGGCCATGGGCAATGGCGTAGGCTGGAAACCCTGGATGTGGCAGCATGAGTTTGGCCATAGTCTGGGAGGCCCGCATGCGAAATCACTGGCGCATTGCCCAACTCAACAGAATGTTGTTCAAGTCGGTGGTGACGGCTGTACTGTCACGAGTCTCGCAGACCCTTCGGATACGCTCAATGGCGGAGGGGGGCGTCTTTATCCCCTGCCTTACCAGTATTTTGCGGGCTGGATGACGGATGAACAATTC
The DNA here is from genome assembly GCF_044749405.1 of Pseudomonas sp. NPDC089422. NCBI lineage: Bacteria > Pseudomonadati > Pseudomonadota > Gammaproteobacteria > Pseudomonadales > Pseudomonadaceae > Pseudomonas > Pseudomonas sp. NPDC089422. The sequence goes on from NZ_JBIVHW010000006.1 coordinate 269,557, forward strand.
CCCGAAGTGCTGAATAATGGCACTTATAAAATTGCCCCCTTGTTTGCACCTGCCGACTCGGCAGTTGTAAAAGGCCTGCGGCTGTTCCGCAGCGATGGTAGCTACCTCGTCCTGGAGTTTCGTCAGCCCTCGGAAGGGTTTGAAAATTGGGACGCTGCTGATCCGTTCGTCAACGGTGTGATCGTCAGAGTGGTTCAATTCAGCGTGAACACCGTCTCCAATACACTTGTAGACACAACACCTGATAGCCCGAACGGCATGAAAGATGCCCCTTTGATGCAAGGTAAGCAAATAGACGACCTGCTATCGGGGAAACGGGTTACGGTTCGTCACATTGACAAGACAGGGGCAACAGTTGAGATCACCGATGTCCCCGGTCATGTGTCCTTCCACCGGCCGCCTGCCAGAACCGCTGCAGAGCTGCACGAAGAAGTCATTGAAAATTGAGGTGGAGGATGCCAGGTCAGTCAAGGCTGCCTGATTCGTGAGTGTTGTGGGCGCATGGCGTGACGGGATGTCAGTCATGCGCCTAGCGCTGAGCGCTTGAAAAGGGGCTGGCGCATTTTCACCTGCCGCTAAAAGGCATCTCTCTGTCGTTTCCAGTCAGCGCAAGTCGACCTGCCAGGCCCACAATTCCCTGCATTCCAGTAACACAAGCCGCCCATGGAAGGCGGCGCGTTCCACCACCGCTGCATAAATAAAAATCAAGCGAGGTAAGAGCATGTCTGGCAATCGTGGAGTGGTGTATCTCGGCGCGGGCAAGGTCGAGGTGCAGAAGATCGACTACCCGAAAATGCAAGACCCACGCGGCAAGAAGATCGAGCACGGCGTGATCCTCAAGGTGGTTTCCACCAACATCTGCGGCTCCGACCAGCACATGGTCCGCGGCCGCACCACTGCCCAGGTCGGCCTGGTCCTGGGCCACGAAATCACCGGTGAAATCGTCGAGATGGGGCGTGATGTAGAGCGCCTGAAGATCGGCGACCTGGTGTCGGTACCGTTCAACGTCGCGTGCGGCCGCTGCCGCTCGTGCAAAGAGATGCACACCGGTGTCTGCCTCACCGTCAACCCGGCCCGCGCCGGTGGCGCCTACGGCTACGTCGACATGGGCGACTGGACCGGCGGCCAGGCCGAATACGTGCTGGTGCCATACGCCGACTTCAACCTGCTGAAACTGCCGGACCGCGACAAGGCCATGGAGAAGATCCGTGACCTGACCTGCCTGTCCGACATCCTGCCAACCGGCTACCACGGCGCCGTCACTGCCGGCGTTGGCCCAGGCAGCACCGTCTACGTCGCTGGTGCCGGCCCGGTCGGCCTGGCCGCCGCAGCCTCTGCGCGCCTGCTGGGTGCCGCGTGCGTCATCGTGGGCGACCTGAACCCAGCCCGCCTGGCCCACGCCAAGTCCCAAGGCTTTGAAGTGGTCGACCTGTCCAAGGACACCCCGCTGCACGAGCAGATCGTCGACATCCTCGGCGAGCCGGAAGTGGACTGCGCCGTCGACGCCGTTGGCTTCGAGGCCCGCGGCCATGGCCACGAAGGTGCCAAGCATGAGGCCCCGGCCACCGTGCTGAACTCGCTGATGCAAGTGACCCGAGTGGCCGGCAACATCGGTATCCCGGGCCTGTACGTGACCGAAGACCCGGGCGCGGTGGATGCTGCCGCCAAGATCGGCGCGCTGAGCATCCGCTTCGGCCTGGGCTGGGCCAAGTCGCACAGCTTCCACACCGGCCAGACCCCGACCATGAAGTACAACCGCCAGCTGATGCAGGCGATCATGTGGGACCGCATCAACATTGCCGAAGTGGTGGGCGTGCAGGTGATCAACCTCGATCAGGCGCCGGAAGGGTATGGCGAGTTTGATGCAGGCGTTCCGAAGAAGTTCGTGATCGACCCGCACAAGATGTGGGGCGCGGCGTGATCGCGTGATGTGACAAAGAGCCCCTCGATTTGAGGGGCTTTTTTATGGCTGTTCGGCTGGGCCTTGCACGACAAGCACCGAGCCCATCTGATCGGTGGCCAGTAGGCCACCGGCTTGAGTGTCGTCTGTGCTGAGCTCTGCCAGCGGTTGTTCCGCATTGCGGAAAATGGCGCGACCCTGGTCGCCTTCTTTCACGGTAATGAGCTTGTCGCCCTGGTAGAAGAAAAGTGAACGTTTCGATGCTTTGCTCATGATTCAAGTCCCTACCGTGCTGGATGAATGGAGGCTGCTTGGAGCCCATTCTGAACAGCTGCAGGGATTTTGATACTGGCAGAAATACTAGTTTTATAGCCTGACACGAGTCTCTGTGGGAGCGGGCTTGCCCGCGAAGAGGCCAGCCCTGCCACCCCATCACTCAGCGCATCATCCCCAACTCAGCATCATCCATCAGCGCCTTGGCCATCGCGCTCAGATAGTGTGAAGCCCAAAGCAACTGCGGCTTGTTGTCCATCAGGCCATCAATGGTCAAATCCCGCACATAGCCCATCAGTTCAGAGGCCTGTTCCCGCGCACTCTGGCAGGGAATGCCCGGGGCAATGCAGAACAGCGGGTGGGTATGGCCTTCGCCCTGGTAGAAAAAAGTCGTGCCTACGGTGGTCTTGGTGTCGTCGCTGGACATCGTTCTATCTCCCTGAAGTTTCTCGATCGCCAGGCCCGGCCATTCGCGGCTAAAGCTGCTCCTACAGGCCGTGCGCCAAGCCTGAGGCCAGCATTGAACCTGTAGGAGCGGGCTTGTCCCGCGAAGAGGCCAGGCCAGGCAAAACAAGGTTGAACCCTAGTGCAGCGTTCGCGGCTCCGCCGGTACCTGCACCTGGATCAAGGCCGTTTCAAGCAGCACCCGCAACGTTTCGAGCTCATGCATCGTGGCCATGATCAGAATCGAAGCCGGCGACTTGGGCTGCAGCAGAATTGCCTGATGCGCGACGGTCTGGGCACACAGCGCATAGTCCGTGGCCTGGATAAGGGTGTCTTCGAGGGAATGGGAGGTGTGGGGTGGATCGGGGACAATCTTAAGCATGATGGATGACCTCTAAGTGATGCCACCACCGGCCTGCTGTCAAACAAGAAGGAGGCAGCTGTACATGGGTTGACAGACCGGTAGGTCAACCAAAACCCGGCGCACGTGAGTGCCCCATGCACAGCTGCCATAGCGGCAAAAGCCATGTGGTTGACGAGGGCGCCCTGTCAAAGCCGGTCGCTGAATTTGCAGCGACCGCCCGAGACTAGACACCAGCCCAGATCATCGCAATGGCTTAAGCGGCTTGGGAGCATATTTCAGAAACGTCCTACAAGTAAGCGGAAAATTCGGAAAACTTGAATCGTATTGACGCATTGAGCATCCGCTTCGGCCTGGGCTGGGTCTATTTGTACAGCTTTTTCATGATTCGAGTCTTTGAGTGGGAGTGAAAGTTGCAAATTTATTAATGCTGGTTAAGCACCGGCTCATTTTCAGTGCTACAACTAATTTTCAGTTATGGCACGTAGGTACTTGTTTAGCTTTTCAAGGTCCGCACTTAATTTGCCGATTTCCTCGAACGGTTTAAGTTTTGTTTGAACTTGGCCTAGCTTATCTCGGTATGGGGTTTGCTCGTTCCTAAGATCTTTTATCTGTTGTTGCTTTTTCGGGCTTCTGGAGCTGCCTGGTTGTTCATTGATTTGCTTTATTTTGAGGTTGCGAGAATCTATTTCTTTGTTGAAGTATGCTTCCTGCGTTTTCAAAGCCTGTACGTCGGAGTTTTTTGTCTTTTGTTGTAGTTTGGAAATCTCTTCGCTTATTATGCCAGTCTCTTGGGTTAGGGTTTGTCTATGATCAGAAGTTAGCTTTTTCGGATTTCCATTCAGACCCCTAAGGTACCTTGAATCATTGCTCGGACTTTTGAGCAGTTTATATTGACTCAAGATGTCTAGAATGGCTTGCCTTAATTGGCCGGAGGAATCGATATAATTGATGGGGTCATTACTGCAGTACGAATACGTATTTAATCCGCCCTTACCGAACGGGCTCAGGTTGTCTGGAGAGTAAAAGCGCATTAGGCTAGGGCTGTAAGTCCGGTATCCATTGCCAAGAAAATAGGCCTCGACTTGAACTTGGAAAAGCTCGCCGTTGAATCCTAGGTAAGACGGCGGATTCCGGGGCAGGCCATAGGGCGAGTAGCAGTGGGCAGTTTTATTTTTATTAAGCCCTTCAAAAACAGAGCCTTTCTGGTCGGTACTTAAGATGGTTGTTGTCTTGGTTTCTGCGTGTTGTTGCGCGAGGCATGCAGCAGGTGAGTGAAAGATTTTTTGAGTATTCTTTTCGCTAATTGTGGCTGAAAGCTTTCTGCTTATGTAGAAAAAGTGTGTGTTGTTCGTCACGATGTCCACTCCTAATTTGGTGAAAATCCGAATGTCATGAGATCTAGTGTCTGTCAGTTTTGTCGGGTTTGGCTACTGGCAAAAATGCTAGGTGCGTACTCAAACATGGCTAACCATATTTATACGTTCGTGTATTCAAACAGTGTGGTGTATTTATGCAGGTAGGAAAGGGCAGGTACTCGGCGGACTATGCTGTGGTTTCAACAACAGCCTTGGAACAATTCCTCAGATCGTCAGTCAAAACCCTCGTTTCCCAGGCCATCCCGGTCAACGAGGTCCCTCCCGATGAAAGCATTCACCCTGGCAACCCTGATGACCCTGGCCGCAAGCCCGGTGTTCGCCTTCAACCTCAGCGACGCCGCCAACGCCGTCTCTTCCATGCAGAACCAGAAGCAACAAGGCCAGGTACAGGCGCCCGAAGGGCAGGCCAACCTGCTCAACACCCTGGGCAGCCAGCTGAACATCACCCCCGAACAGGCCGTGGGCGGGGCAGGGGCCATGCTGGGGCTGGCGCGCAACAACCTGAGCAGTGACGACTACGGCCAACTGACCAAGGCCGTACCGGGCCTTGACCTGCTGTCGGGCGCCAATGTCCTGGGCGGGTTGAGTGGGTTGGGTGAGTTGCTGGGCAATGACAAGGGCAGCCAGTCGGCCCTGGACAAGGCGCTGGGCAACGATGTGGAGAACCGTGGCGACCTGGACAATGCGTTCAAGGCGCTGGGGATGGATACCGGGATGATCGGGCAGTTTGCGCCGTTGATTCTGCAGTACCTGGGGCAGCAGGGAATTGCCGGGTCGTTGTTGCAGAATCTGGGTAGCTTGTGGACTACACCGGCGCCAGTGAATACGCCATCGGTTTGATTTGTCTGGACATGGGATAGGTCAGGAGTGGAACCAACTGACCATCGCCTTGTTCACTCGGTCTTGCTGTTTTGGCACTTCACGACGGATCGAGTCCAGACTAGCAAGGTATTCCTTACGCATTTCCGGGTCATGCAAGTATTTCAGATGTTCTGGAGGTTGCGTAAGGGCCCGCTTCGACCCCGTCAGCTCATTGGCCAGCGTCACGACTTCATCCAATGTCACGCTAGGATTTCTCCGGTCTTCAAACGGCATCCGACCACCGTTTGCCAAAGGGTTTCTATTAGCCCGTGGCTGCTGAATGTGCAGTGTTGGAGTTAATGGGTTGCGGTGTGAATTGTTTCCTGTCTGCAAGTGCTGCGTGTTGAGTGAGCGATTGAGATGCTGGGCCGTCTGGGGAGGAGGAAGAGGAAAATCGGGCGTCAGTGTTACGGCGTGGCGGCGTAGTGGGTTGACGGCTCCATGCCCGTCTGGGTCTACGTTATTTATGGAGTCTCCCGCGCAATAACCATAGGCATTAACCCCCCCTTTGCCAAACGGGCTCCAGCTATCAGGCGCAAAAAAACGCCTCAGGGCTGGGCTGTAGGCGCGATAACCATTGCCTAGCAGATAGGTGCCGGAGTGACTGTCTTCTCGCTCGCCATTAAAGCCAATCATGAACAACTTGCTTACTTGATGCTGGTGGTGCCCGAAAGGGCAATAGGCACGCAGAACGACTGACATAAGGCCTGGCCTCGCAAGACGGTAATCCCGAGTCTTGGTCTTTCCGCGGCTAGGCACAACTAGCAGAACTATCAGTACACGCTGCTGGAAGCAGCCTGCTTCGCGGGGCACCGCCCCCAGGATTTCAGCTTCGCGTCGAAGATTGCCGGGGCCGCTGCGCGCCCCTTTCGCGACACAAGGCCGCTCCTACAAGGGACCGCGCAGGCCGATTGGGTCATGTGGCTTCGCTGAAGTCCATCTGGCGCACCGGGCGGCGGAAGCCGGCGGTCAGTACCGCCAGGTAGGCCAGGCCGAAGGCAAACCAGCACAGGCCGATCACCAAGGTCAGTGCAGACAGGCTGGTCCACAGCCACAGGGTCAGCGCCAAGCCCACCAGCGGCACCAGGCCATAGCACAGCATCCCCTTGAGGTTACGCTGGGCACCATCCCCCATCAGGTGCGTCTTCACCACCGCCAGGTTCACCGCCGAGAACGCTACCAGCGCACCAAAGCTGATCAGCGAGGCGAGGGTAGCCAGGTCGATCACCAATGCCAGCAGCGAGAACGCCGAAACCAGCGCAATGGCGAACACCGGTGTGCCGAAGCGTGGCGACAGGTAACCGAAGCTGCGCCGTGGCAGCACATTGTCGCGCCCCATGGTGAACAGGATGCGAGAAACCGCTGCCTGCGAGGCCAGCGCCGAACCCAGGCTGCCGGCGACGTACGCGGCGGTGAAGAAGTTGGCCAGGAACTGCCCGCCCGCCTTGAACATCACTTCATTGGCCGCCGCATCGGCATTGGCGAAGGTGGTGCCCGGCATGACGAGTTGGCTGACGTAGGCCAGCACGGTGAACAGCACACCGGCGAACAGGGTGGTGAGGATGATCGCCCGTGGAACGTCACGGCGGGCATCGCGGCATTCTTCGGCCAGGGTCGAGACGGCGTCGAAGCCGAGGAACGACAGGCACAGCACCGCCGCGCCGGCCATGATCGCGCCAAAACCGGGCTTGGAGCCATCGCCCATCAGCGGCGACAGCAGGTCCAGCGGCTGGCCGGCCAGCGACTGGCACGACAGCGCGACGAACACGAAGATGAAAACGATCTGCGCGCCGACGATCAGGTTGCTGGTCTTGGCCACCGAGTGGATGCCGACCACGTTCAGCACCGTTACCAGCACGATCGAGGCCAGGGCGATGGACCAGGCCGGGATGGCCGGGAAGGCGATGTTGAGGAACAGGCCGATCAGCAGGTAGTTGATCATCGGCAGGAACAGGTAATCCAGCAGCAGCGACCAGCCGGCGAGGAAGCCGACGTTGGGGCCGAAGGCCATGTTGGTGTAGGAGTACGCCGAGCCCGCGACCGGAAAGCGCTTCACCATGAAGCTGTAGGAGGCGGCGGTGAACAGCATGGCCACCAGGGTGACCATGTAGGCGCTGGCGGTTCGGCCACCGGTGAGTTCGGTGACGATGCCGTAGGTGGTGAAGATGGTCAGCGGGACCATGTACACCAGGCCGAAGAACACCAGGGCGGGGAGGCCGAGGACACGGCGCAGTTGGGCGGAGTTGGAGCTGGGTGGGTTGGCCATCGATCGATCCAGGCATTTTTGTAGTTGTGCTTTGGTCGATTTTTATCCACTTAAGTGGGTGATGACAAAAAAGTATTACTTATTCTGATTATTAGCCTGGGTTTTAATCGGGGTTACGCGCGCTCCTGTGCCGGCCTCTTCGCGGGCAAGCCCGCTCCCACAGAGGCCGGTCAGGTGATGGATATCAGCGCATTTCTGCGCGCAATTGCTCAATCCGCTGGTCCTTGTCCAACCACAGCTGATTCACCCAGGCCTGCACGGTCTGGCGGAAGGCCGGATCATTCTCGTAATCCCCATCCCACAATGCCGGGTCCAGCTCACGCACCTGAATGTCGATAATCACCCGGCTGATGCTGCCATTGAGCAGGTCCCAGAACCCGGGTGCCTTGTTGCCGGGATAGACGATGGTCACGTCCAGTAGCGCGTCCAGTTGCTCCCCCAGCGCCGCCAGCACGAACGCCACGCCGCCGGCCTTGGGCTTGAGCAGGTAACGGTAGGGCGATTGCTGTTCGCGGTGTTTGGCCTCGGTGAAGCGGGTGCCTTCGAGGTAGTTGACCACGGTTACCGGCTGGCGCTTGAACAACTCACAGGCGGCCTTGGTGATCTCCAGGTCCTTGCCCTTGAGTTCCGGGTGCTTTTCCAGGAACGCCTTGCTGTAGCGCTTCATGAATGGGTAGTCGAGCCCCCACCAGGCCAGGCCCAGCAGCGGTACCCAGATCAGCTCCTTCTTGAGGAAGAACTTGAAGAACGGCGTGCGGCGGTTGAGGCTTTCGATCAGCGCCGGGATGTCGACCCAGGTCTGGTGGTTGCTGACGGCCAGGTAGGAGGTGTCCTTGCGCAGGTTCTCGACGCCACGGATGTCCCATTTCGTGGGGATGCACAGGGCGAAGATGGCCTTGTCGACCTCTGACCAGGCTTCCGCGAACCACATCACGGCAGCGGAGGCGTAGTCGCGCCAGCGCCCCTGCAGCACCAGCTTGAGCAGGGCGAAGACCATCAGCGGGCAGATCATCACCACGGTGTTGAGCAGCAGCAGGGTGGTTGTGAGAATGCCGGTAAACAGGCGACGCATAAGGAAACTCTTGTTGTGGGAAATTAGCAGGGCGCAATGATAAGCAGCGCCGGGGTCTACGCCAAATGTCCAATGCCCGACGGTGGGGACAAATGTTTCACAACATGTTGGTTAGGCTTGTGACAGCGAACCTATTCAGCCAGTGCAGTCTAAGCACTGACCCTTCTCAAGGAAGCCTGCCTGTGAAATCTCTGCTTGCCCTGTTGTCGCTGCTGGCGTTGCCGGTGATGGCCGCCGAACCCACGGTCTATGGCCGTTACGAGAACATCAAGTTGCCCGAGCTGGGCCAGACCTTTAAGGCCAAGATGGACACCGGTGCCTGGACGGCTTCGCTGTCGGCCAAGGACATCGAGCTGTTTACCCGCGATGGCGAGGAGTGGGTGCGTTTCCGCCTGGCGACCAAGGATTCTGACGGCAAGGTGTATGAGCATCCGGTCTCGCGCATCAGCAAGATCAAGGGGCGTGTCGATGAAGAGGATGAGGGTGATGCGCCGGAGATCTCCAAGCGGCCGGTGGTCGACCTGGAGATGTGCCTGGGTGGCGTGAAGCGCACCATGGAGGTCAACCTGGTGGACCGCAGCCACTTCAACTACCCGTTGCTGATTGGTTCCAAGGCGCTGCGCCAGTTCAAGGCGGCGGTGAACCCGGCCAAGAAGTTTACTGCGGGTAATCCTGACTGCTGATTTCTGCTGCCTGTGCCGGCCTCATCGCGGATAAATCCGCTCCTACAAATGCGTGTAGGAGCGGATTTATCCGCGATTGGCCAGTCAGGCTGTCGGCGCTGTAGCAACCATCGACGGCCGCTTGGCCACCTCGGCATACCACGCCGCCAGGCCAGGCTGGCGCTCACGCCAGCCGAATTCAGGCTGACGCAGGTCCAGATACCCTAGCGCACAAGCCACGCCAATCGCCGCCAGATCGAACCCGGACGCCAGCTCCGCCAAGTGCTCCTGCTCAAGGTTCGCCAAGCTGCGGCGAATCTTCTCGCCCTGCGCGTCGAGCCAGCCATCCCAGCGCTTCCCTTCAGGCCGCAGGAAGCTCTCGTAACGGCTCGACACCGCCGCATCCATGATCGCATCCGCCTGCGAGGCCAGGGTCATGCGCCGCCAGCGCGCCGAACCCTCGCGCGGCAGCAGCGGCAGGCCGACATGCTGCAGGTCGAGGTACTCGCAGATCACCCGGCTGTCGTGCAGCACGGTGCCGTCTTCCAGGCGCAGGGCCGGGATCTTGCCGATCGGGTTGCCCTGGTTGAGCTGCTCGTCGCCGCTCACCGGGCTGATGTTCACTGGCTGTAGCGCGACACGGCCAAGCTGGCCGGTCTCGTGCAACACCACCATGACCTTGCGCACGAAGGGCGACAGCGGCGAGTGGAACAGGGTCATCGTGCTCATGGTTCAGTTGCCCTGCAGGCTCGGTGGCAGGCACACGCCGGTGCCGCCGATGCCGCAGTAGCCGTCGGGGTTCTTGGCCAGGTACTGCTGGTGGTAAGCCTCGGCGAAGTACACGGTCGGCGCCTGGTCGATTTCGGTGGTGATCTCGCCGAAGCCGGCCTTGCTCAGTTCGGCCTGGAAGGCATCGCGGCTGGCCTTGGCCTGCTCCAGCTGCTCAGGGCTGGTGCAGTAGATGGCCGAACGGTACTGGGTACCGACATCGTTGCCCTGGCGCATGCCTTGGGTCGGGTTGTGCAGCTCCCAGAACATCGCCAGCAGCTCGCGGTAACTGACCTTGTCCTTGTCGAACACCACCAGCACCACCTCGGTGTGGCCGGTCAGGCCCGAGCAGACTTCTTCGTAGGTCGGGTTCGGGGTGAAGCCGCCGGCGTAACCGACCACGGTGCTGACCACGCCTTCACGCTGCCAGAAGCGGCGCTCGGCGCCCCAGAAGCAGCCCAGGCCGAAGATGGCGAAGTCGATGGCGCCTTCGAAGAACGGGCCGAGCAGCGGGGTGCCTTCGAACACGTAGTGGAACTCGGGCAGCTGCATGGGCGTCTCGCGGCCAGGCAGGGCCTGTTCCGCAGTGGGCATGACGTTTTTGTTCACCAGGATTTCTGAACGCAGGACCATGGCCGTTCCTCTGTATGTCTGTTGAATTGGGGTTGGCCCTATCGCGGATAAATCCGCTCCTACAAGGATCGTGTAGGAGCGGATTTATCCGCGATGAGGCCTGAATGGGTTCTAGTGTGCCCGAGCTTGAGGCAGCTGTCAGGCCATTGGACCGCGCGGATAGCGCTTGAGTTTTTCTGCAAGCTCGCGGCCCGGGATCGGCCGGTCGAACAGGTAACCCTGGCCAACGTCGCAGCGGTGCCGGCGCAGGAAGGCCAGCTGTTCCGGCGTCTCGATGCCCTCGGCCACCACCTTGAGCTTGAGGTTGTGGGCCATGGCCACCACCGCGGAGGTGATTTCCATGTCGTCCTGGTTGTCAGGGATCTCGTTGATGAAGCTGCGGTCGATCTTGATGATGTCGATCGGGAATTTCTTCAGGTAGCTCAACGACGAATAACCGGTGCCGAAATCGTCCATGGCCAGGGTCAGGCCCAGCGCCTTGAGCTCGTCGAGCTGGCGGTGGGTGTCCTCGGTGGCTTCCAGCAGCAGGCCTTCGGTCAGCTCCAGCTCCAGCAGGTGCGGGGGCAGGCCTTCTTCCTTGAGGATCGTACCGATCGAGGCCACCAGGTCGGGGTCGGAGAACTGCTTGGGCGACAGGTTGATGGCCACGTGCAGGCAGCCCATACCGGCTTCCTGCAGTTGCTGGCTCATGCGGCACGACTGGCGCACCACCCACTTGCCGATGGGGATGATCAGGCCGGTTTCTTCGGCCACGCTGATGAACTGGTCCGGGCGGATCATGCCGCGCTCGGGGTGGTTCCAGCGCAGCAATGCTTCAAGGCCCAGCAGGCGGCCAGTGCGCAGGCACAGCTTGGGCTGGTAGAACACCTCCAGCTCGTTCTGGGTCAGGGCGCGGCGCAGGTTGTTCTCGACGAACAGTTTGTAGCTGGCTTCGGCGTTGAGCACTTCGGTGAACACCTGCACCTGGTGCTTGCCGTTGGCCTTGGCCTTGTGCAGGGCGAGGCCGGCGTTCTTCATCAGGGTGGTCGGGTCGCTGCCGTGCAGTGGCGCGCAGGCGAGGCCCACCGAGGCGGTGACGTTGATCAGCTGGTTGTCGACGAACATCGGCTTGTCGAGGGTGCGCAGCAACTGCAGGGCAACGCCTTGGCCGTCTTCCAGGCTGGTGTCGTCGAGCAGCACGGCGAACTCGTTGCTGGCAAAGCGGGCGAGCACACCATTGACGCTCAGGCTGTTGCGCAGGCGCCGGGCCAGGCTGATCAGCAGCTTGTCGCCGGTCTGGTGGCCGAGGCTGTCGTTGATCCGCTTGAAGTTGTCGATATCCACCAGCAGCAGGCAGATCGGGTTCTCGCTGTCGCGGGCGAAGCGCTCGTCGAGCTTGCGGATGAACGCCGGGCGGTTGCCCAGGTTGGTCAGGTTGTCGGTGTAGGCCAGGCGCTCGATGCGCTGCTGGGCCAGCTTGGTCTGGGTGACGTCTTCGTAGATGCCGATGTAGTGGGTCAGCTCACGGTTGTCGCCGTACACCTTGGAGATCGACAGCTGGCCCCAGTAGGGTTCGAGGCTCTTGCGCCGGCTCTTGAACTCGCCCTGCCAGCTGTTGCCCATGGCCAGGCTCGACGGCGAATCGAACAGCAGCTCGCTGAGGTTCTCCAGGGCAGGCAGTTCGGCCAGGTGGTGGCCCTGGACTTCCTCGGTGCTGTACTGGGTGATCGCCGTGAAGCTTGGGTTGACGTACTCCACCACGCCGTCGCGGTTGACCAGCAGGAAGGCACTGGCGCTTTGTTCCACGGCCCGCTGGAACAGGTGCAGGGCGCTGGCGGCGGTGCGCCGGTTGTGGTTGGTGATGACTTGGGCGAACTGGTCGGCCAGCTCGCCGGCAAAGGCGATTTCATCGGACTGCCAGGCGCGCGGCTGGCCGGTCTGCTCCAGGCACAGCACGCCGACCACCTGGCCATCGACGCGGATGCTGGCGTCGAGCATGGCGTTGTTGTCGGCATACAGGCTCTCGGCCAGCTCACGGGTACGTGGGTCGTGGTTGGCGTTGTGCGCGTCGATGGCGCGGCTGGCGTGCAGGGCTTCCAGGTAGTCGGGGAAGCGGCTGGCATCGATTGGCGCGGGCAGGCGGTGCACCTGCTCGTTGCGCAGCCAGGCACTGATCGGCTCCAGCCGATGCTCGTCCAGGTGCCAGATGCTGGCGCTGTCGACCTTGTAGATTTCGCAGGCGCTGCGGGTGATCAGCTGGGCGGCTTCGATCAGCGAGTTTTCGGCGCTGTAGCGCTGGCGGGCCAGGCGCAGGATGAGGTCCTGCTGGGCGCGCACACGCTCCAGGTGCTCGAGCTGTTCCTGCTGGGCACGCTGGTTGATCTGCAGGGCCAGTTGCAGGCGGTTGTTGCGCGATTCCAGGTCGTTGGTGTCGAGGTCGCTGTCGTCTTCGTCATCGAGCACCGTCAGGAAACCGCGCAGCAGCTGGCGGTTGTGCTGCTTGAACGCCTCGCCGGCTTCCAGCAGGCGCAGCGCGCGCGACTGGGTATGCAGGGTATAGCGCACGCGGTAGTAGCCACGGTTGCTCAGTTGCAGCTGGATTTCATCGTGCAGCCGGTAGCGTGCCTCGGGTTCCATCAGGCTGGCATAGGGCGAATCGATCAGTGCGCACAACTCGGAAGCGGGCAGGCCGAACTGGCGGTCGCAGGCCGGGTCCAGGTAGAGCATCGCCCAGCTGGCTTCGTTCAGCCTTTCGAAACGCAGCATGCCGAGCCGCGAGGGCACGGGAAGCTGCGTGACGACCTCGGCCGCCACACGGCTGGCGGCATCGGGTTGGCTTTTCATCGAAGACTCGCTTGAAGGGGGACGCGGCCTGGGCGGCGGCGCATCTGGCAAGGTTGCATCATGTCCCTGAGGCTGGCAAGCGGCCATGAGGGCTGTCATGTATATGTTTTCGGCCGCCGGGCTGAAAACTGTAATTCGGCCGGTGGATCCGGGGTTGTTGCAGGCAAAAAAAAGCCCCGCCAATCGACGGGGTTGAGGTACGAGCGTGGCAGCTCGAAAAGAGTACTGCCCCTCGCAACGAGGGGCAGTGTGCCGCCTTACAGCAGCATGGTGCGGATATCGCCCAGCACGTCGCCCAGGCGCTTGGTGAAGCGCGCGGCGGCAGCGCCGTTGATCACACGGTGATCGTAGGACAGCGACAGTGGCAGCATCAGCTTCGGCTGGAAGGCCTTGCCATCCCAGACCGGCTGCATGGTCGCCTTGGAGACGCCCAGGATCGCCACTTCCGGCGCGTTGACGATCGGCGTGAAGCCGGTGCCGCCAATGTGGCCGAGGCTGGAGATGGTGAAGCAGGCACCTTGCATGTCGTCGGCCGACAGCTTCTTGGTGCGCGCCTTCTCGGCCAGTGCAGCGGCTTCGGCAGCCAGTTGCAGCAGGCTCTTCTGGTCGACGTTCTTGATCACAGGGACCAGCAGGCCGTCCGGGGTGTCCACGGCGAAGCCGATGTGCACGTACTTCTTGCGGATGATCGCTTTGCCGCTTGGCGCCAGCGAGCTGTTGAAGTCCGGCAGTTCCTTGAGCAGGAAGGCGCAGGCCTTGAGCAGCAGTGGCAGCACGGTCAGCTTGACGCCAGCCTTTTCGGCCACGGCCTTCTGCGCAACGCGGAAGGCTTCCAGCTCGGTGATGTCGGCGGAGTCGAACTGGGTCACGTGCGGCACGTTCAGCCAGCTGCGGTGCAGGTTAGTGGCACCGACCTGCATCAGGCGGGTCAGGGCCACTTCTTCCACTTCACCGAACTTGCTGAAGTCCACGGCCGGGATCGGCGGGATGCCAGCGCCGCCGGTAGCGCCAGCGGCTGCTGGTGCTTCCTTGGCCTTCTGCATCATCGCCTTGACGTAGACCTGCACGTCTTCTTTGAGGATGCGGCCGTGCGGACCGGTGGCGGCCACTGCGCCCAGGTCGACACCGAATTCACGGGCCAGCTGGCGAACGGCCGGGCCGGCGTGAACCTTGGCGTTGCTGCCGGCAGCCGGTGCGGTAGCGACCGGGGCTGGGGCAGCGGCTGGAGCGGCAGCAGGTGCGGCGGCAGCAGCAGGCGCGGCAGCCGGGGCAGGTGCAGCGGCGGCTGGAGCCGGGGCAGCAGCAGGTGCTGCGCCAGCAACCTTGAGCTTGAAGATCAGGTCGCCAGTGCCGACTTCATCTTCCAGCTTGCACAGCACTTCTTCGACCACGCCGGCAGCCGGCGACGGGATTTCCATGGAGGCCTTGTCGGACTCCAGGGTAATCAGCGACTGGTCGGCTTCGACGATGTCGCCGACCTTGACCAGCACTTCGATGATCTTGGCCTTGCCCGACGAGCCGATGTCCGGCACGTGGATGTCCTGGACGCTGGCGGCAGCCGGAGCTGCTGCCGGAGCAGGGGCGGCTTCGGCGGCCGGAGCAGGCGCAGCAGCTGGAGCCGAAGCAGCGGCGGCGGCCGGAGCCTCAGGGGCCGCAGCAGCGGCGCCCTCGGCTTCCAGGACCAGCAGCTCGTCGCCTTCTTTCAGGCGGTCGCCCAGCTTGACCTTCAGTTCCTTGATCACGCCGGCCTTTGGCGCCGGGATCTCCATGGAGGCCTTGTCGGACTCCAGGGTCAGCAGGCTCTGGTCAGCCTCGATACGATCACCGACCTTGACGAACAGCTCGATGATTTCACCTTCACCGCTGCCGATGTCAGGTACGCGAATGAGTTCGCTCACTTAAAAATACTCCTCAGCAGTCCAGTGGGTTGCGCTTGTCCGGGTCGATGCCGAACTTGACGATGGCGTCAGCCACAACCTTGGGTTCGATCTCGCCGCGGTCAGCCAGGGCTTCCAGGGCAGCCAGCACCACGAAGTGGCGGTCGACTTCGAAGAAGTGACGCAGCTTCTTGCGGCTGTCGCTGCGACCGTAACCATCGGTACCCAGGACCTTGAACTCTTTGCTCGGCACCCACTGGCGAATCTGCTCGGCGAACAGCTTCATGTAGTCGGTGGACGCGATGACCGGGCCTTTGCGACCGTTCAGGCACTGCTCGACGTAGGTCTGCTGTGGCTTCTGGCCAGGCTTCAGGCGGTTGGCGCGTTCCACGGCCAGGCCGTCGCGGCGCAGTTCGTTGAAGCTGGTGACGCTCCACACGTCGGCACCGACGTTGAACTCTTCACGCAGGATCTTCGCCGCTTCGCGGACTTCGCGCAGGATGGTGCCGGAGCCCATCAGCTGCACGTGGTGCGCGGCTTCGCGGGTGTCTTCTTCGAGCAGGTACATGCCCTTGATGATGCCTTCCTCGACACCGGCCGGCATGGCTGGCTGCTGGTAGGATTCGTTCATCACGGTGATGTAGTAGAAGATGTCCTGTTGCTCTTCGGTCATCTTCTTCATGCCGTCCTGGATGATCACCGCCAGCTCGTAGCCGTAGGTCGGATCGTAGGTGCGGCAGTTCGGGATGGTGCCCGCCATCATGTGGCTGTGACCGTCTTCGTGCTGCAGGCCTTCACCGTTGAGGGTGGTACGGCCGGCGGTACCGCCGATCAGGAAGCCACGGGTGCGGCTGTCGCCGGCAGCCCAGGCCAGGTCGCCAATGCGCTGGAAGCCGAACATCGAGTAGAAGATGTAGAACGGCAGCATCGGCTGGTTGTGGCAGCTGTACGAGGTACCGGCAGCGATGAACGACGACATGGCGCCGGCTTCGTTGATGCCTTCCTCGAGGATCTGGCCCTTCTTGTCTTCGCGGTAGAACATCACCTGGTCTTTATCGACTGGCTCGTAGAGCTGGCCGACCGACGAGTAGATGCCCAGCTGGCGGAACATGCCTTCCATACCGAAGGTACGGGCTTCGTCCGGGATGATCGGGACGATGCGCTGGCCGATGTCCTTGTCCTTGACCAGCTGCGCGAGGATACGCACGAAGGCCATGGTGGTGGAGATTTCGCGGTCGCCAGAGCCGTCCAGGATCGCTTTCAGCGTTTCCAGTGGCGGGGTCGGCACGCTGAAGCTCTGGGCGCGGCGCTGAGGCACGAAGCCACCCAGGGCATTGCGGCGCTCGGCCAGGTACTTGGCTTCGGCGGAACCTTCTTCCGGCTTGAAGAACGGCAGGTTCTCGAGGTCGGCATCCTTGACCGGGATGTCGAAGCGGTCACGGAAGTGACGCAGGCTGTCGACGTCGACCTTCTTGGTGTTGTGCGCGGTGTTCTTGGCTTCGCCGGCACCGGTACCGTAACCCTTGATGGTCTTGGCCAGGATGACGGTCGGCTGGTCCTTGTGGTTCACAGCCTGGTGGTACGCCGCGTAGACCTTGTACGGGTCGTGGCCGCCACGGTTGAGCTTCCAGATCTCGTCGTCGGACAGGTCTTCGACCATGGCCTTGAGCTCTGGGGTGTTGAAGAAGTTCTCACGAACGTACGCGCCGTCTTTGGCTTTGTAGTTCTGGTACTCGCCGTCGATGACTTCGTCCATGCGACGCTGCAGGGCACCGTTGGTGTCCTTGGCGAACAGTGGGTCCCAGAAGCGGCCCCAGACGACCTTGTTGACGTTCCAGCCACCGCCACGGAACACGCCTTCGAGTTCCTGGATGATCTTGCCGTTGCCGCGAACCGGGCCGTCGAGGCGCTGCAGGTTGCAGTTGATGACGAAGATCAGGTTGTCCAGCTTCTCGCGGCCGGCCAGGGCGATTGCGCCCAGGGATTCCGGCTCGTCGCACTCGCCGTCGCCCATGAAGCACCAGACCTTCTGCTTGCCGGCCGGGATGAAGCCACGGGCTTCCAGGTACTTCATGAAGCGTGCCTGGTAGATGGCCTGGATCGGGCCCAGACCCATCGAAACGGTCGGGAACTGCCAGAAGTCAGGCATCAGCCATGGGTGCGGGTACGAAGACAGGCCGTTGCCGTCCACTTCCTGACGGAAGTTGTTCATCTGCTCTTCGTTGATGCGGCCTTCCATGAAGGCACGGGCGTAAACGCCTGGCGATGCGTGGCCCTGGAAGAAGATCAGGTCGCCGCCATGTTCTTCGGTCGGAGCCTGGAAGAAGTAGTTGAAGCCGATGTCGTACAGGGTGGCACTGGAGGCGAAGCTGGAGATGTGGCCGCCCAGGTCCGAGTCCTTCAGGTTGGTGCGCATCACCATGGCCAGCGCGTTCCAACGCACCATCGAGCGAATGCGGCGTTCCATGAACAGGTCGCCAGGCATGCGTGCTTCGTGGGTGACAGGGATGGTGTTGCGGTATGGCGTGGTGATTGCGTACGGCAGCTGGGAGCCACTGCGGGTGGCCAGCTCGCCCATGCGGGTCATCAGGTAATGAGCGCGGTCTTCGCCTTCTTTGTCGAGGACCGACTCCAGGGCATCCAGCCATTCCTGGGTTTCGATTGGATCGAGGTCTTGCATGGCTTGCTCCAGGGCGGAAAGGCCACCAGAATCGGGGGCCTGAGTTTGCGACTGGCCTTATGGGCAGACGTCGTGAATTCTTGGATTACCGGGGTGTCTCCCGGCGCCGTGTAGTTTTACTACATTTGCTTCGGCATTTCATGCTTTTGCACGCCATGGGTAGTAGTAAAACTACACAAATGCGACGTTTGGTCGCACCTCGGCTTGTGAGGAAAAACGTTCATGTTGGTTGGCGATGTGTCGCGAACAGGTGAATCTTGATGTTTCTTGCCAATGATTCGTTTTTTTCAGCTATTTCCAACTTTTGTATGACAGTCCAACCGTGGTCCAGCTTCCTCTTGGCCGCTTTTTCCCCTTCATTTCACGCCGATCAAGGATAGACCATGCGCCTACCTTTGCCGCTCGAACTGCCTGCTTCCCTGCAACCGCTGGTCGTTCGCAACCAGCAGTTTCTGAGCGATGCCGTGGCAGGCCACGCCGACCTCGACCTGCACACCTGGACTCCGTTGCACCGGCAACAGTTCGACCAGGTTGCTGCTGCCAGTGACTTCGTCCTTGGCGTGGCCCAGCGTGAGCCAGCCATGCTCTTCGCCCTGATCGCCAGCGGTGAACTGGACCGTCGCTACGCCCCCGGTGAGTTGCGCGGGCAGATCGCCGCAGCGGCACAGGCCGCGCAGAGCGAGGACGAGCTGGCGCGCAACCTGCGCCGCGAGCGCAACCGCCAGCAGCTGCGGATCATCTGGCGTGACATTACCCGCCAGGCCGAGCTGGGCGAGACCTGCCGCGACCTGTCGGACCTCGCCGACGCGGCCATCGACGAGGCCTACCAGTGGCTGTACCCGCGCCATTGCCAGCAGTTCGGCACGCCGATCGGCAACCGCAGCGGCCAGCCGCAGCACATGGTGGTGCTGGGCATGGGCAAGCTGGGCGCGGTGGAGCTGAACCTGTCGTCGGACATCGACCTGATCTTCGCCTTCCCCGAAGGCGGCGAAACAGAAGGCGTCAAACGCTCGCTGGAAAACCAGGAATTCTTCACCCGCCTGGGCCAGCGCCTGATAAAGGCGCTCGACCCGGTGACCGTCGACGGTTTCGTGTTCCGCGTCGACATGCGCCTGCGCCCCTACGGCTCGGCCGGCGCGCTGGTGCTCAGTTTCAATGCGCTGGAGCAGTACTACCAGGACCAGGGCCGCGACTGGGAACGCTACGCGATGATCAAGGCGCGGGTGGTGGCCGGTGACCAGGCCGCCGGCGCGCAGCTGCAGGAAATGCTGAAACCGTTCGTGTACAGGCGTTACCTGGACTTTTCGGCGATCGAAGCGCTGCGCACCATGAAGCAGCTGATCCAGCAGGAAGTGCGGCGCAAGGGCATGGCCGACAATATCAAGCTCGGTGCCGGCGGCATCCGCGAGGTCGAGTTCATCGCCCAGGCCTTCCAGCTGATCCACGGCGGCCGTGACCTGAGCCTGCAACTGCGGCCATTGCTCAAGGTGCTGGCGACCCTGGAAGGCCAGGGTTACCTGCCGCCGGCTGTGGTGGCGGAGCTGCGCGAAGGTTATGAATTCCTGCGTTACACCGAGCATGCCATCCAGGCCATCGCCGACCGCCAGACGCAGATGCTGCCGGACAGCGAGCTCGACCGTGAGCGTGTCGCCTATATCCTTGGCTTTGCCGACTGGCAAAGCTTCCACGATCAGTTGATGTACTGGCGCGGCCGGGTCGACTGGCACTTCCGCCAGGTCATCGCCGACCCGGATGAAGACGAAGGCGAGGGCGAGTTGGTGGTGGGCGGCGAGTGGTCGCCGCTGTGGGAACAGGCACAAGATGAAGAGGCCGCCGGCCGCCAGCTGGAGGAGGCGGGCTTCAAGCAGCCGGCCGAAGCCCTGCGCCGCCTGGCCGCGCTGCGCGCCAGCCCGCAGCTGCGCTCGATGCAGCGCATCGGCCGCGAGCGCCTGGATGCTTTCATTCCACGCCTGCTGGCCCAGGCCGTGGAGCATGACAACCCGGACCTGGTGCTGGAGCGTGTGCTGCCGCTGGTCGAGGCCGTGGCGCGGCGTTCGGCCTACCTGGTGCTGCTCACCGAAAACCCGGGGGCGCTGCGGCGCTTGCTGACCCTGTGCGCCGCCAGCCCGTGGATTGCCGAGCAGATCGCCCGCTACCCGTTGCTGCTCGATGAGCTGCTCAACGAAGGCCGCCTGTTCAGCCCGCCGCTGGCGCCGGAGCTGGCCGCCGAGCTGCGCGAGCGGTTGACGCGCATCCCCGAGGACGACCTGGAGCAGCAGATGGAGGCATTGCGCCACTTCAAGCTGGCCCACAGCCTGCGTGTGGCAGCCTCGGAAATCAGCGGCAACCTGCCGTTGATGAAAGTCAGCGACTACCTGACCTGGCTGGCCGAAGCGATTCTCGACCAGGTGCTGGCCCTGGCCTGGCGCCAGACCGTGGCCCGTCATGGCCAGCCCAAGCGCAGCGACGGCAGCCTGTGCGACCCAGGGTTCATCATCATCGGCTATGGCAAGGTCGGTGGCCTGGAACTGGGCCATGGTTCGGACCTGGACCTGGTGTTCATCCACGATGGCGACCCGCAAGCGGAAACCGACGGCGCCAAGCCGATCGACAGCGCGCAGTTCTTCACCCGCCTGGGCCAGCGCATCATCCACCTGCTGACCACCCAGACCAACTCCGGCCAGCTGTACGACGTCGACATGCGCCTGCGCCCGTCTGGCGCGGCGGGGCTGCTGGTCAGCTCGCTGGGGGCGTTCGAACGCTACCAGCAGAGCGAAGCCTGGACCTGGGAGCACCAGGCCCTGGTGCGCGCCCGTGTGCTGGTGGGCTGCAAGCAGGTGGCATCGGCGTTCGAGGGCGTGCGTGCCAAGGTCCTGGGCCAGGCCCGCGATCTGGGCACGTTGCGCAGCGAAGTGAGCGAGATGCGCGCCAAGATGCGCGACAACCTCGGCACCAAGGCCACGCTTGCCGGTACCGCGGCCAATGCCTTCGATGCCGGTGTGGCGTTCGATATCAAGCAGGATGCCGGCGGTATCGTCGATATCGAATTTATGGTGCAATACGCCGCTTTGGCCTGGTCTCACGAGCACCCGGCCATACTCCGATGGACCGATAACATCCGCATTCTGGAAGAGCTGGAGCAGGCAGGTTTGATGCCGGCCAGTGACGCGGTGCTGTTGCGTGAGGTGTACAAGGCGTTCCGCTCGGCGTCGCACCGCCAGGCCCTGCAGAAGCAGGCCGGGGTGATCGATGCGGCGCAGTTTGCCGATGAGCGCCGCCAGGTGCGGCGGATCTGGGGTGAACTGGGGCTGACCTGAAGGCCGTGAAAGGGTCTGAGTGGTACACTGTCCGCCACATAGCCTGAATATAAAGAGGGGAGGCCAGGCTGTATGCAGCCTGTAGCCTCCCCGAGCGTTTCTGGACTAAGCATGAGAATACTGATCATTGGCCCCAGCTGGGTCGGCGACATGGTGATGGCGCAGACCCTGTTCCAGTGCCTGAAACAGCAGCACCCCGACTGCGTGATCGACGTGCTGGCACCCGAGTGGAGCCGGCCGATCCTCGAACGCATGCCCGAAGTGCGCCAGGCCTTGAGCTTCCCGCTCGGCCACGGCGCGCTGGAGCTGGCCACGCGTCGGCGCATCGGCAAGTCCCTGGCCGGCCAGTACGACCAGGCCATCCTGCTGCCCAACTCGCTGAAGTCGGCACTGGTGCCGTTCTTTGCCGGCATCCCCAAGCGCACCGGTTGGCGTGGCGAGATGCGTTTCGGCCTGCTCAACGACGTGCGCAAGCTGGACAAGGCCCGCTACCCACTGATGATCGAGCGCTTCATGGCCCTGGCCTACGCGCCCGGTGCCGAGCTGCCGCAGCCGTATCCGCGGCCGAGCCTGCAGATCGAAGCGCAGAGCCGTGAAGCCGCCATGGCCAAGTTCGGCCTGGCGCTGGACCGGCCGGTGCTGGCGCTGTGCCCAGGCGCCGAGTTCGGCGAGGCCAAGCGCTGGCCGAGCGAACACTACGCCGCCGTGGCCGATGCGATGATCCGCCAGGGCTGGCAGGTGTGGCTGTTCGGCTCGAAGAACGATCATGCGGTCGGCGAGCAGATCCGCGACCGCCTGATTCCGGGCTTCCGTGAAGAGTCTTACAACCTGGCGGGCGAAACCTCGCTGGCCGAGGCCATCGACCTGATGTCCTGCGCCGATGCCGTGGTGTCCAACGACTCCGGCCTGATGCACGTCGCCGCCGCGCTGAACCGCCCGCTGGTCGCGGTGTACGGTTCCACTTCGCCAGGCTTCACGCCGCCACTGGCCGAACAGGTCGAGGTGGTGCGCACCGGCATCGAGTGCAGCCCGTGCTTCGACCGCACCTGCCGCTTCGGCCACTACAACTGCCTGCGCCTGCTGGAGCCCGGCAAAGTCATCGCTGCCCTGCACAGCCTGGGTGGCCCGAACCTGATCGATACCGTGGCCGAGGTCGACTAAGTGCGGGTACTGATCATCAAGACCTCGTCACTGGGTGATGTGATCCACACCCTGCCGGCGCTGACCGACGCCGCCCATGCCATCCCGGGCATCCGTTTCGACTGGGTAGTGGAAGAAGGCTTCGCCGAGATCCCCAGCTGGCACCCGGCGGTCGACCAGGTCATCCCGGTGGCGATCCGCCGCTGGCGCAAGAACATTTGGCAGACGATCAAGAGCGGCGAGTGGAAGGCGTTCAAGCAGCGCGTTCGCGAGCGCAAGTATGACCTGGTGATCGATGCCCAGGGCCTGGTCAAGTCGGCCTGGCTGACCCGCTACGTCAAGGCTCCGGTCGCCGGCCTGGACCGCTACTCGGCCCGTGAGGGCTGGGCCAGCCGTTTCTACGACCGGCCGCTGTCGGTTGCCGTTGGCCAGCATGCCGTGGAGCGGGTGCGCCAGCTGTTCGCCATGGCCCTGGCCTACGACCTGCCGGAAGGCATCGGCCAGTACGGCCTCGACCTCGACCGCCTGCAACTGCCGCCGGCTGCGCCCTACGTGGTGTTCCTGCACGGCACCACCTGGGCGACCAAGCACTGGCCCGAGGCCTACTGGCGCGAACTGGCCGAACGCCTGGGCCGGCGCAAGCTGCAGGTGCGCCTGCCGTGGGGCAACCCGGCCGAGAAGGCCCGCGCCGAGCGTATCGCCCAAGGCTTGAACAACTGCCAGGTGCTCCCCAAATTGAACCTTGCCGGCGTCGCCCGTGTGCTGGCGGCGGCCAAGGCCTGCGTGGCGGTGGATACCGGCCTCGGCCACCTGGCTGCCGCGCTGGACGTGCCGACCATTTCGCTGTTCGGCCCGACCAACCCGGGCCTGACCGGCGCCTACGGCCGTGTGCAGGTTCACCAGGCCAGCGATTTCCCTTGTGCACCGTGCCTGCAAAAGAAGTGCACCTACAAACCGAGCGCTGACGACCAGCGCCGGTTCGATCTGAAACGCGAGTGGCCGCTGTGCTTCACTCGCCTGAATCCCGAGCATGTAGCGAGCCGCCTGAGCGCGCTGCTGCTGGCTGAGGATGTTCGTTGATGCAACTGGCTTTCGTGCTTTACAAATACTTCCCCTTCGGCGGGCTGCAGCGCGATTTCATGCGCATTGCCCTGGAATGCCAGAAGCGGGGCCACCAGATCCGCGTGTACACGCTGATCTGGGAGGGTGATATTCCGCCGGGCTTCGAGGTGCTGGTGGCGCCGGTCAAGGCGATCTTCAACCACCGGCGCAACGAGAAGCTCAGCGCCTGGATGGCAGCGGACCTGGCCAAGCGCCCGGTCGACCGCTTGATCGGCTTCAACAAGATGCCGGGGCTGGACGTGTACTACGCCGCCGACGGCTGCTTCGAAGACAAGGCGCAGACCCTGCGCGGCGGCTTGTACCGCCGTTGGGGCCGCTACCGGCACTTTGCCGAGTACGAGCGTGCGGTGTTCGCCAAGGACGCTCATACCGAAGTCCTGATGATTTCCGAAGTGCAGCAACCGCTGTTCATCAAGCACTACGGCACTCCCGTGGAACGCTTCCACCTGCTGCCACCGGGCATCTCCCAGGACCGCCGCGCACCGGCCAATGCCGCCGAGATCCGCGCCGAGTTCCGCAAGGAATTCAACCTGGGCGAAGACGACCTGCTGCTGGTGCAGATCGGTTCGGGCTTCAAGACCAAGGGCGTCGACCGCAGCCTCAAGGCCCTGGCCGCGCTGCCCTCGGCGCTGCGCAAGCGCACGAAACTGATGGTCATCGGCCAGGACGACCCCAAGGTGTTCCAGCTGCAGAGCGCCACCCTCGGTCTGGGTGAACAGGTGCAGTTCCTCAAGGGCCGCAGCGACATCCCGCGCTTCCTGCTGGGCGCCGACCTGCTGATCCACCCGGCCTACAACGAGAACACCGGCACGGTGCTGCTCGAGGCCCTGGTGGCCGGTCTGCCGGTGCTGGTGTCCAAGGTCTGTGGTTACGCCCACTACATCGCCGAGGCCGACTGCGGCCTGGTGCTGGACGAGCCGTTCGAACAGGAGCAGCTCAATGGCTACCTGCAGCGCATGCTCGAAGACGGGCAGGCCCGCGCCGACTGGTCGCGCAACGGCCTGGCCTTTGCCGACAGCGCCGACTTGTACAGCATGCCGCAGCATGCTGCCGATGTGATCCTGGGGCAGGAGGACACATGAAGCTGATACTGGCCGAACCCTTCAAGCGCCTGTGGGCCGGGCGTGATGCCTTCGATGCCGTGGAAGCGCTGCAAGGCGAGGTCTATCGCGAACTGGAAGGCCGCCGCACGCTGCGTACCGAGGTCGCAGGCGAAGGCTTCTTCGTCAAGATCCACCGCGGCATCGGCTGGGGCGAGATCTTCAAGAACCTGCTCACCGCCAAACTGCCGGTGCTCGGTGCCGGCCAGGAATGGCAGGCCATCCAGCGCCTGCATGAAGTGGGCGTACCGACCATGACCGCCGTGGCCTATGGCGAGCGCGGCAGCAATCCGGCCAGCCAGCATTCGTTCATCGTCACCGAAGAGCTGGCACCGACCATCAGCCTGGAAGACTTCAGCATCGACTGGGTGAAGAACCCGCCCGAGCCGCGCCTCAAGCGTGCGCTGATCGCTGAGGTGGCGAAGATGACCGGCGGCATGCACCGCGCCGGGGTCAACCACCGCGACTGCTACATCTGCCACTTCCTGCTGCACACCGACAGGCCGGTGACGCCGGAAGACTTCAAACTGTCGGTCATCGACCTGCACCGCGCCCAGACCCGGGTGAAAATCAGCCGCCGCTGGCGTGACAAGGACCTGGCCGCGCTGTACTTCTCGGCGCTGGACATCGGCCTGACCCGGCGTGACAAGCTGCGCTTCCTGCGCGGCTACTTCCAGCAACCGTTGCGGCAGATCCTGGCCGAGGAAGCCGCGCTGCTCGCCTGGCTCGAACGCAAGGCGCAGAAGCTCTACGATCGCAAGCAACGCTATGGGGATGCACTCTGATGGCGGGTTGGACACTGGCGCCAGGCTACGAACATCTGGCGTCGGACTTCGGCAGCCTCGATGCGGTCTTTGCCCTCAAGGGCGAACACCTCACGCGTGACCCGCTCAGCGAGGTCATCCGCATCGAGCGTGACGGGGTCAACTACTACGTCAAGCGCTACACCGGCGCTGGCAAGCACATGCGCCGCTACCTGGGCCGGCCACGCATCAAGGCTGAATGGCAGAACCTCAAGCAGTTTGCCAAATGGGAGATTCCCACGGCCGAAGTGGTGGCTTGGGGCCTGGAACGCAAAGGCCTGGCCTTTGGCCGAGGCGCGATGATCACTCGCGAACTGCCACGCACCGAAGACCTCTCGGCCCTGGCCGAGCGCAACGACCCACGCCTGGCTGACCGGGTCTGGGTCGACAAGCTGAGCCGTCAGCTGGCGCGCCACACCCGAGTGATGCATGAGCACCGTTTCGCCCACAACGACCTGAAATGGCGCAACCTGCTGGTCGACGACCTGGGCACGCTGTTCTTCATCGACTGCCCGACCGGCGACTTCTGGCGCGGCTTCATGTGGCGCCACCGCATGATCAAAGACCTGGCATGCCTGGACAAGGTGGCCAAATATCACCTGTCGGCGACCCAGCGCCTGCGCTTCTACCTGCAGTACCGTGGGCGTCAGCGCCTGAATGTGCGCGACAAGCGGCGCATTCGCCAGGTGCTGGGCTTCTTCGAGGGAAGGGAATGACCGATTACCTGGCCAGCGCGGACCTCGCGCTGCTCAAACGCCATGGCTTGAACGACTTCGAGGCGCTGTGGGCGCTGCAGCTCGACGCCGTGGACGAACCCAACACCGGCCGTGGCGGCTGGAGCAGCGTCTACCGCCTGGAGCTTGAAGGCAAAGGCTATTACCTCAAGCGCCAGAGCGATTACCTGACCCGCACCTTGCACCGGCCGTTTGGCGAGCCGACCTTCGCCCGCGAATTCCGCAATATCAGCCGCTACCAGAAACTGCGCATTCCTGCCTTGCAGGCTGTGTTCTACGGCGAGCGCAAGCAGAACGGCCAGCACCGGGCGATCCTGATGACCCGTGCGCTGGACGAATGGAGCGACCTGGAGGGCCTGCTGGCCCAGTGGCCACAGCTTGCCGATGACGCCCGGGTGGGCATCCTCAAGGCCTGCGGCCAGCTGGCGCGTACCCTGCACGGCGCCGGCCTGGTGCACGGCTGTTTCTATCCCAAGCACATCTTCCTGCGCCAACGCCGCGAGGGCTGGGAAGCGCAGCTGATCGACCTGGAAAAGACCCGGCCGCTGCTGTTCGGCATGCGCGACCGCCTGCGCGATCTGGAGCCGCTGCTGCGCCGTGCCGGTGCCTGGAGCGAGGCGGACGTGCGCCAGTTGCTGGCTGCCTACCTGCAGCAGCCTGCCGACAGCGCCCTGCTCGGCACCTGGCTGCAACGCCTGACGCAACGCCGTCGTGAAAAAGAGGCCCGCTGATGCGTTTGTCCGAACTCAAAGACGCCGGGCGCAGCCCGACGCTGCCCTTGAGCATCACCCTGGCCGATGCCGCTGGCACGGCTGACCTGCAACTGCTCAGCCTGCTGCGGGTGTTGCCTGGCCAGCGCTATGTTGGCGCTGGCATCTGGCGCGGCACCCCGGTGCTGGCCAAGCTGCTGGTCGGCAGCAATGCCGCACGGCATTTCCAGCGCGAACTGGATGGCGTGAAGCTGCTGGCCAAAGAAGGCCTGACCACACCGCAACTGCTCGCTGACGGCCTCAAGGAAGGCGAGGGCGGCTGGCTGCTGTTCGAGTTCCTCGATGGCGCCGAAAGCCTGGCCGATGCCTGGGCTGCGGTGGAAAAACTGCCGGTACTGGCCGACGAGCAGCACCTGGTCCTGGGCGAAGCCCTCACGGCCGTGGCACAGATGCATGCACAAGGCCTGTGGCAGGAAGACTTGCACCTGGACAACCTGCTGCGCCACGGCGGCAAGCTGTACCTGATCGACGGTGCCGGCATCAAGGCCGAGACCCCCGGCCAGCAGCTGTCGCGCCCACGCGTGCTGGAAAACCTCGGGGTGTTCTTCGCCCAGTTACCCAAGCGCCTGGAGCCGTTCATCGAAGAGTTGCTGGTGCACTACCTGCTGGCCAACGCCGAGCACGCGCTGCCGATGGAAGCGCTGCAGAAGCAGGTGGACAAGGTGCGCAGCTGGCGGCAGAAGGATTACCTGGAAAAGGCCGGTCGCGAGTGCAGCCTGTTCAGCGTCGAGCGCAGCCTTTCGGGCCTGCGCGCGATTCGCCGCAGCGAAGTGGACGCCATGCTGCCGGTACTGGAGCAAGCCGACGCGCTGATCGACAAGGGCCACCTGTACAAGACCGGCGGTGCGGCCAGCGTGGCGCGCATCGAGGTGAACGGTCGCAAGCTGGTGCTCAAGCGCTACAACATCAAGAACACCGCACACTGGTTCAAGCGCTTCTGGCGCCCGAGTCGCGCCTGGCACTCGTGGATCGAAGGGCACCGTCTGGAGTTCCTCGACATCGCCACGCCCCGCCCGCTGGCGGTGCTGGAGCAACGGGTGATGGGCCTGCGCAGCCGCGCCTACCTGGTCACCGAATATGTCGATGGCCCGGACCTGGCCGCGTGCTTTGCGCCCTATGTGGAGAATGGCGATGCGCCTGAGGAGCAGGTCGATGCGCTGGTGCACGTGATGCAGCAACTGATCCGCGAGCGCATCAGCCATGGCGACTTCAAGGGGCACAACCTGTTCTGGGACAACGGCCAGTGGTCGCTGATCGACCTTGATGCCATGTGCCAGCACGCTACCCAACTCAGCTTCGCCCCGGCCTATGCCCGGGACCGGGCGCGCTTGCTACGCAACTGGCCTAGGGGCAGTGCCTTGCATCAGCGGCTCGACCGCCTGCTGCCCAAGCTGACCGAATAAGCTTCGGGCAGGGCCAGCCAATCGCTGCTGCGCCCAGCCTGACGCAGGCGGATGCGCCACTGGCCATCCCGCCAGCGCAGGATGGCCCATGGCACGACGCCAGCGCTGGTGGCTTCGGGGATCTGCAAGTGATAGTGCCCGGCCAGCAGGTGGTGGCGCAGTGGCAGCTGACCGCCCTGGGTTTGCAGGTAAAGCTGTTGATGATCCGTGAACAGGCCCTCGGCGTCGCTGCTCGGTAAGCCGGCCATCGGTACCTGCAGGCGGCAATCGTCGAACAGGCGCACCAGGTCCGGGAGGCCGTCGTACCAGAGCAGTGGCGAGTCGATGACCCAGTTGCCGTCCGCCAGACGTTTGATTGGCTGCTTGAGGTAGGCATCCGGGCGGTCAGGGTCGATGGCCCGCCAGCGGCTGCCATCGAATGAGACCTTGAAGTAGCGCCCTTGGGTATCTTGAATGAAGTACTCGGACAAGCCGTCGAAGGCCGAAGTCTTTTCAAACACTTCCTCGCCGTACACCCCGTCGATGCGATAACGCAGGTTGCTCGTTTCAGGGGTAACACTGAATCGTAGGGGCAGTGGCAGCGGCGGTTGCTTGGGCATCCCACGCAGTATGCGGCGCATCAGCCCCGTACTGGCCAGGCTGGTACCCGCATCGTTGAGGTGACTCAGGGCGTTGTAGGCATGGTTGAGCACACCGTTGAGGTCCTCCTGGCGGTAGGCTTCGATGCCGTTCCAGATCTCCAGAGCCATGCGCCCGAGTGCCAGCGGAATCATGACTTTGGTCGGCAGGAAGATGCTGATCAGGTCCAGCAAGGTCCAGCCCAGTTTCAGCGCCTGTTCGGCATTCACTTCGGCAGTGCTGTGGCTGTCGGCGTCTGCCGTTGCCAACATGCCGCGGACTTCGGCCATGTAACAGGCCAGGAACAGGTCGTCATCGATGGCCGGTGTCTGCAACACTCGGCCCAGGCGGCCTTTGAGCAGCAGCTTCTCGACCTGCGAAGCGGGCAGGAGCGGCAGGCGCTGGGCGAGGTAGGCGCGCAGCACTGGCTTGTCGCGCAGCAGGCGCAGCAGTGCGCGGGGGGTGGCAAATGAGCGCCAGGCACGTCGGTCTGGTGCGTCGGGTGTATAGAGCACAAAGGCGGTGGTGTTACGTGAGCTGCTGGCCAGCATTAGCACTCCCTGCACCGAGCTGCCTTGGATCAGCAGTTGGCGGGTAATCACCGCGTGCCCGTCCACGCGCGGGCGCAAGGCGTTGTGTGGTTGCGACAGCACCTGCTCGACCCAGCGATAGTGGCGCTCTGACCAGTCGCTGGAGAGGTGTCCGGCGTAGCGTGCCTTGGCCGCTTCGGCGCGCATGCGAGCACGGTTGACCTTGCTGTGTGCATGCAACCGCCACTTGCCTGCCGCTGAGTCGATCAGCTGCGTGCGCAGGTAGCTCGCGTAGCTGTCACCGACATTCAGGCTTCTGACCAGCGTCTTGATGTAGCTTGGGTTCAGCTGGGCCGGCAGGGCTGTGCCGTCGCTCCTGGCTACCCGTGCGGTCAGCCAGTAGTCATAGTCGAACCAGGCCAGATTACGGATGGCCAGCTCATCCAGCGGGTAACTGGCATGGATAGCCTCGACCAGTTCTCCGCCGACTTTTTGGAAGCCCCGCCAGGTAACGTAGGACGAAGGTTGCAAGGGGTTGAGCCAGGGCCCTGTCTGGCGTGTGTACACCACCTTGACCAGGATCTCTGACGGCTCCACGGTCAAGCCCAGGTCATGGCGAAGGCGGTCTCGTACGCGTTGCCTGGCCCAGCCCTGCAGCGATTCGCGTTGCTGGAACTGCTTGAGCGTGAGGATGCCGGGAGCGGCGACCTGCTCGCCGGCAGCGATCAGCTCCTGCATCCCTTGCATGATGTGTGCGAGCGCCTGAGGCGTTGCCGAGCGCAGCCAGTCGGGCAGGTTTTTTTCCAGGAGCGCCGCATACCGGGTGTCGAGCAGTGCCTTGCTGCCAGCCTCCATG
Source organism: Pseudomonas sp. NPDC089422 (assembly GCF_044749405.1). Classification (NCBI taxonomy): domain Bacteria; kingdom Pseudomonadati; phylum Pseudomonadota; class Gammaproteobacteria; order Pseudomonadales; family Pseudomonadaceae; genus Pseudomonas; species Pseudomonas sp. NPDC089422. The sequence continues at coordinate 299,949 of NZ_JBIVHW010000006.1, forward strand.
CGCAGTGCCATGGCCTCGCGCAGCTTTTCGGCAGCTGGCTCCGGGGCGTTGGCTGGCAGTGTCGGCCAGGTCTGGCTGAGGCGCAGGCGCTGGGCTTCCAGCAGGCAGTCGACCTGCGCCTGCAACGGGTCGTCGGCGTACCACTCGTAGCGCAGGCGGTCGGCCTGGCGGGCGTTCTCGATCTGCGTATCGTTCACCATTAACCGCAGCAACGGTACGCTCTGGAGTGGATCGCCCAGGCGCTCGCACAGCTCCTGATGCAGTTCGCGCAGCGAGGGATAGGCCTCCATGCCCTGTGCCAGGCCCAATAGCAGTGCAGGGCCGGTTGCCTGGTCGGCTTCGAGGTTTTGCCCTTCCGCCGTTCCGGTGACGATCACGAACATGCCCGGCAGTGCCGCGCGCCATGCCGGGCTGCCGCGCAGGAGCACCGGGCGGTAGGCCTGGGCGCGACGTGCGAGCGGCTGGTGCTGGCGCTGCCAGGCATGGGGGAGGTCGAGGAAGGTGCCAATGACACTGGCCAGGTCCGCGCTTAGCGTCTGGTCAGCCGCGCGCAGGTCGGCCTCGGCATGCATCATCGCCCGGCGGATGTCGGCCAGACGGGTGGCGCGCGAGCGGCCTTGGGTATCGGCGGCGGCCCAGTAATCGGCGAGTTCACCATGCAGGTGCTGGCGTGATTGCAGTGGCAGGGTGACGACCGGCATCGCTTCGAGCAAGGCCAGCACCTGCTGGTGCAGGAAATCAATACGTTGCAGGGGTAGCATGTTCCGCTCTCCGCGTGTCAGGGAGCGGACATGCTGGATTGAGCGGGGCATGCCCGGGAGTTAGCCGTCTACCTCACCGGCGCAGGCCGCGCAGGCTAAGCCATGCGGGGATCCCAAGACCGACCCAGGCGAGCATGTCCCAGGCGCCATCACCGAGCAGGGCGGCGAACAGCCCCAGCGCGGCCAGCAAGGCGATGGCGGCTGGCCAGGCGAACACCCTGGCAGTTGATCGCGAACGATGGCTCATGCCTTGGCCTCCCGTGGTCGGCGTTGCTTGCCCCACCAGAGGTACACGCCGCTGCCGAGCACGATGATAGTCAGCACGTCCAGCACTGCCCATAGCACCTGCATCGGGCGGCCACCGTAGTCGCCAAAGTGCAGCGGTTGCGACAGCCCCATGGCGTCCATGTACCAGGGCCGCTCACCGACTGCGGTCACCTCAAGGGTGCGGGCATCGATCAGTACCGGTGTGAACAGGTGCGAGCTCAGGTGAGTGGCGCCGTTCATGAACACCGCGTAGTGATGCTCGCTGGAGAAGCGTGTGCCGGGGAACGCAATAAAGTCAGGACGCATGCCGGGTGCGGCCTGTTCGGCGATGTCCAGCAAGCGGCTGGCTGGCGCCCTTTCGGTGAGCGGCGGGGCATCACCATAAGGGGCGACCATCGCGGCCAGGCTGTCGTTGCGCCAGGCCGCGATGACCAGGTCGGAGAGGGCGCTGATCACGCCGGTGACGCCGACGGTGAGTGCCCAGGCCAGGGTCACCACGCCGATCAGGTTGTGCAGGTCGAGCCAGCGCAGGCGACGGGATTTGTCGTGGCGTACGGTACCGAAGTCCAGGCGGCGCATGAACGGTGCGTAGAGCACGGTGCCGGAGACGATCGCCACGACGAACAGCACGCCCATGAAGGCCAGCAGCAGTTTGCCGGGCAGGCCGGCGAACATGTCCACGTGCAGGCGCAGCATGAGCATCATGAAACCGCCATTGGCGGCCGGCATGGCCACGGCTTCGCCAGTGCGGGCGTCGAGCATGAAGGTATGGGACGAATTGGGTTCGGTGCCAGCGGTAGCAGCGGTAATCGCGAGCACGCCGTTGGGCTCATCCTTGTCGAAGCCGAAATACTGCACAACCTCACCGGGGCGATGCTGCTCAGCTTTCAGTACCAGCTGTTGCAGGTCCAGGTGTGGGGTACCGGCGGGCATCTCGCGCAGCTCTGCGGCATCGCCGAGCAGGTGTTCGAGTTCGTGGTGGAAAATCAGCGGCAGGCCGGTGAGTGCCAGCAACAGCAGGAACAGGGTGCAGACCAGGCTGCTCCAGGTGTGGACCAGGGACCAGCGGCGGATGGTTGGGCTTTTCATTACATTATGTTTCTCGATATCCAGAAAGACCGAAGCCGCCCCCAGGGGGACGGCTTGGTCGACGTGCTCAGCCAGTCAGGTCATCACCACTTGTAGGAAGCACTGGCCACGACGCTACGTTCGTCGCCGTAGTAGCAGTAGAAGCTATCGCAGGTGGAAAGGTAGTCCTTGTTGAACAGGTTGGTGGCATTGAGCGCCACCGACGCGCCCTTGAGGCTGTTGCTCAGGCGCCCCAGGTCGTAGTGCACGGTGGCGTCGAACACGGTGTAGGCGTTGGCCTTGCCCAGGTAGGTGTTGGCCTGGTCGCCGTAGGTGTTGCCGGTGTAGCGCGCGCCGCCGCCGATGCCGAAACCGTCGAGTACGCCGCTGTGCCAGGTGTAGTCGGCCCAGAGCGAGGCTTGCTGGTTGGGCATCAGCTGCAGGCGGTTGCCTTTGTACAGGCCATCCTGCACTTCCGACTTGGCCAGGGTGTAGGCGGCGGTCAGTTTGAGGTTTTCGGTGACGTCGGAAACTGCTTCCAGCTCCAGGCCATGGACTTTCACTTCGCCGGTCTGGCTGGTGAAGGTCACACCGCCTTCGTTGTTGGTGACCGAGACGTTTTTCTGCGTCAGGTCATACACGGCCGCCGACAACAGGGTGTTGGAGCCCGGCGGCTGGTACTTGATGCCCAGTTCCCACTGCTTGCCTTCGGTCGGCTTGAACGACTCGGTGGCGGACGCGGCGGCATTGGCGGCCGGCTGGAACGACTCGGCATACGACAGATAAGGCACGAAGCCCGAATCGAACACGTAGCTGATGGCGGCATTGCCGCTGAACTGCTTGTCCCGCTGGGTATTGGTGGCATCACCCTGGTTGAAGTACTTGGTGCTGGTGTGCACCCAGTCCTCACGACCGCCCAGGGTCAGGCGCCAGTTGCCGAGGGCCATCTGGTCCTGAACATACACGCCGGTCTGACGGGTTTTCTGGTCGTAGTCGTAGAATGCCGTGGAGCGGTCCGGACGGGTGATCGGCACTCCGTAGACCGGGTTGATCACGTTGCTGTCCGGCACGTTGAAGCCGAAGATCGACAGGTAGTTGGTGTTGACGCGCTGGTGGTCCAGCCCCAGCAGCAGGGTGTGGGTCACGTCGCCAGTGGCGAAGTCGGCCTGGAAGTTGTTGTCCACCGCGAACTGGCTGATGTCTTCATCGGTGTTGGTGGACATGCGGCTGACGGTGCCGTCGTCCTTCACCGGCGGCGTGGTTTCGTTATAGCTACCGGGGGTGATGGTCTGGAACGCCAGGTCCGTCTTGGTGTAGCGCAGGTTCTGGCGGAACTGCCAGACATCGTTGATGCGATGTTCGAAAGCGTAACCCAGCGCGTAGTAGGTGCGGTCGTAGAACTCGTAGTCCGGGTCGCCCAGGTTCTTGTGGTGGGAGATCTTGCCGAACGGCATGTCGATCTTGGTGCCCTGGATTGGCCGGAACTGGCTGGTGGCGCCGGTATCGTCGCGGGTGAACTGGGTCAGCAAGGTCAGCGAGGTGTCGTCGTCGATGTTCCAGGTCAGGCTTGGGGCGATGTTGTAGCGCTTGTCGTCGATATGGTCGATCTGTGTGCCGCCATCACGGATCACGCCGCTGACGCCATACAGAAAACGGCCTTCGTCGTCGATTTTACCGGTGCTGGCGAAGTTGATCTGGCGGTGGTTGTCGCTGCCGTACTGCACTTCGATCTCGTTGGCGCTTTCGGCCTGAGGGCGGCGGCTGACCATGTCCAGCAACCCGCCAGGCGGTGTCTGGCCGTAGACAGATGAGGCCGGGCCGCGCAGTAAGGCCAGGCGGTCGAGGTTCCAGGTTTCGGCTTTCGGGTTGGCATACACGCCGCGTGGCAGCGGCAGGCCGTCGAGGAACTGGGTTGGTTCGAAACCACGCACGCGCATCCAGTCGTAGCGGGTGTCGCTGCCGAAGCTGGCGGAGACGATACCCGGCATGTACTTCACGGCGTCGTCCAGGCTGTGCACACCGCGGTCGCTCATCTGCTGACGGGTGGCCACGGAGATCGAGCGCGGTACTTCGACCAGCGCGGTGTCGGTCTTGGTGCCGGCGGCGGTGCGCTTGGCCAGGTAACCATCCACCGGGCCCCAGGCGCTCTCGGAAGCGCTGGCGGCATTCACGGTGGTTTCCGGCAGGGCCAGGGCGCCCTCCGGCACGGCGACCAGGCTGTAGCTGCCCACGCTGCTCTGCTGCAGTTGCAATCCGGTGCCCAGCAAGGCGGCCTGCAGGGCGCCGAGGCCATCGTACTGGCCGTTGACCGGGGCCGAGGTGCGGCCGCTGACCAGCGCCGGGTCGATGGCCAGGGCGATGCCCGACTGGCTGGCGATCTGGTTCAGGGCGGTGGCCAGCGGTGCGGCGGGCAGGTTGTAGGCGCGCGGCGCGGATTGCTCGGCGGCGAACAGGGCGGTGCTGGACAATGGCGCGGCCACGGCGATGGCCAGGGCCATCAGGCTGGGACGCAGGATACGATCAACGGCACGGGACATGCAGCGGTTCCTCGACGGATAAGAGCTAACTGCTTCCTTGCCGAGCGAGATTCCACAAGTGACAGGGGGAATCGGAAAAAAAGTGAGAATTATTTGAATCTGGCTTTCGCCTGCACCGGCCTATTCGCGGGTTTACCTGCTAATAGGCCGGGGTACAGGTCTACTTGGGAACGACGGTCACCCACCACGGCGTATGCCGCTCGATCTTCACCGGCAGCGCCGGCACCAGTGAAGCCAGGGCCAGGTCGGTGTCGGTCAGCGGGAAGCTGCCGGTCACGCGCAGGTCGGCCACTTCGTCGGCCACGCCCAAGTGACCGCTGCGGTAGTGGCCCAGCTGTTTCAGCAGATCGGCCAGGCGCACGTTGTCGACCACCAGCATGCCGCGGGTCCAGGCATCGGCCCCGGCGTGCACCGGGCCTATCCGGCCCAGGCCGTTAGTGTTCATCAGCACCTGCTGGCCTTCGTGCAGGACCTGTTCGTCACCGCTGTTGTGCGGCATGGCGGCGACCGACGACTGCAAGACTTCCAGGCGCGTGCCGTTGTCTTCGCGGCGCACCAGGAAGCGCGTGCCCAGCGGGCGCAGGCGGCCATCGTCGGTACGTACCAGCAACGGGCGCGGGTCGTCGTGGCCGGTTTCCACCGAAATTTCGCCTTGATGCAGCACCAGCACGCGCTGGTCGCCGCCGTAGTCGATATCCACGGCGGTGTGGGTATTGAGGCTCAGCAGCGTACCGTCGGCCAGGCGCAAGGTACGCAGTTCACCGGTGGCGGTGCGCTGATCCGCGAGCCAGTAGCTGGGTGCCAACGACGGTGTGCCGACCCAGCTCAGCAGGGCGCCGAGCAGGAACAGGCCGGCAAGCCCGCTGCCGGCCTTGCCTACCCGGCGTCGCAGGCTGACGCGCGATTGCAGCAGGGCCTGGCGAGCCGGGCCGGCGGCGACGCTGACGCGTTGGTCGAGGGCACCGAGCTGGCGCCAGGCACGGGCATGTTCTTCGCTGGCGGCATGCCAGCGGATGAATTCGTTGCGCTCGTCTGGGGTGCCGCTGCCATCGTCCAGGCTCATTTTCCAGGCAATGGCGGCTTCCAGCACCCGCGACGAAACCGGTGTGTTGTTCACGTCGGTTCCCCGTACAGGGCCACATAGCACTGGCGCATGCCCTGGGCGATGTACTGGCGCACGCGTGACACCGAAACGCCCAGGCGTTCGGCGATTTCGGCGTGGCCCATGCCATCCAGGCGGTTGTGCAGGAAGGCTGCGCGGGCCTTGCTCGACAGCTTGCCGAGCAGGCGGTCGATGGCTTTGAGGTCTTCGAGGATCAGGTGCTGGGTTTCCGGGGACGGGTGTTCGGCTTCGGGGATCAGCGCCAGCTCGGCCAGGTAGGCCTGCTCCAGCGCTGCACGACGGAAGTGGTCGAACATCAGGCCCTTGGCCACGGCCGCGAGGAAGGCACGCGGTTCGCGCGGGGTGTCGAGTTGCTCGCGCCCGAGCAGGCGCACGAAGGTGTCCTGGCTCACATCTTCGGCACGCTGGCGGCAGGCCATGCTGCGCTGCAGCCAGGCGAGCAACCAGCCGCGATGGTCGCGGTACAGCGAGCCGACCAGTTCGGCATGTGGGCTGTGGGCAGAAGACACGCAGCGTCCCCCCGGAACGAATGCATTAACTAACGATAATTATTCGCGATTGTTACAGAGGGGAGGGGGTCGGTGCAATGGACGCTTATCGGATTGCCATCATCAGAAACCGTGGTGATGCGCCTTGCGCCGCCGCCAGCCGCACAGCCGCTGCTCCAGCTGCAACGGGCTGTCGAGCTGCTGGCGCCGGGCCTGGCTGAACAGGATCAGCGCCAGCTCCGCCGTGACCTGTGCATCGGCGCTGGCATGGTGACGCTCATCCACCTGCAGGCCGAAGCGTGCTACCCAGTCATCCAGCCCGGCCTCGCGCAATACGGTGTCGGGGTTGAGCATCGGTGCCAGCTCCGCCACGTCGAGGAAGGGCAACTGCAGGCGATGGCCGAGGCTCTCCTTCAAGGCGCGGGCAAGCATGCGCTGGTCGAACGGTGCATGGAACGCCAGCACCGGGCTGTCGCCGATGAATTCGAGCAGGTCGAGCAAGGCTTCGGCCGGGTCGCAGCCAGCGGCCAGGGCACTTGGCCCGAGGCCGTGGATCAGCACGCTGGCGTTGGTTTTCTGTTCAGGCCGATGCAAGGTGCGTTCGAACTGCTGGGCGAAATCGATGGCGCCGTCCTCGATGGCCACCGCGCCGATCGACAGCACCTGGTCGCGATTCGGGTTCAGGCCACTGGTTTCCAGGTCGAGCACGACCCAGCGCTGCTCGCGCAACGAGCAGACTCCCAACGGCCTGGCCTTGGGCAGCCGTCCCAGGCGCTGACGCAAGGCATCGTCCAGCAGCGGGGCAGCGGGGCGCAGCCAGGCGAACAGGCTCATAGCTGATACCGCAGGGCCAGGCTGCTCTGCAGGCGCTGGGCCTGGCGCAGGGATTCGCGCAGGATGCGCCGGTCCAGATGGTTGAGGCTGTCCGGATCGAGGCGGTTGGAATACGGCAGGTTGTCGCGGGTCTGGCGCTGGTGCTGCTGCATGCGGGTTTGCTGGATGAAGTGGTAGGCCTCTTCATAAGCGGCGCCGTCGAGTGCTTCGATGACCCCTTTGTCGACCAGCTGACGCAGGCGCTCCAAGGTGTTGCAGGCACCAATGCCATTGGCCAGGGCCAGCAGGCGGGCGCCATCGACGAAGGGGGTCAGGCCCTGGACCTTGAGGTCGAGGGTGGCGGCCTTGTCGTTGCCCTGGCGGGTCAGCACGAACTCGCGCAGGCGGCCCACCGGCGGGCGCTGGCGCAGGGCGTTGTCGGCCAGCATGCGCTGGAAGATGCGGTTGTCCGCCACCTGCTCCAGCAACTGCCGACGCAGTTGTTCGCAGCCCTGTTCATCGCCCCAGACCACGCGCAGGTCGAAGTAGATGCTCGAACCCAGCAGGTTCTCCGGGCTGGCTTCGCGGACGAAGCCGGCAAAGCGCCGGGCCCATTCCGTGCGTGACAGGCACAGCTCGGGGTTGCCGGCCATGACGTTACCCTTGCACAGGGTGAAGCCGCACTGGGCCAGGCACTGGTTGATGTACTGCGCCAAGGGCAGCAGGCGTGCGCGAATGGCCTCGGCTTCGGCGTCGTCGCTGGCTTCGAAGAGGATGCCGTTGTCCTGGTCGGTGTGCAGGGTCTGCTCGCGGCGCCCTTCGCTGCCAAAGCACAGCCAGCTGAACGGCACGCCGGGGTCGCCACGTTCGGCAATGGCCAGCTCGATCACCCGGCACACCGTGTGGTCGTTGAGCAGGGTGATGATCTGGGTGATCTGCGTCGAGGAGGCACCGTGGGCGAGCATGCGCTCGACCAGCTGGCCGATCTCGCCGCGCAGCTGCACCAGTGAATCGAGGCGTGGCGCATGGCGGATGGTACGGGCCAGGTGCACCAGGTCGACCCGCTGCAGGGAAAACAGGTCACGCTCGGACACCACGCCACACAGGCGCTGGTTATCCACCAGGCAGACGTGGGCGATATGCCGCTCGGTCATCGCCATGGCCGCATCGAAGGCGCTGGCCTGGGGGCTGAGGTAGAACGGCCGGGCGGTCATGTGCTGCTCGATCGGCGCGCCGAGGTCGGCATCGGCGGTGGCCACCACCTGGCGCAGGTCGCGCAGGGTGAAGATGCCCAGCGGGTAGCGCTGTGGGTCGACCACGACGATGCTGCCGACCTGCTGTTCATGCATCAGCCGCACGGCTTCGCGCAGGGGGGTATCCGGCGCGCAGACCACTGGGTGACGCATGGCCAGTTCGCCCAGCGGGGTATTCAGCGAGTACTGGGTGCCGAGGGTTTCCACCGCACGTTGGCGGACCTGCTGGTTGACCTGGTCGAGCAGGCTGCTGACGCCACGCAGTGCAAAATCTCGAAACACTTCTGACATCGAGAACACACGGATGAACGCGGCCTTGTTCAGCTGCAGGCAGAAGGTGTCTTCGCCGGCCAGGTGTTCGGTGCGCGTCGCCCGCTCGCCGAGCAGCGCCGCCAGCGGGAAGCATTCGCCGCCGGTGATCTCGAAGGTGGTTTCCACTCCAGGCTTGACCAGGTGCTGGCGCTCGCCGACGACCCGGCCCTGCTTGACGATGTAGAAGTGCTCGACGGGCCCATCCGTGGGTTTGATGATGCTTTCGCCGCTGGCATAGAAGCGCAGCTGGCATTGTTCCACCAGGAAGGCCAGGTGGCTCTGCTCCATCTGGTTGAACGGCGGGAAACGCTGCAGGAACTGCAAGGTGCCCTGGATGTTCTGCAGTACTGCCGTTCTTCCCGCCTGACTGTAGGCGTCCTTTTTGCTCATGACACTGACCGTATCGCTACGCCGAACTATATATATCTATATATAGGAGCGGCCTTGTTGTTCTCGGTCCCCATGGTCGGCTGGCAGCGGGGTGGTGCCCATTGGACGTAAGTCTAGTGAGCCGCTGCTGTCAAAGACCCGACGAAAGGCGAGCCGGGTTACAGGGCTTTTGCGGTCCTAACCACTGTGCGGGATTTTTTTGACGAGATGACCATGGCTGAGCATGACGACATCCTGAGTGACGCCGAACGCGCAGCATTGGCCGTGGTAAGTGCGCCCCTTGCGCCCAGTCCGGTGGTGTTGATTGTCGATGACAATCCGGTGAACAGCGAGGCGCTCAAGTGGTACCTGAAGAGCAGGGGCATCGAGAGCATGACCGCTGACGGGGCTCAGGAAGCGATGCTCAAGCTGCACTACGAACCGCGCATTGCCCTGATGATCACCGACCTGCGGATGCAGCCTGATGATGGTCTGGAGCTTATTCGGAAGATTCGTGAGTCGGAGCGGGCGGCGTTGTCGATCATCGTGGTGTCGGGCGACACCGATGTGGAGGAGGCGGTGGACGTGATGCATTTGGGGGTGGTGGATTTTCTGCTGAAGCCGGTGGACCTGGGGAAACTGCTGGGGCTGGTGAAGAAGGAACTGAAGATCGGGTAGTGCAGGACTGGGGCTGCTTCGCAGCCCTTTCGCGACACAAGGCCGCTCCTACAGGAGAATGCGATCCCCTGTAGGAGCGGCCTTGTGTCGCGAAAGGACCGCAAAGCGGTCCCGTGCGGTTTACAGCCCGTTACGCGCCTTGAACTCGCGACGGCGACGGTGCAGCACTGGCTCGGTGTAGCCGTTCGGCTGCCTGGCACCTTCGATCACCAGCTCGATCGCCGCCTGGAACGCGACGTTGTCGTCGAAGTTCGGCGCCATCGGGCGGTACTGGGCGTCACTGGCGTTCTGCTTGTCGACCACTGCAGCCATGCGCTTGAGGCTTTCCAGCACCTGCTCCTGGCTGACCACGCCATGGCGCAGCCAGTTGGCCAGCAGCTGGGCCGAGATGCGCAGGGTGGCGCGGTCTTCCATCAGGCCGACATCGTTGATGTCCGGTACCTTCGAGCAGCCCACACCCTGGTCGATCCAGCGCACGACATAGCCGAGGATGCCCTGGGCGTTGTTGTCCAGCTCGTTGCGGATCTCTTCTGCCGACCAGTTGGTGTCGGCCGCCAGCGGGATGGTCAGGATGTCATCGACCGAAGCCGGGGTGCGCGACGCCAGCTCGCGCTGACGCGCCTGCACGTCGACCTTGTGGTAGTGCAGGGCGTGCAGGGTGGCGGCGGTCGGCGACGGTACCCAGGCGGTGTTGGCGCCGGCCAGCGGGTGAGCGATCTTCTGCTCGAGCATGGCGGCCATCAGGTCAGGCATGGCCCACATGCCCTTGCCGATCTGCGCACGGCCTTGCAGGCCGGTGGCCAGGCCAACGTCGACGTTGTTGTTCTCGTAGGCGCCGATCCACTTCTCGTTCTTCATGGCGCCCTTGCGCACCACGGCGCCGGCTTCCATCGAGGTGTGGATTTCGTCACCGGTGCGGTCGAGGAAGCCGGTGTTGATGAACACCACGCGCTCGGCGGCCGCCTTGATGCAGGACTTCAGGTTGACCGTGGTGCGGCGCTCCTCGTCCATGATGCCGACCTTGACGGTGTTGCGCTTCATGCCCAGCAGGTCTTCGACACGGCTGAAGATCTCGGCGGCGAAGGCGACTTCTTCAGGGCCGTGCATCTTCGGCTTGACGATGTACACGCTGCCGCTACGGGTGTTCTTGCGGCTGGTGTTGCCGTTGAGGTTGTGCAGGGCGATCAGGTTGGTGAACAGACCGTCCTGGATGCCTTCGGGGATTTCGTTGCCCTGGGCATCGAGAATCGCCGGGTTGGTCATCAGGTGACCGACGTTGCGCACGAACAGCAGCGAACGGCCGTGCAGGGTTACGCTGCCACCGTTGGGAGCGGCGTACTCGCGGTCCGGGTTCATGGTGCGGGTGAAGGTCTTGCCACCCTTGCTCACGCTTTCGGCCAGGTCGCCTTTCATCAGGCCCAGCCAGTTGCGGTAGACGATGACCTTGTCATCGGCATCGACGGCGGCGACCGAGTCTTCGCAGTCCATGATGGTGGTCAGCGCCGACTCCATCAGGATGTCTTTGACGCCGGCGGCATCGGTGCTGCCCACCGGGGTGCTGGCGTCGACCTGGATCTCGAAGTGCAGGCCGTTGTGCTTGAGCAGCACGGCGGTCGGCGCCTTGGCGTCGCCATGGAAGCCGATCAGCTGGGCGTCATCACGCAGGCCGCTGTTGCTGCCGCCTTTCAGGGCGACGACCAGTTTGCCGCCTTCGATGCGATAGCCGGTGGAGTCGACGTGCGAGCCGGCTGCCAGTGGTGCGGCTTCGTCGAGGAAGGCGCGGGCGAAGGCAATGACCTTGTCGCCACGCAGCTTGTTGTAACCCTGGCCTTTCTCGGCGCCGCCTTCATCGCTGATGGCGTCGGTGCCGTACAGGGCGTCGTACAGCGACCCCCAACGGGCGTTGGCGGCGTTCAGGGCGAAACGGGCGTTCATCACCGGGACGACCAGCTGTGGGCCGGCCATGTGGGCGATTTCTTCGTCCACGTTCTGGGTGGTGGCCTGGAAATCGTCGGCTTGTGGCAGCAGGTAGCCGATTTCCTGGAGGAATGCCTTGTAGGCTGCGGCGTCGTGTGCCTGGCCTTTGCGTGCCTGGTGCCAGGCGTCGATCTTGGCTTGCAGCTCGTCGCGCTTGGCGAGCAGGGCTTTGTTCTTTGGAGCGAGGTCTTTAATGATCTCTGCCGCCCCTGCCCAGAACTTCTCGGCTTCGATGCCGGTTCCAGGAATCGCTTCGTTGTTGACGAAGTCGTACAGGGCCTTGGCGACCTGAAGGCCACCGACTTGAACGTATCCAGTCATTGCTTGCCTCACCTCTGCTCAGCTATTTCGCTCTTCTGTATTAAGCCTGTAGCGCTTCTCTAAACACGTACCAGTGCTTGCCATCGGACTAGACCCGAGGGCGGCTGGGTTCGGCCTGCCAGACGGGCTGGCAGACAGTGTGCGTATTTTCACAGGCGCCTTGGCAGACATCCAAACGACGTTTTGTAGTCCGCGCCACGGGATACTACATGAAGCAGTAGGCGAGGCAAAATCAGACTAAAAGCGCCGTTATGCGACCGGTTGGTCGCGTATGGTCACGCTGGGAGAACGTATGTTCGCAAAAAACCGGTGGATTGTTCCAGATAAATCTTGAAACAGTACACGATTGCTTGTGCGGATTGCCCTGCGGCAGGTTGCCGCGCCTTGCCTATACTGAGTCGATCCCCCGTATTTTCGCCGCCTTGGGCGGCCCGACGCAGAGGAAGGGCCTGTGGATCATCTTGTACTGACCGTGATTGCCCCGGACAAGGCCGGCCAGGTCGAGCGCATTGCCCAGTGCATCGCCGATCATAACGGCAACTGGCTGGAGAGCCGCATGTCGCGGATGGCCGGGCAGTTTGCCGGGATCCTGCGGGTGGCGGTGCCGGCGGAAAACTACGACGAACTGGTGAAGTCGCTGCAGGCGCTGGGGAAATACGATATACGCGTGCTCATCGCCGAGAGTGGCATCGAGCCGTCATGTACCTGGAAGCCCATTGCCATGGAACTAGTGGGCAATGACCGCCCAGGCATCGTGCGCGATATCACCCGCCTGCTGGCGGACCAGGGGGTGAACCTGGAGCGCTTCACCACCGAAGTGCGGCCGGCGCCGATGAGCAGCGAGCCGCTGTTCCATGCCGATGCGCTGCTGGCGCTGCCGTTGACCTTGTCGCAGGACGACCTGCAGCAGAAGCTGGAGAGCCTGGCGGATGACTTGATGGTGGAGTTGAAGTTGCGGCCGGATGACTGAGTGGGTTATCCCGATTTCACGGGGAAGGCCCTGTGGATAACCTGGGGGCGCACCTCGCCAGCCCAGGAGCGGCAAGCCCTCCCGAGGTTTGAGCAAAAAACGTACAAAATTCAGTCGCTTGTGCACAAAGCACGGGGACGAGGGTGTGGATAACCTTTGGAGAGGTTGCTGCAGGCCACGAACGACGTGGCCTGCGCAGTTTTGATCGTTTTTTGATCAGGCGCGCTTGCGCAGATTCAGCCAGGCATCGACGCTGTAGAGCGCCAGGCCCGCCCAGATACAGATGAAGGCCACCAGGCTGCTTGAAGACAAATGCTCATCAAAAAGCAGCACTGCCTGCAGCAGCACCAGTGTCGGCGCCAGGTATTGCAGGAAGCCCAGGGTGGTGTAAGGCAAGTGTCGGGCGGCGGCGTTGAAGCAGACCAACGGCACCAGCGTCACCGGCCCTGCTGCCATCAGCCACAGTGCTTCGCTGCTGGTATAGAACGCACCCTGCGCACTGACCGCCGCAGGGTTCAGCAGTAACCAGCCTAGCGCCAGTGGCACCAGCATCCAGGTTTCCACCACCAGCCCCGGGAGCGCTGCCACTGGGGCCTTTTTGCGGATCAACCCATAGAAACCGAAGGTCAATGCCAGCACCAGTGACACCCACGGCAGGCTACCCACCTGCCACACCTGTTGCGCCACGCCCACCGCAGCCATGCCCACGGCCAGCCATTGCAGGCGGCGCAGGCGTTCTCCGAGCAGGATCATGCCCAGCAGCACATTGACCAGTGGGTTGATGTAGTAGCCCAGGCTGGCTTCGAGCATGCGCCCGCTGTTCACCGACCACACGTAGGTCAGCCAGTTGGCAGCGATCAGCGTCCCGCTCAGGGCCAGAATCGCCAGGCGGCGGGGGTTGTCGCGCAGCTCGCGCCACCAGCCTGGGTGTTTCCACACCAGCAGCAGCAGAGAGCCGAACAACGCGGACCAGAGCACCCGGTGGACGATGATCTCCACCGCCGGGACGCTCTGGATGGCTTTGAAATACAGGGGGAACAAACCCCAGATGATGTAGGCCGACAGGCCAAGAATGTACCCGCGACGCGGGTTTGCGGCGTGCATGCAGAATCCTTGCTTAGGTAGCTAAATACAGCGACGCCTATTGTAGACAGACCCTTGCGGCTATCTAGAACAATTTCAATGGTTGCTCGTCCAGCGCCGCCGTCTGCTCACGCAGGGCGAGGATTTGGTCACCCCAGTAACGTGGTTGGCCAAACCAGGGGAAGCTACGCGGGAACGCCGGATCATCCCAGCGCCGCGCCAGCCATGCGCTGTGGTGCAGCTGGCGCAGGGCGCGCAGGGGCTCGATCAGTGGCAGTTCGCGCGGGTCGAAATCGTGGAACTCGTTGTAGCCGTCGATCAGTTCGGCCAATTGGCCAAGGCGCTCTTCGCGGCTGCCAGCCAGCATCATCCACAGGTCCTGCACGGCCGGGCCCATGCGGCAGTCGTCCAGGTCGACGACGTGATAGACGTCGTCGCGATGCATCAGGTTGCCAGGGTGCAGGTCGCCGTGCAGGCGCATCACCTGATGCGGGGTACGTGCGTAGATATCCTCGACCCGCTTGAGCAGTTCGCGGGCTACGGACTCGAACGCGGGCAGCAACTCACGCGGGACGAAATCGCCCTCCAGCAGTGTTTGCAGCGAAGCGTGGCCGAAGTTGTCCACAGCCAATGTTTCGCGATGTTCGAACGGGCGGGTAGCGGCAACCGCGTGCAGGCGGCCGAGCAACTGGCCGAGGCGGTAGAGCTGGTCGAGGTTGCCGGGCTCCGGCGCGTGGCCACCTCGGCGGGGAAACAGGGTAAAGCGGAAGCCCTTGTGCTCGAACAGGGTCTGGCCGCCATGTTGCAGCGGCGCGACCACGGGCACTTCGCAGTCGGCGAGTTCGGCGGTGAACTGGTGTTCTTCGAGAATCGCCGCATCGCTCCAGCGGCCCGGGCGGTAGAACTTGGCGATCAACGGTTGCGAGTCTTCGATGCCCACCTGATAGACACGGTTTTCGTAGCTGTTCAGCGCCAGGACCCGGGCATCGCTGAGAAAGCCCAGGCTTTCCACGGCGTCCAGGACCAGGTCGGGGGTGAGGGTGTCGAAGGGGTGGGACATGGGGGCTCCGGGGTGGGCGTCATGTCGGCATGGTAACTCATTCCATGGCCTGCCCAGATGTTGCCTGAGCTGGCCCTTTCGCGGGTAAACCCGCGAAGCGGCCGGCACAGGTTAAACCGGTACCCCGAGCAATACATAGGAAGGATGAAACTGCACACGCACCTTGCTTCCTTCACTGACGGACTGCCCGGCCAGCCAATCCGCCTCGGCAAACGCACACAACGTCTGCCCATTGCCCAGCGCCAGCCGCACTTCACTGTCGCCCTGCGAATCCGCCAGCACCTCTTCGACAGTGGCGTTCAGCACATTGCTGCCGGCGTCTACATCATCCTCCGCTCCCAGCAACTGCACCCATCCGGCCTTGAGCAGCGCCATCACCGTGGTCCCCAGGGTCAGCTCCAGCCGCGCCGTGCTGTCATGGGTAATCAATGCGTCGATCTCCAGCCCGCCGCCCAGCGCCAGGCTGACCCGATCATGCCGGCCCTCCCTGCGCAGCCCGCTGACCTGCCCCTGCAGCTGATTGCGCGCACTGGTGCGCAGCATCAGGCGGCCCAGCAAGTCGAGGTCGCTGGACTCTTCCGCCGCTTCAAGAATCTGTGCCTGCAGGGCCTGCACTTTCTGGTACAGGCGCAGCACCCGTTCGCCTTCTACCGAGAGCCGTGCACCACCACCGCCACGCCCGCCCGTGCTGCGCTCGACCAAGGGCTGGCTGGCCAGGTTGTTGAGTTCATCGATCGCATCCCAGGCTGCCTTGTAGCTGATGCCGGCAGCCTTGGCCGCGCGGGTGATCGAGCCTTGTTCGGCGATGTGCTGGAGCAGGGTGATGCGCTGCGGGCGGCGGGCAATGTGTTGGGTGAGGAGTGCGGGCAGGGACATGGTGGCGCCTATCTGGAACTGACCCGTCAAGCTTGCCCCGGTTTTGCCGTGCGTGCCAGGCAATACACATCGACCCGGCGTGCGCCGCCCTGGCGCAACAGTTGCGCGATGGCCTGCGCGGTGGCCCCGGTGGTCAGCACATCATCGACCACGGCAACGTGGCTGCCCTTGAGCGAAGCCTCGCAGGCCAGCGCGAACGCCCGGCGCAGATTATGCCGGCGTGCCTGGGCGTCCAGGCTCTGTTGTGCCGGGGTTTCACGCGTGCGCAACAACAACCGCTCATCACATTCGATATCCAGTGCCCTCGACAGCCAGCGCCCGAGCATGCCGGCCTGGTTGAAACCGCGCGCGCGCAGTCGACGCGGGGCTAACGGAACAGGCAACAGCAGGTCTGGCCTGGCCAGGCCATCCTGATAGCGATGGTGCAAATGGTGGCCGAGCATTTCGGCCATCAGCCGGCCCAGCGGCCATTGGCCGTTGTGCTTGAAACGGCTGATCAGGGTGTCCAGCGGGAACCCATAGTGCCAGGGCGCCAGGACCTGATCGAAAGCCGGCGGGCGACGGCTGCACTGGGCGCAGATCAGGCCGGTCATCGGCAAGGGCAGGGCGCAGCGCAGGCAATGCTCATCGAGCCACGGCAGTTCCTGCTCGCAGGCGACGCACAGCGGGTGGCGCTGTTCGGCGGGTTCACTGCAGAGCAAGCAGGATTGGTTAATATTTAAACACTTGTGAACCAGTGATTTTAACCAAGGTTGACAGTTCATAGGCCTTCCATGACTATGCGAACTAACCGTGATGCGCTGGCGGGCACTTGTGCCTCGGCGCCAGCTACAGCCTAAACAAGGAAACGCCGATGAGCGCCAGCACAACTGCAACAACACGTCACGACTGGTCCCTGCCTGAGGTCAAGGCACTGTTCCAGCAGCCTTTCAACGACCTGCTGTTCCAGGCGCAGACCGTGCACCGTGCGCATTTCGACCCGAACCGCGTGCAGGTTTCGACGCTGCTGTCGATCAAGACCGGCGCCTGTCCGGAAGATTGCAAATATTGTCCGCAGTCTGGCCACTACAACACCGGGCTGGAAAAACAGAAGCTGATGGAAGTGCAGAAGGTGCTCGAGGAAGCTGCTCGCGCCAAAGCCATCGGCTCTACCCGCTTCTGCATGGGTGCGGCCTGGAAGCACCCGTCGGCCAAGGACATGCCCTACGTGCTGGAGATGGTCAAAGGCGTGAAGGCCATGGGCCTGGAAACCTGCATGACCCTCGGCAAGCTCGACCAGGAGCAGACCGTGGCCCTGGCCCAGGCTGGCCTGGACTACTACAACCACAACCTCGACACCTCGCCTGAGTTCTACGGCAGCATCATCACCACCCGCACCTACGGCGAGCGACTGCAGACCCTGGCCTACGTGCGCGATGCCGGGATGAAGATCTGCTCCGGCGGCATTCTGGGCATGGGCGAGTCGCTGGACGACCGCGCTGGCCTGCTGATCCAGCTGGCCAACCTGCCCGAGCACCCTGAGTCGGTGCCGATCAACATGCTGGTCAAGGTCGCAGGCACCCCGCTGGCCGAGGAAGAGGACGTCGACCCGTTCGACTTCATCCGCATGCTGGCAGTCGCCCGTATTCTCATGCCCAAGTCGCACGTGCGCCTGTCCGCCGGCCGCGAGCAGATGAACGAGCAGATGCAGGCCCTGGCCTTCATGGCTGGCGCCAACTCGATCTTCTATGGCGAGAAACTGCTGACCACCGCCAACCCGCAAGCCGACAAGGACATGCAGCTGTTCGCCCGCCTGGGCATCAAGCCCGAAGCGCGCGAAGAGCATGCCGACGAAGTGCACCAGGCGGCCATCGAGCAGGCCTTGGTCGAGCAACGCAGCAGCGAGCTGTTCTACGACGCAGCTTCGGCCTGAGATGGCCTTCGACCTGGCGGCGCGCCTGGCCGAACGGCGCGCCGCAGACCTGTATCGGCAGCGGCCATTGCTGGAAAGCCCCCAGGGGCCTGAAGTCGTGGTCGATGGTCAGCGCCTGCTGGCCTTCTGCAGCAATGACTACCTCGGCCTGGCCAACCACCCTGAAGTGATCGCTGCCTGGCAGGCTGGCGCCGAGCGTTGGGGTGTCGGTGGCGGCGCCTCGCACCTGGTGATCGGCCACAGTTCGCCGCACCATGCCGTCGAAGAGGCGCTGGCCGAACTGACCGGTCGCCCGCGCGCGCTGCTGTTTTCCACAGGCTACATGGCCAACCTTGGCGCCATCACCGCGCTGGTGGGGCAGGGCGACACCGTGCTGCAGGACCGCCTGAACCACGCGTCGCTGCTCGATGGCGGGCTGCTCAGTGGGGCCCGTTTCAGCCGCTACCTGCACAACGACGCTGCCAGCCTGGCCAGCCGCCTGGGCAAGGCCACCGGCAACACCCTGGTGGTCACCGACGGCGTGTTCAGCATGGACGGTGACCTTGCCGACCTGCCGGCCTTGGCCACTGTGGCCCGCGCCCGCGGCGCCTGGCTGATGGTCGACGACGCCCATGGCCTGGGCACCTTGGGGGCTCAGGGCGGCGGCATCGTCGAACACTTCGGCCTGGGTATCGACGACGTGCCGGTGCTGATCGGTACCCTGGGCAAGGCCTGTGGTACTGCCGGCGCCTTCGTCGCCGGCAGCGAAGAGCTGATCGAAGCACTGGTGCAGTTCGCCCGGCCCTACATCTACACCACCAGCCAGCCGCCGGCGCTGGCCTGCGCCACGCTCAAGAGCCTGGAGCTGCTGCGCCGCGAAACCTGGCGCCGCGAGCACCTGGCGGCGCTGATCCAGCAGTTCCGTAAGGGGGCCTCGCGAATCGGCCTGCAGCTGATGGACAGCCCGACGCCGATCCAGCCGATCCTGATTGGCGACAGTGCCCAGGCCCTCAAGCTGTCGCGCATGCTGCGTGACCGCGGCCTGCTGGTGACTGCCATCCGCCCGCCAACCGTGCCTGCCGGCAGTGCCCGCCTGCGGGTCACCCTGAGCGCCGCGCACAGCGAGGCGCAGGTACAGCTATTGTTGAATGCATTGGCCGAGTGTTATCCACAGCTGGAGGCCGCCGATGCGTAACCGTTTGATCCTTCTTCCCGGCTGGGGGCTGGGCACCGCCGCCCTCGAGCCGCTCGCCGCCAGCCTGCGGGCCCAGGACGCACGTCTGCAGGTCGAACTGATGCCCCTGCCGGAACTGGCCGATGGCGATGTGCAGGCGTGGGTGGACTACCTTGACCGCAAATTGCCCAGCGATACCTGGCTGGGTGGCTGGTCGCTTGGCGGCATGCTCGCCAGCGAACTGGCGCGCAAGCGTGGCGACCACTGCTGCGGCCTGCTGACGTTGGGCAGCAACCCCAGTTTCGTGGCCCGTGCCGATTGGCCGCACGGCATGGCCGAGGATACCTTCGGCACGTTTCTCGATGGTTGCCGCAGCCACACCTCGGTGACCCTCAAGCGCTTCCGCACCCTGTGCAGCGACGGTGCCCTGCAACCTCGCACGCTGCTGCGCCAACTGGGTGTCGGTGTGCCTGACACTGACCCGCTGTACCTGGCCACCGGCCTTGAAGTGCTGGCCAGGCTCGATACCCGTGAGGCCCTGCAGGCCTATGCTGGCCCGCAGTTGCACCTGTTCGCCGGCAGCGATGCGCTGGTGCCGGCAGAGGCGGCCAAAGCGCTGAGCGAGCTGCTGCCCGACGTGGAAGTCGGCCTGGTCGAAGACAGTTCCCACGCTTTCCTGCTGGAGTATCCACAGGAGCTGGCGGCGGGCATCAAGAGTTTCCTGCATGAGAGTGGCGATGACTGACCTTTCCCGTCCAACCCTGCCCGGCGCGTTGCCGGACAAGCGCCAGGTGGCCGCCTCGTTCTCCCGTGCGGCCGCCAGCTACGACAGCGTTGCGGCCCTGCAGCGTGCGGTGGGCGTGAGCCTGCTGGACCAGTTGCCGGATGACGTGGCGCCGACGCGCTGGCTGGACCTTGGCAGTGGCACGGGGCATTTCAGCCGGGTGCTGGGCGAGCGTTTTGCCCAGGCCACCGGTGTTGCCGTGGATATCGCCGAAGGCATGCTGCGCCATGCCCGCGATGAGCGCGGCGGGGCGCACTATCATGTGGCCGGTGATGCCGAACGGTTGCCGCTGGGGGATGCCTGTGTCGATCTGGTGTTCACCAGCCTGGCGGTACAGTGGTGTGGCCAGTTCGCCAGTGTGCTGGAAGAAGCCCGCCGTGTGCTGCGCCCTGGCGGCGTGCTGGCCTTCAGCAGCCTGTGCGTTGGCACACTCGATGAATTGCGCGCCAGCTGGCAGGCGGTTGATGGCATGGTGCATGTCAATCGTTTCCGCAGGTTTGAAGACTACCAGCGCCTGTGTGCGGCCAGTGGCCTCGCCCAGGTCAGCCTGCAGCGTCAGGCCCATGTGCTGCACTACCCCGATGTGCGCAGCCTGACTCACGAACTCAAGGCGCTCGGTGCTCACAATCTCAACCCCGGGCGGCCTTCTGGCCTGACCGGTCGGGCGCGCATGCAAGGCCTGTTGCAGGCCTATGAAGCGTTTCGCCAGCCCCAGGGGCTGCCCGCCACCTATCAGGTGGTCTATGGTGTGTTGCGCAAGCCACAGGCATGAGAGGAGCGACATGAGCCAGGCCTATTTCATCGCCGGGACCGACACCGATGTCGGCAAGACCACTATCGCAGCCGGGCTGCTGCATGCGGCACGGTTGCAGGGGCTGAGTACCTTGGGCGCGAAGCCGGTGGCTTCGGGTTGCACGATGACGCCCAAAGGCCTGCGCAACAGTGACGCCCAGGCGCTGATCGACGAAAGCTCGGTCAAGCTCGCCTACGAAGAGGTCAACCCGTTTGCCTTCGAACCGGCCATTGCACCGCACGTGGCGGCCCGGGAGGCGGGTGTTGCGCTGGAAGTCCCGGTGTTGTCCAGGGCCATGCGCCATGTACTGGACCAGGGCGCAGACTTCACCCTGGTCGAAGGTGCAGGTGGTTGGCGCGTGCCATTGTCCAACCACGCCAACCTGTCGGACCTGGCGATCGCCCTCAAGCTGCCGGTGATTCTGGTGGTCGGGGTGCGCCTGGGCTGCATCAACCACGCTTTGCTCAGTGCCGAGGCGATTGCCCGGGACGGGCTGCAACTGGCGGGCTGGGTGGCGAATATCATCGAACCACGGACTTCGCGGCTGGAGGAAAACCTGGCCAGCCTGGCAGAGCGCTTGCCAGCGCCGTGCCTGGGGCGGGTGCCGAAGCTCAAGCAGGCCACGGCGGATGCAGTGGCGGAGCATTTGCAACTCGACTTGCTGGATTGAGCGTTGGCAGATATGCCCATGGCCTATCAAGTAGCACTGGGCCATTAGGGATTTAAACGGGCCTTTTCGCGCCTGGCCTGCTTTAATTGGCCCTGATCACATGCAGCGTCATTGGAGTTCTGACATGGAAATCACCGGCAGCACCGCGTACTACGCCGGCCTCAACGCCATCTACAACGGCCAGAACCGCGTCGATCAGGCCGCCGGCCAGATCGCCAATGCCTCGGTCGAGCGCGCCGCCACCAGCCAGTCCAGCGACTTCCAGGCCGAGCGCCTGCGTGGGGTCGACCGCAGCCAGCAGATGGACCTGGCAACCAGCACCGTGCAATTGGCCCTGGGCAAGACCGAGGTCGAACTCGGCGCAAAGGTGGCCAAGGCGTCCGACGAAATGCTCGGGCGGTTCATCGACACCTACGCCTGATCGGCCACTTTATTCGAGTTATACACAGCCCCTGTGGGAGCGGGCTTGCCCGCGAATGCGTCAGACCAGGCAGCGTTGTTGTCTGTCCTGGCCCTTTCGCGGGCAAGCGCGCTCCCACAGGGGCATTGTTTTTTTCGGGCTTGGCATAAACGCCATCTTTCGCGGCGTAAATGGCACTATAGTCCCTCCTTGACATCGGGCGGTCCTAAACGTAAGTTTCAAACAACTGTTTGACCGAAAGCCGACAAGAGCTGGTCGGTATCAGCGGTCCCCTACCGAACTCATCACAGAGGTTCATCGCAATGCCTGATTACAAAGCCCCCTTGCGTGATATTCGTTTCGTCCGCGACGAGCTGCTCGGCTACGAGGCGCACTATCAGAGCCTGCCGGGTTGCCAGGACGCCACACCGGACATGGTCGACGCGATCCTGGAAGAAGGCGCGAAGTTCTGTGAGCAGGTGCTGTCGCCGCTGAACCGTGTCGGTGACCAGGAAGGCTGCACCTGGAGCGAGTCGGGCGTGAAGACCCCGACCGGTTTCAAGGCGGCCTACGAGCAGTTCGTGGAAGGTGGCTGGCCAAGCCTGGCGCATGACGTCGAGCACGGCGGCCAGGGCCTGCCTGAGTCGCTGGGTCTGGCCCTGAGCGAAATGGTCGGTGGTTCGAACTGGTCGTGGGGCATGTACCCAGGCCTGTCCCACGGCGCGATGAACACCATCTCCGCCCACGGCACCGCCGAGCAGCAGCACACCTACCTGACCAAGCTGGTGTCCGGCGAGTGGACCGGCACCATGTGCCTGACCGAGCCACACTGCGGTACCGACCTGGGCATGCTGCGCACCAAGGCCGAGCCACAGGCCGACGGCAGCTACAAGGTGTCCGGCACCAAGATCTTCATCTCGGCCGGCGAACACGACATGGCCGACAACATCGTCCACATCGTGCTGGCGCGTCTGCCGGATGCTCCGGCGGGCACCAAGGGCATCTCGCTGTTCATCGTGCCGAAGTTCCTGCCCAACGCCGAAGGCGGCGTGGGTGAGCGTAACGGCGTGAGCTGTGGCTCGATCGAGCACAAGATGGGCATCCACGGCAACGCCACCTGCGTGATGAACTTCGACGCTGCCACCGGCTACCTGATCGGCCCGGCCAACAAAGGCCTGAACTGCATGTTCACCTTCATGAACACCGCACGCCTGGGCACTGCACTGCAAGGCCTGGCCCACGCCGAAGTGGCCTTCCAGGGCGGCCTGAAGTATGCCCGTGAACGCCTGCAGATGCGTTCCCTGACTGGCCCGAAAGCACCGGACAAGGCCGCTGACCCGATCATTGTCCACCCGGACGTGCGTCGCATGCTGCTGACCATGAAGGCCTTCGCTGAAGGCAACCGCGCCATGGTGTACTTCACCGCCAAGCAGGTGGACATCGTCAAGTACAGCCAGGACGAGGAAGAGCGCAAGAAGGCCGACGCCCTGCTGGCGTTCCTGACCCCGATCGCCAAGGCATTCATGACCGAGGTCGGCTTCGAGGCTGCCAACCACGGTGTGCAGATCTACGGCGGTCACGGCTTCATCGCCGAGTGGGGCATGGAGCAGAACGTGCGCGACAGCCGTATCTCCATGCTGTACGAAGGCACCACCGGCATCCAGGCCCTCGACCTGCTGGGCCGCAAGGTGCTGATGACCCAGGGCGAAGCGCTCAAGGGCTTCACCAAGATCGTGCACAAGTTCTGCCAGGCGCAGGAAGGCAATGACGCGGTCAAGGAGTTCGTCGAGCCATTGGCTGCGCTGAACAAGGAGTGGGGCGAGCTGACCATGAAAGTGGGCATGGCCGCGATGAAGGACCGCGAGGAAGTCGGTGCTGCGTCGGTGGATTACCTGATGTATTCCGGCTACGCGTGCCTGGCCTACTTCTGGGCTGACATCGCTCGCCTGGCAGCTGAAAAGCTGGCAGCCGGCACCAGCGAAGAAGCCTTCTACACCGCCAAGCTGCAGACCGCGCGCTTCTACTTCCAGCGCATCCTGCCGCGTACCCGTACGCACGTGGCTACCATGCTGTCGGGCGCCAACAACCTGATGGACATGAAGGAAGAAGACTTCTCGCTGGGTTACTAAGCCCTGGTGAAGTATCGAAGAAAACGCCGCTCCCAGTGAGCGGCGTTTTTTTTGGTTCTGATATTCATCTTCAGCTGTTCTGGCTCGTCTGCTTGCTTCGATATTTTTAAATGGTAATAGCTGGCGCAGCGCAACTTTCGTGCGCGCTCAGTTTTCATTGTTTCGTAAGTTTCAGTTTGCCCGTGCTTCAGGTTTCTTCCACTGTCGGGCGCCTGTTCAATATGAAGTAGCAAATACATTGCCAGGTTTTCCTGCTTGCCGCTGTGGCGCTGGATGCCCATGGATCGTGGGGTTTCGTGGGGTTGTGAAGACTTTGTGAAGGCGGCGTGGGGAATGTCACCCACTACTGGGGGCGAATGTGCACCGGAACTGAGTAACTTGGGTGATCAGTATTTATTGGTATGAGTGCCTAAATAAACCGGTATAAAAAATCATTGAATGTTTCGCGCCGAAATACTTTGTTACAGCTATGGTGGCATTAAGCGCACTTAGTTGCGTGAACGATCAGCCTGAAAACCCTGAGCCGTCGGGAAGTCCATCATGGTCGACTATCTGAGTAATTTGCGAATCCCCCGCCTGGCCTGTGCGATAGCGATGACGCTCGCCGCCGGCCTTCCTTTGACCAGCGTTCGGGCTGCTGACCCGGCAGGGACCGTACCGGTCGTGCCGGATGTGCCCAGCCTGCAGTCACTGCGTGGCATGACGCCACCGGACCCCTCCGGTACCGAAGGCGGCCGCAAGGTCGACCTGATGTCCGATTATGTGATCAATCGCGGGGCGGTGGTGCTTCTGGGCAAGGCCCTGTTCTGGGACATGGCGATCGGCAGTGATGGCGCCACTGCCTGCGCTTCCTGCCACTACCACGCGGGTGTCGATCACCGGGTCACCAACCAGATCAACCCCGGCCAGGCCAATACCAATGCCAACGTTGCGTCGATCTTCAACAAGCCGTTCACGGCTGCTGATATTCCCGGCGACGTGCCGAGCTACGCCATGCGTTCCGGTGGCAAGGGCGGCCCGAACTACACGTTGAAAAAAGGCGACTTCCCGACCCACGTGCTGGCCAACCCTCTGGATCGCAACTCGGCGATCGTCTATTCGAGCGATGACGTCATCGGCTCGCAGGGCGTGTTCGACGCCAACTTCGTGAAACCTCGCCAATCGCGCTACGACAAATGCACCCAGCAACCGGACGGTATCTTCCAGGTGGGTGGCATCAACGTGCGCCGGAGCACCGGTCGCAATGCGCCGTCGGTGATCAACGCGGCCTTCAACGTACGCAACTTCTGGGATGGGCGGGCCAACAACGTGTTCAACGGCTTCTCGCCGTTCGGTAATCGCGACCCTGATGCGGGGATCTTCGTGACCAAGGACGGCAGTGGCGTAGCGGCCAAGGTACGCCTGGCCCTCAAGGATGCCTCGGCGGCCTCGCAAGCCGTCGGGCCTCCCGGCAGCGCGGTGGAAATGTCCTGTGGCGGGCGCACCTTCGCCGACATTGGCCGGCGCATGCTCGACACCATGATGCTCAAGGGGCAAAAGATCTCGCCCACCGATTCGGTACTCGGGCCCGTCTCCAGCGCCCGTCGGCCGACCTATCGCGAGCTGATCAAGAACGCCTTCCAGCCACGTCTGTGGAATGCCACGCAGCAGGTTTCACTGGGCGGCGAACCGTACACCCAGATGGAGGCCAACTTCCCGCTGTTCTTCGGGCTGGCGATCCAGATGTACGAGTCCACCTTGATCTCCGATCAGGCACCTCTGGATGCCTATCTGCAGGGTGATCACAGCGCCATGAACGCTCAGCAGGTGCAAGGCATGGAGCTGTTCCTGGGCAAGGGCAAGTGTGTCGCCTGCCATGGTGGTGCGGAGTTGACCAACGCGGGCAGCCGGCTGCTGTTCCAGCCCCATGAGCGCATCGAGCGCATGGTCATGGCCGACGGCCTGACCACGCTCTACGACAACGGCTTCTACAACACCGGTGTGCGCCCGACTTCCGAGGACCTGGCACTGGGTGGCTCGGACGCCTGGGGCAATCCTCTGTCCTTCACCCGTCAGTACAACACCCAGCTGCAAGGCGGGAATATTCCTGATCCACTGGAGGTCGATGTGTGCACCTTCGAGGTGCCGCTGAGCGCAGCAGTGCCCTGCGACCCAACCCTCAAGCCCAGTGTCGGTTTCCGCGACTCGGTCGATGGCGCCTTCAAGACCCCGACCCTGCGCAACATCGCGTTGACCGGGCCGTACTTCCATAACGGCAGCCGGGCAACGCTGCAACAGGTGATGGAGTTCTACAACCGCGGCGGTGACCGGCGTGGCGAGGACGCCAGCAACACCAGCGGCTTCGAACACCCGGCAGTCAATCAGCACAATGGCTCCAACCTTGATCCGGACATGACCGCGCTGAACCTGACCCCCGATGAAGTCGATGCACTGGTCAAGTTCATGGAGGTCGGCTTGACCGATCCGCGCGTCGCCTGGGAGCGGGCGCCGTTCGATCACCCGTCACTGGTGCTGCCACAGGGTGAGAAGGGTGATGAAAACTCGGTCGGGCAAAAACCGGCCAGCGCACAGATCACCTCTCGGCAAGCGCAAGACGCCGACTTCCAGCTCAATGCCGTGGGTGCTTCGGGTCGCTCCACTGCGCAGGGGCCACTGCTGCCATTCAACAACGACCTGTAGAGATATCTCTGTGGCAGCGCGGTTCATGTGGGAGCCGCGCTTGCCGGCGATGGGCTGCAAAGCAGCCCCAGCGTTTGAACCGGAAATGCCGGCGGCCAGATAAACCGCTTGGGGCCGCTTTGCGGCCCATCGCCGGCAAGCGCAGCTCCCCAGGGATCGCGATGACTTCAATCACGAGAAAAAGCTCAAGCCCTCCACCTCCGCTGCCGTTAACCCACCGGCGTACTCATCTATTCACGTGTGCTGCCGATGAAGTAAAGGCACAATGCTATTATTGATCTGCCGGGTCGGAGATTGCCCTTGTTTCGTCTAAACGCTGTTCGCGCGAGCCATTTCCTGCCTTCGCTGATTTTGCTGCTGGCTGGGCTTGCGGCGGCTTATGTAAGAGACCTCAGCGTCTTCTTCACATCATTGTTCAATGTCCTCCCCACCTTGGTCCTGCTGCTGGGCGGCGCCTACTGCGCCGTGTATCGCCGCCAGCGTGAGCTGTTCCTGATGGTCACGGTGTACATCGCCTATTTCCTGCTCGACACGCAGACCGACTTCTATCGTGACAACGGCCGCGTGCGCGAGGACGCGGCCGTGATCTTCCACCTGGTGTGCCTGTTGCTGCCTGCCCTGTACGGCCTGTTCGGCGCCTGGCAGGAACGTACCCACCTGGCCCAGGACCTGCTGGCCCGCTTCGCCGTGCTGTTCGCCGTCGGCAGCGTGGCCGTGGCCCTGGAACAGAGCTTCCCGCAGGCGCTGCTGGCCTGGTTGGCGGAGATCCGCTGGCCGTCGCTGCATGGCCAGTGGATGAGCCTGATCCAGATGGTCTACCCGGTGTTCATCGTGGTGTTCGTCCTGCTGGTCGTGCAATACCTGCGCGAGCCCCGGCCCTTGCATGCGGCGCAGGTGATCGGCCTGGTCGGCATCTTCTGGATGCTACCCAAGACGTTCATCCTGCCTTTCACCCTGAACATCATGTGCAGCCAGGTGATGCTGATGATTGCCGCGGCGGTCTCGCACGAGGCCTACCAGATGGCGTTCCGTGACGAACTGACCGGTTTGCCGGGGCGCCGCGCGTTGAACGAGCGCATGCAACGCCTGGGTCGCAATTACGTGATCGCGATGACCGACGTCGACCACTTCAAGAAATTCAACGACACCCACGGCCATGATGTCGGTGACCAGGTGCTGCGGCTGGTCGCCAGCCGGTTGTCCAAGGTCACCGGCGGTGGCCGCGCCTATCGCTACGGTGGCGAGGAGTTCGCCCTGGTGTTCGCCGGCAAGACCGCCGAAGAGTGCGTGCCGCACGTGGAAGCGGTGCGCGAGATGATCGCCAACTACACCATGCACCTGCGAGACCAGAACAGCCGCCCGCAGGACGATTCCGCCGGGCGTCAGCGCCGCAGCGGCAGCGCCGGCGGTACGGTCTCGGTGACGATCAGCATCGGCGTCGCCGAGCGGCTGGTCGATCATCGCAACCCGGAAGAAGTGCTCAAGTCCGCCGACCAGGCGCTTTACAGTGCCAAGGGTGCCGGGCGTAACTGTGTCATGGTCCATGGTCAACAATCCCAGCGCGGGGCCGTGCGGATGGCGTGACCAAAACAGACTATGCGGTCGCGTGATGACCCTATGTCTCGCAAAAGTTGTTCGGTTACACTGGATTCAAACCTGGGTTGCTTTTTTTACGAACCCCGTGCCGCGGTCCCTATGGCCGCCCCGACCCGACCAGCGAGAGGTTGTCATGGCTGACTATAAAGCGCCCCTGCGCGACATGCGCTTCGTACTGAATGAAGTCTTCAACGTGGCCGAGTTGTGGGCGCAGCTGCCCGCACTGGCCGAGGCGGTCGATGCGGATACCGCCATGGCGGTGCTGGAAGAAGCCGGCAAGGTCACCAGCAAGACCATTGCCCCTCTCAGCCGCGCCGCCGACGAAGAAGGCTGCCACTGGGACAACGGCGCCGTGCGTACGCCAGCCGGTTTCATCGAGGCCTACAACACCTACGCCGAAGGCGGTTGGGTGGGCGTGGGCGGTGACCCGCAATTCGGTGGTATGGGCATGCCCAAGGCGATCTCGGCCCAGGTCGAGGAAATGGTCAACGCCTCCAGCCTGGCGTTCGGCCTGTACCCGATGCTCACCGCCGGTGCCTGCCTGTCGATCAACGCCCATGCCAGTGAAGCACTGAAGGCACAGTACCTGCCGAACATGTACGCCGGCGTCTGGGCCGGCTCCATGTGCCTGACCGAACCGCATGCTGGTACCGACCTGGGCATCATCCGCACCAAGGCCGAGCCCCAGGCCGATGGCAGCTACAAGGTCAGCGGCACCAAGATCTTCATTACCGGCGGCGAGCATGACCTGACCGAGAACATCATCCACCTGGTGCTGGCCAAGCTGCCGGACGCACCGGCAGGGCCAAAAGGCATCTCGCTGTTCCTGGTGCCGAAGTTCCTGGTCAACCAGGACGGCAGCCTCGGCGCACGCAACCCGGCCACCTGTGGCTCGATCGAGCACAAGATGGGCATCCAGGCCTCGGCGACCTGCGTGATGAACTTCGACGAGGCCGTCGGCTACATCGTTGGCGAGCCGAACAAGGGCCTGGCGGCCATGTTCACCATGATGAACTACGAACGCCTGGGCGTGGGCATCCAGGGCCTGGCGTCGGCCGAGCGTTCCTACCAGAACGCTGTGGAATACGCCCGTGATCGCCTGCAGAGCCGCGCCCCGACCGGGCCGCAGGCCAAGGACAAGGCCGCCGACCCGATCATCGTCCACCCGGATGTGCGGCGCATGCTGCTGACCATGAAGGCGCTGATCGAGGGCGGTCGTGCCTTCTCCACCTATGTGGCGATGCAACTCGACAGCGCCAAGTACAGCGAAGACCCGGCCACGCGCAAGCGCAGCGAAGAGCTGGTGGCGCTGCTGACCCCGGTGGCCAAGGCCTTCCTCACTGACCTCGGCCTCGAGTGCACGGTGCATGGTCAGCAGGTTTTTGGTGGCCATGGTTACATTCGTGAATGGGGCCAGGAACAACTGGTGCGCGATGTGCGTATCACCCAGATCTACGAAGGCACCAACGGTATCCAGGCGCTGGACCTCATGGGGCGCAAGGTGGTGGCCAGCGGTGGTGCGTACTACACGCTGTTCTCTGACGAGATTCGCCAGTTCATTGCCAGCGCTGATGGCCAGCTGGACGAGTTTGCCAAGCCGCTGGGCGCTTACCTGGATCAGCTCGACGGGCTGACCGAGTGGGTACTGGAGCAGGCCAAGGGCAACCCGAATGAGATCGGTGCCGCGTCGGTCGAGTACCTGCAGGCCTTTGGCTATGTGGCTTATGCCTACATGTGGGCACTGATGGCGCGTGCCGCCAAGGCGGGTGAGGGCGACGAGGCGTTCTATGCGGCCAAGCTGGGCACGGCACGCTTCTACTTCGCGCGCTTGCTGCCGCGGGTGAATTCGTTGGTGGCCTCGGTGAAGGCGGGCAGTGAGTCGTTGTACCTGCTGGATGCAGAACAGTTTTGAAGTGTTTGCGAAAGATTACTTCTTGTAAGCCTTTTCCTACATGACGTGGTGACTTTTCGCCACTGGCGCCAGATTGGATCCACAGTTAATCTTTCTACATGGACGTTGCGCAGGAAGCGCAAAGGACAGAACAGGGACAACGAAGGATTTCCTGCCAGGATGGCGGGGCGATACGGATGTCACAGGGAAACAGTCTAGAAAACCCCGCTTCGGCGGGGTTTTCTTCGTCTGCGGGTTTTCAGCCCAGCACATCCAGCGGCGTGGCACCCAGCTGCCGGGCATCGGTCTCTTCCTCCAGCAAGGTGCGCAGCAGCTCCACCGACGCCTGCTGGCGTTGGGCATCACGGAACACCAGGCCGACCTTGAGCGGCACGCGCGGCTCACTCAACGGTTTCCACAGCAAACCCTGGTCATCCTCGGCGGCATCCTTGGCCCGCCCAGGCAGGATGGTTGCCAGCGCGGTGTGCGCCAGGCTGTCGAGAATCCCCGCCATGTTGTTCATTTCGGCTTGCACCTGCGGCCTGCGGCCTTGTGCGGCCAGTTGCTCCTTCCAGATCTGGCGGATCTGGAATTCCTCGCCGAGCATCAGCATGGGTAATTCGGCGGCCTGCTTGAGGGAGACTTTCTTGAAGTCTTTCAATGGGTGGGTATCCGGGATGACAACCTGCAACTCGTCTTCGTACAGAAGCGAGCCGTGCAGCCCTGGCTGGCGCGGTGGCAGGTAGCTGATGCCGATATCCAGGTTGCCATTGAGCAGCCGCCGTTCGATCTCCAGCCCCGACAACTCGTAGATCTGTACCACCAGATGCGGCTGGGCCTTGCGCAAGCGCTCCAGCAACTGTGGCACCAGGCTTGGCCGCACGGTCTGCAGTACCCCGATGGCCAGGGTGCGCAGTGACTGGCCCTTGAAGTTGCGCATGGCCTCATGGGCACGTTGCAGGCCATCCAGCAGTGGCAGGGCATGGTTGTACAGAGTGTGTGCAGCCAGGGTCGGCAGCAGCCGCTTGTTGCTGCGTTCGAACAGGCTCAGGTCGAGGCTGTGCTCAAGCTGGCGAATCTGCTGTGACAGTGCCGGTTGCGACAGCGACAGGCGTTCGGCGGCGCGGCCGACGTGGCCTTCTTCATACACCGCGACGAAATAACGCAGTTGGCGAAAATCCATAAGTAACACTTATCGAAAAAGCTGGGAAAACGAAATGGCCGCAATCGCCGCCGAAGCCTAGTCTATCGCCGTATTCCAACGGGTTACAGCGATCGATCAACTCATTGTTACCGCGTTTGAAAAACACTTTTGATAGGCAAGGCAAAATTATCCAGCGCCGGCAGCAAGACCGGACCCCTGGCCGCCCTTTACCGTGATTGGTTGGAGCCCCGATGAACCTGTTCAACCTGCGCCGTTCGGCCCCTGCCGCGGTTGCCGAGCCCAAGCGTGCGCCGGTGATCGTGGCGGATGCGCCGCAGCTGTCCCGCGAGCGCCTGATGCCGAGCACCGAACGTGCGGCGCAAGTGTTCGTGCGTGGCCAGGGCTCCTGGTTGTGGGATAACGAAGGGCATGCCTATCTGGACTTCACCCAGGGCGGCGCGGTCAACAGCCTCGGGCATAGCCCGACGGCGCTGGTCAAGGCACTGGGCAACCAGGCCCAGGCGCTGATCAACCCGGGGGCGGGTTACCACAGCCGTGGCCTGCTGGCGCTGGTCAACCGCCTGTGCCAGAGCACCGGCAGCGACCAGGCCTACCTGCTCAACAGCGGTGCCGAGGCCTGTGAAGGGGCGATCAAGCTGGCGCGCAAGTGGGGCCAGCTGCACCGCAACGGCGCCTACCACATCATTACTGCCAGCCAGGCCTGCCATGGCCGCAGCCTGGGCGCGCTGTCGGCCTCCGACCCGCTGCCGTGCAACCGCTGCGAACCGGGCCTGCCGGGGTTCAGCAAGGTGCCGTTCAATGACCTGGCGGCGCTGCATGCCGAGGTCGATTCGCGCACCGTGGCGATCATGCTCGAGCCGATCCAGGGCGAGGCGGGGGTGATCCCGGCGACACGTGAGTACCTGCAAGGCGTGGAGAAGCTCTGCCGGGAACTGGGCATCCTGCTGATTCTGGACGAAGTGCAGACGGGTATTGGCCGCTGTGGGGCATTGCTGGCAGAAGAGACCTACGGTGTGCGTGCCGACATCATCACGCTGGGCAAGGGCCTGGGTGGCGGTGTACCACTGGCGGCCTTGCTCGCTCGCGGGACAGCCTGCTGTGCCGAACCCGGTGAACTGGAGGGCAGCCATCACGGCAATGCCCTGATGAGCGCCGCGGGCCTGGCCGTGCTGGAAACCGTGCTGGAGCCGGGCTTCTTCGGGCAGGTGCAGGACAGTGGCCGTCATCTGCGTGACGGCCTGAGCCGCCTGGCCGGCCGCTATGGCCAGGGCGAAGTGCGCGGCCAGGGGCTTTTGTGGGCCTTGCAGTTGCAGGAAAACGTTGCCAAGGAACTGGTCGAGGCTGCCTTGCACGAAGGTTTGCTGCTGAACGCGCCGCAGGCCGATGTGGTGCGCTTCTCGCCGGCGCTGACCGTGAGCAAGGGCAACATCGACGAAATGCTCCTGCGCCTGGCCCGGGCCTTTGCCCGCTTGCATGCGCAACAACAGGCCCGCCGCGAAATGCCGGCCTGATCAAGAATTCTACGAACCGTCTGGCGTTTCTGCGCATCGCCCCGTGCCTGTTTCATTTGGCCCGGGGCGTTTTTTTTGCCTGTGGAACCTCCAGCAAGCGCAGCGGGTCTTCCTTGTAACCCCTTCAGGAGAGACCCGCATGGACTTCATTCGCATCATCATCGCCATCATCCTGCCACCGCTTGGCGTGTTTCTGCAGGTGGGGTTTGGCGGGGCGTTCTGGCTGAATATTCTTTTGACCCTGCTGGGTTACATTCCCGGGATCGTGCATGCGGTCTACATTATCGCCAAGCGCTGAGGATGCCGGGGCCGCAGAGCGGCCCCAGGCTGTCAGCCCTCCAACACCCGGCAATAGAACTTCCACTCTTCCTCCAGCGCATGCGCCAGGTTCTCGGCCTTGCGGAAACCATGCCGTTCCCCTGCATAGAAATGCCCTTCAGCCGCGATGCCATTGGCCTGCAACGCCGCCATCATCGAGCGCGTCTGCTCCGGCACCACCACTGCATCCAGCTCGCCCTGGAAGAAGATCACCGGCACCTTGATTGCCGAGGCATGCAGCAGCGGCGTACGTTGGCGATAACGTTCGGCATCCTGCTGCGGGTCACCGATCAGCCAGTCCAGGTAATCACCTTCGAACTTGTGCGTGGCCTGGCCCAGGGCAATCGGATCACTGACCCCGTAAAGGCTGGCGCCTGCACGGAACACACCGTGGAAAGCCAAGGCGCACAGTGTGGTGTAGCCACCGGCACTGCCGCCGCGAATGAACGCCTTGCCGGGGTCGATCAGCCCTAGCCCGGCCAGATACTCGACGGCGGCACAGGCATCCTGCACATCGCTTTCGCCCCAACGCAGGTGCAGCGCCTGGCGGTATGCCCGGCCGTAGCCGGTGCTGCCTCGGTAGTTCAGGTCGGCCACGGCAAAACCGCGTCGGGTCCAGTACTGGATGCGTGGGTCCAGTACCGGGTAGCAGGCCGAGGTCGGGCCGCCGTGGATGAACACCACCAAGGGTACCGGGCCCACGCTGGCGGCTGCCGGATAGAAGAAACCATGGGCCAGCGCACCGCCGCTGTCGTAATGAATCGACTGCGGCAGACTGATTTGCGCGACAGGCAGCACTTCGGCGCCACCGGCCAGCACGCTGACTTCGTGGCCGCTGCGGGCTATGGCTATCACTGCCGGCGGGCTGATCGGCGAGGCCGCGACGGCATAGAGGTATTCGGCATCCATGGCCAGGTTGCGGAACCGGGTGTAGGCGCTGGCGAAGCGCTCCATGCGGCCATGTTCATCGTGCAGGCCCAGTTGCCCGATGCCACCTTCGAACCAGGTGGCCAGATAACGTTGCGGATTTACCGGCAGCCAAGTGCTGGCGCCCAGTTGCCAGGGGGCGGCGGCATGGTCGGCGGGCTCGGCCGGCAGTGCCTGCCAGTGGCCGTCGACCTCGCCCCAGGGCTGCCAGAAGCCATTGCGGTCAGACAAACAGTACAAGCGGCCTTCGGCGTCGAAATGCGGCTGTTGCAGTGATTCATCCTCGGCGGCGATACAGCGTACGGCCCCCCAGTCGCCGTTGGCGTCGCGTTCGCGGCACATCAGCCGGGTAACGGTCCAGGGCTGTGCCGGGCGGTTCCATTCGACCCAGGCCAGGCGCTGGCCATCAGCGCTGAGCGTTGGCGAGGCATAGAAGTCGGCGCCCTCGGCGAGCACCTCGCGGGCGGTTTCGGCCAATGCCACCAGGCGATGTTCGACGCTTTCGCCATGGCGCTCTTCGACTGCCAGCACCTTGCCGTCGTGCCACTGCACATCGCCATAGCGGCATTCGGCCTCGGCGGTCAGGGCGCGTGGTGCAGTGCCGTCGAGGCGCTGGGTATAGAGTTGCTGATCCTTTTCGTTGACGAACAGCAGCCCGTCGCCGCCCAGGCAGAAGCTGCCACCACCGTATTCGTAGACCCGGCTGCGCACGCTGAAACCATCGGGCGTGAGGCAACACGCCTGGTGATCACGCCACTGCCAGATACGGCAGGCCCCATCGGCCGGGCGGAACTCGTTCCAGAACAGCCCCTCGGCACTGACCTTGAGTTCGGCAAAGTCGGTGCCGGCGGCAACGGCCTGGGCGGCGCTGAAGTCAGCCGCGGACGATGACACGGGAGTTGCGCTCATTGCGGAAGGTCATCTCTTCGATGGCGAGTTGGGCGGTCTCCGCCTCTTCGCGGGCCTTGAGGATGATGCCGTGGTCGGCCGACTTTGCGCACACCGGGTCGGCCTTGCTGGCATCGCCGGTCAGCATGAAGGCCTGGCAACGGCAGCCGCCGAAGTCCTTTTCCTTTTCGTCGCACGAACGGCACGGCTCGGGCATCCAGTCGTAACCGCGGAAGCGGTTGAAGCCGAACGAGTCGTACCAGATGTGGTGCAGGTCATGGTCGCGCACGTTGGGGAACTGCACCGGCAATTGCCGGGCGCCGTGGCAGGGCAGGGCAGTGCCGTCCGGGGTGATGGTCAGGAACAGGCTGCCCCAGCCGTTCATGCAGGCCTTGGGGCGTTCCTCGTAGTAGTCCGGGGTGACGAAGATCAGCTTGCACGGGCTGCCCTCGGCCTTGAGCTTTTCCCGGTACTCGTTGGTGATGCGTTCGGCGCGTTCGAGCTGCGCGCGGGTCGGCAACAGGCCCAGGCGGTTGAGGTGCGCCCAGCCATAGAACTGGCAGGTGGCAAGCTCGACGAAGTCGGCTTCAAGGGCGATGCACAGCTCGATGATGCGGTCGATCTTGTCGATGTTGTGCCGGTGGGTGACGAAGTTGAGCACCATCGGATAGCCGTGGGCCTTCACCGCCCGGGCCATCTCCAGCTTCTGCGCGAAGGCCTTCTTCGAGCCGGCCAGCAGGTTGTTGACCTGCTCGTCGCTGGCCTGGAAGCTGATCTGGATATGGTCCAGCCCGGCCTGCTTGAAGGCGGCGATGCGCGCTTCGGTCAGGCCAATGCCGGAGGTGATCAGGTTGGTGTAGTAGCCCAGCCGGCGGGCTTCGCCGATCAGCTCGGCGAGGTCCTGGCGCACCAGCGGTTCGCCACCGGAAAAGCCGATCTGCGCAGCGCCCATCTCGCGGGCCTCGGCCATTACCTTGAACCACTGCTCGGTGCTCAGTTCCTGGCCCTGGGCGGCGAAGTCCAGCGGGTTGGAGCAGTATGGGCACTGCAACGGGCAGCGGTAGGTCAGCTCGGCCAGCAGCCACAGCGGCAGGCCGACCGGCACCTCAGGCGAGGGTGATCCAGTGTTCGGCACGGGCCACCTCCATGAATTGCTCGATGTCGTCGGCGACTTCGGGCACACCAGGGAATTGTCGTTCGAGGTCGGCGATGATTGCCGCCACGTCACGCTTGCCGTCGATCAGCCCGCCGATCAGGCCGGCACTGTCGTTGAGCTTGATCATGCCCTCGGGGTAGAGCAGCACATGGCCTTTCTGCGCCGGCTCGTACTGGAAGCGGTAGCCGGGGCGCCAGTTTGGCGTTTGCTTGCGGTCGAAACTCATAGGGCGATCCCCTTGTGCCAGACCCGTTGCTGGGTGACGGTGTGGTAGGGCGGGCGGTTCAGTTCGTAGGCCATGCTCATGGCGTCGAGCATGCTCCAGAGGATATCCAGCTTGAACTGCAGGATTTCCAGCATACGCTCCTGGCCCGCGCGGGTGGTGTAGTGCTGCAGGGTGATCGCCAGGCCGTGCTCGACGTCGCGCCGGGCCTGGCCCAGGCGGGTGCGGAAGTACGCGTAGCCGGCAGGATCGATCCACGGGTAGTGCTGCGGCCAGCTGTCCAGGCGCGACTGGTGGATCTGCGGGGCGAACAGCTCGGTCAGCGAGCTGCTGGCCGCTTCCTGCCAGCTGGCGCGGCGGGCGAAGTTGACGTAGGCATCGACGGCGAAGCGCACGCCGGGCAGCACCAGTTCCTGGGAGCGCAACTGGTCGGGGTCGAGGCCGACCGCCTGACCCAGGCGCAGCCAGGCTTCGATACCGCCATCCTCGCCGGGCGCGCCGTCATGGTCGAGCAGGCGCTGGATCCACTCGCGGCGGATTTCGCGGTCCGGGCAGTTGGCCAGGATCGCGGCATCCTTCATCGGGATGTTGACCTGGTAGTAGAAGCGGTTGGCCACCCAGCCCTGGATCTGCTCGCGGCTGGCGCGGCCTTCATACATCGCCACATGGTACGGGTGGTGGATGTGGTAGTAGGCGCCCTTGGCGCGCAGGGCCTGCTCGAACTCGGCAGGTGACATTGGCAGTGCGTCGCTCACGGGGCCTCCTTACAGCTCGATGCTCATGCCATCGAAGGCGACTTCGACGCCGCGGCGCTGGACTTCGGCGCGTTCGGGGGAGTCTTCGTCGAGAATCGGGTTGGTGTTGTTGA
This sequence comes from Pseudomonas sp. NPDC089422, assembly GCF_044749405.1. Taxonomy (NCBI): domain Bacteria; kingdom Pseudomonadati; phylum Pseudomonadota; class Gammaproteobacteria; order Pseudomonadales; family Pseudomonadaceae; genus Pseudomonas; species Pseudomonas sp. NPDC089422. The sequence goes on from NZ_JBIVHW010000006.1 coordinate 336,968, forward strand.
TATGGATGAGCACCTTGCGCTGGCGCGGGAAGCCGTCGAGCACTTCGAGCATGCCGCCCGGGCCGTTCTGTGCCAGGTGGCCCATCTCGCGGCCGGTACGGGTACCGACACCGCGGCGCTGCATTTCATCCTCCTCCCACAGCGTGCCGTCGACCAGCAGGCAGTCGGCGCCGTGCATCATCTGCAGCAGCTTGGCATCGACCTGGCCGAGGCCGGGGGCGTAGAACAGCTTGCCGCCGGTGCGGGTATCCTCTACCAGCAGGCCGAGGTTGTCGCCCGGGTGCGGGTCGAAGCGGTGCGGCGAGTAGGGCGGCGCGGCGCTGCGCAGGGGGAAGGGGGTGAACTTGAGGTTGGGGCAGGCTTCGATCACGAAACTGCCTTCGAGCTCGATGCGGTTCCACTGCAGGCCACCGTTCCAGTGGCTGAGCATGTTGAACAGCGGGAAACCGGTGGTCAGGTCCTGGTGGACCATGTCGGTGCACCAGACCTGGTGCGGGCAGCCTTCGCGCAGGCTGAGCAGGCCGGTGGTGTGGTCGATCTGGCTGTCGAGCAGGACGATGGCGTTGATGCCGGTGTCGCGCAGGGCGCGTGCCGGCTGCATCGGCGCGAAGGCCTGGAGCTGGGCGCGTATGTCAGGCGAGGCATTGCACAGGATCCAGTGCTCACCGTCGTCGGACAGGGCGATGGACGACTGGGTGCGCGCGGTGGCACGCAGGCTGCCGTCGCGATAGCCTTTGCAGTTGACGCAGTTGCAGTTCCACTGCGGGAAACCACCACCGGCGGCGGAACCGAGAATCTGGATGTACATGGCCACTCCTTCTGCGAAAAGCCGTATTCGAAAAACGACGACGCCCCGGCGGGCCGAGGCGTCGAACCGCAAAAGCAGGGCTTAGCGGTTGGCGAAGTACATGGTCACTTCGAAGCCGATACGCAGGTCAGTGTATGCAGGTTTGGTCCACATGGGCGTTCTCCTTCCGGATGGGGTTGGGGTGCTTCAGCTATTGATTGGGGGCCGCCTGGAGCAGGAGGTTCCGTTGGCTGAGATAGCGGTATCTTACAAGAATTTTTTGTACCGAAAGGTTAATTCTTTGATAAGCGCCCTTGCGGTAAACGTAACAATCCCCGCCGAATCAGTGCCAGGACGCATCTGGCGCCGCGCTGTTGGCCAGGCAGAGCCAGGCGCAATCGGTGCTGAGCAGGTCACTTAGCAGGCCATCCAGATCCGCTTGTCGCGTCATCAGAATAGACCGCTGCAGCGCAAGCAGATTGCCGGGTTGTGTGGCCAGGTGTGTCTGCCATGCCCATTCGGCGACGTCGGCGTTGGCCATGGCAGGTTCGTCGAACTGCTCGGCCAGCGCTTGACGGGCGCCGATGTCGAGGGTGACGCCTTGACCCAGAAGTTTGCGCAGGTGGTCGAGGATTTCCGCCTGACTGGCATGTGGGGACTGCACGCCGAACAGCAGGCCACCGATGCCTTCGACCTGACGGAAGGTACTGAAAACCGCGTAGCCGAGTTGCAGTTCGACCCTCAGTCGTTGATAAACCGGGCCTTGCAGCAGCTGGGCCAGCAGGCGACCACTGGCTTGCTGCTCGGCTGGCAGTGGGCAGAACAGCAGCAGGGCGTTTTCACTGCCCGGCACCTCGGCATGATGCCAGCGCTGGCCGCTCCAGAGGTTGGCAGGCGTAGGCACCGCGCCTTGCCCTGGGCAGCCCTGCAGTACTGCGCCCAGTGCCTGCACGGCGCTTGCATCGAAGCCCAGAGCCAGGCCATGCCAGTGGCTGTGCTGCCAGGCGCCGTCGAGCAGCGCCTGGTCGAGGGTGCAGGGCGGCGTTGCGGCGGGGTGATTGCCGAGCACGGCGTCTGTCAGCTGATTGATCAATGCCCTGATCGGTATCAAGGCGGGCGCCTCAGGTGGTGATGATTGCCAGTTGGAGGGCGCCTGCATCAGCGCCAGGGCCTGGCCTGTGGCGCGTACCACGGCTGCAGGGTGGCCAGCGCAGCGTAGCTGCCAGTATTCGCCAGACGCGCTGAACTGCAGTTGCACGCAGGTTTGCTCGCAACGTGACTGCAGGGGGTGCAAGGCGCGTTCAAGTACGCCCCGCAGAGGCTGGCGCAAAGCCGATGGCACGTGCCAGCGCAGATAAAGTGCTGCGTATTGCCTGGAGGGTGGAAGCAGGTCGCTCATGGCCAGCGCAGGGGGCAGTTCTGCAGTTTGAACAGTGGGCAGCTCATCGATCAACAACGGCTCGGCCGCAGGCAGTTGCCATTGCCCATATGCGTGACGTGGCAGCTGTTCAAGCAAGGCTTTGAGCGCGCCCAGTGCTTGTTTATCCAGTGCTGCAAACGGCTGCCCGGCGCTGTCGCGGCGGGCCAGCTCCAGTGCGGTGGCGTTGCGTTCGCGACGTTGTTGCAGGCGGCCAAACGCGCTGTTGAATTGGCCGGGGTCTGTCTGGCGGATGAAGTCGAACCAGCCGTACAGTAGCTTCAGCGCCTCATCGGTGTCGGCATCCGGGTCGAGCTTCAGGTCGATGTGCCAGAGCAGTTGCCCGGCGAAGGCATACAACTTCTCGACCTTGCACCCTTTGAGCCAGCCACGTCGCTCCAGTGCATCCAGCCAACTGCCGGCGCGGTTGTCTCCGAGGTTGGCCACCAGCAGCTCCAGCGCCTGTTCTGCACCTGCGGGCAGGCCCTGGTGGGCGAACAGCAGCGGCGTGTTGGCAGCCAAGGCCGGTGGCGACGCTTGCGGCACAAGGGCGCCCTTTTCGAAGATAGCGGCGTATTGCCTGCCCAGTTGCTCCAGTTCATCCAGCGGCTGTGGGCCACAGAGACTCAGGGTGATCTGGCCGCCCTGGTAGAAGCGCTGGTGAAAGCCGCTGAGGGCCTGCTGGAAGGCCACATTGCGCAAACCGAGGGAATAGCGGTTGCCTGCATGAAAAGCGCTCAACGGATGATTGCCCGCTACAGACTGCAGCAAGGCGAACTGCTGCTGCGCCTGCGGGTTGCGCGACCAGGCGATGAATTCGGCGTGGATGACTTCCCGCTCGCGGCATTGGCGCTCGATGCCCAGGTCCGGTTCGGCAAGCATCTGGCACAAGCGCTCCAGCCCACCGGCCAATGCGGTGGGGGGCACTTCGAAGAAGAAGTCGGTGGTGCGTTCGCGGGTGCTGGCGTTGACTTGGCCGCCGAGGGCCTGGACATGGCGCATCAGGCCGTCTTCCAGAGGGAAGCGTGTGGTGCCGAGGAAGAACAGGTGTTCGAGGAAGTGGGCCAGGCCCGGCCATGCGCTCGGGGCGTCATGGCTTCCCGCGTGAACCCTCAAGGCGGCTGCAGAACGCTTCAGGCGAGGTGCGTGGCGCAGGGTCAGCTGCAGGCCGTTGGCGAGGGTGAGGTGGCGGGTGGTGTCAGGCATGGGTACTCCGGGGCAGGTGTTCATGCTAACCCATTTGCAAGGCGGCCCCTGTCAGCCCTGACGCAAGTGCAATTCCTGGCGCAGATCGGCCAGATAAGGAAATGCCTCACGCCCCCGCACCACTCGCTCATGCTCCAGCTCGGCCAGCAACTGGCACTCATCGCGCCCGGCCATGGCCAGCAGGCTGCCATCGGGCCCGATGATGCTGCTCTGCCCGCAGTACTGGATCTCGTCCTCCGCCCCGCAGTAGTTGGCATACACCAGGTAGCACTGGTTTTCCTGCGCCCGCGAGCGCACGGTCACCTGGCAGACGAAATCGTAAGGCGTCATGTTCGCCGTCGGCACCAGGATCAGTTCGGCACCTGCCAGCGCCAGGCGCCGGGCGTTCTCCGGGAATTCAATGTCGTAGCAGATCAGCATGCCGACCTTCCAGCCCTCCAGCTCGACCACCGGGAAATGGTCGGCGCCTGCGCTGAACATCGCCCGGTCCAGCTCGCCGAACAGGTGGGTCTTGCGGTAATTGCACAGGCTGCGGCCATGGGCATCGATCAACTGCACGCTGTTGTAGATGGCCCCGTCATCGGCGCGTTCGGGGTAGCCATAGACGATGGCGATGCGGTGCGCCTGGGCGATCTCCACCACTGCCATGGCCGAGGGGCCATCGTCGGCTTCGGCCAGCCGTTCGACCTGCGCCAGGCCGATGTTGTAGCCGCTCAGGAACATCTCCGGGCACACCAGCAATTGTGCGCCGCGCTCGGCTGCCAGTTGCGCCTGGTGGCGCAGCCGTTGCAGGTTGCCGGGCACGTCCAGCGGGTTGGGTGTGCCCTGGAACAGAGCGATGCGCATGCTGCCTCCTTGGTTTCAGTCAGCCAGGGCGATGGGACCGATCTCGTCGAACACATCGCCCGGGCCTGGGTTGTCCGGGTGGGTCTGGCCACCGAAGTGGTTCATGATACCCCACACCGCATTCAGCGACGTCTGCACCGCACCTTCGACCCAGGCCGGGGTCCACGACACGTCGTCACCGGCAATGAACATGCCGCGCTGCTCGGCGGGCAGGTCCTGTTGCATGAAGTGCGCATACATGCGCTGGTTGTAGCGGTAGTGACCCGGCAGCGCACCCTTGAACGCGCCGAGGAAGTGCGGGTCGGCCTCCCAGGAAATGGTGATCGGGTCGCCGATGATGTGCCCGGCGATGTCGGTCTTCGGGTAGATTTTCTTCAGCGCATCCAGGGCCAGCTGCACGCGCTTTTCCACGGGATGAGGCAGCATCTTCAGGGCGTCGCTCATCCAGGCGTAGGACAGGCAGATTACCCCCGGTTTGTCGTCACCGTTGTCGAACAGGTAGGTCCCGCGGGTGAGGCGATCGGTGAGGGTCATGCTCATCAGGTCGCGGCCGGTCTGCGGGTCCTTGTCCTTCCAGAATGGCCGGTCGACCATGACGAAGGTCTTCGATGACTGCATGTAGCGGGTGCGGTCCAGGGCCATCCACATCTTCTGCGAGAACAGCGACTCTTCGCAGTCGATCTGGGTGGTCAGCAGCCAGCTCTGGCAGGTGGCGAGTACCGCGTCATAGTGGCGGGTATCGCCCCAGTTGTCGGTGACCGCCAGGCGCCCATCGGCAGCACGCGCAATACGTTTGACCCCGGTGCGCGGTGCGCCACCATGCAGCGAACTCAGGCTGGTACCTGCCGGCCAATGGGCGCAACGCTCCGGCACATGGCGCCAGATGCCTTGAGGGACTTGCTCCACGCCACCGACGATCAGGTGCTGGTGGTCGTCGCAGTTGGTCATGACCACGCGGAAGATTTCCAGCATCGAGTTGGGGAAGTCCGAGTCCCAGCCGCCGGTGCCGAATCCGACCTGGCCGAACACTTCGCGGTGCTGGAAGCTCAGCTGGGCGAACGAGCGCGAGGTAGCGACAAAGTCGTAGAAGGTGCGGTCGTCCCACAGGGGGACCAGCTTGTTCCACAGTTCTTTGAGCCGAGGCACGTCACGGTCACGGATCGCCTGCTGGATATCGGCGAACCGGGCACCGCTTTCCAGCGCATCCGCCCAGGCGTCGGCCACTTCATGGAACAGTTTCGGCAGGTCACTGGCCTTTTCGGCGTAGTAGGTCTGGCCTTCGAGGTCGATCACCGTGCTGCCTGAGGCGGAAGTCAGCGGGTTGGGGAAAGGCTTGGTTTCCAGCCCCAGCTTGTCGACGTAATGGTAGAAGGCGGTGGAGGACACCGGAAAACGCATGCCGCCGAGTTCGGCGATGATGCCGTCGGTGCCGTTGAAGGCCTGTGAACGCAGCCGCCCGCCGAGCTTCGAGGCCTCGTACACCACGGGCTTGAGGCCCAGCTTCATCAGCTCGTAGGCCGCGACCAGACCGGCGATGCCCGCGCCGACGATGGCGACTTCCTCACCATGGCGCTCGGCCGGAATGCTACCCAGGCCGGCAGGGTGTTCCAGCCAGTCGTCGAAGGCGAAGGGGAAGTCCGGGCCGAAGATGGTGATGGGTGGTTTGCCGTCGGCGGGGTGGCGGTTTTTCTTGTTCATGAAGTGACCTTGCCAGAGCGGCTGCGCGAGGGGCGGAGCCTGAGTATAGGAGATGGCTGAGGGTCATTTTATGAAGCGGGGTGTTCGTAATTAAGATGCAGAGTGATGGCGAAATCGATGCTTGGTTGTCATTACGTCGGCTGATTAATCCATTTTGACGTTAATCAGCCTTCAGGCTGGCTGCCCTCGATCGACCTTGCTGCTGAGAATGATCGACGTGGTGGTCTTTTCCACCCCTTCGACACTGCCGATCTGGTCCAGCAACTGGTCGAGTTGCTCCGGCGAATCGCTGCGCAACCAGGCTACGTAATCGAACTCGCCACTCACCGCGCACAACTGCTGTACCTGCCCCATGGCGCTCAGGCGACGCACCACTTCCTTGCCGGAGCGTGGCTGCACCTTGATCCCGACATAGGCCTGCAGCCCACCGCCAATCAGGCGCTGGCCAAGGCGTACGCCATAGCCGGTGATGACCTTGTTCTTTTCCAGCCGTTCCAGGCGCGAGTTGACCGTGGTGCGGGCGATGCCGAGCTGGCGGGCGAGGGTGGCGACGCTTTCGCGGGCGTTGATCTGCAGCAGGGCGATCAGCTGGCGGTCGATTTCGTCGAGGGCGATGGGGCGGGAGTCCGACATGGTGAGTCTCTACGGAGGGTCCGCTAGCCTAGCCAGCTGCAGACAAACAGGGCAAGCCCAACATTCTCATCCATCGAGCACAAAAAAGCCGCGCATCAGCGCGGCTTTCGTCATATCTGGTGGGCCCACACGGACTCGAACCGTGGACCAAAGGATTATGAGTCCTCTGCTCTAACCAACTGAGCTATAGGCCCTCAGTAAGTGCCCGGATTATAACGAGGGTTTTGAAAGCGTGCCATCCGAAAGATCAGACAGTGCTATACGAAGAAACGTCGCGGCGAATTCATCCGGCGGCAATGGCAGGCTGACGATGTAGCCCTGGATCTGCTCGCAGCCCTCGGCTGCAAGGAAGCGTTGCTGGGCCTGGTTCTCCACGCCCTCGGCAATGATCGTCAATTGCATGCTGCGCCCCAGCGCGATGATGGCGCGGGCGATGGCGGCGTCGTGCGGGTCGTCCGGCAGGCCGCGGATGAACGACTTGTCGATCTTGAGGATGTCCAGCGGTAGGCGCTTGAGGTAACTCAGCGACGAGTAGCCGGTGCCGAAGTCGTCGATCGCCAGTTGCACGCCCAGTTGCTTGAGCTGATGCAGCACGGCCAGGGCTTCTTCGGCCTGGCTCATGATGAAGTTCTCGGTGATTTCCAGCTGCAGGTCGCCCGCCTTCAACTGGTAGACCTTCAACAGATGCTCGATGCGTTTGGCGAGGTGGGGGTGGCGCAACTGCGCGCCCGCCAGGTTGATCGACAGTGGGCCAAAGGCCTGGTAAGCCTTCTTCCAGCGATGCATCTGCTGGCAAGCCTGTTCCAGCACCCAGTCACCCAGCTGGAGAATGGTGCCGTTCTCTTCGGCAAGGTGAATGAAATGCTCGGGCGGTACCTCGCCGAATGTCGGGTGGCTCCAGCGAATCAGCGCTTCGGCCCCGACCAGGGTCTGGGTCTTGAGGCTCAGCTTGGGCTGGAAGCTCAGGCTCATCTCGTTACGCTCGATGGCGCGGCGCAGTTCGTGCTCCATGGCGATGCGTTCGCTGGCCTGCGTGGTCAGGTCACGGGTATAGGCCTCCACACGGTTGCGGCCTTTGGCCTTGGAGCGATACATGGCGGCATCGGCGTTGCGGATCAGCGTGGCGACGTCGGTGCCATCCTGCGGATAGAGGCTGGTGCCGATGCTGGCGCTGGTGAAGAACTCGTGCTCACCGGCCTGGAACGGGGCGACGAAGCAAGCCAGCAGCTTGTTGGCAATGGCATGGGCATCGCTGGGCTTGTGCAGGCCGGGCAGCAGGATGATGAACTCGTCGCCACCCAGGCGGGCCACGGTGTCGACATCGCGCACCTGCTCCTTGAGACGCTGGGCGATGCCTTTGAGCAAGAGGTCGCCAACCGGGTGGCCGAGGCTGTCGTTGATGTGCTTGAAACGGTCCAGGTCAAGGAACAGCACGGCGCCCTGGCGGTTGGAGACCTGCGAGCAGGTCAGCACGGCCTGCAGCCGGTTTTCGAAGAGCGCGCGGTTGGGCAGGCCGGTCAATGGGTCGTGGTGGGCCTGGTAATCGAGTTTGGCCTGGGCATGCTTGAGGCTGGAAATGTCGGCGAACACGGCGACGAAGTGGGTGATGTCGCGCTCGTTGTTGCGTACGGCGCTGATGGTCAGCCAGCCGGGGTACAGCTCGCCATTCTTGCGTTTGTTGTAGATCTCGCCCTGCCAGTGGCCTTCAGCGGTGAGTTGGTGCCACATGGCGGCGTAGAAGGCGCTGTCATGCTGACCCGAGGCGAGCAGGCGCGGAGTCTGGCCGAGTGCCTCGATCTCGCTGTAGCCGGTGATCTCGCTGAAGGCACGGTTGACTGCGCTGATGCGTTGGTCGGTGTCGGTGATCAGTACGCCTTCAGCGGTATTTTCGAACACGGTGGCGGCCAGTTGCAGTTTTTCCTGCATCAGGTGGCGTTCGGTAATGTCGCGGGCGATGGTCAGCATGCAGTCGACACCACCGATCGGCAATGGCCGAGCCGACAGCTCGCAGAGGCGAATCTGCCCGTCGCTGCGGCGCAGGTGGCAACTGAAGTCACGCACGAAACCATCGCGGCCAAGCCGGTCGATCAGGCGCTTGCGTTCGTTGAGGTCGACCCAGATCCCCAGGTCGAACGAGGTCTGATCGATAGGCGGGTTGAATTCGTAACCGGTCAGGCGGCAGAAGCCCTCGTTGACCTCCAGCAGAAGGCCGTCGCTCTGGCGCGACAGCAGCAGGCCGTCCGGCGAGGCGTGGAAGGCCTTGGCGAACTTTTCCTCGGAGGTCTGCAACTGTTGCTGGGTTTCCTTGAGCTGGCTGATGTCGCGAACGGCCACGACCAGCGCCAGGCTGCCGTCAAGCTCGAAGGTTTCGGCGGAGGTCAGGCCGGTGAACATCTGGCCGTTGCTGCGGCGGAAGGTCATTTCGATGTTGCGGATGCCGCCTTGGTGCAAGCGTTCGAGCAGCCTTGGGCCCATGCCTTCGATGCCCCACAAGTTGAGCTCGGTGGCGGTGCGGCCGATCACTTCGCCCGGTGTCAGGCCAATCTGCTCTTCGAAGGCTTCATTGACCTCGAGCAGTACGCCATCGCTGTGCCGTGCGATCAGCAGAATGTCCGGGCACTGCTCGAATACCGAAGCGAACTTCTGTTCCGACAGGCGCAGGGCGTCTTCGGTGCGCTTGGTCTCGCTGATGTCGATCATCAGGCCGCGCATCAGGGGCCGGTGGCCGTGTTCGATCATGCTGACGATGTTGCGTACCCAAAGCGGCTGGCCGTCGGCGCGCATTACGCGGTAATCGAGGCTGTGATCACGCCCTGCAGCGGTTTCACTCTCGCAGAAGGCCTGGGCCCAGAGCGCGTCGTCGGGGTGCAGGATGCTGCGCCAGAAACCGGGCTTGAGCCAGTCGTGCAGGGGGTAGCCCAGCAAGTCTTCGGCATGCGGCGAAACATAGCTGTAGGTGAAGTCGTTGGCGTCGGCTTCCCAGGCAATTGCCGACAGGCTCTCGATCAGGCCGCGGTAGTGGTATTCGCTGCTGCGCAGTTCCTGCTCCAGGGCGATGCGTCGGGAGATTTCCGAGCTGAGCCGGCGATTGATGCGGATGACCACGGCGAGAATGGCGATCAGCAACAGGACGGCGGGCAGGCCATAGAGCAGCGTGTCCCGCCAGAAACTGCGCTGGTCGACCACGTTGCCAACCCAGCGCTGCTGGATATGGCTGACTTCATCGCTGGACATGTCGGCCATCACTTTGTCGAGGATGCCGATCAGTATTTGCTGGTCACGGGGCGCGGCCATTGCCAATTGGTAGCGGTAGGGGGTTTCGCCGCTTACGTACAGCCCTTCGAGCTTGAGCTGGCGCAAGCTCCAGATGCTCGAGGCGAGGTCGCCGACCACGGCGTCCACCGCGTCGGTGGCCAATGCCTGCAGGGTCGAGCTGACATTGGGCATCGCCACCAGGTTGAGGTCCGGGTGGTGGGTGCGTAGCAATTCATGGGGCGCGTAGTTTTCCACCACGGCGACCTTCAGCCCGTACAAGTCCTTGAGCGTGCGCGGTTGCGGGCCGCCGTCATGGGCCAGGATGACGATGGGGAAATCGAGGTAGGGGCGGGTGAACGCCAGGTAGCCCTGGCGTTCCGGCGTCGACATGATGCCGGGCAGCAAATCGATGCGGCCTTCGCGCGCCTGCTGCAGCACTTCGGTCCAGCTGCTGGGCTCGACCGGCTTCAGTGATACTCCCAGGCGGTCCTGGAGCAAGGCAATGTAATCGGCGGCCAATCCCTGGTACCGGCCCTCCTGGTCACGAAACTCGAATGGTGGCCAGGAGGCGTCGACGCCCAGCCTCAGCTGCGGGTGAGCAGCGAGCCAGGTTTTTTCCTCGTCTGTCAGGGTCAGGGCGCCGGCCGTTGTGTTCCACAGCATCAGGAGCAACAACAGAATGGCCGGCATCGGCAGCATAGCGGCCTCGCATTCAGTTGGTCTGAAGTCGAGTGTAGACGGGCATTCAGCCAGCCGGCCAGCCGATCACAACTATTTGTCGGATAAGAAAAACCCCGGCCTGGGCCGGGGTTTGTCATCACTCGTCGAGGAAGGAGCGCAGGTGCTCGCTGCGAGTCGGGTGGCGCAGTTTGCGCAACGCCTTCGCTTCGATCTGACGGATCCGCTCACGGGTCACGTCGAACTGCTTGCCCACCTCTTCGAGGGTGTGGTCGGTGTTCATGTCGATACCGAAGCGCATGCGCAGCACCTTGGCTTCGCGTGCGGTCAGGCCCGAGAGCACGTCACGGGTCGCTTCCTTGAGGCTTTCGACCGTGGCCACGTCGATCGGGGACTGCATGGTCGAGTCCTCGATGAAGTCGCCCAGATGCGAATCTTCGTCGTCACCGATCGGCGTTTCCATGGAGATCGGCTCTTTGGCGATCTTCAATACCTTGCGGATCTTGTCCTCAGGCATTTCCATGCGCTCACCGAGCTCTTCCGGGGTCGGTTCACGGCCCATTTCCTGCAGCATCTGGCGGGAAATACGGTTGAGCTTGTTGATCGTCTCGATCATGTGCACCGGAATACGGATGGTGCGCGCCTGGTCGGCGATCGAGCGGGTGATCGCCTGGCGGATCCACCAGGTGGCGTAGGTCGAGAACTTGTAGCCGCGACGGTATTCGAACTTGTCCACCGCCTTCATCAAGCCGATGTTGCCTTCCTGGATCAGGTCGAGGAACTGCAGGCCACGGTTGGTGTATTTCTTGGCGATGGAGATCACCAGACGCAGGTTCGCCTCGACCATTTCTTTCTTGGCGCGGCGGGCTTTCGCCTCACCGATGGACATGCGACGGTTGATTTCCTTGATCTCGGCAACGGTCAGGCCGGTCTCGGTCTCGAGGTCGATCAGCTTCTGCTGGCAGGCGACGATGGCGGCGTCCTTTTCACCCAGGGCGGCTGCCCACTTGGTGCTGCGCTTGGCGAGGTCACCGGACCAGGTCTGGTCGGTTTCGTTGCTCGGGAACAGGCGCAGGAAGTCGGCACGCGGCATGCGGGCGTCACGCACGCACAGCTGCATGATCGCACGCTCTTGCTGACGCAGGCGGTTCAGGGCATCGCGCACGCGCTCGACCAGAACGTCGAACTGCTTCGGCACCAGCTTGATCGGCATGAACAGGTCAGCCAGGGCCTGCAAGGCCTCGATGCTTTCCTTGACGTTGCGGCCGCCCTTCTTCAGGACCTTGTTGGTGGCCTGGAGCTGATCGGCAACGGCGCCGAAGCGCTGGGCTGCAACGACCGGATCAGGGCCGCTTTCGGCCTCTTCCTCGTCGTCACTGCCTTCACTTTCTTCGTCTTCGTCGTCCGACTCTTCCTTGGCCGCAGGCGCCTTGGCGCCAGGTACTGGCACTTCGTCGGTCGGTGCGGCGATGTTGTCGTCAGGGTCGATGTAACCGCTGAGAACGTCGGACAGGCGGCCGCCTTCGGCGGTGACGCGGTCGTATTCGCCGAGGATGTAGTCGACAGTACCCGGGAAGTGAGCGATGGCGCCCATGACTTCACGGATGCCTTCCTCGATCCGCTTGGCGATTTCGATCTCGCCTTCGCGGGTCAGCAGCTCGACGGTACCCATTTCGCGCATGTACATGCGCACCGGGTCGGTCGTGCGGCCGATATCGGTTTCAACTGCCGCCAACGCAGCAGCGGCTTCTTCGGCCGCGGCTTCGTCGGTGTCGGCTTCCGCCAACAGAAGGGCATCCGCATCCGGAGCACTCTCGAATACGTTGATCCCCATGTCGTTGATCATGCGGATGATGTCTTCCACCTGTTCCGGATCTGAAATATCCTCAGGCAGGTGGTCGTTGACCTCCGCGTAAGTCAGGTAGCCCTGCTCACGACCGCGGGTGATCAACTCTTTGATACGAGACTGCTGTTGCGCTTTTCCGGACATAACACCCTATCCACTGAAGGTCTTGGCGGGCAAAAAACAAGCCGAGGATTATACCCGAGCATGGGCCTCACGCGCCAGATGAGGTCGGCGTTTGTGCGGGAACATTCCGGCTCAGCAGGGCGAGGAGCTGTGATTTTTCCTCGCTGGTCAATTCGCTTTGACGTGATTTCCTGAGCAGTTGTTCCAGGCTGCGCTCGCGTTGGCGGGCGGACAAGCTAGTTATAGTGTCGAAAAACTGTTGTTCAAGGTTGTCGGCCACGATCAACCATTCCTTTTCCGCCAGGGCCCGCAGCAGGCGGCCTTGTTCGGTGCCGTGCCAACGTGCGATCAGCTGCATTGAGCTTAGCCCAGGATTCTTCTGCGCAGCTTCGATCAGGGCCACCAGCAGCTGGCTGTACAGGTGCTCTTCGTCGGCGAAATGGCTGGCATCCTCGACCTTGCCGGCCAGTAGCGGGTGGTGCAGCAAGGTGCGCAGGGCCGCCAGGGTCGGTGGTTCGACCGGTGCCGGCACCCGCGGCGGCGCTTCGTCGCGCTGCTGCCATGGCTTGCCGCCCTTGCGGTTCTTGTCCCAGGGCTTGTCGCTCCATGCTTTCTTGCCCCCGCCTTTGTTCGGCTTCCACTCCGGTTCCTGATGAACGGGGGCGTAGTCGTGCTGTGGCATGTCGCCGTAGTCGGGGGTGTAGCTGGCCATGGCATCGTAGTCATAGCCAGGGTCGTAGTCCGGCACACTGCTGGCCGCCGGCGCCTGTTGCGCCAGTTGCTCGACCTGCTGTGGGTCCAGGCCGGTGATTTCCTTCAGGCGGTTGCGCATCAGCTGACGCAGGTTGGCGCCGGGGATCTTTTCGATCAACGGTGCGGCCAGGGTCGCCATGTGCGCCTTGCCTTCCAGCGAGCGCGGGTCGGCTTCGTTGCTCAGTTGCTCGAAGAAATAGTCGGCCAATGGCTGCGCGTGCTGGTTGATCCGGGCCATGAAGGCATCGGTGCCTTCGGCGCGTACCAGGCTGTCCGGGTCTTCGCCTTCGGGCAGGAACAGGAAGCGCGCACGGCGGCCATCCTGCAGTGCCGAGAGGGTCGACTCCAGTGCGCGCCAGGCGGCCTTGCGCCCGGCCTGGTCGCCGTCGAAGCAGAACAGCACGCTGGGCACCACGCGGAACAGGCGTTTGAGGTGCTCTTCGCTGGTCGCGGTGCCAAGGGTGGCCACGGCATTGCGCAGGCCCTGCTGGGCCAGGGCGATCACGTCCATGTAGCCCTCGACGACGATGATCTCGTCGAGGTTGCGGTTGTGCTTGCGTGCCTCGTACAGCCCGTAGAGTTCCTGGCCCTTGTGGAACACCGGGGTTTCCGGGGAGTTGAGGTACTTGGGCTTGTCGTCGCCCAGTACCCGGCCGCCAAAGGCGATGATGCGCCCGCGGCTGTCGCGGATCGGGAACATCACCCGGTCGCGGAAGCGGTCATAGCGTTTGCCGCTTTCGGCGTTCTCGATCAGCAGGCCGGCGTCGATCATCACCTTTTGTTGCAAGGTGTCGGCGCCCAGGTGCTTGAGCAGGTTGTCCCAGCCAGGCGGCGCGAAGCCCAGGCCGAAGTCGCGGGCGATTTCACCCGACAGGCCGCGGCCCTTTAGGTAGTCCACCGCGGCCTTGCGGGTCGGATGGCTGCGCAGGGCCTGGCGGTAGAACTCCGAGGCGGCATCCAGCAATGGGTACAACGGCGAGTCGGTTGGCTGGCGCGGCTTGTTGTCGCGACGGCCTTGTTCCCTGGGCACTTCCATGCCGGCTGCGCGGGCCAGTTCCTCGACGGCCTGGGGGAAGTCCAGGTTGTCGTGGTCCATGACGAAGCCGAGGGCGTTGCCGCCGGCGCCGCAGCCGAAGCAGTAGTAGAACTGCTTGTCGGGGCTGACCGTGAAGGAAGGGGTCTTTTCCTTGTGGAACGGGCAGCAGGCGGAGTAGTTCTTGCCGGTCTTTTTCAGCTGAACGCGCGAACTCACCACGTCGACAATGTCGAGGCGGTTGATCAGGTCGTCGATGAAGCTTTGGGGAATCAGCCCGGCCATGGCAGTCTCGTCATCTGGCAACTGGCAAGTCTAATCGCTAACGCGCCGCAGAGGGGCGAATGCTGAATAGGGGGAAGTGCGAGGGAGTGTGTGCTCGTCGGTAGCCGCAAGGGCCCGTCAGTCAGGACGTGCACGCCTGGCCGTAGCCAGATCTGACGCTTTGATGCATTTGCCCACTGCAGGTTGCGACGGGCGCCTTGGGCTAGCTGCTCAAGGTTTGAAACAAGCCGCTGCCATCGGCCCGGCGGTGAGCCGGGCAGGGCAGAAGCTCTAGCGTAGAACGTCTGTATTAGTACAGACGAACGGCGCGGCGCTGTTCGCGCTGAACTTTCTTGGCGTGACGCTTAACAGCAGCAGCTGCTTTGCGCTTACGCTCGGCGGTCGGCTTCTCGTAAAACTCGCGGCTACGAACTTCAGCCAGTACACCGGCTTTTTCGCAGGAGCGCTTGAAACGACGCAGAGCTACGTCGAAGGGTTCGTTCTCTTTAACTTTGACGGCTGGCATCCAGGGCTACCTTAATTCATTACCGGGGTAGACGTGCTCCTGGCAAAACAAAAGGTGTGCTGGAGAACGTCGGTTTTCAAGGGTTGCGGATGTTAACCCTTAGTACGCCGGAATGCAAAGCCTCTGATCGAAAACCGCTGGTCGGCACCCGGCACGGGGACTATCATGCGCGGCTTCGAATTCAGCCCCCACAAGGGACGAGCCCATGCTAGTACTGGGATTGGAAACATCCTGCGACGAAACCGGCGTCGCATTATACGACAGCGAGCGCGGTTTGTTAGCCGACGCGCTGTTCAGTCAGATCGACCTGCACCGCGTGTTCGGTGGCGTGGTGCCCGAGCTCGCCTCGCGTGATCACGTCAAGCGCATGCTGCCGCTCATCCGCCAGGTGCTGGAGGAGGCCGGCTGCGTTGCCACCGAGATCGACGCCATCGCCTACACCGCGGGTCCTGGCCTGGTCGGTGCGCTGCTGGTCGGTGCCTCGTGCGCCCAGGCCCTGGCCTTCGCCTGGGATATCCCGGCGATCGGCGTGCACCACATGGAAGGCCACCTGCTGGCACCGATGCTGGAGGAAAACCCGCCCGAGTTTCCGTTCGTCGCTTTGTTGGTTTCCGGCGGCCATACCCAGCTGGTGCGGGTGGATGGCATCGGCCACTACGAGCTGCTGGGCGAGAGCCTCGACGATGCGGCTGGCGAAGCATTCGACAAGACCGCCAAGCTGATCGGCCTCAATTACCCAGGCGGCCCGGAAATCGCGCGCCTGGCCGAACAGGGTGTGCCTGGGCGCTTCGTGTTCCCGCGGCCGATGACCGATCGGCCGGGCCTTGAGTTCAGCTTCAGTGGCCTCAAGACCTTCGCCCTGAACACCTGGCAGCAATGCAAGAATGCTGGCGACGACAGCGAGCAAACCCGTTGCGACCTGTCCCTGGCATTCCAGCAGGCGGTGGTGGAGACTCTGACCATCAAGTGCAAGCGCGCCCTCAAGCAGACCGGCCTCAAGCGCCTGGTCATTGCCGGTGGCGTGAGTGCCAACAAGGCGTTGCGCGCCTCGCTGGAGGACATGCTGGCCGGTCTCAAGGGCAACGTGTACTACGCGCGTCCGCAGTTCTGCACCGACAATGGCGCGATGATCGCCTATGCCGGTTGCCAGCGCCTGTTGGCCGGGCAGCAGCAGGACTTGGCGATCAGCGTGCAGGCACGTTGGCCGATGGAGCAGCTGCCGCCGGTGTAAAGGCTTGCGGGCGCGTCAGAAATGCCTTTCGCGCCCGGCAAACAAATCGCGCAGATTGTTGCGGTGGCGCCAGACGATCATCACCGTGAGCACGGCGATCGGCAACAGCGCCTCCGGCTCGCGCCAGGCCAGCAGTGGCAAGGTCAGCGGGGTCGCGACAAGCGCCGCCAGCGAGCTGGTGCGCGTGAGGTAGAAGGTCAGCAGCCAGGCGCCGATGGCCAGCAGTGCGGCCGGGAAATACAGGCCCATGAGCATGCCGGCGGCGGTGGCGACGCCTTTGCCGCCGCGGAAGCGGAAGTACAGCGGGAACAGGTGGCCGAGCACTGCGCAGACACCGACCCAGGCCTGCTCCTGCAGGCCAAGGCCGGCGGCGCGGGCGAGCAAAACCGGCAGCAGGCCCTTGCACAGGTCGCCAAGCAGGGTCAGGATCGCCAGTTTACGGCCCGCCAGGCGCAGCATGTTGGTGGCGCCGGCATTGCCCGAACCGCTGGAACGCGGGTCCGGGCTGCCCGAAAGGCGGCTGAGGACGATGGCGAAGGACAGCGAGCCGAGCAGGTAGGCGAGCAGCGCCAATAACCAAAACATGCTAACTATTCCGGGCGAGGACGCCCTGATTCTAACGGCGCCAGTCGCCCTTGTCGTGCTGTGGAGAGAAGTGCTTGGACAGAGTGTTCATCGAAGGCCTGGAAGTCGATACCGTCATCGGTGCCTATGACTGGGAACGGGATATTCGCCAGTGCCTGCGCCTGGACTTGAGTTTTGCCTGGGACAACCGTCCGGCAGCGGCCGGTGACGACCTGAACCTGGCGCTCGACTACGCCAGTGTTTCGGCACGGGTCCAGGCATTTGCCGAGCAGGCGCGCTTCGAACTGGTGGAAACCTTTGCCGAGCGCCTGGTGGCAACGCTGATGGAAGAATTCCACATTCCCTGGGTTCGGTTGAAGCTGACCAAGCCAGGGGCCGTTCCCGCCGCCCGTGGCGGTGTTGGCGTGGAGATCGAGCGCGGATGTCTCTGAGCACGGTTTATCTGGGCCTTGGCAGCAACATCGATCGCCACCAGCACCTGTGTGCGGGGCTCGATGCGTTGGCGTCCATTCTCAGCGACATGCAATGTTCCCCGGCGTTCGAGAGCCAGGCGGTGGGGATCAAGAGCGGGCCGTTCATCAACTTCGTGGTCACCGGCAAGACCGATCTGCCACTGATGGAACTGGATCGTCGGCTCAAGTTCATCGAAGCGGACAACGGTCGCTATGCGCCGGATCGCAAGGGCTTGCCGCTGGATATCGATGTGCTCATGTATGACGACCTGCATGGCACGTTCGATGGGCTGGTGCTGCCTAGGGCGGAGATCCTGAAGAATGCCTTCGTGCTGTGGCCGTTGTCGCTGCTGGCGCCGGAGCTGGTGCATCCGGGGGCGGGCAAAAGCATGGCGCAGTTGTGGCAGGAGGCGCGGATCGACCAGGTGTTGGCACCTGTTGCTTTCGAATGGCGGGGCGTGCAGCTGACCCAGGTGTGAGGCCTTCCGCTCCTGCAGCGACCGTGGTGGTCAGCCTGTTTTGTAAGTATCGAGCGCTTTCAGTCGCTCAGCTTTGAGTGCCTCGCCCAGGCCTTGGCCGGTCAATCCGGCTTCCACCAGCGGTTTCACATCCACCGCCCTGGCCGCTGCCGCTGCTCCACGCAGATAATGGGCCTGTGGATAACCTTCAAGAGCGGCCATTTCACAGGCGGCAATGAAATCTTCGAAGCGCTGCGGTCGTCGATAAACGTCGAACTTCTGCAGCATTTCCAGCAAGTTTGCAGGCGTTAACTGCAACGCCT
Source organism: Pseudomonas sp. NPDC089422 (assembly GCF_044749405.1). Taxonomy (NCBI): domain Bacteria; kingdom Pseudomonadati; phylum Pseudomonadota; class Gammaproteobacteria; order Pseudomonadales; family Pseudomonadaceae; genus Pseudomonas; species Pseudomonas sp. NPDC089422. Next base: position 355,082 of record NZ_JBIVHW010000006.1, read on the forward strand.
CGTCCGCCCGCCCGGCAAACTCGCCCACCAGCGCGGACAGTTCCTGGCATTCACGCGGCGCCTTGAAACGCTGGTTGAGCGCTTTTATCGCCGCGGGTTCCAGCCTGCGAAGCAAGCACGCCCAGCGCACCGCCAATGGCTGCTGGTGCTCAGCCGCCCGCTGCAGTGCCACCAGGGTATCCCCGCCATGCTCCAGTTCGGGCATCAATTCCTTCAGGGCGCCACAGGCGCGCAGTACCTGGATGAACACTTGGGGCTGGCTTTCCATCAGCGCCCGCTCGATCTCCTTCCAGCTACGTTCGGCTGTCAGTGCCTGCAGTTCGCCCGACTCGGCGATCTGGCGCATCAGAGCCAGTGTTTCATCGGCGACCTGAAAACCGAGGGGAGCATAGCGCGCGGCAAAGCGGGCAACGCGCAGTACACGCAAGGGATCTTCGGCGAACGCGGGGGAAACATGGCGCAGAATACGTTGTTCAAGGTCGGCCTGGCCGTGGTAGGGGTCGTAGACCGCGCCCTGTTCGTCTTCGGCCATCGCATTGATGGTCAGGTCTCGGCGGATCAGGTCTTCTTCCAACGTCACGTCGGGGCTTGCGTGAAAGGTGAACCCGCCATAACCACGCCCGCTCTTGCGCTCGGTGCGCGCCAGGGCATATTCCTCGCCCGTCTTCGGATGCAGGAAAACCGGGAAATCAGCGCCAACCGGGCGATAGCCCCTGGCGTGCATTTCTTCGACCGTGGCGCCGACCACCAGCCAGTCGATATCGCTGACCGGGCGCCCGAGCAGGCGGTCACGTACCGCGCCGCCGACTTTGTAGATGTGCATGTGCAGCCTCCATTACTGCCCACAGGATACCCTGTCGGCAGTAATGGCGGTGCAGCATCAGAGGTGGTGGATGACGGCGAGGTCCATGCGCCCGTAGTCGCCGCTCTCGGCATGTTCCCCACGCGGCGGCATGTGATGGGTCTTGACCACCTGGTCGCCCTGTACGGTCTCCAGGTGGATATCGAAGCCCCACAGGCGGTGCAGATGCTTGAGCACTTCCTCGGTGGAGTCGCCCAGCGGTTTGCGGTTGTGCTGCTGGTGGCGCAGCGTCAGCGAGCGATCGCCACGGCGGTCGATGCTCCAGATCTGCACGTTGGGCTCGCGGTTGCCGAGGTTGTACTGGGCTGCCAGTTGCTCGCGAATGATCCGGTAGCCAGCCTCGTCATGGATGGCCGGTACCAGCAGATCGTCGCGCTGGTCGTCATCGAGGATGCTGAACAGCTTCAGGTCACGCATCACCTTGGGGGACAGGTACTGCAGGATGAAGCTCTCGTCCTTGAAGCTGCTCATGGCGAACTTGATGGTAGAAAGCCAGTCGCTGCCGGCAATGTCGGGGAACCAGCGGCGATCTTCCTCGGTCGGGTTTTCGCACATGCGGCGGATGTCGGTGTACATGGCAAAGCCCAGCGCGTAGGGGTTTATGCCGCTGTAATACGGGCTGTCGAACCCGGGCTGGAACACCACGCTGGTATGCGACTGGAGGAACTCCATCATGAAGCCTTCGGTGATCAGGCCTTCGTCGTACAGGTCGTTCATCAGCGTGTAGTGCCAGAAGGTCGCCCAACCTTCGTTCATCACCTGGGTCTGGCGTTGTGGGTAGAAGTATTGGGCGATCTTGCGCACGATACGCACCACTTCGCGTTGCCAGGGCTCGAGCAGCGGGGCGTTCTTCTCGATGAAGTAGAGGATGTTTTCCTGCGGTTCGGAGGGGAACCGCGCGTCGTCGCGCTCGCCGCCTTTTTCGGCACTCTTGGGGATCGTGCGCCACAGGTCGTTGATCTGCCGCTGCAGGTGCTCTTCACGGTCTTTCTGGCGCCGGCGTTCTTCTTCGGCGGAGATCGGATAGGGGCGCTTGTAGCGATCCACGCCGTAGTTCATGAGCGCGTGGCAGGAGTCGATCAGGTCTTCCACGGCATCGATGCCGTGACGCTCCTCGCACTGGGCAATGTACTGCTTGGCGAACACCAGGTAGTCGATGATCGACGTGGCATCGGTCCAGGTGCGGAACAGGTAGTTGCCCTTGAAGAAACTGTTGTGGCCATAGCAGGCGTGGGCGATCACCAGTGCCTGCATGCACATGGTGTTTTCTTCCATCAGGTAAGCGATGCACGGATCGGAGTTGATCACGATCTCGTAGGCCAGGCCCATCTGGCCCCGGCTGTAGGACTTCTCGGTACTGAGGAACTGCTTGCCGTAGGACCAGTGGTGATAACCCAGCGGCATGCCGACGGAGGCATAGGCGTCCATCATCTGCTCGGCGGTGATCACCTCGATCTGGTTGGGGTAGGTATCCAGTGCGTAACGCTCGGCCAGCCGGCTGATTTCCCGGTCGTAGGTCTGGATCAGCTCGAACGTCCACTCGGACCCGGTGGAAATGGGTTGGCGTCTCTGTGCTCTGGCGGTCATGTGGCTAACCTGCGCTGGAAGAGTTCACGGAAGACCGGGTAGATATCGCCGGCCGATACCAACTGCTGCTGGGCGAATGTGTCGGGGAAGGCCTCGCCGATTCGCTCGTACTCGTACCACAACGCCTGGTGCTCACGCGGGGTGATCTCAACGTAAGTGTAGTACTGCACATGCGGCATGATCTGCTTGGACAGGATCTCGCGGCAGATCGGCGAGTCGTCGTTCCAGTTGTCGCCGTCGGAGGCCTGGGCGGCATAGATGTTCCAGTCGGCGGCCGGGTAACGTTCAGCCATGATCTCCTGCATCATCTTCAGTGCGCTGGAAACGATGGTGCCGCCGGTTTCCCGGGAGTAGAAGAACTCTTCTTCGTCAACTTCGCGGGCACTGGTGTGGTGGCGGATGAACACCACCTCGATGCGGTCGTAGTTACGCTTGAGGAACAGGTACAGCAGGATGAAGAAGCGTTTGGCGATGTCTTTGGTGGCCTGGGTCATCGAGCCGGACACGTCCATCAGGCAGAACATCACGGCCTTGGAACTGGGGTTGGGCTGCTTCACCAGCAGGTTGTACTTGAGGTCGAAGGTGTCGAGGAAGGGCAGGCGGTTGATGCGAGCCTTGAGCCGCTCGATTTCCTGCTCGACTTCCTGGATGTCGGTGAAGTTGTCGGGTTCCTCGACTTTCAGCCGGTCCAGTTCCTTCTGTGCTTCGCGCAGCAGTGCACGGCTGCTGCCGGTCAGGGCAATGCGACGGGCGTGGGCCGAGCGTAGGGTGCGGACGATGTTGATGCGTGACGGGTTGCCCTCGTTGGCAATACCGGCTCGTACGGTCTTGAAAGTGTCGGCGCCGGTCAGGTGGCGTTTCACCAGGTTGGGCAGTTCGAGGTCTTCGAACATGAATTCGAGGAACTCTTCCTGGGTGATCTGGAAGACGAAATCATCCATGCCCTCGCCGGAGTTGCCGGCCTTGCCGCGACCGCTGCCACCCCCGCCGCCTTGCGGCCGCGGGATGTGCTCGCCAGCGGTGAACTCCTTGTTGCCTGGGTGCACGATGGTCTGCTTGCCGCCACGACCATGGTGCAGCACCGGTTCATCGATGTCCCGTCCCGGAATGCTGATCTGTTCCCCGTGCTCCATATCCATGATGGAGCGGCGGCTTACGGCCTCTTCGACGGCCTTCTTGATGTGTTCGCGGTAACGCCGCAGAAAGCGCTGGCGGTTGACCGTGCTCTTGTTCTTGCCGTTCAGGCGTCGGTCGATAACGTAGCTCATGGTCCCTCCGGTAGCTGGGAGCAGCTGCAAGCCACAAGCTTCAGGCTGCAGGAAAGAGCAGCCACCGCTGCTGCAAGCTACGGCGCCGGGCTTGCGCTCGGCGCTGGGCAGCTTGAAGCGTGCGGCTTGTAGCTTGCCGCTTTATTGCGATTTCCTGACCCGCAGGTACCATTCCGACAGCAGGCGCACCTGTTTGTCGGTGTAGCCACGCTCCACCATCCGCGTGACGAAGTCGTTGTGCTTCTGTTGGTCCTCCTTGCTGGCCTTGGCGTTGAAGCTGATGACCGGCAGCAGGTCCTCGGTGTTGGAGAACATTTTCTTCTCGATCACCACCCGCAGCTTCTCGTAGCTCAGCCAGCTCGGGTTCTTGCCATTGTTGTTGGCACGGGCACGCAGCACGAAGTTGACGATCTCGTTGCGGAAGTCCTTCGGATTGCTGATGCCTGCCGGTTTCTCGATCTTTTCCAGCTCCTCGTTGAGGGCGATACGGTTGAGGATCTCGCCGGTCTCCGGGTCGCGGTACTCCTGGTCCTGGATCCAGAAGTCGGCGTACAGCACATAGCGGTCGAAGATGTTCTGGCCGTATTCGCTGTAGGACTCAAGATAGGCAGTCTGGATTTCCTTGCCGATGAACTCGATGTAGCGCGGTGCCAGGTACTCTTTCAGGTAGCGCAGGTAACGCTCGCGTACTTCGGCCGGGAATTGTTCCTGCTCGATCTGCTGTTCCAGCACATACAGCAGGTGTACCGGGTTGGCTGCCACTTCATGCGGGTCGAAGTTGAACACCTTGGAAAGAATCTTGAAGGCGAAGCGGGTCGACAGGCCGTTCATGCCTTCGTCGACGCCCGCTGCATCGCGGTACTCCTGAATCGACTTGGCTTTGGGGTCGGTGTCCTTGAGGTTTTCGCCGTCGTAGACGCGCATTTTCGAGTAGATATTGGAGTTTTCCGGCTCCTTGAGGCGCGAGAGCACGGTGAACTGGGCGAGCATCTTCAGCGTGTCTGGCGCGCAATGGGCCTTGGCCAGCGAGCTGTTGACCAGCAATTTGTCGTAGATCTTGATCTCGTCGCTGACGCGCAGGCAGTACGGCACCTTGACGATGTAGATCCGGTCGATGAACGCCTCGTTGTTCTTGTTGTTGCGGAAGGTGTGCCACTCCGATTCGTTGGAGTGGGCCAGCAGGATACCGGTATAGGGAATGGCCCCAAGGCCTTCGGTACTGTTGTAGTTGCCTTCCTGGGTAGCAGTGAGCAAGGGGTGCAGGACCTTGATCGGCGCCTTGAACATTTCGACGAACTCCATCAGGCCCTGGTTGGCCCGGCACAGTGCGCCCGAGTAGCTGTAGGCATCGGCGTCGTTCTGCGGGAATTCTTCGAGTTTGCGGATATCCACTTTACCGACCAGGGCAGAGATGTCCTGGTTGTTCTCGTCACCTGGCTCGGTCTTGGCGATGGCGATCTGGTTGAGGATCGAGGGGTACAGCTTCACCACCCTGAACTTGCTGATATCACCGCCGAATTCCTGCAGCCGCTTGGTGGCCCAGGGCGACATGATGGTGTTCAGGTAGCGCCGCGAGATGCCGTACTCTTCCTCGAGAATGGCCCCGTCCTCGGTGGCATTGAACAACCCCAGCGGTGACTCGAATACCGGCGAGCCCTTGATGGCGTAGAAGGGCACCTTTTCCATCAGCTGCTTGAGTTTCTCGGCCAGCGACGATTTACCGCCGCCTACCGGGCCCAGCAGATAGAGGATCTGCTTCTTCTCTTCCAGGCCTTGGGCGGCATGGCGGAAGTACGAAACGATCTGGTCGATGCACTCTTCCATGCCATGGAAGTCGGCAAAGGCCGGATACCGGCGGATTACCTTGTTGGAGAAGATTCGCGACAGCCTGGAGTTGGTAGAGGTGTCGATCAGTTCGGGCTCACCGATGGCCAGCAACAGCCGTTCAGCCGCCGATGCGTAGGCACTGCGATCCTCTTTGCACAGCTCGAGGTACTCCTGCAGCGAGAGTTCTTCCTGGCGCGTAGACTCGAAGCGTTGTTGGAAGTGGCTAAAAATACTCATGACGTCACCTCGCTCGATACGTGGAGACGACGCCGGATCAGTCAGCTGATGCTGGCATGCAACCGGGTTCGCCGATTGCTGTATACCCCCCAGAACACCCTGAAACGCTACCGATGACCCGCACGCCGGTGTACCGGCTCTCCCCTTTTTTTGGATGGCCTGCGCTTAAGAATAGTTGGTAATCCGCAAGGTCAAGGGCGTGCAGCGGAGAAGTTGTGAACGACCGTTCGTCAGGTGGGCTGCAAGCCCGCGTGGTGCGCGGGCTGCAGTAAAAATGAAAAAATTATTCGGCAGCGCCCTGGGCGGTCTCGGCCGGGTAGGTGGTACGCCACAGTTCGAAGCCGCCATCGACGCTGTAGACGTCGGAGAAGCCCTGGCCGACCAGGTAGGCGGCTGCGCTCTGGCTGGAGTTGCCGTGGTAGCAGACCACCAGGGTCGGGGCGTCCAGGTCGGCATTGCGGATGAACTCGGCGACCGAGTGGTTATCCAGATGCTTGGCGCCGGTGATGTGGCCGGCGGCAAAGGCTTGCGGGTCGCGAATGTCGACGACTACCGCACCTTGCGCGCGCAGGGCCAGGGCCTGCTCGGGAGGGATGCGCTTGAATTCGCTCATGGGTAGGGCTTCCTTCAGGGGGGATCGTTGAGTGTAGGTGTTCAGGCCGGGAGGCGTAAGTTGCCGTCGTCGGCGCAGTCGCAGCGGTGGTATTCGCCGCTGTCAACGTTGTACAGGGTCATCGCACCGCCCCACACACAGCCGGTGTCGAGGGCAATGATGCCGGGTTCGTCGACCTGACCCTGAAGCGCGGCCCAGTGGCCGAAGATGATTTTCACGTGGCGCGAACGACGGTCCTTGTGTGCATACCAGGGCTTGTAGCCTTTGGGCGCGGCGTCCAGGCCTTCCTTGCTCTTGAGGTCGAGCTTGCCGGCAGCGGTGCAGAAGCGCATGCGTGTGAGGTAGTTGGTGATTACCCGCAGGCGCTCGATACCCGTGAGGTGCTTGCTCCACTTGTTCGGCTCGTTGCCGTACATGCCGTCCAGGTAGGGCTGCAGGCGGTTGTCGTCGCGCAACACCTGCTCGACTTCTTCAGCCAGTTGCAGCGCCTGGCCGAGGGTCCATTGCGGCGGGATGCCGGCATGGACCAGGGCGATGCCGCGGGGCTCGTCGTAATGCAGCAGCTTCTGCTGGCGCAGCCAGTCGAACAGTTGGTCGGCGTCCGGCGCCTCGATGATCTCGCGCAGGGTGTCGCTTTTCTTCAGGCGCTCGACGTTGTGCCAGACGGCCAGCAGGTGCAGGTCGTGGTTGCCCAGCACGCACACCAGCGATTGGCGGATCGAATAGAGGTAACGCAGGGTTTCCAGTGACTCGGGGCCGCGGTTGACCAGGTCACCGACCAGCCACAGGCGGTCGACCGCCGGGTTGAAGTTGACCCGTGCGAGCAGGCACTTGAGCGGCCCCAGGCAGCCTTGCAGGTCTCCGATGGCGTAGGTGGCCATCAGTGCAGCGCCCCAGGGACCGCGAGGCGGAAGGGGGCGATGTCGGCTTCGAAGCGCTTGCCGTCTTCGGCGAACATTTCGTAGCTGCCCTGCATGGTGCCGACGCGTGTGCTGATCACCGCGCCACTGCTGTAGGTATGGCTCTGGCCGGGTTCGATGGTCGGCTGCTGGCCGACTACACCGGCACCGCGCACTTCCTCGACTTCGCCGTCACCGTTGGTGATCAGCCAGTGACGCGACAACAGCTTGGCTTTGACCGAGCCGTTGTTCTGCACGGTGATGGTGTAGGCGAAGGCGAAGCGACTGCTTTCGGGGTCGGATTGGTCTTTCAGGTAACGGGTCACGACGCTGACGTCGATCTGATAGCGAGGGTCGGACATGCAAGGGCCTTGGGCGAACTGACGCAATAATGCAGTCTAGGCCATTGGCGGGGGGGAGGGCCAGCGCCATCCTGATCGGCTGGCGCGGTCAGTCAACACCCCGCAAACGCTGAATCAGGCCTGCTGGTCGGCCAGCTGATCGGCCAGGCGCACGAAGGCCGCCAGGTCGAGCTGTTCAGGGCGCAGGCTGCCATCCACGCCTGCTGCCTCGATGGCGGCACTGTCGAGCAAGCCTTTCAGGGTGTTGCGCAGGGTCTTGCGACGCTGGTTGAACGCTTCACGCACCACCTGCTCCAGCAAACGCGCATCCTTGGCCGGATGCGGCAGCACTTCGTGCGGCACCAGGCGCACGATCGCCGAGTCGACCTTCGGCGGTGGGTTGAACGCGCCTGGGCCCACGTTGAACAGGTGTTCCACACGGCAGTGGTACTGCACCATGATCGACAGGCGCCCCCAATCACCACCGCCTGGGCCGGCGGCCATACGCTCGACCACTTCCTTCTGCAGCATGAAGTGCATGTCACGGATCAGCCCAGCGTGGCTGAGCAGGTGGAAGATCAGCGGGGTGGAGATGTTGTACGGCAGGTTGCCGACCACTTTCAGGCTACGGGCAGGCACGCCCAGCTGGTTGAAGTCGAACTTCAGGGCGTCGCCCTGGTGCAGGCGGAAATTGCTGCGCCCGGCGAACTTGTGCTGCAGGATCGGCACCAGGTCCTTGTCCAGTTCCACTACATCCAGCTGGGCACCACTGCCCAGCAGGCCTTCGGTCAGGGCGCCCTGGCCCGGGCCGATTTCCAGCAGGTGTTCGCCGGCCTTGGCGTTGATGGCGCGCAGGATGCGGTCGATGATGCCTGCATCGTGCAGGAAGTTCTGGCCGAAACGCTTGCGCGCCCGGTGTTGGTATTGCTCGTTCATGGTCGGTTCTCGGCCATCTGGTAGGCGGTTTCCAGGGCGACGCGCAGGCTGCCGGTGTCGACCTTGCCGCTGCCGGCCAGGTCCAGGGCGGTGCCGTGGTCGACCGATGTGCGGATGATCGGCAGGCCCAGGGTCACGTTGACGGCAGCGCCAAAGCCTTTGTACTTGAGTACGGGCAGGCCCTGGTCGTGGTACATCGCCAGCACCGCGTCGCAGTGCTCCAGATATTTGGGGGTAAACAGGGTATCGGCCGGCAGCGGGCCGCGCAGGTCCATGCCTTCGGTGCGCAGGCGGGCCAACGTCGGCTCGATGATGTCGATTTCTTCGCGGCCAAGATGGCCGCCTTCCCCGGCATGCGGGTTGAGGCCGCAGACCAGGATGCGCGGGTTGGCAATGCCGAACTTGTCGCGCATGTCGGCGTGCAGGATGCGGGTGACCCGCTCCACACGCTCGGTGGTGATGGCGTCGGCAATGTCCCGCAGCGGCAGGTGCGTGGTCACCAGGGCGACACGCAAGCCACGGGTGGCCAGCATCATCACCACCTGGGCGGTGCCGGTCAGGTCGGCAAGAAACTCGGTATGGCCGGAGAAGGCGATACCGCTTTCGTTGATCACGCCCTTGTGCACCGGCGCGGTGATCATCCCGGCGAATTGCCCGTCAAGGCAACCTTGGCCGGCACGGGTCAGGGTCTCCAGCACGAACGCTGCGTTGGCCTTGTCCAGCTGGCCTGGCACCACGGGCGCGGCCAACGGTGTATCCCACACGTACAGGCTGCCAGCAGGCGCAGGCTGGTCGGGCCATTGGCCTGGCATAACCGGCAGCAGGCTGACAGCCAGCCCCAGCTGCGCGGCCCGCTCGGCGAGCAGGTCACGGCTGGTGATGGCAATCAGGGGGTGGGGCTGGGCGTCGGCGGCGAGCAGCAGGCACAGGTCGGGGCCTATGCCGGCTGGTTCGCCGGGGGTGACGGCGAAGCGCAGGGGCTTCACTGTGCGGCCTGGTCAGCGCCAGGCAGCTTGATTTCAACGTAGGCTTCGTCGCGGATCTGACGCAGCCAGGTCTGCAGCTCTTCGTCGTACTTGCGGTTGCGCAGCACGTTCATGGCCTGTTGCTCACGCGCCTGCTCGGTGCTGTCGGTGGCGCGGCGGCCCAGCACTTCCAGGACGTGCCAGCCGTACTGGGTCTTGAACGGTTTGGTCACCACGCCTTGCTGGGCGTTGGCCATCTGCTCGCGGAACTCCGGTACCAGGCTGTTCGGGTCGACCCAGTTGAGGTCGCCGCCGTTGAGTGCAGAACCTGGGTCTTCCGAGAAGCTCTTCGCCAGCTCGCCGAAGTCCTCGCCGTTCTGGATGCGGTCGTACAGGCGCTCGGCCAGCTGCTTGGTGGCCGCTTCGCTGCGGATCTCGCTCGGCTTGATCAGGATGTGGCGGACATGTACTTCGTCACGCAGCACGTTCTCGCCGCCACCACGTTTCTCCTCGAGCTTGAGGAGGATGAAGCCGTTGGGGATGCGGATTGGCTGGGTGATGTCGCCGACCGCCATGCTGCTGAGCATCTTGGCGAAGTCCGGCGGCAGCTGGGCAGCTTTACGCCAGCCCATTTCACCGCCTTCAAGGGCGTTTTCGCTGGCCGAGTTGGCAATCGCCACCTGGCCGAAGTCGGCGCCCTGGCGCAGTTGCTGGTAAAGGTCGCCGACCTTGCGCGCGGCTTTCTGGATGTCGTCCGAGTTGGCGGCTTCCGGGGTCGGGATGAGGATGTTGGCCAGGCGGTACTCTTCCGACATCTGCATCTTGCCCATGTCCGAATTGAGGAAGTTCTTCACTTCCTGCTCGGAAACCTGGATGCGCTCGGCAACGCGGCGCTGGCGCACGCGGCTGATGATCATCTCGCGCTTGACCTGCTCGCGGGCGTCGTCGAACGACAGGCCGTCATGGGCGAGGGCAGCGCGGAACTGCTCCAGGGACATGCCGTTGCGCTGGGCAATGGTGCCGATGGCCTGGTTCAGCTCTTCGTCGGTGATGCGGATGCCCGAGCGTTCGCCGATCTGCAATTGCAGGTTCTCGACGATCAGGCGCTCCAGTACCTGCTGCTCCAGTGCGCCGGTCGGCGGCACGCCGCCGCCGCGCTTGGCGATGGTCTGCTGCACCTCGTGGACACGCTGGTCCAGTTGGCTCTGCATGACCACGTCGTTGTCGACGATGGCCACCACGCGGTCCAGAGGTTGTACCGCGGCATGCACCGCGCCACTCAGCAATGCAGCGCCCAGCAACACCGGGCGCAGTCGATCAATAAGCTTGGTCTTCACGTGTACGGTAACCTTGAATGCCTTGGTCGAGGAACGATTCCACCTTGTTGCCCACTACGCCGCCGAGGCCTTTCAGGACGATTTGCAGGAAGATGCCGTGGTCGCCTTTTTCGTTTTGCGGCGTGGCCTGGCTGAAGTCGTCGTAGTCGATCCAGTAACGGTTGATCAGGCGAAGCTTCCAGCAGCAGTTGTCGTATTCGAAACCGCCCATGGCTTCCAGGGTGCGGTTGCGGTTGTAGTCATGCTGCCAGCGGGCGATTACGTTCCATTGCGGCACGACCGGCCAGATGACCGAAAAGTCGTGCTGCTGAATCTTGTAATAGTCCTTGATGTAATTCGCTGTGCCCGGGGTGCCATAGTCGCCACCACCCACTTTCCAGGTGCCCGTGGTGGAGTCGTAGGCAATGGTGTCGTTGCGGTAGCGATAACCGACGTTGACGATCTTGTTCGGGTTGTCTTCAGGCTGGTAGTGGAACATTGCACTGCCCGAGCGGGTGCTGCGGCTGTCTGGGTCCCAGTTGAAGTCCGAATTGAAGCGCCAGTCGCGGTTGAAGTAGTAGTTGTACAGCAGTGCATAAGGCGAGACGTCAGACTGCGAGTCCTGGCGTTCACGATAGTCGATGCCTGGCAGCTGAACTTTTCGGTCCTTGAAGTAATACGCCTGGCCGATGCTGAAGTTCTGCCGTTCGAAGCCGTTGTCCTCGATCCAGCGGGTAGTCACCCCCAGCGACAGCTTGTTCTCGTCGCCGATGCGGTCTGTGCCGGAGAAACGGTTATCGCGGAACAGCGAATCGTAGCTGAACAGTGTTTCGCCCGAGTCGAACAGCGGGATGTCCTTCTGGTCCTTGTAAGGGACGTAGAGGTAGAACAGGCGCGGCTCGAGGGTCTGGCGGTAGTTGGTACCGAACAGCGAAGTGTTGCGGTCAAAGTACAGGCCGCTGTCGATGGAGGCGATCGGGATATCACGGTTCAGCGTGCTGTTATAGCTGCCGTATGCCGGATTGGCCGATTGCGTGATCGCTTGCGCCTTGCCTTGGCTGTCCAGGTCCAGATCGTAGTGAGTATATGCGTACTTCAGCTTCGGCGTGATGTAACCGTAGCTGGCTTGCATTGGCAGGCTGATCGATGGCGCGACGTTCAAGCGCGTGCCGTTGGCCCGGGCAATGCCACTGACGTTCTGATCCAGGCGGCGGCCATCGGCGCCAGCGGTGGTGTCGAGGTTGCCATCCTTGTCGAACACGGTGCCATCTTTCAGGTCACGGTCGAAGCGTACCGCTTCGGTTTCGTAACCCAGGCTCAGGCCGCCCGGGTGGAACGGCAGCGCACCGATAAAGGTGATTTGCGGCAGTTTGTTGTAAGGGGTGATCTGCGACAGGGTCGCCATCTCGTACGCTTGCGCATTCAGGCGGGCGGTGTAGGTGTCGCCACGCCAGGTCAGAGCGCCCTGCTGGTTGACCACATCCTGGCTCTTCACGCCGATCTGGTCGGTTTCCAGGTCCTGGAAGTAGAACGGGTCACTGATGTCGGTGTAATCGACTTCAGTCATCAGGCGTTCGTCCAAGCCACCCTTGTGCTGCCAGTTGTACATCCAGCGCTGTTTCTTGTAGTCGGTCTGGTCCTTGCGGTCGTCGTCCCCGTCATTCAGGTACGCAGCGCCGAACTGCCCTTCGCTGGACTTGGTCAGGTAGCGGAATTCGCCTTCCATCAGCAGGCCGCGCTTGGTCATGTAGCGCGGGTACAACGTGGCGTCGTAGTTTGGCGCCAGGTTGAAGTAGTAAGGCGTGACCAGCATGAAGCCGGTGTCGCTGGTGCTGCTGAACGACGGCGGCAGGAAGCCGGACTGGCGACGGTCGTCGATCGGGAAGTAGATGTACGGTGTGTAGAGCACCGGGATATCTTTGACCCGCAGGGTGACGTTGGTCGCGGTACCGAAGCCGGTCGCCGGGTTCAGGGTGATGTTGTTGCCCTTGAGCTGCCAGGCGTTGCTGCCGGGTTCGCAGGTGGTGTACGTACCGTCTTTCAGACGGATGATGGCGTTTTCGCCACGCTTGGCGTACAGGGCGTTGCCGCGAATGTGCGACTTGTGCATCACGTATTCGGCGTTGTCGACCTGGGCTTCGCCGGTATCGAGCTGAATCTGGGCCTCGTCACCGACCACCAGCGAGCCGTTGTCGCGGATCTTGACGTTACCCTTGAGCTCGCCACGGTTCTCGGCCTGGTACAGGTTGGCCTCGTCGGCTTCGGCCTGCATGCTGCCCTGGCGCATGACCACGTCACCGGCGAGGGTAGCGATCTGCTGCTCCTGCTGGTACTTGGAGACCTTGGCGTTGATGTAGGTCGGCGACTCGTCCTTCGGCGTGGAGTCGGCCATGCCTGGGCGCGTGGGCTCGATGTATGCGCCACCGCAGTACGGGCCGGTTTCGGCCAGCTGGGCTGCAGTGAGCTTTTCGCGTGGAACCCAGTCGAGGTGGCTGTAGTCTTCGCTACGCGACTTCAGGCCACGGCCCTTGGCCTCGGTGACCAGCATGGGCTTGTCAGCGGACTCGGTCGGCTCGGCTTCGGTGCCCGAAGTGAGTGCGGCGCCTTCATGCACCGGGCGCGGAGGCAGGTTGTTGACTGGGGTCTTGGGCTTGCAGTCCCAACCACCGGAGGCGGACACTTGACAGTCAAACTGCTCGGCAGCCACCACATAGGCGCTGGCCAGAGGTTGCATGGCCAGCAGACCGCCGGTCACCAGCAACGGAAACTTTCTACGAAACGCGGGGGATTTCAATGCCATCTTATTAGTCCGGGCTTCCTGCGTGCCATCTGCCCGCGTGTGGGGCCGCACGCCTCTCGATGGTCTGAAAAAGATGCTGGATAATAAAGCATGACCCGCTTGACGGCTAGGGCCGTCGGAGACCCTTGTAATGCCTGAACACGATGTACGCTTGCAACAACTGACTGTCTGGCTCCATGAGCAGCTCGATCAACTTTTCCGCGACAACGCCTGGGGCGAGGTGCCCGAGGGCAGTCTCACTGCCGCCAGCAGCGATGCCAGCTTCCGCCGTTACTTCCGCTGGCAGGGTGCAGGCCACAGCTTCGTGATCATGGACGCGCCACCGCCTCAGGAAAACTGCCGACCATTCGTCGCCATTGACCATCTGTTGGCCGGTGCTGGCGTGCATGTGCCGCAGATTCACGCACAGGACCTGGAGCGCGGCTTCCTGATGCTGGGGGATCTGGGTCACCAGACATACCTGGACATCATTGATGCCGACAACGCCGATGGATTGTTCGCCGATGCCATCGACGCCCTGCTGGCCTTCCAGCGTCTGCCGATGGACGCGCCGTTGCCCAGCTACGACGACGCCTTGCTGCGCCGTGAAGTCGAGCTGTTCCCGGAGTGGTACGTAGGCCGCGAGCTCGGCCTGGCCTTCACTGACGCGCAGAAGGCCAGCTGGCAGCGTATCAGCCAGCTGCTGATCGACAGCGCCCTGGCCCAGCCCAAGGTGCTGGTACACCGTGACTACATGCCGCGCAACCTGATGCAGAGCACCCCGAACCCAGGCGTGCTGGACTTCCAGGATGCGGTCTACGGCCCGGTCACCTACGACATCACCTGCCTGTTCAAGGATGCTTTCCTCAGCTGGCCGCAGGCGCAGGTCGAGGGCTGGCTGCGCAGCTACTGGAACCAGGCACAGGCCGCGGGCATTCCAGTGCAGCCGGCATTCGACGATTTCCAGCGCGCCAGCGACCTGATGGGCGTGCAGCGCCACCTCAAGGTGATCGGTATCTTCGCGCGAATCTGCCATCGTGACGGAAAACCGCGTTATCTGGCCGACGTCCCGCGATTCTTCGCCTATATAGATGAAGTGGTCAGCCGTCGCCCGGAGCTTGCCGAACTGGGCCAGCTGATCGCCGAGTTGCAAGCCGGAGCGCGTGCATGAAGGCGATGATTCTTGCAGCAGGCAAAGGCGAGCGCATGCGCCCGCTGACCCTGCATACCCCCAAACCGCTGGTGCCAGTCGCGGGTCAGCCACTGATCGAGTACCACCTGCGCGCGCTGGCGGCGGCCGGGTTTACCGAGGTGGTGATCAACCACGCCTGGCTTGGCCAGCAGATCGAAGACCATCTTGGCGATGGCAGCCGGTTCGGCCTGAGCATTCGCTACTCGGCCGAAGGTGAGCCGCTGGAAACCGGCGGCGGCATCTTCAAGGCCTTGCCATTGCTGGGCAGTGAGCCCTTCGCGCTGATCAACGGCGATGTCTGGTCCGACTATGATCTGGCCCGCCTGCGCGCGCCACTGAAAGGGCTGGCGCATCTGGTGCTGGTCGACAACCCCGGCCATCACGGTCGAGGCGACTTCCGCCTGAACGGCGAGCGGGTGGTCGATGGTGACGACGCCCCCGGCAACTTGACCTTTAGCGGCCTCTCGGTGCTGCACCCGGCCTTGTTCGAGGGCTGCCAGGCGGGCGCCTTCAAGCTGGCGCCGTTGCTGCGCCAGGCGATGGCGTCAGGCCAGGTGAGCGGTGAGCACTTCCGTGGCCACTGGGTCGATGTCGGTACCCTGGAGCGCCTGGCCGAGGCCGAGCGCTTGATCGGCGAGCGCGCCTGACATGTGGTGGCCAGGCACGGTAATCGGGCTGGGCGCGGGCTTTGCGGTCGCCAGTATTCCAGGCGCGCTGCTCGGTGCCTTGCTGGGCCAGGCAATGGACCGTCGCATCCGCTTGCAGGGCTGGGAAGACATGCGCGAGCGCCTGGGCGGTCGCCCGGCCCTGCAAGACGATGAGTTGCTTTTCGTGTTGCTCGGGCGACTGGCCAAGAGCGATGGCCGTGTGGCCGAGCAGCACATCCAGCAGGCGCGGCAGGAAATGGTCCGCCTGGACATGGCCGAGGCCGAGCGTTTGCGGGCGATAGCCGCGTTCAACCGGGGCAAGGCCGGCAAAGACAGACTCACCGGCCACCTGCGCCGCATCCGGCTGCAGCCGCATGCTGCCGAGGGCACCTTGCGCGCCTGCTGGCGCATGGCCTGGGCCGACGGCAAGGCCGGGCGGCACGAGCGTGAACTGCTGCTGGAGTGGGGGCAGAAGCTGGGCCTCAGCCGTCGTCAGGTGCAGGCCATGTCGCTGGAGTACGAGCCACGCAAGGCGCCGGTGTCAGGCGGGGTGATGAACTACGCGGCAGCCCTGCGCTTGCTGGGGGTCGAGGCCGATAGCGAAGGGGACCAGGTCAAGCAGGCTTACCGGCGCCTGGTCAGCAAGCATCACCCGGACAAACTGGCGGGCAGCGGAGCAAGCGAGGCGCAAGTGCGCGAAGCGACCGAGCGGACCCGCGAACTGCACCAGGCCTATGCCATCGTTCGAAAGCGGGGCGGGTTCTAAAAGGGGCGCACAGCGCCCCTGGCAACCTGGAATTAATGTTGCGGGCTCATCCAGCCCCGAACCCTGCGGAACAACTGCTCCTGTTCACCGTCCTTGTTGGCCGGCATGGCAATCAATGACAGCTGCTTGTATTGGCTGTCCTTTTGCCGCTTGCTGGCCTGCAGGCGCTGTGCTGCCGCAGTGCGGTCACCGGTACGGGTGGCGTAGTAGAGGTCGGCCGTCGGTACCTTGAG
The DNA here is from genome assembly GCF_044749405.1 of Pseudomonas sp. NPDC089422. Lineage (NCBI taxonomy): Bacteria > Pseudomonadati > Pseudomonadota > Gammaproteobacteria > Pseudomonadales > Pseudomonadaceae > Pseudomonas > Pseudomonas sp. NPDC089422. The sequence goes on from NZ_JBIVHW010000006.1 coordinate 371,550, forward strand.
GGTTGGCGTCAGGCTTTCCAGGTCGTGCTCGACCCGGGCCGGCGTCTGTGCGGCAACCATCACCAGCTTCTGCACCTGCGGCGGTTGCTTTTCGCTCAGGTAGCGCGCTGCCCAATAGGCGCCGCTGCCGTGGCCGATCAGCACGATGCTGCGTGAGTTGTGCTGCTGGGCATAGGCCACGGCAGCATCCAGGCGGGCGAAGATGCGTTCGGCGTCGGCCACGTCGTTCTGTTCGCTGGCTTGCTCGGCGTCGGTGCTTTCTGCGGTATCGGCGTCGGTGGCGGTGGCCTGGGCGATGTTGGCATTGGCGTCGGCGGGGGTGTCCTTGGCCGGTGCGGTTTCGCCTGCTTTCTTCTCAGGCGCTGGCGTCGGCTTGGCCTCTACCCGCGCCTGCGGGGCATCGGCGAGCAGGTCGGGCAGGCTCACGCTCAGGCTGTGCCAGCCGATATCCGGGAACTTGCGCCGTAACGGGCCGACTGCGTTGGGCCAGTCGGCATTCTCGCCAGCGCCAGGGACGATGATCACGGCACCCTGCGGATCGCTGTCGTTGGCCGGCTTCCACAGGGCCAGGAAGCTGTCCGCTCCGGCCTGCAGGGTCTGTTGTTCGGCTTTTGGCACCAGGCGCTCCAGGGCTTGGGCGTCCTCCTGGCTGCGCTCCAGCAGGGGCGGGCGTGGCGCCGGGGCGGCGGGCGCCTCGGCTGCAGCCTCCGGCTTGGCGGCGTCAGCGGCCAGGGCGCCGAGTGGTAGAAGCGAGGCCAGGCAGCACATTGCCAGCGTCGTGCGATAAAGTGTGGACATGAATCAACCCAAGGCCAGAATGATACCGGCAGCCTAATAGTATTTGCCCGCGGCGGCCATGCTGCATGGCCGCCCTTGCCAAGACGAGCGTGTAGATGAAGCGATTGCGTCGCCTGTTGGTTATCGGCTGGTTGTGCCTGCCCTTGATCGCCCTGGCACGGCCGGAAGTGCCGTCAACGGTGACGCTGGAGCCTGCCCAGCAGCAATGGCTCGACAGTCATCGCAGCCTGCGTGTCGGCCTGGTGCTGCAGGCGCCCTACGCGCAGTTCGACCGCCGCCTGCAGCAGCTTTACGGCGCCAACGTCGAGTTGGTCAACTGGCTGGGGCAAGCGCTGGGCCTGGATCTTACCTGGCGCAATTTCGCTGACCAGGCAAGCCTTGAACATGCCTTGCAGGCGGGGGAGATCGATTTCGCCCCAGGACTGACGCAAACACCGGCCAGCCTGCGCCTGTGGCTGTTCAGCGACCCTTACATGCGGGTACCGCAGCTGGTGGTGGGGCCGCGTACTGGGGCGATGGCGGTAGAGCTGGAAAAACTCGATGGCGAAACCCGCGTGGCCGTACGCATGCCCAGCGTCCTTGCCGACTATCTGCGCGGCAATTACAGCGGGCTCAATCTTCAGGGCGTGCCCAGCGAGCGCGAAGCCTTGCAACTGGTGGTCGGTGGCCAGGCCAGTTACGCCGTGCTCGATGAGGCACAGCTGAGTCGGCTGTCACGGGAAAGTGAGTTTGCCGAGCTGGTGGTGGTGGGAGATATCGGCTTGCCGCAGTTGCTGCGAGTGGGTTCGCGACGCGACTTGCCGGTGCTTGCCGATGTGCTCGAACGCGGGCTGCAGGCCATGCCGGCCAAGGAACTGGAGCAACTTCACCAGCGCTGGTTGCAGCCTAAATACCCACGCTTGAGCGAGTCGCCTGGCTTTTGGCAGAACCTGGCCTTGCTGTTCGGCATGTTGCTGCTGTGCGCCCTGGCCACGCTGGTGTGGCAGCGTCGGCAGCAACGTCAGCTGGAGCGCAGCCTGCTGGCCACGCGGGAAAGCCTGACCGAGCGGCAGGGGCGCGAAGAGGCGCTGCGCCTGAGCCAGTTCGCCATCGATCAGAGCACGGTGGGCATTCTCTGGGTCAACTGGGACAGCCATGTACGCTACGCCAACCATGCGGTGGAGCACATGCTCGGCTATGCCGAGGCCGAGCTGCTGGAGCGCCCGCTGATCGACTTCGAGCCGAACCTGACCATGGATCGCTGGCTTGAACTGTGGAAGGGCGCCCGTGCCGGCGATGGCGGTGCCCGGCAATTCGAAACCCAGTGCCGGCGCGCCGACGGCAGCTTGCTGCCGGTGGAGCTGTCGCTCAGTTTCCTGCGTTTTCGCGATGCCGAATACCTGGTGGTGTACCTCGCCGATGTCACCGAGCGCCATCGCGCCCTGGCGGCCTTGCGCGAAAGCGAGGCGCGGCTAAAGGGCATCGCCGGCAACGTGCCAGGCCTGGTGTTCCGCCTTGAGCCCGCGCCTGCCGAAGGTGAGCTGGAATTTCCATACATCAGCGAGGGCAGCGAGGCACTGGTCGGCTACACGCCCGCGCAGATCCAGCACCCACTGATGGGTTTGCGCAATCTCGTTCATCCAGACGATCGGGCTGACTACCACCAGGTGCAGGACCTGGCCATTGCCAGCGATCAGGACTGGTCGTGGCAAGGGCGCATCCTCACCCGCCAGGGCGAGCAGCGCTGGGCCGACATCAAGGCCAGTGCCCGGCGTTTGCCCAATGGCCGGGTGGCCTGGGACGGTATCGTCTGGGACATCACCCAAGGCAAGCGCGCCGAACTGGCGCTGGCCCAGTCGCAGGAGCAGCTACGCGAACTATCGGCGCACCTGGAGAGCGTGCGCGAAGAAGAAAAGGCCCGCATCGCCCGCGAAGTGCACGATGAGCTGGGGCAGATGCTGACCGTGCTCAAGCTGGAAGTGTCGATGTGCGAGCTGGCATTTGCCGAACTGGACCCTGGCCTGCACGAGCGCCTGGGCAGCATGAAGCGCCTGATCGCCCAGCTTTTCCAGCTGGTGCGCGACGTCGCCACCGCGCTGCGTCCACCGATCCTCGATGCGGGCATCGCCTCGGCCATCGAATGGCAGGCGCGGCGCTTCGAAGCGCGCACGCAGATACCTTGTCTGGTACAGGTACCGGATAATCTGCCAGCATTGAGCGATGCCAAGGCCACCGGCCTGTTCCGCATCCTGCAGGAGGCGTTGACCAACGTGATGCGCCATGCCCAGGCGCACAGCGTCGAGATCGAGCTGGTGCGTGAAGACGGGCAACTGCGCATGACCGTCAGTGACGATGGCACCGGGTTCTGCCGGGACCAGCCCAGGCCCACGTCGTTTGGCCTGGTCGGCGTGCGTGAGCGGGTGCTGATGCTGGGTGGCAGCATGGCGCTGGACAGTGAACCAGGCGAGGGCACCAGCCTGAGCGTGGCCATTCCCTTGGAGTAGGAGAGCGAGCGTGATTCGAGTGCTGGTGGCCGAAGACCACACCATTGTCCGGGAAGGCATCAAGCAGTTGATCGGCCTGGCCAAGGACATGCAGGTGGCGGGTGAGGCCGGGAATGGCGAGCAATTGCTCGAGACCCTGCGCCACACACCTTGCGAGGTGGTGTTGCTGGATATCTCCATGCCGGGGGTGAATGGCCTGGAGGCGATCCCGCGTATCCGCGCGCTGCACGATGCCCCGGCGATCCTGATGCTGTCGATGCATGATGAGGCGCAGATGGCGGCCCGTGCGTTGAAAGCTGGCGCTGCGGGCTATGCGACCAAGGACAGCGACCCGGCACTGTTGCTCACGGCGATTCGCCGGGTGGCAGGCGGCGGGCGCTATATCGACCCGGCCCTGGCCGACCGCATGGTCTTCGAGGTAGGCCTGACCGAAACCCGGCCACTGCACACGCTGTTGTCGGAGCGCGAGTTCTCGGTGTTCGAGCGCCTGGCCCAGGGCGCCAACGTCAACGACATCGCCCAGCAGCTGGCACTGTCGAGCAAGACCATCAGCACCCACAAGGCCAGGCTGATGCAGAAGCTCAAGGTCAATTCGCTGGCGGAACTGGTGAAGTACGCCATGGAGCACAAGCTGGTCTGATTGCGACATCCTTGTAGGGATCGCCCTACAGAAAATCTTCCATCGGGATGATGGCATTCTCTCAGCACCGCCGATTTCCGGGCGCTTGCGGCTCTTCTACTCTTTTGCCTACGCAGTCATTCCAACAAGAAGGTGCAGGCATGAGCGAGGCGAATTCGAACGCTGCCACCGGCGAGACGCTGGTCAGCTTCCGTGGTGTGCAGAAGAGCTACGACGGCGAGTCGCTGATCGTCAAAGACCTCAACCTGGACATTCGCAAGGGTGAATTCCTCACCCTGCTCGGCCCCTCCGGCTCGGGCAAGACCACCAGCCTGATGATGCTGGCGGGTTTCGAAACCCCCACTGCCGGCGAGATCCAGCTGGCCGGGCGTTCGATCAACAACGTGCCGCCGCACAAGCGCGACATCGGCATGGTGTTCCAGAACTACGCACTGTTCCCGCACATGACCGTGGCCGAGAACCTGGCCTTCCCACTGACCGTGCGCGGTCTGAGCAAGACCGACATCAGTGAGCGGGTCAAGCGGGTGCTGAACATGGTCCAGCTCGATGCCTTCGCCAAGCGTTACCCCGGCCAGCTTTCTGGCGGTCAGCAGCAGCGTGTGGCGCTGGCCCGGGCACTGGTGTTCGAACCACAGCTGGTGCTGATGGACGAACCGCTGGGGGCCCTCGACAAGCAGCTGCGCGAACATATGCAGATGGAGATCAAGCACATCCACCAGCGCCTGGGCGTGACCGTGGTCTACGTGACCCACGACCAGGGAGAGGCGCTGACCATGTCCGACCGCGTGGCGGTGTTCCACCAGGGCGAGATCCAGCAGATCGCCGACCCGCGCACCCTCTATGAAGAACCCTGCAACACCTTTGTCGCCAACTTCATCGGCGAGAACAACCGCATCAACGGCACCCTGCTGGCCAGCGACGGCAACCGTTGCCAGGTGCAGCTGGCCCGCGGCGAGCGGGTCGAAGCGCTGGCGGTGAACGTCGGCCAGGCCGGCGAGCCGGTGACCCTGTCGGTGCGCCCCGAGCGCGTGCGCCTCAACGGCCACAGCGAAAGCTGCGTCAACCGTTTCTCCGGCCGCGTGGCCGAGTTCATCTACCTGGGCGACCACGTACGGGTGCGCCTGGAAGTCTGCGGCAAGGCCGACTTCTTCGTGAAGCAGCCGATCGCCGAGCTCGACCCGGCGCTGGCCGTGGGCGATGTGGTACCGCTGGGCTGGGAGGTGGAGCACGCCCGCGCGCTCGATCCGATTGCCGAAGCCCACTGATGGATTGCTTCACCAACCCTGTACTGTGGAGAGAATAATAATGCGCAAGCAGTTGAAACTGACCGCCCTGGCCCTCGGCCTGTGCGCCGCTGGCCAGAGCATGGCGGCGGACCTGACCGTGGTCTCCTTCGGTGGTGCCAACAAGGCGGCCCAGGTCAAGGCGTTCTACGAGCCATGGGAGAAGGCCGGCAAGGGCAAGATCGTCGCAGGCGAGTACAACGGTGAAATGGCCAAGGTCAAGGCCATGGTCGACACCAACAGCGTGTCGTGGAACCTGGTGGAGGTGGAGTCACCAGAGCTGGCCCGGGGTTGCGACGAAGGCATGTTCGAAGAGCTCGACCCGAAATTGTTCGGCAACGAGTCCGATTATGTGAAGGGCGCCATCCAGCCTTGCGGCGTGGGCTTCTTCGTCTGGTCCACGGTGCTGGCCTACAACGCCGACAAGCTGAAGACCGCACCCACCAGCTGGGCCGACTTCTGGGATACCAAGAAATTCCCGGGCAAGCGTGGCCTGCGCAAGGGCGCCAAGTACACCCTCGAATTCGCCCTGATGGCCGACGGCGTTGCGCCGAAGGACGTGTATCAGGTGCTGGGTACCAAGGAGGGCGTGGATCGCGCCTTCAAGAAGCTCGACGAGCTCAAGCCAAGCATCCAGTGGTGGGAAGCCGGTGCCCAGCCGCCGCAATACCTGGCCTCGGGTGACGTGGTCATGAGCTCGGCCTACAACGGCCGCATCGCTGCAGTGCAGAAAGAGAGCAACCTCAAGGTGGTGTGGAACGGCGGCATCTACGACTTCGATGCCTGGGCGATCCCGAAAGGCGCCAAGGATGTGGAAGAGGCGAAGAAGTTCATCGCCTACACCGTGCAGCCAGAGCAGCAGAAGACCTACTCCGAGAACATCGCCTACGGCCCTGCCAACTCCAAGGCCGTACCGCTGCTGGCCGATGCAGTGAAGAAAGACATGCCGACCACGCCTGAGAACATCGCCAACCAGGTGCAGATCGACGTGGCCTTCTGGGCCGACAACAGCGAGCAGCTGGAGCAACGCTTCAACGCCTGGGCGGCGAAGAAGTAAGAAACCGGGAAGCGGGGCTGCGCAGCAGCCCCAATTTCAGCCTGTATCGCGGAGTTCGCCATGGCCATTGCAGTGCCCCTCAACGAAGGCGCAGGTCCAAGTCTCAAGCAGCGCCTCAAGCATGCCGAGCGGGTCAACCGCTGGAAGGCGCAGGCGTTGATAGCGCCGCTGGCGCTGTTTCTCCTGCTGGTGTTCCTGGTGCCGATCGCGGCGCTGCTGTACAAGAGCGTCGGCAACCCGGAAGTGGTCGGCGGCCTGCCGCGCACGGTCGAGGTGATCAGCCAGTGGGACGGCAAAAGCCTGCCCGGCGAGGACGTCTACAAGGCGTTGAGCCAGGACCTGGCCGAGTCGCGCAAGAACCAGACCCTGGGCGACCTCTCCAAGCGCCTGAACATGGAGCTGGCCGGCTACCGCAGCCTGCTGGCCAAGACTGCCCGGGCGTTGCCGTTCAAGGCCGAGCCTGCTTCTTATAAAGACGCTTTGCAGGCGCTCGACGAGCGTTGGGGCGACCCGGCCTACTGGCAGGCGATCCGGCGCAATACCAGTTCGGTGACCTCGTTCTACCTGCTGGCTTCGCTCGACCACCGTATCGATGACCTCGGCGAGCTGGCCAAGGCCACCCCCGACCAGGCCATTTACCTGGATATCTTTGCCCGCACCCTGTGGATGGGTGTGGTGATCACCGCCATCTGCCTGGTGCTGGCCTATCCGCTGGCCTACCTGCTGGCCAACCTGCCGACCCGGCAGAGCAACCTGCTGATGATCCTGGTGCTGCTGCCGTTCTGGACCTCGATCCTGGTGCGGGTGGCCGCCTGGATCGTGCTGCTGCAGTCCGGCGGTTTGATCAACAGCGCGCTGATGGCGATGGGCATCATCGACCAGCCGCTGGAACTGGTGTTCAACCGCACCGGCGTGTACATCTCGATGGTGCACATCCTGCTGCCGTTCATGATCCTGCCGCTGTACAGCGTGATGAAAGGCATTTCGCCAAGCTACATGCGTGCGGCGATTTCGCTGGGCTGCCACCCGTTCGCCAGCTTCTGGCGGGTCTATTTCCCGCAGACCTACGCCGGCGTCGGTGCCGGTTGCCTGCTGGTGTTCATCCTGGCCATCGGCTACTACATCACCCCGGCACTGCTTGGCAGCCCGAACGACCAGATGGTCAGCTACTTTGTCGCCTTCTACACCAACACCAGCATCAACTGGGGCATGGCCACCGCGCTGGGCGGGCTGTTGCTGCTGGCGACCGTGCTGCTGTACCTGATCTATAGCTGGCTGGTCGGCGCCAGCCGCCTGCGCCTGAGCTGAGGAGCCTTGAGATGCTGAGCCCCTACATGTCGCCCGTCGAGCGGGTGTGGTTCTACACCCTGCGCATCCTTTGCGGCCTGATCCTGTTGTTCCTGGTGCTGCCGGTACTGGTGATCGTGCCCCTGTCGTTCAACAGCGGCAGCTTCCTGGTGTACCCGCTGCAGGGGTTTTCGCTGCAGTGGTACCACGACTTCTTTGCCTCGCCCGAGTGGATGCGGGCGCTGAAGAACAGCATCATTGTCGCGCCAGCGGCTACGGTGCTGGCCATGGTATTTGGCACGCTGGCATCGATCGGCCTGACCCGTGGTGACTTCCCGGGCAAGTCGCTGGTGATGGCACTGGTGATTTCGCCGATGGTCGTGCCGGTGGTGATCATCGGCGTAGCCAGCTACCTGTTCTTCGCCCCGCTGGGCCTGGGCAACAGCTTCATCTCGCTGATCCTGGTGCACGCGGTGCTGGGTGTGCCGTTCGTCATCATCACCGTGTCGGCGACCTTGCAGGGCTTCAACTACAACCTGGTACGTGCGGCAGCCAGCCTCGGTGCCTCGCCGTTGCTGACCTTCCGTCGGGTGACCTTGCCGCTGATTGCCCCTGGGGTGATCTCGGGGGCGCTGTTCGCCTTTGCCACGTCGTTCGACGAAGTGGTGGTGACGCTGTTCCTCGCCGGGCCTGAGCAGGCGACCCTGCCGCGGCAGATGTTCAGCGGCATTCGCGAGAACCTCAGCCCGACCATCGCGGCGGCGGCGACCTTGCTGATCGCCTTCTCGGTAGTGTTGTTGCTGACCCTGGAGTGGCTGCGCGGGCGCAGTGAGAAACTCAGGACTCAACAGCCTGCCTGAAGCAAGGGTGTGGTCGGGGTTTGATACCAATCAGCCCCGATCCGCTTCCCTGAGTTACAATGCGCGCCACCGTGATTCTGCCAACAGGTGCGCCATGCAGCCCTACGCTATTGCCCCCTCCATTCTCTCTGCCGATTTCGCCCGTCTGGGCGAAGACGTCGACAAGGTTCTGGCGGCGGGTGCCGACATCGTCCACTTCGATGTCATGGACAACCACTACGTACCCAACCTGACCATCGGCCCGATGGTCTGCACCGCGCTGCGCAAGTACGGCGTGACCGCGCCGATCGACGTGCACCTGATGGTCAGCCCGGTCGACCGCATCATCGGCGACTTCATCGAGGCCGGCGCCACCTACATCACCTTCCACCCGGAAGCCTCGCAGCACATCGACCGCTCGCTGCAACTGATCAAGGACGGCGGCTGCAAGGCCGGCCTGGTGTTCAACCCGGCCACCAGCCTGGACGCCCTGAAATACGTGATGGACAAGGTCGACATGGTCCTGCTGATGAGCGTCAACCCAGGCTTCGGCGGGCAGAAGTTCATCCCCGGCACCCTCGACAAGCTGCGTGAAGCCCGCGCGCTGATCGACGCCAGTGGCCGCGACATCCGCCTGGAGATCGACGGCGGCGTCAACGTCAACAACATCCGCGAAATCGCCGCCGCTGGCGCTGACACCTTCGTGGCCGGCTCGGCGATCTTCAACGCCCCGGACTACCAGGAAGTCATTGCCAAGATGCGCGCCGAACTGGCCCAGGCCCGCCCATGAGTGGCTTCGAGCAGCTGTTCCCGGGGACGCTGCCCAGGCTGGTGATGTTCGATCTGGACGGTACCCTGATCGACTCGGTGCCGGACCTGGCTGTTGCCGTGGACCGCATGCTGCTCGAACTGGGGCGCCCACCTGCAGGCCTGGAGGCAGTACGCCACTGGGTCGGCAATGGTGCCCAGGTACTGGTGCGCCGCGCCCTGGCCGGTGGTATCGAGCATGATGCCGTGGACGACGCGCTGGCGGAAAAGGGCCTGGCGTTGTTCATGGACGCCTATGCCGAAAGCCATGCGCTCACCGTGCTCTACCCCGGTGTGAAGGACACCCTGCGCTGGCTGCAGAAGCAGGGTGTGGAAATGGCGCTGATCACCAACAAGCCGGAGCGTTTCGTCGCACCATTGCTGGACCAGATGAAGATCGGCCGTTATTTCCGCTGGATCATCGGCGGCGATACCTTGCCGCAGAAAAAACCCGACCCGGCGGCGCTGCTGTTCGTCATGCAGATGGCCGGGGTCAGCCCGCAGCAGTCGCTGTTCGTCGGCGATTCGCGTAGCGATGTACTGGCGGCCAAGGCGGCCGGTGTGCAATGCGTGGGCCTCACCTACGGCTACAACCATGGCCGGCCGATCACCGAGGAATCCCCCAGCCTGGTGGTCGACGACCTGCGCGCACTGCTGCCCGGTTGCGCAGACCCGGCCACTGGGATAACGTTGGCGGACCTTCAAGCCTCCCAAGACAGAGAGTCCACCGTGGCGGTCACTGGCAAATTCTGGATGAAAGTCATCAAGGCCCTGGCCCGTTGGCGCTGGCGCGCCTGACTTATGCCCGCCGGCGCCTGCCGGCCCGTCCGCTTGCCCGACCCCCATTGCTGCTTGCCACGAGGCTACCCATGACCCGCGAAGAATTCCTGCGCCTGGCCGCTACCGGCTACAACCGCATCCCTTTGGCCTGTGAAACCCTGGCCGACTTCGACACGCCGCTGTCGATCTACCTGAAACTGGCCGACCAAGCCAACTCCTACCTGCTCGAGTCCGTGCAGGGCGGCGAGAAGTGGGGCCGTTACTCGATGATCGGCCTGCCGTCGCGCACCGTGATGCGCGTGCATGGCTACCACGTGAGCATCCTGCAGGATGGCGTGGAAGTGGAAAGCCACGACGTCGAGGACCCGCTGGCCTTCGTCGAAAGCTTCAAGGACCGCTACAAGGTCGCCGACATCCCCGGCCTGCCTCGTTTCAACGGCGGCCTGGTCGGCTACTTCGGCTATGACTGCGTGCGGTACGTGGAGAAGCGCCTGGGCGCCAGCCCCAACCCGGACCCGCTGGGCGTGCCGGACATCCTGCTGATGGTTTCCGACGCGGTGGTGGTGTTCGACAACCTGGCTGGCAAGATGCACGCCATCGTGTTGGTCGACCCGGCTGAAGAGCAGGCCTTCGAGCAAGGCCAGGCACGCCTGCAAGGCCTGCTGGAGAAACTGCGCCAACCCATCACGCCTCGCCGTGGCCTGGATTTGAGCGGGCCGATGGCTGCCGAGCCGGCATTCCGTTCCAGCTACACCCGTGACGACTACGAGAACGCGGTGGGACGTATCAAGGAATACATCCTGGCCGGCGACTGCATGCAGGTCGTGCCGTCGCAGCGCATGTCGATCGACTTCAAGGCGGCACCCATCGACCTGTACCGCGCGCTGCGCTGCTTCAACCCGACGCCTTACATGTACTTCTTCAACTTCGGCGACTTCCATGTGGTCGGCAGCTCGCCGGAAGTGCTGGTCCGGGTAGAAGACAACCTGGTCACCGTGCGCCCGATCGCCGGTACCCGTCCGCGTGGGGCCACCGAGGAGGCCGATCGTGCGCTGGAAGACGACCTGCTCTCGGACGAGAAAGAGATCGCTGAGCACCTGATGCTGATCGACCTGGGCCGCAACGACGTGGGCCGGGTATCCTCGACTGGTAGCGTGCGCCTGACCGAGAAGATGGTGATCGAGCGCTACTCGAACGTGATGCACATCGTGTCCAACGTGACCGGCCAACTGCGTGAAGGCCTGACCGCGATGGATGCGCTGCGGGCAATCCTGCCGGCGGGCACCTTGTCGGGTGCACCGAAGATCCGCGCGATGGAGATCATCGACGAGCTCGAGCCGGTCAAGCGTGGCGTTTACGGTGGTGCGGTGGGTTACTTCGCCTGGAACGGCAACATGGATACCGCGATTGCCATCCGTACTGCGGTGATCAAGGACGGCGAACTGCACGTGCAGGCCGGTGGCGGCATCGTCGCCGACTCGGTGCCGGCGCTGGAGTGGGAAGAGACCATCAACAAGCGCCGGGCGATGTTCCGTGCCGTGGCGCTGGCTGAGCAGACTACCGCCAAGTAAATCGATTGGGGCCGCATAGCGGCCCCATGGATCTAGAAGTCCACGCTGACCCCAAGGCTTACACCTTGCTGCGTCAACTCATCACTCTTGCGCCAGTTGTAGTTCCCGCGCAGGTGCACCCCCGTCACCAGCTCATGAGTCACCCCCAGGCTCGCCCGGGTCAGGTCGCTATGGGGCGTATATCCGGTCAAGGTGAAGTCATTCGCGGGCAATGTCGTCAGATGCATTGTCACATCCTGCTGGTCATCCTCGAACTCATGCTCCTGGGCCACCTCGGCGAACAGCCGGGTACTCGGCAATACCTGCACGCTGCCTAGCAACCCAACGCCCAGGCGCCGTGAAGTCCGCTCCTGGTCATCGAAGCCCAGGGCTGTCGAGCGCCCGCTCTTCTCGTCATAGCCATCGACCTTCACCCGCGCATAATCAGCACTGATAAAAGGTGCCAGTTGCCATCTGCTGGTGTCGGCCGCCAGGTTGTAGCCCAGCCGGGCAGTCAACGCCCAGGCCTCGCCATCGGTGTCACCCTTCTCGCTGCGGTCGTTGACGCCAAGCGCAAAGGTGCGTTTGAGGTCGCGGTAATCCAGATGGCCGGCGCTCAGCGCGGCATCGGCCCACCAGCGGTCCTGACGGAACTGGGCGAAGGCGCTGGCCAGGTAGCTGTCCAGCTTGTAGTCAGAGTCCTGTTCACCGGCCTCCAGCTTCTGCCGGTATATGCCGCCGGCCAGGCCCAGGCGCCAGGCGTCGTTGAGCCGGTAACTGCCGCCCAGGGTCAGGTTGTAGCCATGGCCGTCAGCGCTGGCAGCACTGTGCTGGTCATCGAAGTCCAGGTCCTGGCCGCCAGTGCTGACAAAGGCTTGCCATTGGCCGACCGCCTGCCAGGGCGTTTGCCATTGGTTGCGCAGTTCGTCCTGATGCGCGCGCAGGCTGGCATGGGCCATTTCCGGCAAGAGGGTCAGCTCCCAAGGCGCGGAAATGATCGAGTAGGCATAGTCGGCAATCAGTTGCTGCCCGGCGATGGTAGGGTGCACCGAATCGTTGAACAGCAGTTTGCTCGGGTCGGGCGTCAGGCCGTTGATGCCATAAATCGGGTTTTCCACGCAGCCTTCGCCGCTGTAGCAGGTGCCAACCAGGTTCTGGCCGGTGGCCAGGCCGAACTGACTGGGGCTGGCCAATGCCTCGCTCAGCAGCATGGGTATGTTCAAGGGAATGATTTCGGCATCGACCTGCCTCAGCTGGCTGAGCAGCGACTGATTGAATGCGCTGGAAAGCTGTGACAGCGGGTTCTGCTGTGGCGTGCCACTGAAGTTCGGTGTCTGCCCCAGATCGGGCAGCAGCCAGACCATGATGTAACGGGCGCCGCCCTGCTGCAGGGCTTGAGCACTGGCGGCCAGGCGACCACCGGCAGCCACGGCGTCGGCCGGGCTGTTTATCAGGCCTTGAAGGAAGTCGTTGCCACCACCGGTCAGGTAGTAAAGGGCGTTCGGGTCGGCGCGCAAGCCGTTGGCCAGATAGCCCGGCTTCTCCCGCAGTACCTGCCCGGCGCCGGGGCGCCCAGGCGGGATGATGGTCTCGGACGTGCTGGTGATCGAATCCAGGATCTGCTGGGTGGTGTAGCCGCCGACCGCCCAATTGTTGCCGTCGGGCAGCCCCAGCGCCGGGTTGACGGGCGAGGTGGAAGGGCCAAGCTCAGTCGGGCTCACTCCCAGCCGCCCTCCAAGGATCATCGGTGACACCGGGGCATAGTTGCCATTGGCATCGCGGTTGGTGAAGCGCATGCCGCCAAACTGCCCGGCGTCGCTCAGGCTGTCGCCGAACACGATCAGGGTGGAGTAGGGCGAAGGGCTTGCGAAGGCCTGGCTGCAGGCCAAGGCCAATGAGGCAAAGGTAAAACGCAACAACGGTGCTTTTCGCATCACAGAACATCCTTTTCTTTGTTTTTATCAGGACAACCCGATCGACCTTAGCAAATTGCCGCGCATCCCTCCCAAGTCCATTCGTTTCCCCGTGTTTACGGGCATATTGCGCCCGCCGCCCCGGTAGGCTACTGTGCGTGCAAGTATGAGCGAGACCTATCTTGTGTTGATCGTCAGCAAACTCTTGATGCGCGTTATCAAGGCCCACGCCCGTTGGCGTTGGCGCGCCTGACTTTATCTCCTGCCGGCCCGTCCGGCCCGTCCCCGTTTGCCTTCCTGTCCGTTTAGCGACCGCCCTTCGTGGCAAAGCCGTGCCTATGGTCGGTGTAGGAAGGTTCGTTTTTTAAAGTCAGTAGATTCTAGAGGTTTAGCCCGATGTTACTGATGATCGACAATTACGACTCATTCACTTACAACGTCGTCCAGTACCTTGGCGAGCTGGGTGCCGAGGTCAAGGTCATTCGCAATGACGAAATGACCATCGCCGAGATCGAAGCCCTCAACCCCGAGCGCATCGTCGTCTCCCCTGGCCCGTGCACGCCGAGCGAAGCAGGCGTGTCCATCGAAGCCATTCTGCATTTTGCCGGCAAGCTGCCGATCCTCGGCGTATGCCTGGGCCACCAGTCCATCGGCCAGGCCTTTGGTGGTGATGTGGTGCGTGCCCGTCAGGTCATGCACGGCAAGACCAGTCCGGTGCACCACCGCGACCTTGGCGTGTTTGCCGAGCTCAACAACCCGCTCACGGTGACCCGCTACCATTCGCTGGTGGTCAAGCGCGAAACCCTGCCGGATTGCCTGGAAGTCACCGCCTGGACTGCCCATGAAGACGGTTCGGTCGACGAGATCATGGGCCTGCGCCACAAGACCCTGAATATCGAAGGGGTGCAGTTCCACCCCGAGTCCATCCTCACCGAGCAGGGCCACGAGCTGTTCGCCAACTTCCTCAAGCAGACCGGCGGCCGCCGCTAAGGATCGATCATGGATATCAAGAGTGCGTTGAGCCGCATCGTCGGCCACCTGGACCTCAGCACCGATGAAATGCGCGATGTCATGCGCCAGATCATGACTGGCCAGTGCAGCGAAGCGCAGATCGGCGCCTTCCTGATAGGCATGCGCATGAAGAGCGAGAGCATCGACGAGATCGTCGGCGCGGTCTCGGTGATGCGCGAGCTGGCCGACAAGGTCGAACTGAAAAGCCTTGATGGCGTGGTCGACATCGTTGGCACGGGTGGTGATGGCGCCAACATCTTCAACGTTTCCACCGCCTCGTCGTTTGTCCTCGCTGCCGCCGGCTGTACCGTTGCCAAGCACGGCAACCGCGCGGTATCGGGCAAGAGCGGCAGCGCCGACCTGCTGGAAGCCGCTGGCATCTACCTGAACCTGACCCCGACCCAGGTCGCCCGCTGCATCGATAGCCTGGGGATCGGCTTCATGTTCGCCCAGAGCCATCACAGCGCTATGAAGCATGCCGCTGGTCCGCGTCGCGATCTGGGGCTGCGTACCCTGTTCAACATGCTCGGCCCGCTTACGAATCCGGCCGGTGTGAAGCACCAGGTGGTCGGCGTGTTCACCCAGGCGCTGTGCCGTCCGCTGGCCGAGGTGCTGCAGCGCCTGGGCAGCAAGCATGTGCTGGTGGTGCATTCGAAGGATGGCCTGGACGAGTTCAGCCTGGCGGCGCCAACCTTTGTCGCCGAGCTGAAGAACGGCGAGATCACTGAATACTGGGTCGAACCCGAAGACCTCGGCATGAAGAGCCAGAGCCTGCACGGCTTGGCGGTCGAAAACCCACAGGCGTCGCTGGAGCTGATCCGCGATGCCCTGGGCCGGCGCAAGACCGAAAACGGCCAGAAGGCCGCCGAAATGATCGTGCTCAATGCCGGCGCGGCGCTGTATGCCGCTGACCATGCCATGAGCCTGAAGGGCGGCGTGGAACTGGCCCACGACGTCCTGCACACCGGGCTGGCCTGGGAGAAGCTGCAGGAACTGGGCGCCTTTACTGCAGTATTCAAGGTGGAGAACGAAGCATGAGTGTGCCGACGGTGCTGGAAAGGATCATCGCCCGCAAGTTCCAGGAAGTGGCCGAGCGCAGCGCGCGCGTCAGCCTTGCCGAACTGGAGCGTCTGGCCAAGGTAGCCGATGCCCCCCGTGGCTTTGCCAATACGCTGATCGAGCAGGCCAAGCGCAAGCAGCCGGCGGTGATCGCCGAAATCAAGAAGGCTTCGCCGAGCAAAGGCGTGATCCGCGAGAACTTCGTGCCAGCGGAGATCGCCGTCAGCTACGAGAAGGGTGGGGCAACTTGCCTGTCGGTGCTGACCGATGTGGATTACTTCCAGGGCGCAGACGAGTACCTGCAGCAGGCCCGCGCGGCAGTTTCGCTGCCGGTGATCCGCAAGGACTTCATGGTCGACCCCTACCAGATCGTCGAGGCCCGCGCCCTGGGTGCCGACTGCGTGCTGTTGATCGTGTCGGCGCTGGATGATGTGAAGATGGCCGAACTGGCTTCGGTGGCCAAGGATGTCGGCCTTGACGTGCTGGTCGAAGTACATGACGGCGATGAGCTGGAGCGTGCGCTGAAGACCCTCGATACGCCGCTGGTGGGGGTGAACAACCGTAACCTGCACACCTTCGAGGTCAGCCTGGAAACCACCCTCGATCTGCTGCCACGCATTCCACGCGACCGCCTGGCGATTACCGAGAGCGGTATTCTCAACCGCGCCGATGTCGAGTTGATGGAGATCAACGAGGTCTACTCGTTCCTGGTCGGTGAGGCGTTCATGCGCGCCGCGCAGCCGGGGCTGGAACTGCAGCGGTTGTTCTTCCCGGATCAGGTAAAGAAGACTGTTCAGCCTCTGGACTGATCAAAATCGAAGCCGGCTTTATGCCGGCTTTTTTGTATGCCTGTTATGACCTCTTCGCGGGCGAGCCCGCGAAGAGGCCGGTGAACCCAACTTCAAAGGTGGATCAATGACCGATCAACCCCTGGCCCTTACCGTCGAGCAGGGCCTGCAGGCCGAGCAGGAGCTGTTGGCCGCCGTCTGTCGAGGCGAACGCGATTCTGGCGTGCTGTTCTGGCGCCCCACCGATCACGCCTTGGTCATGCCGCGGCGCATGAGCCGGCTGGACAACTTCGAAGCCGCCTGTTCGGAGCTGGCGATTGCCGGTTGGCCGGTCTTGCTGCGTGAAACGGGTGGCGAGCCGGTGCCTCAGTCGCACGCGACGGTGAACGTAGCGCTGGTCTACGTGGCCCCGCGCAGCGAAGGTGACCATGGCCGCATCGAAAGCGCCTATGAGCGCCTGTGTCTGCCACTGTGCGATGTGTTGCGCGAGTGGGGCGGTGTCGCGTCGGTGGGGGAAATCGACGGTGCCTTCTGCGATGGCCGTTACAACGTCAACCTCAATGGCCGCAAGCTGGTCGGCACGGCCCAGCGCTGGCGCCAGGGCCTGGGTGGCAAACGCCCGGTGGTGCTGGTGCATGGCGCGCTGCTGTTGGACAACGAGCGCGAGTCAATGGTCGCGGCGGTCAACCGCTTCAATGAATGCTGTGACCTGGAGCAGCGCTGTCGCGCCGACAGCCATATTGCCCTGCACGAAGTGGCGCCCGAGGCGCCCTGGTTCGAGCGCCTGTCCCTGGCCTACAACGACGTGCTGGCGGCCCTGCCAAAGGATTAACGGGTGCCGTAGACCACCATGGTCTTGCCCTTGACCTGCACCAGGCTGCGTTCTTCGAGGTCTTTGAGGACGCGGCCGACCATTTCCCGCGAGCAACCGACGATTCGGCCGATTTCCTGGCGGGTGATCTTGATCTGCATGCCGTCCGGGTGGGTCATGGCATCCGGTTGCTTGCACAGGTCGAGCAGGCAACGGGCCACGCGGCCGGTGACATCGAAGAAGGCCAGGTCGCCGACCTTGCGCGTGGTATTGCGCAGGCGTTGAGCCATCTGGCTGCCCAGGGCGTAGAGAATCTCCGGGTCCTGGCGGGCCAGTTCGCGGAACTTGTCGTAGCTGATCTCTGCCACTTCGCACTCGGTCTTGGCGCGCACCCAGGCGCTACGCTGTTGCTCGCCGCCTGCCGGTTCGAACAACCCCAGCTCGCCGAAGAAATCGCCATTGTTGAGGTAGGCGATGATCATCTCGTGACCTTGGTCGTCTTCGATCAGGATGGTGACCGAGCCCTTGATGATGAACGACAGCGTTTCGGCACGGTCACCGGCGCAGATGATGTTGCTTTTGGCGGTGTAGCGGCGGCGCTGGCAGTGAACCAGCAGCTTGTCGATGTTCTTGATCTTGGCGGGTAGGGCTGAGGCAACCATCACGAAATCCTGTTCGATGCGAGGCATAGGCTCTTGTTAGACCTTGTCTGGCGCGACGCGCCAGTCAATTGGCGCCAGCTTATCAGACAGCGCTGGAAGTTTTGACACTAAAGCGACTCGCATTGAGCTTTTCCGACAGGCATACAAGGCTTAAGCTGACACCCTTTTGCGAAATCCAGGAGTACGGACAGATGAAGGCACGCATCCAGTGGGCCGGTGAAGCGATGTTCCTCGGTGAATCGGGGAGCGGCCACGTGGTGGTGATGGACGGCCCGCCCGAAGCCGGAGGCCGCAACCTCGGCGTGCGCCCGATGGAAATGCTCCTGCTTGGCCTTGGTGGCTGCAGCAGCTTCGACGTGGTGAGCATCCTGAAGAAGTCGCGCCAGGCGGTGGAAAGCTGCGAAGCGTTCCTGGAAGCCGAGCGTGCCACTGAAGACCCGAAGGTGTTCACCAAGATCCACATGAATTTCGTGGTGAAAGGGCGTGGGCTGAAAGAAACTCAGGTCAAGCGTGCGGTGGAACTGTCGGCAGAGAAGTACTGCTCGGCATCGATCATGCTCGAACGTGCCGGTGTTGAAATCACCCATGGCTACGAAATCGTAGAGCTGGGCTGACTGCGAGATTGTGGGGCTGCACAGCAGCCCCGGCGATCGCCAGTCAGTCGCGCAGGGCCGGAAGGGCGGTCAATAACCATTCCGGCAAGCTGCTTCTGACCGCCTGGCTCAACTGCTCCCGCCGCTTCTGATACCCCAGTCCCAAGCCGATCACCCCCAGCCCGATCAAGGTCAGCACCACCGGGAACAGCAGCGAATCGGCAAATACCTCGTAAGACAGATACCCCAGATACGCCGCCACCCCCAGCGCCCCGAAGACCATGAACACCGGCCGGCGCAACAGCACCGCCACGCCCATCAACCCGAGGTTGATCAGGCAGTACAGCGCCTTGCCCAGTTCACTGTCGCTGTCCATCATCGTCAGCCCGCCCCAGAATGCCGCCAGGCCGGCCAGGTAGCCCCAATGGGCATAGTCTTCGCGGGTACGCCCGTCGACGACCAGGAACACCAGCAGCATGCCGAGCCCGAACCACAGTGACACCGTACGCCGCTGTTCCCAGGAGAAGGGCGAGCCATACACCCATTCGCTCAGATCCATGGACATGAACCAAAGGGCCACGGCAATCGGCATCACCACGAAGGGGTAGGGGATCAGGCGCAGCATCAGCAGCCCGGCAAGCACGGTGGCGGCTTCCATCAGCAGCCAGCCGCCCTGGACGTAGGTGTAGTACTGGTGATAGTCCGCTTGCGCATCATCCAGTGGCCACCAGCCCGTCAGACGTTCGATGGCGAATACGACCAACGGTACGATGCTGACCGCGACGGCGGCCAGTACACCGGCGGCAACCGGTTGCTTGCGCCCCTGCAGGTTGAGGGCGAACGCCGTGAGGAGACCGATGTAAAGCATGGCGACTGCCAGCAAGGCCCCATCGCCAATACTCATCCAGGCTTCGGTGAGCAGCCAGCCCATTGCCCCCATGATCAGCAGGGCGCCGAAGTAGAAGGCGACATGGGCAAGCTGGAAATTGCCCCGGGCGGGCGGTTGCTGGCGCAGAAACGCCAGCAAGGCCTGGTCCTGGCCTGGCTGGAGAATGCCGGCTTGCACGGCGCGCGCCAGGTCCTTGGCGTTGATACGGTCCGTCATGTATGCGCCCTTGTCAGATGCGGTAGGTGCTCTTGGTCATGACCTTGGCCAGCAGGCTCATGCCGAAACGCACCGGCATCGGGAAGCGATAGCCGCCGGCTTCGAGCGCAGACTCGGCGTGCTGTTCTTCATCCACGCGCATCTGTTCGAGGATGGCGCGGGATTTTTCGTCTTCCTGCGGCAGCTGCTCCAGGTGTTCGTCCAGGTGCTTGCACACCTGATGCTCGGTGGCGGCGACGAAACCAAGGCTGACTTTGTCGCTGACCAGGCCGGCGAGGGCGCCGATGCCGAACGACATGCCGTAGAACAGCGGGTTGAGCACGCTCGGGTGGCTGCCCAGCTGACGGATGCGTTGTTCACACCAAGCCAGGTGGTCGACTTCTTCCTCCGCTGCATGCTCCATGGCCTTGCGCACTTGCGGCAGCTTGGCGGTCAGGGCCTGGCCCTGATACAGCGCCTGGGCGCAGACTTCGCCGGTGTGGTTGATGCGCATGAGCCCGGCAATGTGGCGGGTCTGGTTGTCATCCAGTTCCGCATCCGGCTGGATGATCGCCGGCGATGGGCGGGAGGGTTGGCCGCTGAAAGGCAGCAAGGTGCGCATGGCGGTATCGGCCTGCAGCAACAAGCGGTCGAGCGGCGAGTAGTGACGTTCGGTGGCCATCGGGCACCTCCGCTGAAGTGATGCCCGACAGTTTACCTCAATCGCTCTGGAGGAGCTTGCCTTGGGTCAGCCCGGTGGCCAGTGCATCTGGCGCTGGCCAAGCACGTGCATGTGGATGTGGTAGACGGTCTGACCGCCTTGCTCGTTGCAGTTCATGACCACGCGGAAGCCATCCTCGCAGCCCAGTTCCTTGGCCAGGCGCTGGGCGGTGAACAGGATATGGCCGGCCAGGCCCTTGTCCTCTTCGGTCAGGTCGTTGAGAGTGCGAATGTGCTTTTTCGGGATGACCAGAAAATGCACTGGCGCCTGCGGCATGATGTCGTGGAACGCCAGGACCTGGTCGTCCTCGTAGATGATCTTCGCCGGGATTTCCCGGTTGATGATCTTGATGAATAAATCTTCCACAGCACTTGCTCCATGGTGAGTGTCGGCCGAGTGTACTCAGCCGGGCGCCACTCGCCCAGAGGCTATTCCATGCCGACCGGGCAGTAGCGGCGGTGGATGAAGCCGGCCAGCTTGCGCGTCAGCCAGCGTGGCAGCAGGCGCGGAGCGAAGGCCAGCCAGCGATTGCGGCGTACCGGCATGATCACTGCGCGATTCCTGGCCAATGCGCGCACTGTGTACAGCGCCACTTCTTCAGGGCTCAGGCAACGGCTGTTGCCTTCAAGCCTGGGGATGCGGCGGCGCGACGAGCGTACCGGGCCGGGGCAAAGTACCGATACCTTGATGCCGGCGGGCTTGAGCTCTTCACGCAGCGCTTCGCTGAAATTCATCACGTAGGCCTTGCTGGCGGCATAGGTGGCCATCCCCGGCCCCGGCGCGACGGCGGCCAGGCCGGCGACGTTGAGGATCTGCCCGCCACCTTGCACCGCCATCAGGTTGCCAATGGCGTGGCACAGGCGGCTCAGGGCGAGGATGTTGACCTCCAGCAGGTCTTGCTCGTCGGCCCACTCGTGGGCCAGGAACGGGCCATAGGTACGCTGGCCGGCGCAGTTGACCAACAGGTCGATGCGCCGCTCGCCTTCTTCCAGCTCCAGCACGAAACCGGACAGCCGCAGGGGCTGGCTGAGGTCGCAGGCGCGCAGCAGCACTTCGACGCCGAAGCGTTGGGCCAGTTCGAGCGCTACCGGCTCCAGCGTTTCTCGGTGGCGTGCCACCAGGATCAGGTTGCGCCCGCGCCGTGCCAGGGCTTCCGCCAGGGCCAGGCCCAGGCCGCTGGAAGCTCCGGTAATCATGGCGTAACGGGTCATGCAAGGCTCCTGGGGACTGAAGAGGGCGCCTAGTGTACAGCCTGGCCGGGCGAGTTGTTGCCTTTTGCTAATGGGCCTTGGCGCGCAATGCCTGGGAACGCTCCAGGGCAGCGTGGTACTCGCCGTGCAGGCGCTCGATCAGTGTGGCGGCAGCGGGCAGGTCATGAATGTCGCCGACGCCCTGGCCGGCAGACCAGACGGTTTTCCAGGCCTTGGCTTCATCGTCGATCGGCTTGAGCTTGCCTTGCTCGTGCCCGGATTTCAGCGCAGCCATGTCATAGCCGGCCTGTTCCAGGCTGGGGCGCAGGAAGCTGGCCGGGATACCGGACACGGCAGGGGTGTGGATGATGTCTGCGGCCTGGGCTTCGAGCAGCATCTGCTTGTAGGCCGCCTGGGCATGGCTCTCGCGGGTGGCAATGAAACGTGTGCCCATGTAGGCCAGGTCGGCACCGAGCAGTTGCGCGGCGAGAATCTCGTGACCGTGGTTGATGCAACCGGCCAGCAGCAAGGTCTTGTCGAAGAACTGGCGGATTTCGGCTGCCAGGGCGAACGGGCTCCAGGTGCCGGCATGGCCACCGGCGCCTGCTGCCACCGCAATCAGCCCATCGACGCCAGCTTCGGCGGCTTTCTCCGCGTGACGCCGGGTGGTGACATCATGAAACACCAGGCCGCCGTAGCCGTGCACCGCATCCACCACTTCCTTCACCGCGCCGAGGCTGGTGATGACAATGGGTACGCGGTGTTCGACGCACAGTGCGAGGTCGGCCTGTAACCGTGGGTTGGTTGGGTGAACGATCAGGTTCACCGCGTAGGGCGCTGGCGCCTGCAACTGTGCCAGGCCTGCCTCGATCTCTTCCAGCCAGGCCTTGAAGCCGGCGCTGTCACGCTGGTTCAGCGCCGGGAAGCTGCCGACCACGCCGTTGCCACAGCAGGCCAGCACCAGCTGGGGGTTGGAAATCAGGAACATCGGCGCCGCCACCACAGGCAAGCGCAGGCGTTGTTCGAGCGAAGCGGGCAGGGACATGGGTGAGGCTCCATCGGGTTATGTCAGAACGGTTTGACCACCACGAGAATCACGATGCCCAGCAGGAACAGCACCGGCACCTCGTTGAACCAGCGGTAGTAGACGTGGCTGCGGGTATTGTTGCCAGCGGCGAAGCGTTTGCGCTGGGCACCACAGATGTGATGGTAGCCGGTCAGCAGAATCACCAGGGTGAGCTTGGCATGCAACCAGCCCTGGCTCAGCCAGCCTGGGGTGAGGTAGAGCATCCAGGCGCCGAATACGTAGGTGGCGATCATTGCCGGGTTCATGATGCCGCGGTACAGCTTGCGCTCCATGGTGACAAAGCGCTCCTGGCTGATGCTGTCCTGGCTCTGGGCGTGGTAGACGAACAGCCTGGGCAGATAGAACAGGCCGGCGAACCAGCAGACCACGCTGACGATATGCAGCGCTTTGATCCATAGGTAAAGCATGGAGGGAGTTCCTTCAGGTAATCACGGTCGTCAGATAGTAGAGCCCAAGGGGCCGAAGGGGCACCCCAAGAGTTGTTACAGGCGCTTTGCGCCCCTATTATCGTGCGCTTTCCAGACGGCTCGTTGATAAGGGGCAAGCGTTATGATCAAGGTCGGTATCGTCGGCGGCACGGGTTACACCGGCGTCGAACTGTTGCGTCTGCTGGCACAGCATCCACAGGCCGAAGTGGCGGTCATCACTTCGCGCTCCGAAGCGGGCGTGGCGGTCGCCGACATGTATCCGAACCTGCGCGGTCACTATGACGGCCTGGCTTTCAGCGTGCCGGACAGCAAGACCCTGGCCGCCTGCGACGTGGTGTTCTTCGCTACCCCGCACGGTGTCGCCCATGCCCTGGCTGGCGAATTGCTGGCTGCCGGGACCAAGGTCATCGACCTGTCCGCAGACTTCCGCCTGCAGGACGCGACCGAATGGGGCAAATGGTACGGCCAGCCCCATGGCGCTCCAGAGCTGCTCAAGGACGCCGTCTACGGCCTGCCTGAAGTCAACCGTGAAAAGATCCGCCAGGCGCGCCTGATTGCGGTGCCGGGTTGCTACCCAACTGCCACCCAGCTGGGCTTCCTGCCGCTGCTGGAAGCCGGCCTGGCCGACCCTTCGCGGCTGATTGCCGACTGTAAGTCGGGCGTCAGCGGTGCTGGCCGCGGTGCAGCGGTCGGTTCGCTGTTCTGTGAGGCCGGCGAAAGCATGAAGGCCTACGCGGTCAAGGGCCACCGTCACCTGCCTGAGATCAGCCAAGGCCTGCGCCTGGCTGCTGGCAAGGACATCGGACTGACCTTCGTACCGCATCTGACCCCGATGATCCGTGGTATCCACGCCACCCTGTATGCGACCGTCGCCGACAAGTCGGTCGACCTGCAGGCGCTGTTCGAGAAACGCTATGCCGATGAGCCGTTCGTCGACGTGATGCCGGCCGGTAGCCACCCGGAAACCCGCAGTGTGCGTGGTGCCAACGTCTGCCGTATCGCCGTTCACCGTCCGCAGGGTGGCGATCTGGTGGTGGTGCTGTCGGTGATCGACAACCTGGTCAAGGGCGCGTCGGGCCAGGCAGTGCAGAACCTCAACATCCTGTTCGGCCTGGACGAGCGCATGGGCCTGTCCCATGCCGGCCTGCTGCCGTAAGCGCTTGCTGATGGATAAGGCCCGCCATGTGCGGGCCTTTTTGTTTGTCGCGACTAAAGCCGCACAATTCTTGACCAATTTTCTCGGAGAAGCGGATAATGCGCGTCATCGAGTTTTATGGCGGCTACTGCGCCGGGAGAATCAACATGAGCGTCGAAACCTTCACCCCTACGGCTTTGGAATTCACCCACGGCGCCGCGCAAAAGGTGAAGAACCTGGTTTCCGAAGAAGGCAATGACCGCCTGAAGCTGCGCGTGTTCGTCACCGGTGGCGGCTGCTCGGGCTTCCAGTACGGTTTCACCTTCGATGAAGACGTGGCCGAAGATGACACCATTGTCGAGCGTGAAGGTGTTTCGCTGGTGGTCGACCCGATGAGCTTCCAGTATCTGGCCGGTGCCGAAGTGGACTACCAGGAAGGCCTGGAAGGTTCGCGTTTCGTGATCAAGAACCCGAATGCCGCGACTACCTGCGGCTGTGGTTCCTCGTTCTCGATCTGAAGCCAGGCTGTACGAAAACGCCGCGCTATTGCGCGGCGTTTTGCATTCTGACCTGGGATCAGGCCGGGTAGATCGCGCCGAGTACGCGTAGCCCCTTGGCCGCCGTCACGCTGGGGCGATTGGCGGCAATGCCTTCAAGGCAGCAGTGGGCGAGCCAGGCAAAGGCCATGGCCTCGACCCAGTCCGGGTCCACGCCATGGGCGCCGGTGCTGGTAACCCGGGCCTTTGGCAGCAGTTCGGCAAGCCGAGCCATCAGGGCGCCATTGCGTGCGCCGCCGCCGCAGACCAGCAGCGCCTCGGTGCCTTGCTGGGCATTGTGCAGCGACTCGATGATGCTGCGTGCGGTCAGCTCCAGCAGGGTGGCCTGCACATCTTCTTCACGGTAGGCAGGCAGACCCGCCAGGTGGCCATCCAGCCAGGGCAGGTTGAATACCTCGCGGCCGGTGCTTTTCGGGCCGCTGCCGGCAAAGAACGGGTCACTCAGCAGGCTGCTGAGCAAATCGCCTTGCACCTTGCCACTGGCAGCCCAGGCACCATCGGCATCATAGGCCTGGCCACGTTTGCGCTCGATCCAGGCGTCCAGCAGTACGTTGCCTGGCCCGCAGTCGAAGCCATGCACGGGCTTGCTGCGTTCTATCAGGCTCAGGTTGCTGAAACCACCCACATTGAGCACCGCCAGGCGCTGGCCGAGGTGACTGAACAGGGATTCATGGAAGGCCGGTACCAGGGGCGCACCCTGGCCGCCTGCCGCTACATCGCGACGGCGGAAGTCGGCGACCACGCTGATGCCGGTAAGCTCGGCGAGCAGCGCCGGGTTGCCGATCTGCACGGTGAAACCGCGAGCCGGCTCATGACGGATGGTCTGGCCATGGCTGCCGATGGCGCGGATGACATCGGCCTGCAGCCCTTGCCTGGCCAGCAATTGCTGTACACCTTCACCTGCCAGGCTGGCCCAGCGGTTTTCTGCCAGCGCGGCGCGGGCAATCTCGTCAGGGCCGCTGCTGCAAAGGCTGAGCAGCTCCTGGCGCAGGTCGGTCGGCATGGGGAGGTAGTGAGTGGCGAGCAACTGAAGCTGCTCGCCTTGATCGATCAGGGCGATGTCCAGGCCGTCGAGGCTGGTGCCGGACATCACCCCCAGATAAAGCGCCATGGTTCAGCGCTTGTTCGCTGCGAGCATGGTGGCCTTTTCCTGGTCCATGCGGGCAATCAGTGGTTGGCTTTGCTGCAGGAAGCGCTGACGTTCGTTCTTGGCGATCGGGTCAGCCATCGGCACCTTCTGGCTCAGCGGGTCGACGTGCACGCCGTTGACCTGGAACTCGTAGTGCAGATGCGGGCCGGTCGACAGGCCAGTAGTACCGATGTAACCGATGATCTGGCCCTGCTTCACGTTGCTACCGGTCTTGATGCCCTTGGCAAAGCCTTGCATGTGGCCGTAAAGGGTCTTGTAACTATTGCCGTGGGCGATGACCACGGTGTTGCCGTAACCACCGCGGCGGCCAGCCAGTTCGATGCGACCATCACCGGCTGCCTTGATAGGCGTGCCACGCGGGGCGGCATAGTCCACGCCCTTGTGCGCGCGGATCTTGTTCAGGATCGGGTGCTTGCGGCCGGCGGAGAAGCGCGAGCTGATGCGGGCGAAGTCGACCGGGGTACGGATGAACGCCTTGCGCAGGCTGTTGCCGTCGGCGGTGTAGTAGCTGGTGTTGCCCTGCTTGTTGGTATAGCGCACGGCGGTGTAGGTCTTGCCGCGATTGGTGAAGCGTGCCGACAGGATGTTGCCGGTGCCGACCACCTTGCCGTCCATGACCTTCTGCTCGTAGACCACGTCGAACTCGTCGCCCGGGCGGATATCCTGGGCGAAATCGATGTCGTAACCCAGGACCTTGGCCATGTCCATGGTCATGCTGTGGGACAGGCCGGCGCGCTGGGCCGAGGCCGACAACGAACTCTTGATCACGCCGTGGGCGTAAGCGGTACGGACCACCGGCTTGCTGATCTCGCGGTCGAAGGTATAGCCCTTGGCGGTCTTGGTCAGGCGGATGGTTTCGAGGTTGCTGACCTTGCTGTGCAGGCTGGCCAGCTGGCCATCCTTGTCGAGTTCGAACTGCAGCACCTGGCCATGCTTCAGCTGGCTGAACTGCTTGGCTTGCTTGTTGCTGGCCAGCAGGTCGTGCACCGCATTGGCCGGCAGGCCGACCTTGGCGAACAGGGTAGACAGCGTGTCGCCACGGGAAACGGTCACTTCGCGGTGACCTGGTTCCTTGACTTCGGGCTTCTTCTCGGCGGCGGGCGCTTCTTGTGCTGCCTGCTCGGTGTCGGTTTCAGCGCCGTCGATCTGGGCGAAGGGAGAGCCCTGTTCGGCCTGGGTCTGTACCAGCGGGGCGGCGGTGGACTCATCCTTCAACTGTTCGGCCGGGCTTTCCAGCTCCAGGCTGAGGGTGGTCTTCTTGGCTTCGACTTCGCTGGAAGGAAATACCAGCAGCGCCAGGCTGAGCAGGGCGGCGATGCCGCTGGCGGCCAACAGATGGCTTTTCGGATAAAGCGGGGGCGCTTTAGGCGTTTCGTTGGTCATAGGTAAGGTGACTTTGAAGAAAAATGAATATGGAAAAGATGAATGACATGATGAAGATGAAATAACTGTATAAAATATAACCAAATCTACTTTCGCGCAAGGGCGCGTAGACGCCGTGACGCGTCGGTCGGGTCACATTTCATTTCGAAACTTGTAATTGATGGCCGATCTTGTATGGTTGGCTCCCTTTGAATCTGAGCCTTGCGGGTCTGTCTATGAAGTCGGTTGAAGAGCAGCTGGCGCTTATCAAGCGCGGTGCGGAAGAGGTGTTGGTCGAGTCGGAACTGGTCGAGAAGCTCAAGCGCGGCCAGCCTCTGCGTATCAAGGCAGGCTTCGATCCGACTGCGCCTGACCTGCACCTGGGGCATACGGTACTGATCAACAAGCTGCGCCAGTTCCAGGAACTGGGGCATCAGGTCATCTTCCTGATCGGTGACTTCACCGGCATGATCGGTGACCCGAGCGGCAAGAGCGCCACGCGTCCGCCGCTGACCCGCGAGCAGGTGCTGGAGAACGCCGAGACCTATAAGCAGCAAGTGTTCAAGATTCTCGACCCGGCCAAGACTGAAGTTGCGTTCAATTCCACCTGGATGGACAAGCTGACGCCGGCCGACTTCATTCGCCTGGCATCGCAGTACACCGTTGCGCGCATGCTCGAGCGTGACGACTTCGACAAGCGCTACACCACCAACCAGCCGATCGCCATCCATGAGTTCCTCTACCCGTTGGTGCAGGGCTACGATTCCGTGGCGCTGAAGGCTGATGTGGAGCTGGGCGGTACCGATCAGAAGTTCAACCTGCTGATGGGGCGCGAGTTGCAGCGTTCCTATGGTCAGGAAGCTCAGAACATCGTGACCATGCCATTGCTCGAAGGGCTTGATGGCGTGAAGAAGATGTCCAAGTCGCTGGGTAACTATGTCGGCATCCAGGAAGCGCCGGGTGTGATGTACAGCAAGCTGGTGTCGATCCCGGACACCCTGATGTGGCGTTACTTCGAGCTGCTGAGCTTTCGCTCGATGGAAGAGATCGAGCAGTTCCGCGCCGACGTTGCCAATGGCGCGAACCCGCGTGACATCAAGATCAAGCTGGCCGAAGAGATCGTTGCGCGCTTCCATGGTGAAGAGGCAGCGGCCAATGCTCATCGTGCGGCGGGTAACCGCATGAAGGAAGGCGAGCTGCCGGAAGACCTGCCGGAGATTGAAGTGGCCGCGGCTGAAGACTTGCCGATCGCTGCCGTGCTGAACCGTGCGGGCCTGGTGAAGAACTCGGCGCAGGCGCGTGACCTGCTCAGTGGTGGTGCGGTGAAGGTCGATGGCGCAGTGGTCGACAAGGACTTCATGTTCGTCCTTGGTGCAACCCATGTGTGCCAGGCGGGCAAGAAGTCGTTTGGCCGGGTTACCCTCAAGGCAGAGTGATAGCCTGGTGGTGTAGCTATATAGAAGCGGGGAGGCCGACAGGCCTCCCCGCTTTGTTTTCAGCGATATTGAAGTTTCTTGAAATTAAGGGTTGACGCGCTTTCGAATCCCCTTATAATGCGCCCCACTTCCAGCGACATCGGAACGACAAACTCCTTGAAATTCA